>JBCBPW010000024.1:0-78837 GCA_039820545.1 Bacteroidota bacterium | reverse complement strand
AATCGATCAAAATAGATAAAATTCAGGTTCTGAAAGCACAGACTTTTCGCAGATTTGAGGTTTCAAACATGGTCTCAAATTTTTTGAGCCATCCTTAATTGATGGGGATATCTTCGCTCCTAGGTGACGATTTTCTTCCCCCAGGATTGCCACCGTCAAATCCTCCATCAAAGTTGGCAGGAAGTACAATGGAGAGGAGGAGATAAATGAATATAGGAATGGGGAAACCCATGAAAATACCCACAATGAAGGCAAATCGAATCAACGTCACGGAGATATTGGTATATTCGGATAAACCACCTGCCACTCCTGAGAAGACGCGATTGGTTCGAGACCTACGCAGCACTTTTCTGTTGGGGTCTGCTTGGGCTTGGTAGGTACGGGCACGGGCGCGCTGCTGATAGCGCTCACGGGCACTACTCGCTGTTCGAGGGTTACGGGCACTGGTACGCTGTGTGCGCTGACGATCTCCCGTGGGGGGAGGTGTTGGCTTTGTTTTTCGATACACATTCAGCGCAGGAAAGTTGAGTTCCTTTCTTCTAAATGCCAGATTGATCATCTTGATGAATCCATAAGCCATCGCACCAAAGCCAATGGCAGGTACAATCACTTCAATGATCTGTGTGAATAATTCGGGAAGTCCAATCGTCTGCGTGATGATCGATCCAACCAAGACCGTGACACCTGCCACAAGCGCCATCATCCCCGCCGATCCTAATTTCCCATTTTGATCTTTCTCTTCCTCTTCCTCGATCTCGCGGATTTTCTCGATATCATCATACATGAGTGAGGTATCGAAATCCTCCGAGATGCTGCGACTTCTTCTATATCTCTCTTGAGCCATATATTTTGTGGTACTGCGAATGTGTCTGTTTGAGCTGTAGACAGAGCCTACATTATATCTACGATGAAATTTCGAGAAGTTTTCATCAAAATCAAAAGATGCGAGAAACAAGATACAAGGAATATCTAGGAATTAACAGGTGAAAATACCCCAGAAGTAACCCTTCAGACCGTAAGATAGACTTAAAACAGTACGATAGGGCTTGTAGGGGCTTGTTTCTATCCGTTTCGTTTGCTTCTTTTTACCTTACTGATGTCGTTTATCCTCCCCTGGAAATTGTATCTGTCTATAATGTTTTCGCCTGCTTCTCCCTCATTCTTCGCCCCATCGGTAAGTCTTAGGTTCCAGTCCTACCTGATCCATGATGCGATGTACTACTGTATCTACCGCCTCTTCCATGGATGTGGGTTTGGAGTAGAAGGAAGGAATGGCAGGTAGCATCATCCCGCCTGCTCGTGTGACCTTAGCCATATTTTCGATGTGGATCAAATTCAAAGGGGTATCCCTGACGACACAGATGAGCTGGCGGCGCTCCTTCAAGACCACATCTGCTGCCCGTGTGATCAAATCATCTGAAAAGCCACTGGCAATTCTTCCTAGGGTCCCCATAGAACAAGGGATGATGACCATATGCATATACTTGGCGGAGCCAGAAGCGAAAGGCGCGCGATAATCCATCCGATCATATACAGGAAAAGGAAAGGTTGCAGGTACATCCAGTTCGTGTGTCCAGACATCAGGGGCATTTTTACTGAGTACGATTCCTACTTCGACATCAGGGTATTGATTCAATTGTCCCAATAGACGCTGGGCATAAATGCTGCCACTTGCACCTGTAATCGCCACCACAATTTTCTTCTTCATTTACAATCTGCTATTAATCATTGGAACAAGGGGTATACAGCTCCACACGTCTAATTTCCCTTTCTATCCTTACATTACTGCGAAATTCTACTATTTTTGGCAATATACATGTAGAACATAAGGTTTACACTTTGTGTCGTGACATGAGCTGAGAAGTCTTGTCAGAAAAGGGTAAGAAAAAAGTAACCAGTGATAAGCCCCTTGTTGTATCTAATGCAAAGACTATTCACCGTTGTGATTTGTTTGGTAGGGATGATGAATCTCTTCCATGCCCAAACCAGTCCCCAACTGGTATGGGTAGCTGATCGTGGAGAAGCATTGGAAGGTGAACTGATTTTTTTGAGATTGACGCAGGTCTCTGAAGGCCCTCAAGAATGGAAGATAGATAAATACGCCCTAGAGTATATAGAATCCTATTTGGTAGATGAGGGTTTTGAGTTTGTAAAAATTCCCCAAACGCTCTTTCCTCCCCAACCCAAAGAAAAAACGGTCTGGTGGGAAGGATATGTCTACCATGTGAAGGCAGGACAGTATCGCGTCGGACTAGGACTCAATGTCAGCTTGGAGTCGATAGAGGATACAGAAGAAAAGATAGAAGTCGAAACGAGCCCCATTGCGCTCCGAGTAAAGGCAATCCCACCCACTCAACTCCCCAATGCCCAATGTGTAGGCGATTTCATGTTATCCTATGGATTTTCTAAGGGGAAAGAGAAAACCAGTACTGGGACACCCACTTACTTGACAGGCGAACTGTTTTATCTGGCTATACGCGTGGAAGGAAAGGGAAATGTCACGCTTGCCCCTGCCCCTTTCATTCAGTTTTCAGATAGTTTTCTCCTTTCTGAGCCTGTTTCTCAGATAGAGTGGCAGCGAAAAGAAGGGGAATTGTGGGGACAAAAGACCTTTCGATATGAGCTACAGGCAGCTTTTCGCAACGATTATCTGCTCGGTCCTGCTCAAATGTTTTATTTTTCTCCTTCCGAAGCAAAGTACGACTCCCTTCAGACGCCTACCCTTCCTGTGAAGGTCATCGGCAAGGATATCCCCCAGCTTTTGAAAGTCAATCAGTTGAACCGATTCTATCAGCAAAAGATCAAAACCGGAACCACAACACCTCCTTTTCGCATTCCCTACGTGGATGTCATCCTCTGGATTTGCTTGGGGATTGCGCTGCTTTTACTACTATGGGGATTTATCCAGGAGCTGATTCATTCCCGTCGTTCGGGGCTTTAGCGTCTGATGAGGCGCTTATAGGCTTTGCCCTTTGGATGAATCATATGAAGCACATATTCTCCCGAAGCCAAAGAACCTACCCGAAGTGTTTTGAAATTCTCTCCTTCCTGACTGGCAAGCGAAGATTCCCATACCAGCATCCCTGCGCGATTGAATAGCTTACACGCTAGTCGATGATCGTCTGGACTGAAAAATTGCACATTGAGCTCCTGCTCAAAAGGATTGGGACCAATCTTTTGAATATAAAATGTAGGATTGCTTTCGATGCTCCACTCGGGTTGTCCCAATTCAGAAGCACCAGTAGGATTGGAGGCCATCCGCACATGCTCAACACTAGAGAATTGTGCTTCCCCATTTTTCTTGAGATGCCAGATACGATAATAATTGTCTTCGGGAAGCGGCGTGGTATCAGTAAAGGTATAGGCGCCTGGCTCGATGGGATGCAAAGGATCTACCCATTCTAGATCTTCAAAGCTGAGGCTGTCAGCACCGCGCTGCACAATAAAATAAGCACTGCCTTCCGTATTGTCGATGGTCCATAAAAGGACATTCTTTTCCTCCTTTGATTTCACGACAATGTCTATGTGTGTGCTAGGTTCCAAAAATACACCATCTGTAGCAGAAAGGAAAAGGGTCAAATAATCCAAGTGTTGAATGCCATTGGGGGGACATTGGAGATCCTGTGTGTTGCCGAGATACTGATGACTGTCATGATCAAAGGTCCCGTAATCGTTACAGATGGTACCCTCTCCCTTGTTGAGCCCTACAGTAGCAGGACTTCCTGCGAGTCCTTCGACTCCCCCCGAAGAGTTGCCTGTAGTCCAACTCATATCTCCATAGGTAAAGATCACATTGGCTCCGTGTGGGATAGGATAATGCCCGATGTGTTGCACGGTACTGTCAACCAAAATAGCTTGAAAAGTATTGGTGAGCTCACAGGGGAAGTCACACCCATAGTAGCCCACATCCGACCAGGTGAAGATGGCATAATGCTGATCAGGATCTTTGTAATACTGCAATTGGCCGCCCGTGGCGATGTCGACGTCACTGAAAAAAGGCGCGATCATCTTAGGACCTGATAAGCAAAAAGATTCGGGTGTATATGACAAGAAGTCGCGTTCAAAAGTCAAATTGCCATTAGAGTTGAGAAAGACCTCCTGGAAGGATGTCCCGAAGAAATCAAGAGGAAAACCTAGTTCGATCGGTTCTGCACAGTCGTCACAAATTGTTCGCCCTCGAAAGTCTCTATAATTTACCTTTTGACCTTGTAGGTCCTGACCCACAGGTACCCAGTAAGCTGAAGCTTCCGTACGTTGCGGGCAGTCCCCAGGACAGTTTTCAGGCGATTCGCCCACTTCACATACCCCATTGCCACATTCGATGACTTTACCGTACACGACCACATTGTCGATACCCATGCCCCATGCCCAGGCTCCCTCATCATCAAATGACCATCTGATTTTGATTTGTGGGTGGATGAGTGGTGTGAGGTCTACTTGCAAACGGCCTGAAAAATCTTGATCTACTTCCCATGCTTTGATCCAATTATCTCCATCCCAAACTTCCAGGTGAAACACACTGCTATCTGCATATTCTTGAAAGAGTAAATCAAACTCTAAAAATGCCCCTCCTTCATAGTCGCTGAGATCCACACTAGGACTTTCGACCTTGGCTTTTCCTACTTTGTTCGTCCGCTCATCATTGACATACAGCCATTTGCCATAACCAGGATTGGGAAAGTATCCGATGGGAAAAGCATTGACTTGCCATTGTCCTCCATCGGATGTCTCGGGTGTCGTCCAGTCTAGCGGTACACCCTCTTCAAATTTTTCTATGAGTAGGGTATCCATACCTGATCCAGGGCATTGTGCTGCGACTCTAGGCAGGATGACGACGATGATGAGGCAAGGAAGTAAGACGAGACGTAAAAGTTGTTTCATGAAGTTTGTGTTCGAAAGGGGAGGAGAATGAAGTGAATTATTCAGAGGCATTTTCAATCTGCCTAGCCTCAGTCATGAGTCGGAGGATTTTTTTGTCGTAGGACTGGGCGTCAAACTGAGGATCTTCCTTGTGGAGATTGACACGCATCTCCAAGTCTTGTACTTGGTGAAAAATACGGGATTGTGCTTGCCAGATGGCCAGATTTTCTTTCTCAAATTGTGTCAGTTGCTTTTTCTGCCGTACAGCCTGGATTTTGGTGGCGAGATCGACTAGTTGGGCTTTTGTACTTCCTTGAAATGCTGAGGCGGTAAAAGCCTCATTTGAGGAGACAACCTGAACTTTGAGTTGCTGAGTTTTTGCATCTCCTTCAGGCTCATCTGACTGTGAGACAAAGAAGAAACACAAGGCTGCTACGATGATGACAGCTCCTTTGCTGATGCGGGAGATTGTCTGGCGATTACGGTTTTTTAGGTTATTGCTCATCTCAAGTCGAGTCTTCATTCTATCTAAAAGTTGACAAGCAATTGTACCTGTATTTATTCTTTTATTGAAAATAAAAATAAATAGGATATTACATGTGTTGGATTAAGTGTGGTTATCAAAAACCGCTTGAGAGGGGATAACGTTTGGATCTTTTCAAAGAGAAAATCCTCCTCTTCTGTAGAAGAGGAGGATTTCCAGAATATAAGTCAAAGTAATATGGATGGCGCTTAGTTCACATCTTCGCCTTCACTCAGCTTGGCAATCATATTTTCGACACTCTGCGCATTGAGTTGATCCCCTTCTGGGACATTTCCTTGCGCGATTTTGGCATGTTTGAGTGCTTTTTTAAAATTGCCTACAGCTGAGTAGCCACGTGCCAATCCTACATGCACAGGCCATGTGTCTGGATGTAGTTCCTCATTTTTCTGGAAGACCTCCAGGGCACGTTCCTTCTCCCCTCTGGCCAAGCACTGACGCGCATATTGGTGGATCTGTAACACACCCGCAGTAGGTTGTTCCATGGCTTCGTCCATGACCTTATGGGCATCTTCCATCCGATTCATAGCCATCAAGACATTGGCTTTGGTGCTGAGGGTTGTGTAGTTGGCCTGTCCTACGAATGGGCGAGATA
This sequence comes from Bacteroidota bacterium, assembly GCA_039820545.1. GTDB lineage: Bacteria > Bacteroidota > Bacteroidia > J057 > J057 > JALEFZ01. The sequence continues at coordinate 72,841 of JBCBPW010000024.1, read as the reverse complement.
CAGCTGCTTCTGCCCATTCCATTCCCTTTTCCAAATGCGTTTGATTGTTGACACAGAAGTTGGCAGCTGAGACCCAGTTTTGCCAGTTGAAGCCTGAAGAGCTACGCAGCGATTCTTCTATTTCTGCTACATAGAGGTCATTCATATCAGGAACAGAAATAGTAAAAGGAATCTTGAGATTTTCCCAGTACAAAGCTGCTTCACACTGCGTAAGTTGGCGATCGGTAAACCCAAAGGTCAGCCATTCGTGAAAAGATGCCTTATCTGGACGTGTAGTTACGCGGAGTACATCCTCTGCTTGATCATAAAAGTAGCTGCCCCAAGAGGAGGTATTTTGGGAGAAAATAAGGGTCCAATCCTGATTGGGTTCTCCTGGTATGATGTGGAATCCGTAGGTACCCGCAGGAAGTTTCTGCCCTTGTATCATGACATCATGTGAAACTGAGAATAAGGTATTTTCATTGGCACCTGCACGCCAGGGCATTTCCTTGGCTGTCCCAAAGTTATTGGGGCTGAGTCCATAGGGTACAAGCTGTCCCCAGATCTTACCTTCACGGCTATTGCCGCGGCTGTCAGTTACGTCAGGTGAGTTGTAGGTAAACGTCGCCTTGACCATCCCCATATATTGACTCACCTCGGCCTTCTGATTTCCTCCGCTGGGAGGTAGTGGGAGGCTTTGAGCGGATAATATCTGGAATCCCCATGCAAGTATGGCGATGAGAAATGTCCAGATGTAGTGTTTGGATGAAAACATAAAATGGTTTTTAGGTAGTTGTAGAAAATCTATATCATGACTTTACCTGTGATGGGATCTTTCGACCCATATTTTTCAGGAAATGTAATAAAAATCAGAAGGAAAATAGGACGCAAAGATTGCTAGATATATGAAGGAGAAAAAGTTTTGCAGCGTAAAAATTTATACACTCTAAAGGCACTGAGAGCACCCTATTGAGGTTTTGTACGATCTTATATAAAAATCATTGTATGAGCACATACAACAAAAGGAAAAAATGACTAGATTATAAATTCATCTGATGAAGTGGGATTCAGCTACTTACCTGTAACCTACACCAAGAGATACCGTTCTACACTTACATCGACGTATACCTTCTTTCTCTTATGAGACAAAACGGCACAATAGATGCTTATGGTAATGCGTTTGCGAGATATCGATACCTAAGGACTTAGAAACCTATGATAAGACATGAACCCTCTATACCTTTCTCTGTACAGATGAATTTTCAGCATTTGTACCCTGAAGCTGTGCTAGAAGATGCGTATGAAAATGATTGGGGAGCTGTAGAAGTATGTTTTACGGATCAAGAAGCATTTTCTGTAGGTTTCTTTAATAAAAATGGCGATTGGTTGATGACCGATCACTATTTGGGCGAGCATGAGACGCCCTATTTCATGAACTACTATCTTGAGAGTATGGTGGAGAACTACTTCTCTGCTATTGCTATTCTGAGAGAACAACCCAAGGTGAGACCTTATTACATGTTAGAAATAGAACCCGAATCGGAACAGCCCCCGCTGAAAATAAAATTTACGGAAGCTGGAGAGCTGATACACTTTTGGCAAGTGTGGCGAGAGGAGATTTACATGAACTAGGGAAGAGACACAGGCGTACACAAGAAAAAATTGGATAGCCATCATACCATAGAAAGCTGGGCCTTTGCCTGGCTTTTTTCGTTGTTTCCTATTCCTTATACTAGATTAAGACCTACCATATGACCCATCCTAAAAATAGAATCGTGGATACGAGGGAGAAAAATTTGACGTATTTGCCAAAGCGAACGTAATACATGGCGAGATGATAGACTGTCAGGTGCTTTTTCATAATTGGGGGGTTAAAAGGGCCAAGTAGTTAATTGCAAAGTGAAGCGTGGTTCCTGAATCGAATGCGTATTTATTTCAAATAGTATCTAAGATACATAATTTTATCCTATGGTCGTGTACATCCGCTCTGTATCACTTCATATACGAGCATACGTATACAATGACGGATAGGTCACTCAATTTGCAGTCAAATGAGCGATCGTGTCGATTCACTTCATATCAGTGAGGACTGGGAAAAGGAATGGACGTTAGAAAGTGGAAACAGTGTCTACTTTCGGTCGGGGATTTTGACCATCGTTTTCCAACCTGCTCTGTCGATCAGCTCCGCTACTAAGCCTGTCCATCCTGTCTGATGATTGGCTCCGATTCCGCGTCCCGTGTCTCCATGAAAGTACTCATAGTAAAGAATCAAATCCTTGAAGTAAGGATCGCGTGCGTAGATGGTATCATCTCCATGTGCAGGTCGCTGTCCTGTATGGTCAGGCATGAAAAGATGGATGAGCCTTCGTGAGATCTCATCGGCGACTTGTGTGAGATTGAGCCAGTAGGGGGAGCCTGTAGGCAGGTAAGCACCTGATTCCCCATCAAAGAAATCGCAATATAGATACAGTGCCTGGATGAGCATATAGTTCATCGGGAACCAAACAGGGCCTCGCCAATTAGAGTTTCCCCCGAAGAGATAGGTGCTCGACTCTCCTGGTTCGTAGCGCAATCCGTATTTCTCTCCTGCTATTTCTAACTCATAGTAGTGTTGGGCGTGAAACTTCGAGATAGAGCGAATCCCTCCGATAGAGAGAAATTCATGCTCGTCAAGCATGGCTTCTAGTAGCTGAGATAATCTGTGCCGAGGAACCATCGCCATCAAAAGATCTTCATTTTCTTTGTGGTGGATGAGGTTTTCTACCCCTGTATTTTGACGATAGTCGAGAAACCACCGTAGACGCTCCATAAATCCAGGTACTTTTTCCTGTACAGCCTGTGGGATGACGCAGACCGCAAATAGCGGTGTCAATCCGACGAGTGAGCGCACCTTTACAGAGACCCTCTGCCCATCGGGGAGATGCAATTGGTCGTAGTAGAATCCGTCCTCCTCATCCCAAAGCCCATCTGGTCCCATATGGTTGAGCGTCTCCGCGATATAAATAAAATGCTCGAAGAACTTGGTGGCGACATCTTCAAAGGTATCATCATGCACGGCAATCTCCAGGGCCATCTGCATCATATTGAGAGAGTAGGTGGCCATCCAACTGGTCCCATCTGCCTGCTCCAGATGCCCTCCTCCTGGGAGTTCTGCGCTCCGATCAAATACACCGATGTTGTCTAGACCGAGAAAGCCTCCTTCGAATACGTTGTTGCCATTGGAGTCCTTGCGGTTTACCCACCAAGTGAAGTTGAGCATCAACTTTTGAAAAATACGTTTGAGGAAGTGAATATCTCCCCTTCCCATTTTCTGCTTATCTATCTCATATACTTTGAGCGCAGCCCATGCTTGCACAGGAGGATTGACATCTGAGAAGTTCCATTCGTAGGCGGGAATTTGCCCATTGGGATGCATGTACCACTCCCGCATCATAAGGATAAGCTGATTTTTGGCAAAGGCAGGATCGATCATGGCCAGAGGCACACAGTGAAAGGCGAGATCCCATGCAGCATACCAGGGATACTCCCATTTGTCAGGCATAGAGATGATGTCCTCATTGTTGAGATAACGCCAGTGAATGTTGCGCCCTTGCTTACGAATATCAGGTGGAGGGGGCTGACCTGGATCACCATCTAACCAAGAGGGAATATCCAGATTGTAGTATTGTTTATTCCACAGAAGCCCTGCAAAAGCTTGTCGTTGGATATTGGCAAGCTCGCGATCCCCGTAGCTGGGAACCATCGATTCATAAAACGCATCTGCCTCTTTTTTTCGAAGGGAAAGAATGGGATCGATTTGTAAGGGGGGAGCAGGAACAGGTTGACCGCTAAGACGAAATTTAAATTTTCTACTTTCACCTCCTTCCAATAATACATGGTACACCGCGCCGCATTTGGTTCCCGATTTTCTTCCCTTTAAGAAATCATAGTCATCCTCTATCACCGCTCTATGAAAAGCGTCCTTGACAAAGGGATGGGGATTTTTTCGCCCAAAAACCTTTTCCTGATTGGTCTCATTTTCTGTAAACAGGAGATAGTCGGGCTTTTCTCCCCAAAAATAGTGCTCGCCAATTTCAGGATGTCTTCCATGGACCTCAAATCCCTGTTTGGACTGTTTGGAAGCAGTCAAGCTTGGCTTCTGTGCCATACGGCCAAACTCCCAGAGATTGCGATACCAGAGAGTCGGAATGACCCAAATGTCCGCTTCCTCTTCTCCTCGATTGACAACCTCAATCTCTATGGCGATGTCGTCCCATGAAGATTTTGCATAGGTGACAAATACATCGAAATAATGACCTTGATCAAATATCCCCGTATCGAGCAGTTCAAACTCTGGCTCATGCTTGTTGCGCTTGTGATTCGTATGGACGATCTGACCATAGGGATAAGCATGATGACTGTATTTGTACAGATACTTCATGTAGGCATGAGAAGGCGTGTTGTCCAGATAGTAATATAGCTCCTTGACATCTTCTGCATGGTTGCCTTCTGGCCCTGAGAGTCCAAAGAGCCGTTCTTTCAATATACTATCTTTGCCATTCCATAGCGCCAAGGCAAAACACATACGCTGCAGGTCATCTGAGATACCTGCGAGGCCATCTTCTCCCCATCTGTATACCCTTGAGCGTGCATGATCATGTGGGAAGTAGTTCCATGCATTGCCATCGGCGCTGTAGTCTTCTCGTACAGTACCCCACTGACGTTCACTGAGATAGGGACCCCAGGTAAGCCATTTTTCGTTACCTTGATAGTGCGCTTCTAGTCGCTGTTGTTCTGTCATAGGAGAAGCATATTCTGGTATGTATGCAGACTGCGGGCCTATTACTCAAACTGTGGTGCATGTATTTCCTGGAGAGGTATATAGGGTACGCATAGATGAGATGGCCTTTGCTACAGGAAGGATACAGATTAGAAAAAGCAGGACAACCTGGCTGTCACTGAGATGACAGGATACGAGAATCGCAAGAGAAAGGGAGAAGGTACTATTGCACCCAATCAGCAGGGGGTGTCAAAGGAAGTTGGAGACCTTGGAAGGCAATGGCGATACCCAATAGACACATGATACTCACAATGATCCCTACAGAGAGTCGCTTTTTTTGCTTACTCAATATAAGTCCTGCAAGAGAGCTTCCGTAGCTTGCCAAAAGGAACCATCCAATCATCTGGTTTTCTTGTATGGCAGGTAAAATGTAGATGAAGAACCAGAAGTTGAGCAGAAGCCAAAGTGAAAAGGGCGAGAGAGTCCCTTTGTCTCCCCGCCAATATCCAATAAATAGCCCCGCAATCCCTGTCCAGATAAAGCTCCATCCAAAACCTACACCTAGGTTGAGGCCTACATTGGCGCCAAACCATGCAGTAGCTACGAGAAACTCTCTAAAAAGAGGGCCTAAACTTCTTCTTTCCATCCTGCAATAATAAAAAAATGCTGCGCCATTCTCACGAATGACGCAGCTAAGTCAAACCAAACTATTAAACGAATGAATCTTTTGCGAGATCGCAACGGGATGGCTAAAACATAACCTCTACTTTTGGGTAGAACTCTTGATTGATATTTAAGTCGAAAAACTTTATTTATAAGAATAAATGACGGTTTTTCTTCCTCTATCTTAATCTAAATTCCTCACTAAAGTTAGAGAAATTACTTTTTTCGCTCTTCCCAAAGAAAAGAAAAAAGTGTGTGTATTCCTTTCATCAAATAAATTAAAAAACTTATATGAATAATCCAATATGTTTTTCATTAATGTAAAATCTCCCTTTGGTTATTCTTAGAAATTGATTCATATTTATCCATAATTTTCATTCTCAGATGGAAAAGGAAAAAGGATAATTCTCCATTAAAAATCATCTTGGAAAATGAATCATTTTGGTTCTCATTATCTTTTGATTTTCCATCTACCTTCTCAATCTGTATGTAGATCATCTCCTTCAGCAATTAAGTTTTGATTCCATGATTCCCTCAAATGATTCTCATTCTCCCTGGCCATGGTACAACTACAGACACACTGACAACCTCAATCTAGTGACGGAGCAGATGCATCGCGCAGTCCAATTCGTAGCGATGACGGGTAAGATTTATCTGCCGCATGAAGACGATGACAGTCAGACCAATATGGGATGGTTAGTAGAAGACAATCGTCCGCAAGGTGGGATATTAGTAGGAAACCCTCTGGAGGTGGAGGAGCAGGCACAATTTCATGTGGGGCTCAGACCTGCAGATTTTTCGCTTGTTTTTTTGCAGGCGGATGATCGGGAGGTATTGGCAGAATTATCCCTAGGAGGTTTGACACGCAGTGAAGTGGTAGAGTGGCACAAGGGGCAGTTGGAAGCAGAAGGATTAGATTCTAGTCAGTTTCATCTCGACTTACATTATGATATTCCTTCTCATCCTATTGATACAGGTGCTCGATTTCAGTTTGGAGAAGAATTAAGAGAGGCTTTCGAAGCATTTGCCATCTTGAGGCACTTAGGACACAAGGTAGTCTCTTATTTTGCGGAGTTTGCTCCCTATGGTGCTGATACAGCTACATGGCCCCATCACTTTGATGTGGGTACTTATATTCCTTTGGCTATGAAAGACGATGTGCCCACCAAGGCGATTGGATTGGGGCTGGCCATTGCGGACGAGGTCATGCCAGAGTATTATTTTTATATCACCCATCAGGCACCCGAGGGAACAGTCTCTTACAAGGATCTACCAGGACTTCCTAAGGGAGTCCATTGGAATAAAATGGATTGGCATGGTCCCGTTTTGCCTTTATCTTCTCTGATATCGGCGAAATCTGCTGAGGCACAACACGAATTGATTCACGATTACTTTCAGGTAGGAATCAAAGAAACGCTTGAGCTTCTTGGGGAAGCTCAGTGGGACTTACCTACATAAAAAAAGTCCCCATAAGGGGACCTCTCACAGTTACAGTATTCTACGAATATCCTTCTGTAATTACTTTTTTATGCTTGTGCAATAGATCGTTGGCACAATTTATTCAATTTTTCGAAAGAAAGTATCGACTTTTCATACCTATCAGCAAGGATTCACTTTGCTGAAAACTTGCGACCTTATCAATCGGTTTCCTGTTTTAGATATACTTAAATGACTCAACCAAAAAGTCGTACAGGCCTGGCTTGAGCAAAAAACTCAATCCTATACCTGCTAGTGCACCTGTCAAATGGGCCAAGTGATTGATGGATTGTTTGACAGGGAGAAACATGCTGATAAGAGTATATAATATGTATATCCCAGCTGCAATGTAAGCTGGTAATGTCAAGAACGGGAGATAATCAGATAAGATGGGTATCCCAAAGGTCAAATGGGGATTCATCAGGACTGCAGCCAAGACAATACCACTAATGGCACCTGACGCACCCAAGCTTCCCTCATAGGTGGTATCGTTGTAATATCTTAGGACGACAAACCCATTGCTTATCAGCAGAGAAGCAAGGTACAAGATAGCAAATTCTAGATGACCTATTTTGGCCTCTACCATGAAACTGAAAAAGAACAGCGTGATACCGTTTAGCAGAAGGTGCGTGGTATTTCCGTGCACAAACCCACTAGTCAGCATTCTCCAATACTCCTTATAGACGAGCATATCATAAGGAAGTAACGTATGCTTGTCTCTAAAATCTTCTCTTAGGAGTCCCCAAATACTCACGCCTGTGATGAGAACCAATATGCTACAGGCAACAGGGGAATCAAACAAAGATTCAAGTACCATAAGATTGATTACAGTTATCTTTTGGTACAAGTTTGAGAAATTTCCAGAATAAACAAATGCAAATTGTTGGAATATATTTCAGATGCGAGAAAATCAACTCAAGAAGCTATCTCAAACCTGCCGCTTAGCGATCTCTTGCAGATAGGATCTCACAGGGCTAAAATTTACCTGAGAGCTAAGCTGGTCACCCAGTTCGATGGCTTTGTCAAAATAATCTTTGATCAGTGCTTGGGTATGACGCTCTATTTGTGTTTGGCGGAAAATATCCAGGACAGCCTCAACCTTTTCCTGTGGGTCAAAGTCCTCTTTCCCAATCCAGCCATTGAGGACGGTCAACTGTTCGGGTGTTGCGAGTTCCTTTGCTCTGAGGAGCAGGTACGTTTTCTTATTTTCGATGATGTCTCCTCCTACTTGCTTTCCAAATCCTTCGGGAGGGAAGGCATCCATTAGGTCATCCTGTAGTTGGAAGGCGATACCTAAGGCTTCTCCATACGCCTTATATTGAGCGACAAGTTCGGTAGCGGCTCCTGCGGCCAATGCACCTAGGCTCATACAGCCTCCGAGGAGGGCGGCGGTTTTTTTGCGGATCATCTCGAGGTAAGAGGGAATCGTGACCGTATCGAGTTGGGCAAGATCCATATCTTCCATTTGGCCTTCACATACCTCCATAGCTACTTGGCCGAACTCTTTAGCTAGAGGTGCTGCTAGCGCAGGAAATTCTTTGACGACCAAAATCATAGAAAAAGCGAACAAAGCATCGCCTGAGAGGATGGCTACGTCACTGTTCCATTTGATGTGGACGGTGGGCATTCCTCTACGCATGGGGGCACGATCCATAATGTCATCATGCATCAGCGTGAAATTATGGAATAGCTCCACTGCACTTGCTAAATCGATGGCCTCTTCAGGGGATTTTCCCGAAACGGAGTGATAAGCAAGCATAGTTAGGATAGGACGAATGCGTTTTCCCTTCATAGAAAGGATGTAAGCCATCGGTTCGTACAGATTAGCGGGTTGCATATCGTCAAACTTCAGGGACTGTATATGTGATTCTACAGTGTCTTTAAGCTGGCGTGAAAGCGTCATTGGAATTACGGGCATATCTCAAAATTGAGCGAATATAGGGCTTTAAACCGAATGTGTCATGAAAGGCTCGCAATATCTAATTTTTTATATATTATGAATTATCAATATGTAGCCACTCTTGATATATATTCCGTACGGTTGATTGTACCATTCAGTCAAAAGAAAATTTGTCTGGGAGAAAATTGTGGTGATTTTTTGGCTAACACTCATTCGCTTTACAGGGTAAAAATGGGTAAATACAGATTGTAGCAATGAATTTTGAATATATGATGAAAACTTATTTGTTCGACAAAGGAAATTTATTTATCTAGAAATCAAAGAAGAAAAGCATAGGGGTAAAACGCCTTTCTTCTTTTACTAGCCAAAGCATACATATCTTAATTTCGACCACAACACATGTAAAATTTTGAAACTGGTTGCATAACGACCAGCATGGAGAAACTATGCATGGGAAGAGATGACTGGGGAAAGAAAGTCAGTCACTACATCATCGGTAGATATCTACCTGTGAGGTGATATTCATGTTTCCTAATTTAAAGAGGGGAAGTATGCAATCTTAACAATTTAAGTTTTTCATTTGCTTGTATTCGTTAGGACTCCTTTGATAGAGACCTGTGGTCACTGTATATGTGATTTGGCAAAAAAGTGGTTATTGGGTGCTACTTAAGGTATGCATCATATTTCTCTGTTTGAACACACAATAGCACATAAATTATTGATTTCTCAGACTTTGTGAGGGTAGGGCAGAAGTAGTCTGTCCAACGCTAAAAAACAATCTCATTAACCACATGATTGGGCCCGTAATACACGGTCTGAAAGGTTGTGAATTGTCTCCTAAAAGAAAGAGAATCGATGTCATAAAGATTTTTGATGGTTGTACCTAAACCACCCATTCACACTTTTGATTAAACTATATATTATGCGAAAATTAGTCACCGCAAGTATTGTTTTTATTAGTCTGATTTTCTTAGGTCAAATGGCCTTTGCTCAGCTTACGCCTTCTAATAACCTGGGTATTTTTCCACCCCCAGGACCTTTTACCCCTAAAGGAAAATTCACTTCTATCGGTGAATCTGGCGGAGTAGTCGGGCCTACTTCTTCAGGATGTGATTTGTATGGATTCCGCGCCCAGCTAAATCCTGACGTAGCCATTAATCTAGGTATCCAACAGTTCAACTTTGGTAGTTTGGCTATCGATATTCCTGTACTCGCATTTGAAGATTTCTCTATGTGGATTACAGGCAAATCTACAAGCTCTCCAGCAAGCACAGCAGGTCCTGACTACGGGTGTGGTCCGCTATTGGCGTTTTATTCTGCTACAAGTACGACGAGCTATACGATCTATGGATCTGCCAATGCGATTGGTGGTATGTGGATGGCTTCTGACCGTAAGTTGAAGCGCAACATCAAGCCTATCCGCAATGCGATCGAGACAGTACAGCAATTGGCAGGTGTGACTTACAACTACAATACAGAAGTACGTCCTGAACTGCGTCTGAGCAATGAGCTTCAATACGGATTCGTCGCACAGGAGGTGGAAAAGATCCTTCCTGAGTTGGTCCGTCCCGCGATTGATCCTTATGGAGAGGAAGACGACTTCGTTGTGATGAACTACGATGGAATCATTCCTGTACTAACTGAGGCGATCAAGGAGCAGCAAGAAATCATCGACGAGCAGCAAGTCATCATTGAGGAGCAGGACATCCGCAATGACAAGCAGCAAGCAGTGATAGATCAGTTGTTGAACCGTCTCCAGGAGATCGAGTCTCAGCTAGGCATTCAGAATGATGAGCCAATCAATCAGACACCCGCAGGTCCATTTGGTGAGGTGAAGCTGAATCAAAATCGTCCGAATCCTGCCGACGGTAACACAATCATTGAGTATACCATTCCTACTGAAATCGCTCAGGCTCAATTGGTCATATTTGACATCACAGGGGCGATCGTCAACCGCTTTGATGTACAGCCAGGCTTTGGATCAGTCGAGATTCAAGCAGGAGAGCTTGCCGCTGGTACTTACCTCTATTCTATCGAGGTAGAAGGACAGAGTGTGGCACGTCGCAAGATGGTCATCCAGTAAAACGAACATGTATATCCGAGCCTCTTCTAAAGGTTCGGATATACCCTGTATAAATTCTTTCATATGTATATGAGCTGGAACACTCATATGCATTCATTCATCCTAAAACCTAAAAACCGCATTATTCAACATTTTTAAAATTAACCCTTCATCTGACATGAGATTTTTACTCACATCATCTCTGATTTTGACACTTCTATTTGTATTGGGAGGAGCTGCACAGGCTCAGGTTACACCTTCCAATAGTTTGGGTATCTACCCTCCTGGCGGTTTTTTCAATCCCAACGGGCAATTTACCGCCATTGGTGAGTCTGGAGGCGTTCCTGGCCCTACTGCTTCTGGTTGTGACTTTTATGGATTCAGATCACAGGTTGCTCCTGACCTGGCGATTAATTTAGGCCTTCAAGAAGGAAGCCCTTTCTCCAAGTTTAAGTTTGTCCCTGCCTTAGTTTTTGATAGCCGTACGTTTTGGATCAACGGTAAAGCAGCTGGTAGTACTGTACCCAGTACAGCAGGCTTTGACTTTGGCTGTGGTCCTTTATTGGCATTCTACTCAGCGACAAGCACTACTAGCTATACGATCTATGGTTCAGGTAATGCCATCGGTGGTATGTGGATGGCGTCTGACCGTAAGCTCAAGCGCAATATCAAGCCGATCCGCAATGCAGTCGAGACAGTACAGCAGCTTGCAGGTGTAACTTACAACTACAATACAGATGTACGTCCAGAGCTACGTCTAAGTGATGAGCTTCAGTATGGATTTGTTGCGCAAGAGGTAGAGAAAGTACTTCCTGAATTGGTACGTCCAGCGATCAATCCTGATGGAGAAGAAGACGATTTCGTCGTGATGAACTATGACGGAATCATCCCAGTACTTACTGAGGCGATCAAGGAGCAGCAGGAAGTGATGGACAACCAGCAGATCACAATCGAAGAGCAGCAGATCATCATTGAGGAGCAAGACATCCGCAATGACAAGCAGCAAGCGGTTATCGATCAGCTATTGACGCGTCTTCAGGAGATTGAGTCTAAACTAGGTATCCAAAATGCACCTACTAGTCAGACACCTTCAGGTCCCTTTGGTGAGGTGAAGCTGAACCAGAATCGTCCCAATCCTGCAGATGGTAATACCATCATTGAATATACCATCCCTACTGAAATTGCACAGGCTCAGTTGGTCATATTTGATATCACAGGCTCGGTTATTAATCGCTTTGAAGTACAGCCAGGCTTTGGATCAGTAGAGATCCAAGCAGGTGAACTCGCAGCGGGTACTTACCTCTATTCTATCGAAGTAGAAGGACAGAGTGTAGCACGTCGTAAGATGATCATTCAATAAGATACACAAGCTCTGTTCGGACCTCTCCTATGAGGTTCGGACGGGCTTCTATTCATCACATGCTACTTTTCATAAGTGCATAATTTGTAAACCCTTATTCGACTATATATGAAATTTCTACTCACATCATGTTTGACATTTGCCCTGATACTTATGATGGGTGGAGCGGCACAAGCTCAATTGACAGGTTCTAATAACCTTGGGATTTTCCCTCCAGGAGGTGCTTTTAACCCAAATGGGAAATTTACTTCTATTGGTGAATCAGGTGGGGTTGTAGGACCTACGTCTTCTGGTTGTGATCTCTATGGATTCAGAGCCCAAATCAATCCGAATCTTGCCGTCAATCTAGGGATTCAGAACCTACTTTTCGGAACACTTAGATTCCCTTTACCTGCTTTGGTATTTGAGGGTACTTCCTTTGTGATTTCAGGATCTTCTACAAGCAATCCTCCATCTACCGCGGGAGGTAATTTCGGTTGTGGTCCTTTATTGGCCTTTTATTCTTCTACGAGTACAACTAGTTATACCATTTATGGCTCAGGCAATGCTATTGGCGGTATGTGGGTAGCTTCAGATCGCAAGTTGAAGCGCAACATCAAGCCCATCCGTAGTGCCATTGAAACTGTCCAGCAGTTGTCAGGCGTGACGTACAACTACAATCAAGAGGTACGTCCAGAGCTTCGCCTTGGAGACGGCTTACAGTATGGATTTGTTGCTCAAGAGGTAGAGAAAGTGATCCCTGAGCTGGTACGTCCAGCGATCAATCCTGATGGAGAAGAAGACGACTTTGTCGTAATGAACTATGACGGAATCATCCCAGTCTTGACAGAGGCGATCAAGGAGCAGCAAGAAATTATAGAGGATCAGATCGTGATCATCGACGATCAGGAGCTACGTAATGATCAGCAGCAGGCACTTATCGAGAAGCAGCAAGCGGTGATCGATCAACTCATAGGTCGTCTACAAGAAGTAGAGTCAAGACTAGGCATTCAAAATGAAACTCCTAGCAACCAGACGCCTCAAGGACCATTTGGTGAGATCAAGTTGAACCAGAACCGTCCCAATCCTGCCGATGGCAGAACCATCATCGACTACACCATCCCATCAGAAATTGCTCAGGCTCAGCTTGTGATCTTTGATGTCACAGGAGCGGAAGTCAACCGTTTTGAAGTGCAAGCAGGCTTTGGATCACTAGAGATTCAAGCTGGCGAACTCGCTGCAGGAACTTATCTGTACACCATTGAAGTAGAAGGGCAGAGTGTTGCTCGTCGCAAGATGGTGATCCAATAAATGATATATAAAAAATCCGAACCTCTGGAAGGAGGTTCGGTACAGCTTTCGAACTCGATATCTAATTTTTCATGTGGGTCCTTGAATTCACATGTATTTATCCACTCATTATTTAGCTATTTATGAGAAAGCTACTCTCATTTTCTTTGACCCTAGTCTGCATATTCATGCTGGGGACAGCCGTTCAGGCTCAGGTAACTCCATCTGATAATCTGGGTATTTTCCCTCCTGGAGGACCTTTCAATCCCAATGGGAAGTTTACAGCCATTGGGGAATCAGGAGGTGCTCCTGGACCTACAGTCACAGGTTGTGATCTTTATGGATTTAGAGCGCAAGTGAATCCCAATTTATCTGTCAATTTGGGCATTCAGCGATTTACTAGCTTTGCTACAATTGAGTTGCCTATTCTTTCTTTTGAAGGACCCTCTCATTGGATTACAGGTACTTCTGTTAGTACAGGTGCTGCGCCCCCTACCGTAGGTCCTAATTTTGGTTGTGGTCCTTTGTTGGCCTTTTACTCTCCTATCAGTACCACAAGCTACACCATTTATGGCTCTGCCAATGCCATCGGCGGTATGTGGATGGCTTCAGATCGCAAGCTCAAGCGCAACATCAAGCCTATCCGCAATGCGATCGAGACAGTCCAACAACTGGCAGGTGTAACTTACAACTACAACACAAAGGTTCGACCGGAGCTTCGCTTGAGCGATGAGCTTCAGTATGGTTTTGTTGCGCAAGAAGTAGAAAAGGTGCTTCCTGAGTTGGTACGTCCAGCGATAGACCCCTATGGCGAAGAAGATGATTTTGTGGTGATGAATTACGATGGAATCATTCCAGTATTGACAGAGGCGATCAAAGAGCAGCAAGAGATCATGGATGACCAGCAGGTCACTATTGAAGAGCAAGAGTTGCGCTTAGATCAGCAGCAAGGCTTCATGGAGGAGCAGCAGACCGTGATCGACCAGCAGCAAGGCATCATTGCGAAGCAGCAATTGGCTATTGATCAGCTATTGAATCGCCTACAAGAAGTAGAATCTACTTTGGGTATTCAAAATGATGTCCCTGCCAATCAAAACCCTCAAGGAGCTTTTGGTGAGATCAAATTGAATCAAAATCGTCCCAATCCCGCAGATGGTAATACCATCATCGAATATACACTCCCTACAGAAATCGCACAGGCTCAGCTCGTGATCTTTGACGTCACAGGAGCAGAGATCCAGCGCTATAAAGTCGAAACAGGCTTTGGATCGGTAGAGATTCAGGAAGGGGAACTAGCTGCTGGTACTTACCTGTACACACTTGAAGTCGAAGGACAAAGCATCGCGCGTCGCAAGATGGTGATCCAGTAATACATAGACCATGAAAGAGGTTTAGGGGACCTATTGTATTGTGGAGGTCCCCTTTACCTTCTCACCATATACATTTTTTGACAAGCATCTAGATCCTAGATGCTGAAGTCAGGCACTCAACTATTACAATCTATTTAATAGTGAGGACTTTACTCACAACCTATCAACCTTCTATTCACATTACATTATGCGTTTTTTACTCACATCAATTACAACCCTAGCGATTACGCTGATGCTATGCATGACAGTGCAAGCTCAAATTACGCAGTCTGATTTCTTGGGCATCTCCCCTCCAGGATCTCCGTTTGACCCATTTGGTAAATTTACTGCTATCGGCGAATCAGGAGGTGCTCCCAATGGTACAGTCACAGGTTGTGATCTTTATGGTTTCCGCGCTCAGCTTAGCGTTAACCCCAATTCAAAACTAAGTACCTCTGCTGTAAGTTTGGGGATACAGACAACGACCAGAGTATCTCGAGGTCAAACGATTCCAACGCTCGTATTCGACGATAACCGTTTCTGGATAACATCTCCCCAAGGAGATCCTGCAGGTGTGTTAGGATCAGACTGGGGCTGTGGAGCTACAATAGCCTTTTACTCTTCGAGAAATATTATCAGTGGAAATGTGTATACGCTTTTTGGTTCTGCTGTGGCCAACGGCGGAAACTGGACACCTTCTGATCTCAAATTGAAGGAAGATGTACGTCCGATTGGGAATGCACTGGATATGGTCACGCAGCTGTCAGGTGTAACTTATCGATACAAGGAAGAGCGTATCCAATCCGAAGGGATGGCTAGAGGTTTACAGTATGGATTCATTGCGCAAGATGTCCAAAAACTCATTCCATCTGCTGTAAGACAAGCTGAGGACCCGTATGATGGACAGGCAGACTATGTCGTGATGCGTTACGAAGCCATCATCCCAGTCTTGACAGAGGCGATCAAGGAGCAGCAAGAGATCATGGATGACCAGCAGATCACGATCGATCAGCAGCAGGGCATCATCGCGAAGCAGCAATTGGCCATTGATCAGTTGATGAATCGTCTACAGGAGGTAGAGTCTACTTTGGGTATTCAAAGTGATGTCCCTGCCAATCAAAACCCTCAAAGTCCTTTTGATGAGATCAAGTTGAACCAGAATCGTCCCAATCCCGCAGATGGAAATACCATCATTGAGTACACGCTCCCTACAGAGATTGCGCAGGCTCAGTTGGTGATTTTTGACATTACGGGAGCAGAGGTCCAGCGCTATAAAGTCGAAACAGGCTTTGGATCAGTCGAGATCCAAGATGGCGTCCTAGCTGCAGGTACGTATCTGTACACACTTGAAGTCGAAGGACAAAGCGTCGCGCGTCGCAAGATGGTGATCCAGTAAATGATTTAAGCTTCGTTCGGGCCTCTCATCTGAGGCTCGAGCAAGCTTCCTATGATCAGATTGCATCTTTAGATGTGCACATAAAAACTCACAAACAATCATCTAACCCTTATCCCATTACATATGAAACTTCTACTCACATCTTTTTTGACATTTGCCCTCGTAATTTTGATGGGAGGAGCCGTACATGCCCAGTTGACAGCCTCTAATAATCTGGGTATTTTTCCCCCTGGAACGACCTTTAATCCCAATGGAAGGTTTACAGCTATTGGTGAGTCTGGGGGTGTTCCTGGACCTACGCTAGGAGGCGCAGGCTGTGATCTCTATGGATTCCGCTCCCAGTTCAGACCTGGTCTTTCTGTCAATCTCGGTATCAAGAGAATCGACTTTGGTACTTTTATTGAATTTCCTACGCTTACCTTCGAAGGTTTTACTTTTTGGATTTCGGGTCCTTCTGGTTCTTCTCAGGGAGGTTCTGACTATGGTTGTGGCCCTGTCTTAGCATTTTACAACCCCATCAACCCTACTACCTACACGATTTACGGTTCTGCCAATGCCATCGGTGGCATGTGGGTAGGTTCGGATCGTAAACTTAAGCGTGACATCAAGCCTATCAGCAATGCGATCGAAACGGTACAGCAACTGGCTGGTGTCACCTATAACTACAATACGGAGTATCGTCCAGACCTTCGCCTGAGCGATGACCGCCAATATGGATTTGTTGCCCAAGACGTAGAAAAGATTCTCCCCGAGTTGGTTCGTCCTGCCATAGATCCCTTTGGCGAAGAAGATGATTATGTCGTCATGAACTACGACGGGATCATTCCAGTATTGACAGAGGCGATCAAAGAGCAGCAAGAAATCATGGACGACCAGCAGGTTACGATTGAAGACCAGGAGCGTCGCCTTGATCAGCAGCAAGTTGTGATTGATCAGCAGCAGGGCTTCATGGAGGAGCAGCAGACAGTGGTAGACCAACAGCAAGGCATCATCGCGAAGCAACAATTGGCCATTGATCAGTTGATGAATCGCCTGCAAGAGGTAGAGGCTACTTTGGGCATCCAAAGCGATCTCCCCGCCAATCAGAATCCTCAAGGCCCCTATGGTGAAATCAAGTTGAATCAGAATCGTCCCAATCCCGCAGATGGAAATACTATCATCGAATATACACTCCCTACAGAAATCGCACAGGCTCAACTTGTGATCTTTGACGTCACAGGAGCAGAGGTGAAGCGCTACAAAGTCGAAACAGGTTTTGGATCTGTCGAAATTCAAGAAGGCGTACTCGCTGCAGGTACTTATCTGTACACACTTGAAGTCGAAGGACAAAATGTAGCGCGTCGCAAGATGGTGATTCAATAAAACATATAAGCTAAGTCCCAACCTCTTGTCTCCTATATAGAGGTTGGGTAAAGCTTTCGAAGCTGATTTCATGTTTTTCATGTGGTCGTCCCCACCCACATACATTTCATTCACACTATATAAACAGCTATTTATGAAAAGGCTATTTACCTTGTGTTTGACTCTAGCTACCGTCTTCATGCTAGGAACCGCCCTACAGGCTCAGGTGACTCCGTCTAACAGCTTGGGTATTTTCCCACCTGGAGGTCCCTTCAATCCCAATGCGAAGTTTACAGCCATTGGCGAATCTGGAGGCGTACCTGGACCTACAGCTTCAGGTTGTGATTTGTATGGATTTAGAGCACAAGCGAATCCAGATCTTGCAATCAACCTGGGAATTCAGTCTTTCAATTTTGGGACCTTCCCGATCAACATCCCCACCTTAACTTTTGAAAACTTCACTTTTTGGATTACGGGAAAATCCACAAGTACTACGCCAACTACAGCTGGTCCTGACTTTGGCTGTGGACCCCTGTTGGCATTCTATTCGGCTACAAGTACGACAAGCTACACGATCTACGGTTCTGCCAATGCTGTAGGCGGTATGTGGATGGCATCAGACCGTAAGTTGAAGCGTAACATTAAGCCTATCAGAGGTGCTGTCGAAACAGTCCAGCAATTGGCAGGTGTCACCTACAATTACAACACAGACGTCCGTCCAGAGCTTCGTCTGAGCAACGAGCTTCAGTATGGCTTCATCGCGCAAGAAGTAGAAAAAGTACTTCCAGAATTGGTCCGCCCAGCAGTAGATCCCTTCGGTGAGGAAGATGACTATGTCGTGATGAACTATGATGGAATTATTCCAGTATTGACCGAGGCGATCAAAGAGCAGCAGGAAGTCATGGACGATCAGCAAATTACGATTGAGGAGCAGGAATTGCGCCTCGACCAGCAGCAAACGGTCATCGACGAGCAGCAGAGCTTCATGAAGCAGCAGCAGTTGGTTATCGACCAGTTGGTCAATCGTCTACAAGAGGTAGAAGCAACACTAGGTATCCAAAACGATGAGCCTAGCAACCAGACGCCTCAAGGCCCCTTCGGTGAAATCAAGTTGAATCAAAACCGTCCCAATCCTGCCGATGGAAGAACAATCATTGACTACACCATCCCTACAGAAATCGCACAGGCCCAACTGGTGATCTTTGATGTCACTGGAGCAGAAATCAACCGCTACGAAGTACAGGCAGGCTTCGGCTCCGTAGAGATTCAGGCTGGAGAACTAGCCGCAGGAACTTATCTGTATACCATCGAAGCAGAAGGTCAGAGCATGACCCCTCGCAAGATGGTGATTCAGTAACGTATAGGCAGAGCGTTCAGATTCCCAGGGATAATCCTGGGAGTTTGGAGCTCTTTTATAAGCTCTATTCAAACGATTCTTTTCCGTAAGCAATCATTTTTTGTCGGTGAGTACCTCGACTCACTGCAACCTAACCCCTTATACATTAACCATATGCGTATTTTACTCACATTATGCATGACACTTGCATTGACGCTGATGTTTAGCATTTCAGCTCAAGCACAGATAACCCCTTCGAACAATTTAGGGATATTCCCTCCTGGAGGACCTTTCAACCCTAATGCTAAGTTTACAGCGATTGGAGAATCGGGTGGTGTCGTTGGACCTACAGCAAACGGTTGTGATCTCTACGGTTTCAGATCGCAGTTTACTCCTAATCTAGCAGTCAACCTAGGGATACAAAGAGCGGAAATATTCATTTTTCCACCCAATCCACCCTTCATTTTCAATGTCCCAACTTTGTCATTTGAAAATCCTACCTTCTGGATAACTGGAAGAAGTACAACTACACCTACCACGGTAGGTCCTGACTTTGGTTGTGGTCCTTTGTTGGCATTCTACTCTGCTACGAGTACAACAAGTTATACAATCTACGGATCTGCCAATGCAGTAGGTGGTATGTGGATGGCTTCAGACCGTAAATTGAAGCGCAACATCAAGCCGATCAGAGGAGCGATCGAGACGGTACAGCAGCTAGCAGGTGTGACCTACAACTACAACACAGACGTGCGTCCAGAGCTTCGTCTGAGCAACGAGCTTCAGTATGGATTCATCGCGCAAGAAGTAGAGAAAGTACTTCCTGAATTGGTACGCCCAGCTATCACACCAACAGGAGAAGTGGATGACTATGTCGTAATGAACTATGACGGAATCATTCCAGTATTGACAGAAGCCATCAAAGAGCAGCAAGAAGTTATCGAGGAGCAAGAAGTCAGACTCGAATCACAGGAGGCCATCATTGATCAATTGCTCAACCGTCTCCAAGATATTGAATCTAAACTAAAAATTGACCGTGAGATACAGACACCTGCTGGGCCATTTGGTGAAATCAAATTGAACCAGAACCGTCCCAATCCTGCTGATGGTATGACCATCATCGAGTATACCATCCCATCAGAAATTGCACAGGCACAGTTGGTGATCTTTGACATCACAGGTGCAGAAGTGAATCGTTTTGAAGTAAATCCAGGCTTTGGTTCTGTTGAGATCCAAGCAGGAGAACTAGCTGCAGGTACGTACCTCTACACCATCGAAGTAGAAGGTCAGAGCGTAGCTCGTCGCAAGATGATCATTCAATAACGTATAGGCGGAGCGTTCAGATTCCCAGGTATAATCCTGGGAGTTTGAACCTCTTTTACGAGATCTATTTAGCGAATTTTTTAGTAAGCAATCATTTGTTGTTGGTGAGTACATCGACTCCCTACAACCTAACCCATTAGACATTTACATTTATGCGTTTTTTACTCACATTGTGCACCACACTTGCGCTGACGCTGATGTTTTGCATTTCCGCTCAGGCACAGGTCACTCCTTCTAACAGCTTAGGGATATTTCCTCCTGGAGGAGCGTTTAATCCCAATGGACAGTTTACGGCAATTGGAGAATCTGGGGGCGTTCCCGTTCCTACAGCAAACGGTTGTGATCTGTATGGCTTCAGAGCCCAGTTTGCCTCCAACGTTGCGGTCAACCTTGGTTTGCAGCAAGCTTCCATTAGTATTTTTCCTACTTCTCCTCCTTTTGTATTCACCGTGCCTACCCTAGCTTTTGAAAGCGACGCACTCTGGATAAGTGGACGAAGAGCAGCTCCTGCTTCTACCGTAGGTCCTGACTTTGGCTGTGGTTCTTTATTGGCTTTTTACTCTGTAGCTAGTACCACGAGCTATACAATTTATGGATCAGCCAATGCTGTAGGTGGTATGTGGATGGCTTCAGATCGTAAGCTGAAGCGCAACATCAAGCCGATTAGAAGCGCGATAGAAACGGTTCAGCAACTGTCAGGTGTAACCTACAACTACAATACGGATGTACGTCCAGAACTCCGACTCTCAGATGAGCGACAGTATGGATTCATCGCGCAAGAGGTAGAAAAAGTTATTCCAGAACTGGTACGTCCTGCCATCACGCCTACAGGAGAAGAGGATGACTATGTCGTGATGAACTACGATGGAATTATCCCTGTATTGACTGAGGCAATCAAGGAGCAGCAAGAAATCATCGATGATCAGCAGGCAGTGATCAATCGCTTGCTGGAGCGCCTGAATGACGTAGAGTCTAAACTAGACATTCGCGACAATGAAGCTCCTAACCAGACGCCTTCAGGACCATTTGGTGAAATCAAGCTGAATCAGAATCGTCCCAATCCCGCAGATGGCAGAACGATCATCGACTATACCATTCCAGCAGAAATTGCACAAGCTCAACTGGTGATTTTTGATGTCACAGGAGCGGAAGTCAATCGCTTTGAAGTACGTTCAGGCTTTGGTTCAGTAGAAATCGATGCAGGAGAACTAGCCGCAGGAACTTATATCTATACCATCCAAGTAGAAGGACAAAATGTAGTCCGTCGCAAGATGGTAATCCAATAATATATAGTAAACAAGGAGGTTTTAGGGGACCTATTGCCCCGTAAGGGTTCCCTATACCTTCTCTTATTACCCTAATCAAGCACCCTTTAGAAGTAGCTGTTTGAGATTCGTTATTCCCCCTGACAGTTGTCTTCTACAAATTTGAATTCGTCTGTTTTTACATTTTGCACCATTTCTCAGTACCAACCTGAATCCATAAAGTAGCATTCGTCATAACCCAACAATCTAGACTGAGGATGTTAGCTGTGAGATCCAAACAGTCGCCCAATTATCATTTTTTGGGATTGTGAGCCCTTTGCTCACAACCTGTTAACCATCTATTTATATTACGTTATGCGATTTTTACTCACATTAATTGCGACAGTAGCTCTTACGCTGATGCTCTGCGTGACGGCTCAAGCACAGGTAAATCCTTCGAACAGTTTAGGGATTTTCCCTCCAGGAGGACCGTTTAATCAAAACGGTAAGTTTACAGCTATTGGAGAATCTGGTGGCGTTCCTGGTCCTACCTCTACAGGTTGTGATCTCTATGGTTTCCGTGCACAGGTTAACCTCAGTTCAGCTGTAAGTTTGGGTGTCCAGCGGACAACAAGAGTTTCTCCAGGAGCGTTGATCCCTACACTTGTCTTTGATGACAACCGCTACTGGTGGACATCACCTCAAGGAACAACTACTGGGCCTTTAGGAGCCGATTATGGATGTGGACCATTGGTTGGTTTCTTCTCTTCCAACGCAATTCCTGGCAATGTATTCACCCTTTATGGATCAGCCGTAGCTATTGGAGGAAATTGGACACCTTCTGATCTTAAACTGAAAGAAGATGTACGTCCGATTGGAAACGCCCTTGATATAGTGGATCAGCTATCAGGTGTGACTTACAAATACAAGCAAGAGCGTATTGAAAACTATGGAATGGCCAAAGGCGTACAGTATGGATTCATCGCTCAAGATGTAGAGAAAATTATCCCTTCTGCTGTACAGCAAGCGCAGCATCCATACGAAGGAACAGATGACTTTGTCGTGATGCGTTACGAAGCCATCATCCCTGTCTTAAATGAAGCCATCAAAGAGCAGCAAGACATCATCGCCAAACTAGAGGCACGTCTTCAAACACTGGAAGAAAAGCTAGGTGTCGAAGCAGAGCCTTCTATCCGACAGAATACGCTCACACCGTTTGATAAAGTAGAGTTGGATCAAAATTATCCCAATCCTGCGGATGGTTCTACCATCATCGAATACAAAGTACCTTCAGAAATAGGTCCTGCTTCTATCATTGTATATGATGTGACAGGTTCAGAAATCCGTCGTTTCCAAGTAGAAACAGGTGCTGGACAGGTCATCATAAACGATGGCGAACTAGCTGCAGGAACGTACATCTACACAATTGAAGTAGACGGACAGAATCTCGGTCGCCGTAAAATGGTGATCCAGTAATTTTCATTTATACATTACTAAACCAGGAAGGCGTGTATATCGCGCTTTCCACTTTTAAACCTAAATCAAACAGTTAGACCATGTTTGAATCCTCAAATCTGCGAAAAGTTTGCGCTTTCAGAACCTGAGCGTCATCTATTTTGATCGATTTAGACCCACTAAATCTCACAAAATAGCTTTCGTCAAAACCTGAAATCTCGGATCTTTAGCTAGATTTTCATTGTTCCAAACATGGTCTTATAAGAATTGTGATACCAAGTTCTTCATTCCATTAACCCCGTGGATGAAGAATGATATTAGTGATTAGGATAGTATGCAAACCCCCTGACTTGTGAAAGCCAGGGGGTTCTTTTTCGTTCTGTCGCCTTTTATTTTATAATCTATCGTCTGACTTATAGATCAATGATCAGACTCGCCAAAAAGTTTCTACCTGCTTGAGGATAGTAATAATTCTCTGTAATCAAAGGGCCACCTGTTCTGAAGCTGTACGTGTAGCCGTTGACCGCGTAGCGCGTATCCCAAAGATTATTGACTAATAATCCCAATCGGATGCCTTTGACGCCTTCGATTGGTAGATCATAGTTGATGCGGAGGTCGTGTACCATGAAGGCATCGATCGATCGGCTTTCGTTGCTGGTATTGTCGAGGAACTGCTGACCTACATATTTGCTCAGCAAGGCAATCTCCAGACCGTCTATAGGTGTAGCAGCAAGCTCTGAACCTGCAATGACACTGGGAGAAAAAGCGATGTCTGTATTCTCAAGTGTATTTACCTCGATTTCAAAAGGTACATAATTGTAGATCAGTTGGTCGAAAGAAAGAATCTTGTTCTGACTCAATGTCAAGTTCGGGCGCCAAGCCAACCAATCTGTGATCTGCCAATCGACGACAAGCTCGATCCCTGTACGGTAGCTTCGATCTACATTTTGACGGACATTCGCTCCTACATCGTTGAGGGCACCTGTGAGCACCAACTGGTCAATGTAGTACATGTAATAAGCGTTTGCCTCGAACTGTAGTGTCTTACCTCCAAATCGGTAGCCCAATTCGAAGTCGTAGAGTTGTTCGGGACGTGTATCTTGTCCTTCGGGAGCGTCGATGATGTCTGAGCGCACGGGCTCGCGATTGGCTACGCTCAAAGAGAAGTAGGCTTGGCTCTTTGCGTCGAAATTATACGTGATGCCGACTTTGGGATTGAAGAAGTTGAAATTCAAGTCTTCGTCAATCGCTTGGCCATCATTGTCTGTTCCAGGTGCATTTAGCGTGCTGTCAGCCAGTCGATAGCCGATGGTCCGAAATTGCAAATCCAAGTAAGCAGACAATTTCGTAGTCGGACGGAGAAGGGCCTTGAGGTAAATATTGGCATCTGTCTTACGGCTGCGGTTGAAATAGTAGTCGTCTCGGATGTCACTGTCAAAAGCCCTCTGTGCCCAAATGACTTCCCCAAAGTGGTCTCCATCATAGATATTGGCTGCTCCACCTAGGGTAAGATCCAGCTTTGCATATCTATTGATGGTGCTGTTGTTGTACTTGACATAGTTCAGAGAGTAGATCACTCCATAGAAATCATTGTCCAGCCATCTTCTTCTAATCAGATCCGTAGAAGCAGAAGTATCCTGCCCAAAGATCGTCCCATAGTCTAGTACATCTTCTCCTCGTCTAAATTCCTCAAAAAATCCCTGACCTTTTGTGTAGTGAAGTCCCCCACTTAGGGTGAGATTCTCGGAGAAACTATGTCCCATCAGCAACTGATAGTGCGTCTGCGTATAGTTATCTGTCTGATTGTCGTAGAGGTAATAGTTGTAGCGCTCGTCCGAGTCAAACAGATTGATAGAGTCAGCCTCATTTACATATAATCCTCCTACATTGCGGTTGTAGTGTGCGACGAGTCCTTCAGCATCGTTGCGGAAGCGAGCTTCAGGTATCCCGTACCATGACTGGAAGGTCTGCTCTTGCCCAGAGAATACGTTGGCTTTCACAAAAGACTTCTCGCCGTAGTAAGAAGCAGATGTGAAGAAAGATTGCAGATCAGAGAACCCTCTATCTACCCAGCCATCAGAGTTGATGCGAGAAAGGCGTACATCTGCCGAAAATCCTTTGCCGATCCTTCCTGTACCTGCTGATAAGGTGTGACGGAAAGTGTTAAATGAACCTGCGCCGTTGGTCAGCGACACATAGGGAAGATCGTTGCTGCCCTGCGTTTGCACATTGATGCTTCCACCAAAAGCACCTGAACCATTGGTAGAGGTTCCCACGCCTCGCTGCACCTGCACATTTTGTGTAGAACTGGCAAAGTCAGGTAGGTTTACCCAAAATACACCATGAGATTCAGAATCATTGAGGGGAATCCCGTTGAGGGTGACATTGATACGGGTCGGATCGGAGCCACGAATACGAATCCCTGTATATCCTATGCCTGCACCTGCATCTGAGGTCACAACGGTAGAGGGGAGACGATTGAGGAGAAAAGGAAAATCTTGACCAAAATTTTGTTCCTTGATTCCTTCTACATCTAGGGTAGAGTAGGCAGTAGCTGTACTTGGATTGGCGCGTAGTCCCGTAATGAGGACCTCCTCGCTCACGGCCACTTTTTTGAGTACAATTTGCACCTCACGGTCATTGCCTTGAGTAAATGAAAATGTCTGCTTAATCGCTGCATATCCCCTTGCAGATATTTCTACTTGAAATGTACCCTCGGAGACGTTGCGGATTGTGAACGCTCCTTGTGAGTTGGTAAAGTCTCCTGTTTGGAGGGTCGGAATCTTAACTGAAGCCCCTACAATGGGGAAGTTAGCTTCAGAGGTAACTATACCTGTAAAAGTCATTTGAGCCATCATCCATAGAGGGAAAAGGCTAAGTGTAAAAAATGTTAGTAAATTTCGCATGTCTTGCTCTTTATAGGTTACTATATGAGCAGGGGATGCTCCGATAAGCTATCGGCACCTTATACTCCCTTCGCCTGCATTACCAGGATCAGGTTTTAAGGGTATGATCTCAGCCCGTAATTTTGGGCACCCCTGTCTATGAAAACAAATCATCTAATGAGAGGAAAGAGTTTGCATCGTCTCTTTTAGCACGCTTAGACTATTTGTGCCGCAAATGTAGCATAATTTTTTTTAGGGCCAAGTGCGGCTGACAAAGAAGCACATCCCAACGACTGATAAGAAAGCATACACGATAGAAAAGGGGGCAAGGAAGGACAAAAAGTAGAAAGACTCCCATTCATAGATATCAAGCGGGAATTGGCGGGTTTTTAATGAATCACTTGTATTGTATTAGGAGAATCTCTCTGAAACTCATCAGGCATATTGTCGTTTGATTTAATAACTTCTCATAACTCCATCGCCTATAGAAAAACTTTACGATAAACTTGCTGGCTACGAATCGATTATTCATTCCCATTCCCTGATTCAAGCAGAGGCTGAAACGAACATTCTTTTATAGCGTGAGACTGAGGTATGCTGAAGAATATCGTACAGTTTCTTTTGAATAATAGATTCTGGCTATTTACATACATACAACAAAGAACCTGTGACACCATGCTGATGAAGAGATTTGCTGGGGCAGTAAAGCATTGGATTTTATCTGTGATACTTTTGGGATGCTGGGTAGTGATCGTTCCTGCGCAGCTTCAACGCTCATGTGGGACACACAGCCATATGGAATCCCTGATGCAATCCTATCCACAAATGCGCCAAACCATCAAGGGAATAGAGAATCACCGATTGATGATTTCCAAGGGCTCATTCAATGGGATTCGTGGAGATATCGTGATTCCTGTTGTGGTCCATGTAGTGTACAATACAGATCAGCAAAACATTAGCGATGCACAGGTACTTTCCCAAATCAAAGTATTGAATCAGGACTTTCAACGTCGCAATCCTGATAAGGACCTCACCCCTGATATCTTCAAGCCACGCGCAGCCAATGCTAGGATTCGATTTGAACTAGCGAAAATAGACCCAGAAGGAAATCCCACCACTGGTATTACAAGAACACAGACACGCAAAACCTCCTTTTTCACCAATACAAATGGCGTAAAGTACAGTGCTATGGGCGGAGTAGACGTCTGGGCACCTGACCAATACCTCAATATTTGGGTGTGTCCACTGGCGATGGGCGTGCTGGGATATGCACAATTTCCAGGAGGACCCAAAGAAACAGACGGGGTAGTCATCAACTACAAAGCTTTTGGTACGAGAGGGACCGTATTTGGTCCGTTTAATCTAGGGCGCACTACGACACACGAAGTCGGACACTGGTTGAATCTCAAGCACATCTCGGGTGATGGAGGTTGTGATGTAGACGATGAAGTCGAAGACACACCTCTGTGTAGTCGTCAGCACTATGGATGTATGGAAGGTGCTATGAGCTGCGAAGGCGAAGACATGGTATCCAATTTCATGGATTATTCGGACGATAAATGCATGAATTTATTTACCATAGGACAGGCTGAAAGGATGCGCGCCTTATTTGCACCAGGTGGATTTCGCCACAGTTTGACCCGATCTCAAGGATTGACCCCACCTATACCAGTCGTAGAGGTCAAAGCACCTGAGACGATCGATGTAAATGCACTGACCTCCTCTTCTGCTTATATCAGCTGGGCAGATGTAGAAGGTGCCAACGCTTACCGCCTGCAACTCCGCAAAGCAGATAGACCCAACTGGTTGACCAAGGTTTCTTCCAAGACTTTTATCAGTGCCATCAAACTTGAGCCATGTACTTCGTATGAAGTCCGACTTTCTGCCATTTTCAAGGAAGATGAGAGTACGTTTGCCGAGCCTATCATCTTCACGACAGAAGGCTGCTCGCAGAGTTTTCAAGGAGAAGATCAGTTGCGGGTGCCAGGGACTTTTGATCCACCTGTGCTTTCGAGACAGACTGCTACCCTTGCTTGGGAACCGATTCCTGGCGCTACAGGATACAAGGTTCAGTACAAGATCAGCAAGGAAAAAGGCGTGCGTACAGCAAGTGTCTCTCAGCCTTCGGTGACGCTCAGAGACCTCCGTCGAGGAGCCAAATACATCTATAGAGTCCGCGCGTTGTTTGCTGATGAGGCAGGAGCCTATTCCAAAGTACAGTCATTTTGGATGGATGGCTTTGCAGCCTTGCGCGTTTCACACACCGGGCATTTTGATGAGAACGAATGGGTTCGTGCCTTTATAGAACCGCACAGCAAAGTCGTCAGGCTACAATTTGACGATGGGGTCGCAGACCAAGTGGAGGTGACTGTTTACAACAACAACAAGGAGGCAGTGATAAGGCCTCAATTTTACAAAGTAGGGAAAGACCATTTTGTCACTCTTCAATTTGACCAACTCATGGGAGGGCCATTTATGCTACGGATCAAAGACTCCACACATGGCAATCAAGACTTTCCGATGGATTTTCGATAAAGAGTGATCGCCTCTCCTAATTTCTCATCAAAGAAAACAGGCGCCCCATCTAGGAGCGCCTTATCTTTTTCTGTTTTCTCACAATTAGTAGCCCAGGTAGGTGGGCGTAAGAATTAGGGTAGTGAAAAATGACCCTATAGACTGCGATTCCTTTTTCTCTTCTCACTCCACCATGCCTCTTGCCTTGAGCGTATCCATCAACTGATTGTAGCGCTCCGCGTAGAGGTTGGCGTCATCACTTTTTCCTCTTCTGTGATAAAACTCAATCGTATTTCGTAAGATTTGAGAGACAATCTCATGCACCTCCGCACGCATCTCACTGGGAAGGATGCAGTTGCGTTTAAAAGCTTCCTCTATGTAGAGGGCGGCTGATCGTTTGATAGGCAGACCGGCGTTGTAGGTATTGTACATTTGCATTTTGGCCCCTTCAAAGGAAATCGGTAAAAAATTGCCTTGAATATGGATTCCGTGAAGCTCCAATCCGATCCGCCAGCCCAACAAGATGATCAGGCAGGAGAGGGAGATCTGGCTTCCTACGCGCTGGCGAAGGGTAAAGAGTAAACTATCATGAAGATGGTTTTGGTCTCGGTCTCCTGGGGATTTGAACTTTTTGTCCTCAAAAATAAATTTCATCAACCCATCCACACTCATGTCCTTGGAGGTAAGGAGAAATTCTTCTGCCAACGTGTCAAGCTCTAGCTCAATCTGGAAAGCCTCTTCTCCAAATTGTAAAAAGGAAAGATTGATCATGGCGCGTTCGAGTCCTAGCTTGGTATTACTGATTTCCAACCAGTTCATCCAGCCAGAGCTAAATGTCTCCTCTTTGATCTCATCCAGTATGTCCTCTAGGACTTCTAGAGACTGGGGTTCCATTCCATATTTGTAGCTGCTGACAACTTTTGCGAGCTTTGGGCCAAATGACCTTAAGGCTTCAGATACATGCTTTCTGACGATCCAAGAATCATCCTCTAGTAGGGTTAATAAATAAGGTAGATCTCTTCGACTAGGCATATGATTTTAAGTCAACATCCTTGCGTTTTACAGAGACAATCTTAGGGAAGATTTATGTATTTCAAAAATTGAAATAAATCAAAGGATAACACGTACCATAGGATCTATATATGAGCTCCTACGCTTTGTGAAGGTTGATATATTGTGGAAAGTATACCGAAGAAAGTGGCAACATTGAAACGATTTCTAGGTTAGATACAGTAAAGATTTTCAATAACTTACTATGCAACAATCAAATACAGGTGGTGATGTAAACATGGTGAATAGGATGGGAATGTGGCTGCTGATGATTACCATTATCCTGCTTTTTGGCTCATTGAGCCTGGGATTTATGCTGACAGAAACAAAAAAACAACCACTGGATATTCCAAATATATTTTATTTTAATTCTTTGTTACTTGTCGCTAGTAGTATCCTCTTGCATAGAGGATATACACAGCGGATAAAGAAAGGTAAGCCTGCTTTGTTACTCCCTTCTGTTGTGTTAGGTATCGCGTTCCTTATAAGTCAAATTTATGCGTGGTATCTCTTATTCTCACAAGGCTTCACCATTGATTCTTCTGGCCAAAAGGTCGCTTACCTATATATGTTGACAGGAGTTCACGCGCTACACCTCGTGGGAGGACTCTTATTTCTTGTTTATGTACTGGCTAAGTACAAGGGAAAAGGAAGGAAATATTTTGAGGTGGCTACATTCTTCT
The DNA here is from genome assembly GCA_039820545.1 of Bacteroidota bacterium. Lineage (GTDB taxonomy): Bacteria > Bacteroidota > Bacteroidia > J057 > J057 > JALEFZ01. The sequence continues at coordinate 42,800 of JBCBPW010000024.1, read as the reverse complement.
GGCATTTCCTAGGTGTGCTATGGGTCTATCTATTAGCGGTCCTTACGTTGAATGCTTGAGGAAGAGACATTAGGCCTCTCCATCAAATTCCTTACATTTGTTCCCATGCTCACCGTCAAAATCATCAACAAAAGCGATCATCCGCTACCATCTTACGCTACCTCTGGATCTGCGGGTGTAGACCTGTATGCCAACATTGAGGAGTCTCTGACGCTCCAACCGATGGAACGAAGCTTGATCCCCACAGGGTTATTTATCGAATTGCCCCTAGGCTACGAAGCCCAAGTAAGGCCCCGAAGCGGGCTTGCAATCAAGCATGGCATCACGGTCATCAACGCACCTGGCACTATCGACGCCGACTACAGAGGCGAAATCAAAGTCCCACTGATCAACCTTAGTCAAGTTCCCTACGTAATCGAAAAAGGAACACGTGTGGCACAAATGGTCATTGCTCGACACGCGCAAGTTTCATGGGAGGAAGTAGAAATCCTATCCGAAACAGTGCGAGGGAGCGGAGGATTTGGTCACACAGGTAAGCAGTAAGTTGCAACGATAGATAAGACCATCTGATATGAAAATACAGATCAGATGGTGTGCATCCATCTTATAATGAATAGCCTAGATGGTAGATCATGTCTAGAAATCGGTCGAATCTGGTTGTAATTTCCTGTGATTCTTGGTTTTTTATATGAAAAGCGCATCGTGCAGATCTTCGCGATCCAGCCCTTCGATCCCCGCTTCCACCCATAGCTTTTGGCTCTATGAATAATATGCGTATACCATTTCTCTTGCTGGCAATGGCTTTTATCCTTTGTTTGCCTGTAAATGGCCAAAATTTTCCAGGATTATCTGGCCAGAAAGCACCTGATGTAGGTGGGCTCTTTATTTCTGCCTCGACAGAGATGATCCGTGGCAAAAAAGAAGTGGCTTTGGAACAATTTATGAAGATCCTTGAGATTGATCCTCAAAATCGAGCTGCCCAATACAATATAGCCAAGCTCCAAATGGAAGCTCAGCGAATGGAAGAGGCAGAGCGCTACGCACGTATGGCAGCAGATGGCCAACCCGACAACTACTGGTATCAAATCTTGCTGAGGAATATATACGAGCAGCGAGGAAATTTTTCGAAAGCGATTCAAGTCCAAGAAATCATTGCCAATCGAGAAGATGCCCATCCTCGTGAAGCCATACAGCTATCAGAATTGTACAGGAGAAACAGACAGAACAAACAAGCTCTGGCTGCCCTGACTGCCTATGAAGAACGAAAAGGTCCTCAAAAACCTTTTGCGGACTTTAAATTGGATCTTTTAGTCGCCTTAGAGAGACGCAAAGAGGCATTGACTACCCTTGAACTGCTGCGGGAAGCAGATCCGACCTATCCCAAATACTATGAACTAGAGTACGATTTGTTGGTAGAACAGAAGGAAGTAGAAACTGCTAAGGAAAAGTTGGAAGGGCTACTCGCGTTAGAGCCTGACAATGGGTTTGCGCTTCTGAAATTGGCTGAGCTATACGAGGCAGAAGGAGATCTCGCCAAATCCAATCAATACATCGCAGGGGCATTTGCCAACGAAGACATCTCACCAGAACGGAAAGTACAGGTGATGACCGAGATGCTCCAAAATATCTCAGGTACTGCGCCCGAAGACATTGCCCAACTCTCGCAGCTGATGCAGGACTTTCAGCAAGCCCATCCTGACAATGCGGAGGGCAAAGAAATCGAAGCGAAGATATACGCACTTCAGGGCAATACCCTGGCTGCAAGAGATGCTTATCGGCGTTCGCTAGAAGCTGATCCCGCCAACCTAGAGGGATGGATTATGCTGTTGGAAACAGACTGGGCAGGTGGTCACTTCCCTCATCTCTTTCAAGATGCGGAAGAAGTGATGGAACTGTATCCATCGCAAAATGATGTCTTGTACTACTATGCACTAGGGGCGACAATGCAACGATCCTGGGACGAAGCTGAGTATGCGTTTAACAAAGCCAAGCGTCTGGGGACCATGAGCCAAGCCAAAACTCAGCGACTCCAATTGGTCGAAGATTATGCGCAGTTTTTGCAAGGGCAAATAGATGGTAAGACCTTTCAGGCGAAGTTGAAGCAGGCTTCCAACAACGACCTTCGTAAAATATATCTTCAAAATATCTTTCCACTGATTCACCAGAAAACAGGTAAGAGTCCGAATTTATATACAGAGATTTTGATCACCTACGGATCACAACCCCTGTGGCTGGATTGTGCTGCGCTTGCAGCTTGGCGCCAAGGCGAAGGCGAAGCCGCACTCCAAAAGTGGTCACAAGCCGAAAAACTAGCCAATAGCCCACTCGTGGCTGAGCATCTGGGGGATTATTATATGGAAGTAGGAGAAATGGAAAAAGCAAAATCTTACTGGAAGAAAGCCCAACAATTAGGTGCAGCATACATTGATATTCAGCAAAAGCTCGGAGAATGACCCTTAGCAAGCCCCTCTGCATACTTCTCCTCTGTATCTTCGGATGGCATAGTACGAAGGCTCAGCAGCAAGAAATATTCGTTGACCACATCGAAACATTTTTGAATGCCATAGGCCCTAATCGGCACATCAGGCTGGCTCCTGGTGTATATGAGTTGATGGATGGACGGGACATTCGTTCGCCTTACTTTACCTGGGGCTCGGAGGACTCGGACAATGACCTCATCATTCACGACGTGGAGGGATTGACCATTACGGGAGCTGGTAAGGCTCAGATCTTGATGGAAGATACCTATTCATGGGTGTGTAAGTTCCGTCGTACCAATAGACTGAGATTAGAAAATCTGACTTTTGGCCACCTGACAGAAAATGAATGTTATGGAGGTGTCCTTTCTTTTCATGATCTGGAAGATGTACAGGTTTCCCACTGTATTTTGTTTGGAAGTGGACTGGAGGGCCTTGAGTTAGATTCTGTCAAAGGCTTTACCTTTCGAGAATCTACAATTAAGGAGTGTACGTACGATTTGATGTATCTCAATGAAAGTGAAGATCTGATCTTTGAAGACGCCTTTTTCTTGGATACGCGGTATGGCGATCCCATTACACTGGAAGATGTGCATGACGTGAGGTTCACACGATGCACGTTTCAGGGAAACGAGACGGGATATGGGAACTATCACTTTTGGTATATTGGGGACAATGTAGCACATATCCTGTTGCAGGATTGTGCCTTTTTGAACAATCGGGTCGATTATTTTTCCTCAGATGAAACGCTCATTAAACTGGAAAACGTCACCTTTAGAGACAATAAATTTGAGGAGCCTTAGAAGCCTTCATGTATTTAAATAGAACAGATATAAGAGGTCATCCCGTGAGGGATTTCACTTCGTTCAAGACATTAGACCTTAAAGTTTTGATAGTCACGCTATAAAGCTATTTTACATAACCTTAAGAAAAAGAGGTGTAAATGGGGTGTAGGATCTTCATTATCCATACTTTATGTCTCGTACCTCAACATCTGACCTCTTACTTAATTCATATTAATCCCCTATCTCACACGCATGATGAAATCTATTACGATCTCGACCCTTATTTTTCTGCTCATGGGTACAACTGCATTTGCCCAGCCCAAAGTCGTCAAAGTCCGTACTTCCAGAGAGCTGATCAAAGCCATAGCTTCAGATACCCATATCATGATGGAGCCTGGGCTGTACAACCTATCCAAAGTTCAGGGAACAAATACCGATTTTATCTCTTGGGGAGATACCTACGATGGGGATGAGCCTACCATTCAAGAAGTGAAAAACTTGACCATTACTGGAAAATTAGGGACAGAAATATTGATTCAGCCTGCTTACGCTTGGGTATTGAAGTTCATCGGCGGCAGCAACATCAAGCTGGAAAATATCGTGTTTGGACACACAGAGCCAGGCTATTGTACGGGAGGTGTCCTTGCATTTACAGGTGCACGCGATGTAGAAGTCCGCAACTGTGTACTTTTTGGGAGTGGAACAGAAGGAATTGCGTTGGAGAATGTAGGCAACTTTCGTTTTACCCAGTCGGTCATTAAGGAGTGTACCTATGATTTGCTGACGATCAGCGAATCCTTTGATGTGGTATTTGAACAGGCTACTTTCATGAATACTGGGGAGTACGACTTGGTTCAAATATTTAATTCCAATAACATCAAATTCAACGCCTGCACATTTAGAGAAAATTTCAATGGAGAATATCTACCTCACTTTTTTACTGTAGACCAAAACTCAGGAAAGGTAACGTTGCAGTACTGTACCTTTTTTGATAACCAAGTGGAAAAATTTGCCAACTTTCCCAATCGTTTGACCTTGGTAGACAATATTTTTGAGGGCAATACTTTTGGTAATCCTCAAAACAAATAGCATCACCCCATTTCCATTGAATCTTCAACAACAATACATTTATGAGAAACTTAGCGTTTGGATTGATCGCCTTGATGATCATGACTTCAGGCTGTAGCCTTTTTCGAAAATCTGGAGGAACCAGCCGTGTCGCGCGCATACAGGAAGAAACGCTGAAAAAGACAACGGAGGCTAATTTGGACTTCGAGCGAATGAATATCAATGGGAAGGGAAAACTGGCTCTACCGATTGAAGCGATGAAAAATCTGAACGTCTCTTATCGAATCAATTGGATCAAAGACAGCGCGATCTTGATCAAACTCAGAGTCTCCGTCCTATCGGTAGCTACGGTTCATCTCACACCTGATGTGGCTACGATTTTGGACAGGGTGAACAAGGAGTATTATGAAGTACCCACAGATAGCTTAGAAAAGCTAGCAGGTATGCCTCTAGATTTTGGGATGATACAAGATCTGCTGTTGGGCAATTTTAGGAGAGTGTCTGACGACCTCGTTTTGCAAAATCCCGATACCAATCCTGTCCTTCTGGAGGGAACCTTCCGCAATGGAGATGTGCGCTACAGCATCAATCCCGATATATACAAAGTGGTAGAAATTCGTTTCCAAGATGGCTACAAGCAGCAGGATGCCAGTCTTACCTTTGCCGATCATCAAAATCTAGGGAAAGAGGTCGTACCTTACAAAGTGGGATTAGACGTGAGAAGTCCTGAAGCTGCTTCTGCTGTCCTACAACACAAAAAAATGGAGATGAATCCAGATAATTTTCGCTTAAATTTTTCTATTCCCGCAAACTACGAGAAAAAAGATTTCACCAAACCTGAACGTTAATTATCTTGTGTATCAGAAGGAAACGTGAACGGATTCCTTTTTGATGCGACGATTTTGATCTAATCAGACTTGCTAAAATATGTAAATTCTATCCTGGATTTTACAGGGTAAAAATGAAAAGTTCAGCAAGTCGGAGAAAGTTGGTCTGGAAATTGCGAATAGGAAATTGGTGAAAGGCGAAACGAGTAAGCCATAACATATGGGAAAATATCTTGGGTATATCATCAGGAATGTGCTCATTCTGACAAGCTTAGGCTGTTGGAGTGGGAAAGGCATGCTGATGGCCCAGGACCAAAAAGAGGAGATTGAGACTGCCATTCGTGTCACAGAAGATTTACTCAGTACCTCGCAATCCCAAACAAAGAAGGCACTCAATAGCCTCAATCTCTTCAATCGCCAGATTACCCTTCGCCAGCGTCTGATCCGACAATATGCCCAGCAGATTGAATCGCAGCAGCAGCATGTGGAGCAGCTCGACGAGATCGTCTGTCAACTAGAAGAAGACATGACCCGTATGGTGGTGGAGTATAGTCGTGTGGCCCAGTTGACATATCAGTCTTTTTATGCGGATAATTTTTGGCTGGCTGTACTGAGCTCATCCAGCTTGACGGAAGCCTACTATCGTGTGATTTATTTTCGACAATTCAGCCGGTACAGAAAGCGCCAAATCGAACTAATCGATCAGACACGTACCTATTTAAGTGAAAAATCGGTTCAACTGTCAGAGGCAATCAAAGATACACGTGAGCTGAGGAGTGAAAAGTCTCGTGAGCTAGAGAAGCTGGGGGCATCTCAAGCCAAACAAGAAGAGTTGTACAAAAACTATAGCTCTGTCACGAAGACCTATCAAGATCGACTCGATCAAGTCCGCAAACGCTTGAAGAAGATCATTCGTCAGGAGCAAGATAATTATCTGGATGAAGGCGGTGCAGTAGACGAGGCGTACGAAGAGAATTTTCCTCGCAATAAAGGTTTACTTCCCTGGCCTGTCCCTCCTTCCAAGGGAGCCGTGACAGGGGAATATGGCGTGACAGAGGACGCCTTTGGAAACCGAATTTCCAATGATGGGATTTACATCACCACTGAGGAAGGCCAAGCAGTGAAAGCAGTGTATTCAGGTCGCGTAACAGCCGTGAGCAAGATCCCGCTTAGCGGGAGCATCGTGATCTTGGAGCACGGGAAGTACCGCACGGTCTATACCAACCTCTCAGAGGTCAAAATAAAAAAAGGAGACCTTGTGTCGGCCAATCAGACCATCGGGCGTATCCGAACCGACAGACGGACAGGTGAAACCCAGTTTCAATTCATGATCTACAAGGTACCCGACAAGTTTGTAGATCCTCAAAAATGGCTGATAGAACCCTAGAATTTTGCCCATGAGATTCTGCTTCTTTTCACTACCTTTATCTTTGTGGAAGCCTGGGAGAAAGTCAAATGGATAGAAGTCTTTTTGTGGATTGGTCTCTACCAATGCCTCATCATGATCCCTGTCATTCTCTTGAAAAAGGGAGCCAATCGCCTTTCTAACTTCATATTGGTAGGCTTTCTTTGCATGATGGCTTCTCGTTTGTGCATCTCCTTGATGACGCATGGGAGTGTGCCCATGCTGCTGTCCGATCTCCCACGATCGGGATTTGCTTTTCTCTTCCTCTACGGTCCCATCTATTACTTTTATCTCAAGTCGTATATTGAGCTAGATTTCAGGTTTCGAACCAGACATATTCTTCACCTTCTTCCCTTCTTTCTGATCATTATCTTGAGTTTAGTAGAATTCTATGTGAGTGGGATAACGGATAAGTACATTCTCATGGAACATATGAGACATGAACTGCCGCCTCTGCCTATAAGAATTCTTTCCCTCTTATTTATTATTCATTTGCTGGTTTATATCTCTCTGGGTGTACGTAGGGTCATGTTTTTTCGTCGATACATCCGAAACTCTGCCGATGAAGAAGAAAAGGGGAAGGTGGTTTGGCTCGGCTTCTTTGCCTGTGTATTGCTCATTCCTGTATTCAGTGTCTTGCTGACCCTAATCATTTGGGGGCCTCCTAGGGGCTTCCCTTATCCCTCCTTGGGGGTAGCGCTTCTGGTTTGTATCATCACAATAGCTGCTTTGATCAAACCTGAAATCTTTACAGGTCTGCAAGAAATCCTTAAAGTTGAAGAAGATGAGGACATTCGCCCTGACCGATACGAATCTTCCTCTTTGGAAGAAACCCAAAAAAGCCGCATCCATCGGCAGATACAAAAAGTGATGGAGGAGGAGAAACTCTATCTAGACTCTAACTTGACACTGGGACGGTTGGCGGATCGGCTAGGTGTCAACTCAAAATATGTCTCTCAGGTGATCAATGAAGTACAGGAACAGAACTTCATGGATTATATTAACCAAAAACGGATCAAAAGAGCCAAAGAAATGCTCCTGAGCCCTGCTTTTGCTCAATATACCATTCTAGCGATTGCTCAGGAAGTCGGATTTCATTCAAAGTCAGCATTTTATACGGCCTTTAAAAAATTTACAGGAACTACCCCCACCGCTTTTCGCAAGGCCCAAACTGTCCAAATTCAAGAATCCGAACGTCCTGATTCAGGAATTTGACCCTCACACCTGTTCATCTTCCGTTTTGTCTAGTGTATTTAAAAGAAACTGCAAGTGTGCAGTCTCCTAACCATTTGCGACACACTTCACGACAAACCTTTTTCTCATGAACAATTTCAAACAGGCCTTTTCTTGTTTATTAGCGGCGTGTTTCCTCCTATTAAGTATTTCGATTCAAGCTCAAACCAAAGCTACCCTCAGTGGATACGTCAAAGACGGTACTACAGGTGAAGCTATGATTGGCGCGACTATCTTCATTCCGCAGATCCAAAAAGGAGCTTATACAAATGAGTATGGATTTTATTCCTTGTCAGTACCAGGAGGAAAATATCAGGTTCAGTACCGCTTTGTAGGCTTTGACACGGATACGCTAGAAGTAGACCTGAACACAAGCCAAAAGCTGGACGTAGAATTACTACCTGTCAGCCGATCGGTAGAGGAAGTAGTCATCACAGATCGGGCTTCTAATGATCAGGTTGCTTCGACAGAGATGGGCACTACTTCTCTGACCATCCAAGAGATTAAAAAAATACCTGTATTATTTGGCGAAACAGACGTGCTCAAGACCATTCAGCTTTTGCCAGGTGTCAAACCCGCAGGGGAGGGGAGTAGTGGCTTTTTCGTACGAGGCGGAGGGACTGACCAAAACCTCATCTTGCTGGATGAAGCACCTGTATACAACGCCTCTCACTTGCTAGGCTTCTTCTCTGTGTTTAATGGAGATGCCATCAAGGGGACGAAGCTCTACAAAGGGAATATGCCTGCGGAATATGGGGGGCGCCTCTCTTCGACGATGGATATACGGATGAAAGAAGGAAATAGCAAAGACCTCAGTGTTTCGGGGGGATTGGGATTGATTTCATCCAGACTTACTGTAGAAGGTCCCATAGTAGAAGATAAAGCCTCATTTATGGTCTCGGGAAGAAGAACCTACGCTGACATCTTTTTGAACTTCTTGAATGACACAGCGCTGAGCAGTTCTACTTTATATTTCTATGATCTGAATGCCAAGGTGAACTACAAATTAGGTGAAAAGGACCAGCTTTTTGTCTCAGGCTATCTAGGACGAGATGTACTGAGCTTTGCAGATAATTTTGGAATAGATTGGGGAAATCAAACAGCTACCGTGAGATGGAATCACCTGTTCAACGATAAGTTATTCCTCAATTCAACCTTTATATATAGCGACTATGATTACCGTATTTCGATAGATCCACTAGAAGCAAGTATTACTTCAGGTATTCAGGATTTCAACCTTAAGGAAGCCTTTACTTATTATGCAAATAGTCAGAATACCCTAAAATTTGGGGTGGATGCCATTTACCATACCTTCATTCCTGGGGGTATCTCCTCTGACTCTATCACAGAAATCAATCAGGACTTTGAAAAACGATATGCTTTAGAATCTGCGATTTACTTCTCCCATGACTGGTCGGTAACGGATAAGATCAAATTGAACTACGGATTACGTTATTCAAATTTCACGGTCTTGGGACCTGGTACCTATTATCAGTTTGATGCAGAAGGTGCGGTCACCGATTCATCTACCTACAACAATGGAGAAGTGGTAGCCAACTATGGCGGCCTGGAACCTCGGATTTCCTCTACATTCATCATCGACTCCCGTCAGTCCATCAAAGCCAGCTATGCGCGCAACAGACAGTATATCCACCTCGTCTCGAATAGTACCTCTGGTACACCGACCGATGTATGGATTCCGAGTTCGGAGATTGTTCAGCCTGAGATTGCCGACCAGCTTTCGATTGGATACTTCCGTAATTTCGATGATAACAAGTGGGAAGCGTCAGTGGAGTTGTACTACAAAGACTTGCAAAATCAGATCGAGTACAAAAATGGGGCAGATATATTTTTGAATGAAAACATCGAATCTCAGCTTGTATTTGGACGTGGTTGGTCCTATGGCGCTGAGTTTTTGCTGCGTAAAAAAGTAGGAAAAGTCACAGGATGGGTAAGTTACACGCTCTCAAGGACCTTCCGCGAGTTTGATGACATAAACGAGGGTAATCCCTTCCCTGCCCGCCAGGACCGTATCCACGACGTATCAGTAGTAGCGATCTACGAGCCCAATAAGAAGTGGTCCTTCTCTTCCGCTTTTGTTTACAACACGGGTGATGCCGTTACATTCCCCAGTGGGAGCTATGAGATCGAAGGGCAGATCATTCCTTACTACACAGAGCGCAATGGCTACCGCTTGCCTGCTTACCACCGCCTGGACTTAAGCGCGACCTACTTCGGCAAGAATCCCAATACGAACCTCAACGCTTCACTCTACAATGCCTATGGCCGCAAGAATGTCTTCACTATTGACTTCCGCGAGAGTGAAACGAACCCAGGAGAGACCGAAGCCATCAAAACTTACCTCTTCCAGTGGGTACCTTCTGTAACTTGGAATTTTAACTTTTAAATCAAAAGGAGTCGAGAATAGAGACCGTCTCTGGCGAGACTTCGGGAAACGAGACTAATTTTTATCCCAGTTCTCGCCTCTCAAAATCTACTAGAATGAAAAATACCATCATATATCTATTTTTAGCTGCTTCATTTTTTCTGGTTTCCTGTGAGGAAGTGATCGAAATTGAGGTCAACGAAGCGGATATCCAATTGGTGATCGAAGGAGACCTCACCGATGAGAATCGCATACACAAAGTCAAGCTAAGCCAGACAGGGAGTTATTTTGAGCCAGGCAATTTCCCCGTGATCGAAGGGGCAACTTTGACATTGACCAATGCTAGTGGGGAGTCTGAAACATTGAATGATGTGGGACAGGGGGTATACCAAATTGAGAATATCAAGGGAGAAATAGGGGAGACCTATACGCTGACAGTATCACACGAGGGAGAGACGTATGAAGCCATTTCTTCCATGCCCAGTGGAATAATTTTGGATACGCTGGTTTATAACACGAGACCCGCAGGACCTTTTGGGGAGGAGGGCATCGTCATGATTGTCAATTTTCAGGACCCACCAGGAGAACGTAATTATGTCTTCTTTGAATTGTATCTCAACGATGAATTGGTAGAGGGAATCTTCCTGTACGATGATGCCACAACGGATGGAGTGGCAGAGGCGGGTTATGCCTTCTTTACCGTCTCTCCTGAACCTGGAGATCGTGTCCGTGTGAAAGCATTGTCGATGGATCGAGATGTATACGACTATTTCAATACACTGGTAGAGATTGCAGGTGGAGGTTTTGGGCTGGGGGCAGGTTCTGCTGCACCCGCCAATCCTGAGAGCAACTTCACGCCACAAGCATTGGGATATTTTGGCGCATTTTCCGTAAGTGAAATTGAAGGGGTTGTTCCTTAGTAGGGATGTCTCTACAGGGTATTTGCCAGCCATGCGTCCACACTTGTGAAATCCCCCGCCTGAAACCACTGAATGTCTGAATATCTACGATAATAGGTCAGTTGACGCTTAGCGTATCTTCGACTGTTGCGTTGAATCAAGCGTATGGCTTCGTCCAAGTCATAGACTCCCTTAAGATGCGGGATCACTTCCCGATAGCCAATGGTAAGGAGCGATTGAAGGGTAGGAGCGTAGCCCTTGTCGAGCAGACCTTGGACTTCAGCGATAAGTCCCTGCTGGATCATATCTAGGACGCGCTGATTGATGCGTTGATACAGAACTTCTCTCTCATCCTGCAAGCCGAGCTTGATACATGCGTAATGCGTATCACGCGCTTTTTTTCCTTTGCGAAAAAAAGAGATGGGCTTCCCTGAGGCGCGATAGACCTCTAGGGCACGGATGACTCTTGCAGGATTCTGACGGTCGATTAACTCGAAGGTCGCAGGATCTACATCTGCCAATTCCTCTACCAAAGGACTCAGACCATTTTGGAGGAATGCAGCTTGAAGCGCGGAGCGGATCTCCACAGGTACTTCTGGAATATCATCCATTTGATACCATATGGCATCCATATACAGGGTCGATCCTCCCACCATGATCAAGATGTCATGTTTTTCAAACAGTTTTTCTAGCAATGCCTCCGCTTCTCGTTGGTACTGGGCAGCACTATAGCTTTGGAGTGGGGAGAGGAAATCAATGAAATGATGCGGGACCTCTGCGAGTTCTTGTGGCGTAGGTTTCGCCGTGCCAATATTCAGCTCTTGATAAAACTGGCGAGAATCGGCTGAAAGGACAACCGTCTGGAACCGTTTGGCCAGATGCAGCGAGAGTGCTGTCTTACCCACAGCCGTAGGCCCTACAATGGTCATCAGGTATTTCTTCATGCGACTTATATTCTCCTAGCCAGCTTTCTTTGCTGCATCCACACATAGCCTACTGCCAGCACACAAAGAAGGAGTCCAAGAAATTCACGCATCCACTCGATGTATTGCGTCTCAGCTTTCATCTTGCCTGTGATGCTGGGCATCCCTGCTTGTACCCACTCAGAGACTTCTGGAATATACAAGCCTAGTCCAATCAACCCTGCACCTAAAGCGAGTAGGGTAGGGATCTTGGCATATTTTCGGAAGGCTGCAAACCCTAGAAATGTTGCCGTCAACAAGTAGATGGGAACCCATATGTGTGGATCGGGATCGTTGACCTGCCAGTAAGCGAATAAGATAAATACAGCAGCAAGGAGAATATTTATAATGCGTAATGCCATAGAAGATAAATGGGTGATCATACAAATGTAGTGCGTCAGGCGCAATCGACAAATGGAATTTGTCATTCTATTTACTCAGACATTGACCGATAGGAAACCTACTCATAGATTCTATCCTCTATTCTTACCCTGGTGTTCATTTCAAAAATGATCTATGAGAATGCCTATTTTTCTAAAAAGCAGGGGACAAAGAAGTAACAGTTTCAAGAATATTCATTTATATTCGCATTTGTGCATATAAAATGAGCTTCATTTGTAGAATTACTATCTGCCTCTGGACTCATTTTTACTTATTCTTGAAGTACACTACTTACGAATCTATCAACCTACTACTATGAATTTTGCTACGATAGACTACGTGATATTTGTCGTCTATGGGGTGGTCATCATTGCCATAGGACTCTGGGTATCACGTACGAAAAAAGGAGAGGAGAAAACAGCTGAGGATTACTTCCTGGCGAGCAAGTCTCTCCCTTGGTGGGCGATCGGTGCCTCTCTCATTGCAGCGAATATATCTGCAGAGCAGTTTATCGGGATGTCAGGCTCTGGCTTTGCCATGGGTTTGTCCATTGCATCCTACGAGTGGATGGCTGCCCTCACCTTGCTGATTGTGGGGAAATTCTTCCTGCCGATTTTCATCAAGCAAGGACTATACACCATTCCTGAGTTTGTCGAAAAACGATTCGGTAAGACACTCAAAACCATTCTTGCCGTCTTCTGGATTGCACTCTTCGTTTTTGTGAACCTTACCTCTGTGATGTTCCTAGGTGCCAAGGCGCTAGATACCATCATGGGTTCAGGTGATGGATCGATGATGCTTCCCGCCATCATCGGACTCGCGCTTTTTGCAGCCTCCTATTCTTTATATGGAGGGCTATCTGCTGTGGCGTGGACAGATGTGATCCAGGTCGTTCTGCTCATCATCGGCGGATTGGTTACCAGCTTCTTGGCCCTGCAAGCAGTCACACCCGATGGCGGGATCTTCGATGGTCTATCCTACATATATGACAAAGTACCAGAGCGATTCTCTATGATTCTTTCGCAAGGAGAAATCACGACACCCAACGGAAAGGATGCATGGAATGACCTTCCAGGTTTATCTGTTTTGATCGGGGGTATGTGGGTCGCAAATCTCTACTATTGGGGCTTCAACCAGTACATCATCCAGCGAACATTTGCTGCCAAAAGCTTGAAAGAGTCCCAAAATGGAATCGCTTTTGCCGCTTTCCTCAAGTTGATCATTCCGCTCATTGTCGTTGTACCTGGTATTGTTGCCTACATCCTAAATGCAGACCCTGATGGCCAGTTGGTGCGTGAGAGTTTGGATGCCAATGGCTTCATCAATGCTGAGGGAGGAATTATCAACGACAATGCGTCTCCTTGGTTGATTAGTCAGTATGTCCCCAATGGACTGAAAGGGCTGGTGGTAGCTGCATTGGCAGCCGCGATCGTCTCATCGCTCGCTTCGATGCTGAACTCTACCTCTACGATCTTCACGATGGACATCTATCGTCCATACATCAATAAAAAGGCTTCTGAAAGACAGATTGTGACAGTAGGACGTATCACGGCAGCCGTCGCGCTTGTGATTGCCACGCTTATTGCTCCTCAGCTGGGAGATCTCGGACAGGTATTCCAGTTTATTCAGGAGTATACAGGGGTCGTCAGTCCAGGTATCTTGGCGGTATTCCTCCTAGGACTATTCTGGAAAAAGGCGACGAACAAAGGCGCGATCTGGGGCGTGGTTTCCTCTATTCCTGTAGCCTTGTATTTGAAGTTTACCCACTATGCTTCCTATTCAGTACCCAATAAGCTGAAAAGTGGGCAGGAACTCAGCGGGCTAGAGACATGGTTGAATGAGAATAGCGGGTTATTTCCCAACCTTGAAATTCCATTCCTTCAGCAGATGCTCATCACAGCCTTGCTGACTATGGCCATCATTGCGATCTACAGTCTAGTACAAAATAAAGGAGCAGACGATGAGAAGGGAATCAAGATCGATGGAGATGTATTTGAGACAGGCCGAATCTTCAATATCAGTGCGCTGACAGTGATTGGGATTTTGGTAGTACTTTACATTGCCTTCTGGTAGGAAATATTGCGAAAAATGAATATTGGGAGATGTGCCTTGAGGTATATCTCCCTTTTCTTTTCAACCTAGAGCAGATTTCTGTATCTTTTTATAGGATTCTCACACGATCTATTTTCTACACATTTCGTATAAAGGGATAGAGAATCGTGCATAGTTAACATCTCCTCTACATCAAAATATAGAAAAAACGCATATGGAACTCATACTCAAAATTCTCATCAATGCTGTGGCTGTCATGGGTGCCGCCTACTTACTCAGCGGTGTGAAGGTCAAGAGCTTCGGCGCAGCTTTAGCTACTGCTGTTGTACTGGCCATCGTAAATGCCACGGTAGGAAGCTTGCTACAGTTTTTTGCCATTCCGATTACGATCATCACGCTGGGGTTATTCTCTCTGGTGATCTACACTTTTATGATTCAGCTGACCAGTTGGATATACAAAGACTTTCAAGTGAAGAATTTCTGGTGGGCCTTGGCCTTCGGGATCTTGATGTCTGTGATCAATGGGGTGTTGATGAAGATTGTGTTGTAAAGATATTAGGTGAGTCCAAAGAAAGATCAGCCATTTTTAGATAAAGGAGGCAAGGTGAAAGCTTTGTCTCCTATTCCTTTAGAGGAAAATCAATAAAGCCGACAAGACGGTAAAGGCAATGGTGAACTGACGAAAGAAAGATTCTGAGAATAGTTTGACCAACTGAATCCCTAGTACAGCACCCAATATGATCGTCGGGATGATCCATAGATCCAATTGAAAAGAAGACCAAGTGACGGTCTTCCACACGAAGAGGTGAAAGGGGATCTTGACGAGGTTAATGATGAAGAAAAACCAGGCTGCCGTGCCAATAAAACCTGTCTTGGGTAGGCGCATGGAGAGCAAATAAACTGTCATGACAGGTCCTGCGAAATTGCCTACGATGGTAGAAAACCCTCCCAGGATACCAATGATGGCAGAAAACCAGGGATAGTCTGGGATCTCCTTGAGCTTGCGAATTTCCAACCAAACCAGGATAGCTGCGCCACCGAGGACTACAACTGCCAGTACATTTTTGAACGTCTGATCGTCGATCATATCCCCAATCCAGACACCTAGCCCCAGCCCTACAAAAGTCCAGGGAAGCAACTGACGTATGTACTTCCAGGTAGCTGCACGACGATAATAACTGACTGCCATGATGTCTGCAAAAATCAGGATAGGTACCAACACACCTGTGGAAGCTTTGGGACCAAAAATAAAGGCCATAATGGGAATTACCGCCGCATAAAAGCCGCCAATACCTACTTTGGACATCCCGACAATCATACCTACCAGCGCCATGAGCAACCAGTCTATCGTGTCCATTTCAAAATGCGCTGATAATTCCCCCAACATGTTCTTCAGATTTGAGGAAACAAAGAAGGGGATTTTTTTACAAATCCCCTAGATATAGTATGTAGGATAGAATCGCTGATTATGGAAGGACGTAGCCTAAGCTGTTGCTGTTGCTGCCACATCGAGGAGGACACAACTGCCCTTGGTTAAGAAATTTTCCTTCTCCCGCTTTATTGGGTTGGTCAGCACGTACGATCATCAGATCATATACATTGCCTTCTGCGATGATGCCCATGGCCAGTTGGATGGGGGATTCGGGTGCGTAGCCTTCTAGGAACTCCTGTACGGAAACCGTAGAGTAAGCTTGCGCCAAGGGCACAGTAAATTTCACATTCGTTTGTCCTCTCGAAGCACAAGGAGCGGGCGAGTAGATGCTCTGGCCTCCGCAATTTGGGTTTGCACAGTCAAGCGTACTGTTTTTCATGCGCACTTCGTTATATCTGCGCCAATTAGAGGAGGCTTTCATCGCACGTAGAGACGAGACTTGGTTGACCTCTCCATTTTCTCGAATCATAAAGACGGTTTTATTTTCGTCTATATTTAAGTATCTGTCCAGTTGAGTGGCAAAGAGGACAATGTCTAGTTTACGATTGTCTCTATCTTCCATGGCTTCAAGTGCAGCGGGCTCTATACCGTAGTAGAATCGCACGCCGACTTCGCTTTGCATCATATCTGTCAATTGCTGTACAGTCAGCGAGAAGTTGGAGGTCACATCGAACCCGCGCCAGTGTTGGGCCCAGTTATAGGTGCGGAGTTCACCCTCTTCATTTGCGATGACTTTGTTCCAGGGCTCAGGTAATTTTACCTCTTGATCTGTGGTGGAAGTGGCTTTCAGGGATTCGGCAGGGTTCTCTTTCTGGACATTGCAAGCAAATAGCAGACAGAGGCCCAGGACCAGGAAGCATTGCGTAATGGTTTTCATTGTGTATAAATTGTTAGAGTGGATATATGAATAATAATGTAGCCATTTTGTAGAGAGCAACCAATGGCAGAATTGCGATTGACGTATTTATTTTTTTTAGACAATGACGTACTAGATGTAGGCAGAAATGGCTACGCTCAGGTTTGGGGATATGCGTGATAACAGGAGTTATCCGCTAAACGATATGCTGAAAAAGATACGAAATCGGTATTTGCTTAGACCAGGCCCATTATTTGAAGGTGTAAACTATTTGAAGCGAATCTCTATTTTGCCAAGGGTAGACGAGTAGTTATACAGTTCATTTTTCCTGCCAATGACTTACTAGACTTCCCCTTAGCACTATTTTAAGTGACCTTTGATATACTCAATGGCAGGATCTTTTCCCTCTGCGATGTCTTGCTGAGTGTACGAAATCGGTATTTGAGGGATCACACCCGTATCAGGTCGAGTATCTGAAGGGGAAAAATATTTGAGGGGAATGTCTACTTCCATGCGACTGTAGGGCATATAAAAAAAGATATATTCACCTCCATTAATTCCTTGTTGATTGCCCCCTGACGTCTCTCCTACATAGGTGGCAAATCCCTGCTTATTGGCCTGATCCAGGAGGGTAAACGTGGCAGAGACATTACTGGGACCTCCTAAAATGAATGTGTTACCTTGATAGGCGTGCTTGTGTGGTTTCAACGTTTTGCAATCTCCCTTTTCTCGGAGTTGATACCATGTTTCGTCGTAGGGTTTGTACATGATCTTTGGGATTCCCTTGAGGATCAGTTTATTCCATGTATCGGAGTAAGGAACTAGATTTTCGGGTAGTTTTACGCAGCGAATCAATACTTTGCCTCTATCCTCACATGTCAGCTCCTCCTTGATCAAGTATTCCAAGAGCATGTCCCGAGGTTCCCCTAAGCCCCCTCCATTTCCACGAATGTCTACGATAAGATTGGGAATCCCCTTATCATTGATTTCCCCAAAAGCCTCCGCATACCATTGTTTGGGATCAAAGTCCTTCCAGTTCCATATCGCAAAAGTCCCCAACTTCATGATGGCCAATTGATCATTGACGATGTCGAGTTTCCATTGCTTGTTTTCAAGTACTTCTGACCCGTAGCGATCCTCCATGATTTCTGCTCTTTTATCCTTGCTCAGACCTTTTACTTGAGAGGTAGTTGCCTCATCGGCACCATAGTTTTGATAGGTAACTTCAAAGGTGGTGGAACGCAAAGGGAAGAAAAGAGGAAAGTACAGATCGAAGGCCTCCCAATTGCGCTTGCGATAATCTGAGAGGGAAAGGTACTTTGGGATGGATTTGAAATTGTTCCCATCGCTTTTGCCAATGGTGTATAAGCTATCCATGATGGTCGCTGTAGGGATGCCATTGATGGCCAGAATCTCGGCACCTGTTTGTATATTTTTGTCTTCTGATGCGTTGTGGGTGAGGATGAAGCGATCGCCTAGGACAGTGAATCCCACAGGTAGGAAGGTCTCGCCTCCAAACAGCCTTTTTCGAATTCGTCCATCCATGTTCCAGGGGTTGACATAGGTATGGCCACAACGAATCTGGGTGATGGTTTGAGCCAGATATTTCATCATCGTCGCTTCTGTGATGCCATCGTAGATTTTGCCACGTAGGTCTTGAAAGAGTGCTTGGACAGATTCAGGTGTTTGGTAGCGATAGATCCCAGGATGTACCTCTGTCAGGGCTTGCTCTAGGAGATCCAGATCCATGAGGAGCGAATCTTTTTTCAAGGGACGTCCTTCGACAAGGTTTTGGGCATGTGTGGGTATGAAGGCGAACGTTGTGAAAAGTAATAAGGAGAAAAATAGAGGATAAATTTTCATATGGATTAGGTTCGTCATGAGAGATGAAATACATCGGAGAATAAATTGTGTACTTCTCTCATATGTATCGTCTCATTTTGCATTTTGAGACGTCTTACTTGGATTTTGAACCTTTATTTTGGCGGGATTGCAAAAAATCGGAGGGTGTGCGTCCCATTTTTTGCTTGAAGACACGGTTGAAGGAAGCCTTGGAATTGAAGCCTGATTCATAGGCCATACCGAGTAAGGTGAGCTGTTGGTGTCTGCCTTCTTCTACTAATTGGAGAAATGTACGTACGCGCTGCTCGTTGATCTTCCCTCTAAAGGTGGTCCCTTGCTGGCTGAAGAAGCGGGAGACCTCATTTTTAGGGACGTTGAGCATTTTGGCAAACATCTCTAGGTTGAGTTCTGGATCTTTGTGTACTTGCCGCTCCTCAAATAACACTTGGATCTGGGCTTCCCACGCTTTTTCTTGAGAAATGGGGGCAGAAGAGGGCGTAATCAAGGCTTGGTTTTGAAAGAGAAAAGCATTGTAACCAATCCAGAAGCTGATACTTGCATAGGCCATTTTCAATGGGAAATCTAGCCACTCGGTGTTGAAAAGGTTGTATTGGAAGCCATTCCACAAGATCCAATCAGCAGCCTCATACACAAAGTCAAAACAGAGCAGAATCAGCAACGTGCGGGCATAGCGCCTGAGCCAGAGAATGACCGGTTGTTTCCACATGTCCTCGGGGAGGCTATGACGCAGTAATCGCCAAGCAGCCCAGAGATAGCCAAGGGTAGATACCATCAGCAGGCCCGTCTCCACATATTGAAGATAGGGGGCAATGACTGTTCGCCAAATCAAACTTTTATATTCTGCCGATCGGAATCCAATTGCGCAGTAGAAGAGGAATTGAATCGCGGGAAGGACAAAGTGAATGAGGTCTTTTCGCTGAATGTTGAAAGTAGGTTGGATTCGGGACTTGACAAAAAGATAGAAAAGCGGCCCTACACTGAGACTGAATACGATGGGGATAAAATATAAATATTGGTACTGTGAATAGATCCCGCCCATCGCAAGGAGGCCATTGGTCAAGGTAAGGGCATAAAGAACCAGTAGGCTCCCCAATAGTACATTTGTTTGACGCTTTCCTTCTTCTCTTGTAAGGAGCTGAATCCCTACTGCCACACATAAGAGAATGCCAAAACCCGAAAAAAACAAGGCAATTAAATCTGGTACTGTAATCCTCATCAATTGTTTATTTTCCCTAAACAGGACCGATGAATATAGAGAATGATGTGCGGTGCATAAGCCATATGCTGGATAAAACGAAAAATAGCAGGACTCGCCGCTATGAAATCCATTCTTCGACTAATGGAATGTTCAACTTATTGACAACAATTTACGTCTTGAACAGTAAAATCTAGAAGTTCTTTTCCGCAACCAAGCCCGCATCTGTTGAGGCTTAGGTTATTGTTATCAAATCGGGCTGGTCCTCTGAGGACCAGTCTTTTTATATTTGAAATGTATGTAATCCAAGAGATCAGCTTTGAGCTGCCAGACGCTTGAGCGCCTGTATCGCTTCTTGTCTCTGCTCATAGGGTACCAAAAGATGATCGTGTGCATATCCTGCCAGCACATTACAGCTGATCTCAGCCTCGCCCAGCGCCTGTGCAAAAGCAGCTGTAAATCCTACCGCCTCCAAGTCTGAATGTACCTCTAAAGTGATCCAGGCTGCTTCATACGTCATAGGAAGTCCTTGTCTATGCGCTACTTCTTTCGATAAAATCAAAGTCAGCCCTTCTTGCTCTTGGATGGTCGCTGCTATTTGATCTTGTGGAACGGGGTGAGCGTCTGATACTTGGCTATACACAAATACTTCTTCTTTTAGCTTGGGTTGCATATGCTTCAACAAGTAGGCGAGTGAAGTACTATTTTTAGTTTCTACGCCTCTCATCAATTTTGCCAACGCCCCCAAAGAAATCAATGCCCAAAATCCCTCCAAAATAATGAAGGGGATATACTCCATGAGGACAGAGGCCGTACAGGCCAATGTGCCCCCTACGAAGTTGAGCAGCAAATACGCTGGCTGCCCTTTATGTAAGTATCCAGATAGTTGAAGTACGAAGGCACAAAGGATCATAAAGACACCACATGCACCGATGAGATCTACAGTTTGCATATGCAAACATAGCAAATGACAGGCAAGGATAAGACTACTGAGGTTTGGTTAAGTTTGTCTTTTGGATGAAGGCTTGCATTTCGTTCATCCCACCATGAAACACATCAAAATCATTGGTAGTCCTACCGATTGTATAGGTACCCGTCTTTTGCCAAAAAGTCCACTCACGCCACGCCGAGGGGAGATCAGGTTTTGATTTATCCTCATAGAAGGCAACCCACAGGGGATAGGAACTGAAATCGGGTGAGTCCAGATAGTTATTCCCTGTATAGACATCTGTGTAGATCATAGGTTGGCGTCCTGTTGCTTCTTCTACCGTTTGTAAAAACGTCAATAAGTCTGTTTGAACGGCCTTTTTTTGCGCGTTCTTACCGATGCTCGCCTCCTCAAAGTCTACAATGGGAGGAATATCCTGTGTAGCCCACTTTTTGACCGTCTCCACAAAGAAATGAGCCTGATCTGTGGGATTATCTTTGGTACGATAAAAATGATAAGCTCCTCTAATAAACCCTTGTTTGGCGATTGTCTGCCAATTGTAGGTGAACTCAGGATCTACATACCCTCTTCCCTCTGTTGCTTTGCATATGACAAAGGTTAAATCTTGATCACCTGGTTTGATCTCAGAGACCTCTTTACCCTGAAATTTAGAGATGTCTATCCCATACAAGGGAGTGGACGGTGCTTTTGGCTTCGGTGGAGTTTGTGTGTCTACGGTAGGAGGAGGAGGAGGTGGTGGTGACGGTGGAGTAGTGGGTTGTTCAGGAGTAGAAGGGGTGTTGGCTGTAGGAGTGGTACAAGCGGACAAGAGAAGAGAAATCCATAGGAAAGCGATGACTTTGTACATGCGTCTGTGATTAACGATTATCACGAATTAGTTGGTACCGTATTTTCTATGTTGATGGAGCGCGTCTCTACATAGAAAATCAATGCTATCTGAATTCATTCGTGATAATTACTATTGAAGATATATTTACTTAAATATCACGCGCGTCTTTGAGAGATCATAGGGTGTAAATACCTATGAGCCCTGCCGCAGAGATTGCCACATCTGGTGAACTTGCAGGTCGCCAAATCCATAAATGGGTTCTCGTTGGACAAATTCTTGAAAAACAGGACCGAACGAGTCAGACTCTAGCTCATTCATGATGGCTTGGAGTGTAGCTACAGGGCGACCTGGATATGTATCTGTTGGAATACGTGCCGCGTGAGCCTCAATCGCGGGGAGCAGGAACCCATATCTAGAAGAAAGAGGGGTTGCCAATGCTTGTAAAGTCTCTATTTCCTCAGACTGATAGGCTGACCACAGCTGGCTGAGCATGTCAAGCTCATGCGCGGTTATTTCTTGCCTTTTCTTCAGCGCAAGTGGTAAGGCTTCAGGCTTCAATCCTCCGAAGCCATAACGTATGTCCGATCCTGGTAAGATCAGGTACAGGTTCACGTGGAGATCAAGCTGGGCGAGTGCATAGAGTACAAACCATAGATTCAGTTGGCAGAAAAGGTCCTCTTCAAACCAAAGATTGACCTCACTATCGGCTGGAATATGTTGAATGTCCTGATAAATTTGACCTGCCCCCAGCAGTCCTTTTGCTTCGGGTTTCCACTTTCGAAGGAAAGCATCTCGTACATGGAAAAAATCAGCTAAGTCTTTGCCATGTGTGGGACCATCGATGAGGCATTCGCGCGCGACAATACGTGTACCTGGAATGCTATCAGGAAGCTGTTCGAGGAGGGCGTCGCCATTGAGGATATGGAATATAGAGGACATAGGCTACAAAATGTAAAGTAGGAGAATGAGAAAAGTATGGTTCATTCCAAGACATCAAGATTGGCTTTTCGAATATACCAATTTTCATTCAGGACTTCTATGACTTCGATCTTGTCAATCTTGCTTCTCTGACCATGTCTGGGGTGATAGACCAGTTCTTCGTAAGCGTCCCATCTTCCTAGATTCCAATTGAAGGTCGTATAATCTCTGTTGATATACATCCTTGTCCCTGGAAAGATATTTTGAGTTTGTTTGATACTTTTTCCATCATTCCACTCCATGATGAGGAAATGGGTGTAATGACGTAGTTGGGAAGGAAAAAGAGCAGATAATACGAGGAAGGGAAGGCAGGCAAGAAGAAGCTGTTTACGCTTGTAGGCTAAAGAGAGGAAGAGAAATAGTACCAGACAGACTTTGGCAAGGCTCAAGTAGCTTATTTGTACCCAGTAGATGCCCCAAGCAGGTAAAAAAGGCAAAGGAATGTAAGGACAGATAGCCAGAATTAGCAGGATGACATATAGAAATGGCCACTTCATGATTCCCCTATCTCTCGTGCAGATTGTAATTTCTTTTTCGGAGACCCTGTTTGGAACAGTGAAAATCTAGCTAAAAAGCACAAACTTTTCGCAGATTTGAAGTTTCAAACAGGGGCTAAATCTGATTCTAAAGGTAAAGAAAAGGGGTAAACCTACAGGATCATTTTTTATCATAGGCTTACCCCGTGATGGGTAGGTTTTTTGACAGTCGTACGGGATATGCGTGGATCAGCGATAAGTTCGTGAGGGGGTATCTTCAGACTGAATCAGGATCTCCTCCAGCTCTTCCAGCGACTTGCCTTTGGTCTCTGGCACCACCCAAGCGACAAAGCCAAAGCCTGCAGCTGCAAACAATCCATAGATGAGGAAAGTCGTTGCATTGCCTAGGTTGGCCAGCTCCCAAGGGAAGACAAGTTGGACAAGGAAGCTGATAAGAGAATTGATCACGCCCACGAAGGAGATGGCAAACCCTCGGATATAATTCGGGAACAGTTCCGAAAAAAGTACCCACATGACAGGCCCTGCGGAGATGGCGAAAGAGGCTACAAATCCAAGGATACCGATCAAAATAAGCATAGGATCCATCGTGATAGCAGATGAGATCAGCGAGGTTTCATTCTCTGTGTAGGCGGCCACAGCTGCTTGTTTCAAGCTTTCTTCTTGATCAAAGGCTGCTGCAATGGCATTTTTAAGTTCTTCTTCACTGGCAAATTTTTTCCCGACAAGCTTACGAGAAGTACTCAGCGTGTAGAAATCTGGTAGGCTTTCTAATGAGTCTTTGGCTAAGGTATAACCCGAACCCGCCAAAGTCAGCAATCTCTTTTCCACCATCTGATACTTTTGCTTCATCACATCTTCGAGGCCCACAGCATACGCACTTTTCAACGCATTTTTAAAGGCTACATCGTTTTCAAATGTCGTATCCACCAGGGGCTTGAATGACGAATAATCTACATACAAGGGAAGCTTTCCTAGTTCAGATTCTTCCAGTGTATAGGTAGCCGTAGTTGCCTGCATGATGTCTGCTTCAAGTGCTTCAAATTGTGTATCCAGTGCCCCTTTTAATGCTTTGAGATAGGTCTTTTTACGCGTGTATGTCTGATCCACCACATCTGTCAGTGAGCGTTTGACATCATCTGGAAAACGATTGATCGTCTCTTGTTTGAGGAGGAAAGTAGTCGATGTGTTTTTCATCAATTCTCCCTCCAATACAAAGAAATGATAGCCTAATGCATCCTTTAGCGCCTCCTTGTAGCTACCTTTGCCGTCAAAAGTCTGTCCTACGAGTGGTTGGATAGCACTGAGTTGGACACCCCTAGGCAAGATCCCACTTGGCAGGCTAGCTAAATCGTCTTGCGACAATACGTAGGTCTGCACGATAGATTGTTCAAGAAAGTCGCTGTTTAAGCTATACTGATCGCCCATGACCTCTTGCATAGCTGCTTTCAATAGCGAATCGTTGGCATATGCTTTTGAGAGAAGGGGGGAAATAAGTGCCAAATCAAAAGTGGCATTTGCAGTAGCCACAGAATCTAGTTTGAGAGAGGAGGTGATCTGTGTGGAGGCGAAAAGTGCTTCTTCAAAAATGGGAAACTCATCCCCCAAAGCCTCAGATAGGGCTTGTGTATAGTTTTCTTCGTCTTCAAATGGCTGGTTGATGATCTCCTCTAATGGTCCTATAGCGACACCAAATGCATCTTTGGGCAGGGTGTAGGTGGCTGAGTTGAAACCATAGGCCAGCATAAACATGAATGCAGTGATCCCAATCATACCTCCTGCGAGTAAGGGTTTTCTACCCAGTCGATCGATCAAACTCATCGCGATGACCGTAAAGACCAGATTGACTAATCCCACATAGATCGCCTGTGTGAAAGAGGCATCTTCTCCAATTCCTGATTGTTCAAAGATCATGGGAGCATAGAAGAAGACAGAATTGATGCCTGTAATCTGCTGTAAGATCGCTACGACAATTCCAATCAGAAGAACTAGCCTCAAAGCCGATTTGAACAAATCTCCTATAGGCGCCTTTTTATTCTCATCGGGCGTCTCTAGGTTTTCTTTGATCGTATAAAATTCTTTTTCGCCATTTTCGGGACCTGCAATACGTCTGAGTACTTTCAGTGCCTCTTCAAACCGAGCCTGTAGCATGAGCCATCTAGGACTATTGGGGACAAGGAAGAGTGCAAAAAAGTAGATCACAGCAGGTATAGATTCGAGTCCCAGCATCCACCGCCAGGCATAGTCTTCGTTTATACCCAATGAAGACGCCCAGTCTGCTTGGGAATCGGCTAGTTGAAGGATGAAGTAGTTACTGAAGTAGGCCGCAGAGATGCCAATGACAATATTCAACTGGTTGAAAGAGACCATCTGCCCGCGCACCTTGGCAGGTGAGATCTCCGCAATGTACATCGGAGCGATGATGAGGGAAGCACCTACTCCCAGTCCCCCGATCATCCTTGCTACGACCAGTAATGTATAGCTCGGAGCAAACGCAGAAAATATAGCAGAGATAGCAAATAGAACCGCAGCAACGGAGAGGATAGGCTTCCTACCAAATCGGTCACTCAGTGGGCCTGCTACCAGCATTGCCAACATCGCCACAAAGGTGAGTGAGCTTACAGCCCATCCTACTTGTAAGTCGGTAAGATTGAATTCTAGCTTGATATATTTATTGACCCCTGAAATGACCGAGGCATCAAACCCCATCAAAAAGCCCCCAATCGCCACGATCAATGCAATGAGGATGATATTCCCTTGTTTATTCATAGGTAGCATGTAGTATTTGGAAGATAGACTCTCCAAACGATCGGATAATATACACTTTTTCTAATCTTATTGGATTTCCTGTCTGTAAGATTACGTATCCTGAGGTTTTTCCTTCGCCCGACTAGAGTCTTTGACTGTAGTATCTAGGTCTTTTTCAGAAGAAATGACCTTGCCTACGAATCGAGAGAAAATGGCATTTGACAACTTATCACTAAATCCTCCTATGAAGGCAAGCGCCATGAAGAGGTAGGGGTTTTCATCAAATACTTGGTCTTCAGCACCTTTGATTCCCAAAATGTCCACCCCGCCTGCGATGACTAAATATACCCCGCTCCCAATGACCAGTCCTACCAGGGGGCGCCATACGAGTTTGGAGTATGTGTAGGAGGGGTCTTGGTCAGGATCGAAGTAGACAAACTCTCGCAGCATGGAAGCAATGCCACCGATGATGCTCCACAAGACGACGGCTCCAGGTATACCCAGCACGGGGATGAGTAGTTTGATGGTGCGCATGCTATCGGCACTTTCACCTGCCTCCATAGGACCCACTTGAGGGAACCAACCAATCAAAAAGCTGATGAGCCCAATGATGCCAAAAGCTACGGAAATGATGATCAAAATATTTCGGCGGACGGTATACTGCGCTTTATTTTGTGTTTCCTCCTCCTCCCGCTTCCTGATCAACGCATGGATCTCATCGTGTACCTCATTCAAAGAGTTGATGGCATTGTCCAGATCATTGGCATTGATCTGCATACGCACATTATGGATTCTATTTTGGATATGCATGTAATCTGCCCCACTCCCTGGATAGTTCTTTATCTTATCTAGGTGTTCAGTTGCAATCTCAATGGATTTAGTCAGAGAGTCGATCAAAGATGTGCTGGCATCTGCTTGTTGAGTGATGAGCTTACCTTCTCTAAGAAAGGTCATGACTTGCTGTCCTTGTGAGCCTGTCCAGAATTTATCTACTGTAGTTCTTGAAAAGTAGATCGGGGAGAACCAAGCGGTGCTGCCTGCATAGCTATTCTCTTCATCATCGACTCTTGTATTTGTTAAAGGAGATGTTTTGCTGAGGGCAAGGTTTTTTCGACTTTGAAAAATGGCCAGCTCGATAGAGTTGGACCGTACCAGTTCTCCATAGAAAGCCTCTGCAAACTTGATGTAAAGTGAGTCAGCCAAATGAACGCCTTTGTCATAGAGTGTGATCACACGTGGAATGCCCCTTTTGAGAAATTCCTCGGCGATTCCAGGCTTTCCAAAATTTGCTAGATCCTTAGATGCGTAGTTGGGTGTATTGAGAACGAGGGTATTGATCTGATGCGCCTTGAATATGGGGGCTAGGTTTTTGGCAAAAAGTGTATGTCCATCTTTTGTATGAAACTCCACCTCTCCTTCAGGTATAGCAGAACCTCCTGTGAGATGGATGGTGGAATAATCGTTTTCTAGTTCTGCCGTAATCTGATCCAAGGTGGGATTATCGAGCTGATTGACTTGGAATAGGTCCTGATCAATCAAGTTTTTGACAGCGTCTTTGATGTGTTGGACTTCTGTGGGTATATCGTACTTATCGTTAGGATTATAGCTGATAATAAGGAGTTTGGAAAATGTATCTGTTTTAATCCTACTGGGACTCAAGGTATCAATCGTCCGAACAATGGAGTGACGGGGATTGAATAGAAATGGCCGACCGTTGAGCTCTAAGGCTTCCCATGGATGCTGCGAAAGTGCCAAAAAGTCGCTAAAGAAGTGAAGCCTCAGTCTGATGCACGAACTTCTTTCTGAGAAAACATGGCTGTAGATATTTTGGAAGAGAAATTGAATATTACCTGAAAAGAGAATATTACTCAGGAGTTGTCCTTTCTTGATGACACCCATAGGTTCTTGACTAGAAATGGCTTCCAATTCAGGTAGCTCAATTCTTCTCTCAGCATATTCGCTATTTGGACCTGTCGCAGTCAGGAGATAATATTTTCCTTCGACTCCTCGAAAGTGAATTTCAATAGAAAAGAAGTTGACCTCCTTGATGTTATCCAATTCTTGATCTGCCAGAAATGACAAATCTACCGAATCTTCGGTTGATTCTTCTATGTCCCAGATTAATGCCATGGCTAGGAAGATTAATAAATAGATGGTTGATAAGTAAGTAGTCAGATATTGAGAAGCGATCCCCAAAGGAATTTCGCTACGCTCAAGGCAAAAGGTTTAATTTATTGCTGTTGAATATTTTCTGTCTCACTCATTATTCCACTTACTTATGTTAATATCTCAATTTTTCCTGACGATTCAAAGTCTGGGATAATTTATATATGATAAGATTACGAGATGGGTAAAAAGTACAGGGCTTGCCTTCATGATTTAGGATGCAATATCTGCCAATACTTCGGGTTGCACGCCAACATATGAGGCAAGGTAATTGGAGGGAAGTCGGGAGGCGATGAGGGGCTGTTCCTGCAGCAGTTTATGGTATCGATCCTTGGGGGTGAGGGTAAGAAAATTGTGCAAAACTTTTTGGTGGCTGACACGCTCGTCCTCAAGCGCAATCTTGGGAAGAATTTCAAATTTAGGAGAATAGGAAATCAAACGACGCATAGCTTTGGGCGAAATCTCCGCTACCGT
This sequence comes from Bacteroidota bacterium, assembly GCA_039820545.1. Lineage (GTDB taxonomy): Bacteria > Bacteroidota > Bacteroidia > J057 > J057 > JALEFZ01. The sequence goes on along the minus strand of JBCBPW010000024.1, from coordinate 14,341 downwards.
TGTAGATTCTGTTGCCTGAAGCGTTCCCTCCATAGGGACTTTCTGCAAAAAGCTGGCATAAGAGCTGATGAATGTTCCTTCGGGATAAAAGGCCGCGCTTCTGTCTACCCCGTTTTGGCAGTAATACAGTCGGATCAATCCCTGAAGATTGAAGTAAAAGGAATTGGCAATGGCTCCCTCTTCGAGCAGTATTTCATTTGGCTTCAGTCTGCGTAGTTGGATGTGCGAAAAAAGGAATTCTTCTTCGTGCTTCTCCAGTACGATATATTGACTTAAGTACTTGACAAATGCATTCATCCTGACACATCTTTTCGTTGTTCCCAATCATTTAACACATGCAATATACTTTTCTCGCTATGTGATTTTGCCACCTATCAGACAAAGTGGCTGTATTGTGATACTTTTGTGATCTTTTGTCAGGAAGTATACAGTTTGAGGTATAAATCGCTGTTTATTAGTAGTTTAGGTATTTGGGGTGATAAAAAGAGCCACAGGAAAACGAATCCTGTGGCTCTTTTTTAATGTATGAAGGGTGCGACTATTTGTTCAAGTCCCCCAGCTTTTTGCTGTATTCCATCATCTCATCATCTTTGCCTGTGAATCCAGTCACTTGAACCAATTGGCTCAGCCACTCTCTTTCATTGGGCTGGAGTTCATGCAATTTGACGAGGTAAGGATAAGATTCATTCATCAAATCTTTGATTTTTACATCTGCCGCATCGATGTCAGCCTCTTTTGTCATCTTTGCTTTTTCTGTATTCATTTCTACTGCCTTATTGATATAATAGGCTGCTAGATAGTAGTTTGCCTGAAGGTTATCACCATCCTGACTGTGGGCATCTTTATATAAGGAGATGGCTTCTTCTACTTCTCCGTTTCTCTCAAGTAGATTGGCATAAGCCAGCTTGATGGGAAGATCGCTAGGATCTGCCTTGATGGCAGCTTCAAACTTCGCCTTAGATTCTTCGAAGAGTTCAGGATTACGATTGTAGATATTGAGCTCCTGGCGCTTGACGTTTGGATCATCTGGAATGATCTGCTTGCTAGACTCCAGTAGGTCGAGTGCCTTACGTGGCTCACTCTTGGCATCGTAGATTACAGCTAGCTGCTGAACCATGTAGCTTACCTGACCGCTATCTTGTACAAAATCACCGTTGGCAAACTTGGCCAGCTTCACAGCATCTGCTGTATTTGTTTCGCTTACTACATATTTTCCTCTGTAGGTCTCCAATGCTTTCTCAAGTGAAGCGATGGCATTAGCGGAATCCTTCAAGTTGAGGTAGGTGGCACCTAGCATGCGCTGCGTCAAGATGTGATCTCCTTTGTAAGTAGCTGCTGCCGCGAAGTTGTCTAAGGCAGATTGATAGGTGCTCATGCGTGATTCTTCATCTGGTGCATCTCCTCCTTTGTTGAAGCTGGTAAGTCCTTCGTTGTAAAGCCCAAACCAAATAACATTTTCCGCATTGTCGTTTTTAGCTGTATTCTTCCACTTTTTGGAATATACGTCGTTGTTCATGACTTTTTGGAACATCTGATGTGCTTCGAGGGCAGCACCTGGATATTTTTTGCTCAAGCCTGTATCGTTCGAGATACGCGCAGCAGCCAGCGCTGTATAATAATAGCCTTTGTAAAGTGCTTTTTGCTTCTTCTCAGGGAAGAGGTCCTCATTAGCAGTAGCTTTCTTAAGCATTGTGTAAGCCTCCTCAAATTTCCCATCGTCGTAGCGAATGACAGCTCCTGTAATCTGTGAGGGCTGTGCTATGGCGAGGCTACCAAGTATCAGTGTACTCAGTAGCAAAGAAATGATCTGTTTCATCTTCATAAAGATTTGAATTGGGTACTTTGGCAAATTGTTTTTAGTTCGAGTCCTTGGTTTTCAATGGGTTTGACCGTTTGGTTTTGGGGGAAAAGACCTGATATAGCACCAGATCTTCCCTTATCCTTATTCTTTAGATTCTTCTGTTTCCTCTTCGTCATCCTCTCGCTCCACAACTTTCGCTACGGAGGCAATCGCGTCTCCATCTCTGATGCTGATAAGCTTGACTCCCATCGTATTACGACTCAAGGAACTGATGTCAGCTACTTTCATACGGATGGTGATACCATTGCGGGTAATGATCATCAAATCCTCATCTTCGGTATCTTCCACTTGTTTGATGGCGCTTACTCCTCCCGTCTTTTCGGCCACGTTCATGGTCTTCACACCCTTTACCCCTCGGTTGGTGAGACGATATTCGCTGAGCGGTGTCTTTTTCCCAAATCCTTTTTCTGAGACCACAAGGATCTTTTTCTCGTCATTGGGTACGACTACCATCCCTACGACCTCATCGGCTTCATCCTGAAGGGAGATGCCTCTAACTCCCATTGCGTTTCGACCCATGACGCGGACTTTTTCTTCTTCAAATCTCACGGCATAACCCGATTTCACAGCCATGACGATCTGGCTCTCTCCGTTGGTGAGCTTGGCTTCGATCAGTTCGTCTCCCTCAGCAATATTGATGGCGATGATTCCATTGGTACGTGGACGGCTGTAGTCTCTCAGCGAGGTCTTCTTGACCTGGCCTTTGCGGGTAGCCATCATGATGTAGTGCGAGTCTACAAAGTCCTTGTCATCAAAATTCTCAACTGTGATGAATGCTTTGATGCTGTCATCGCGGTCGATATTGATGAGATTTTGAATGGCGCGCCCCCTATGAGAGCGTTCTCCACTTGGAATTGCATAAACTTTCAGCCAGTAGCACTTTCCTTTTTCAGTAAAGAATAGGAGATAATTGTGGGTACGGGCGATGAACAGGTGCTCGACAAAGTCTGCATCCTTGCGTCCTGTACCTTTACTTCCAACTCCTCCGCGACCTTGTGCCTGGTATTCGCTGGCATTGGTACGCTTGATATATCCTTGGTTTGTGATCGTGATCACCATGTCATCATTGGCGATGAGGTCTTCGATGGTGATTTCTCCATCTGCATAGGTGATTTCTGTACGGCGATCGTCTCCAAATTTATCTTTGACCTCGTTGAGTTCATCCTTGATGATGGTCATACGCAGGTCTTCATCATCCAATACAGATTCCAGATAATCAATTTTCTCTTTCAGTTCCTGGTATTGGGCTTGTAGTTTTTCTCTTTCGAGTCCTGTCAGACGCTGTAGGCGCATGTCAAGGATGGCTTTGGCTTGAAGCTCAGAAAGATCGAATCGCTCGATCAAACCCGCTCTCGCGACATCGCCATCACGCGAAGCGCGGATTAAGGCAATGACTTCGTCTAGGTGATCCAGCGCAATCAGCAAGCCTTCCAGAATATGTGCGCGTTTGCGTGCTTCTTCCAGCTCGTATTTGGTACGTCGGACGACTACCTCGTGACGATGATCCACATAGTGGCGGATCATATCCTTGAGGTTGAGGGTTTGGGGACGACCCTTGACCAGCGCGACATTGTTGATGCTGAAAGTCGATTGAAGGGGTGTCAGCTGATACAGCTGGTTGAGGACCACGCGCGCATTGAAGTCACGCTTGATGTCGATCACCAGTCTCACAGGCTCTCCTCGCCCTGACTCGTCACGGGCGTCTGCGATTCCTTCTATCTTCTTCTCACTTACCAAGCCGTCAATCTTGGCGAGTGTAGAGGCTTTATTTACTTGGTAGGGGATTTCGGAGATGATGATTTGTTCTCGCTCTCCTTTAAGCTCGACAATGTCTGCCTTGGCGCGCATCACCACACGCCCACGACCTGTCGCATAAGCTTTGTGAATGCCCTCGACCCCATAGATGATCCCGCCCGTAGGGAAGTCGGGTCCCTTGACATACTGGGCAAGTTCTGGGATTTCTATGTCTCGGTTATCAATGTAAGCGATGGTTGCATCTACCACTTCTGTGAGGTTGTGGGGAGGCATGTTGGTCGCCATCCCTACTGCGATCCCACTGGCACCATTGACAAGGAGGTTGGGGATACGTGCGGGGAGTACGGTAGGCTCCGAAAGTGAGTCGTCAAAATTGAGCTTGAAGTCGACTGTATCTTTTTCGAGATCTACCAGCATTTCTTCGGCGATTTTCCGAAGGCGTGCCTCAGTATAACGCATCGCAGCAGGATTGTCTCCATCTAGGGAGCCAAAGTTTCCTTGTCCATCTACCAGCGGGTAGCGCAAGGACCACTCCTGGGCCATACGAACCATCGTGTCATACACAGCACCATCCCCGTGGGGGTGAAACTTACCCAAAACCTCACCTACGATACGGGCGGATTTTTTATACGGACGATTGCTTGCCAATCCCAGCTCACTCATGCCATACAAGACGCGGCGGTGGACAGGTTTGAGTCCATCACGTACATCGGGGAGGGCACGTGACACGATGACCGACATCGAATAATCAATGTAGGCCGACTTCATTTCTTCCTCGATGATCCGGGATACAATCTTTTCTCCTTCTGCCATAAAAAGTACTTACATATCTAACGCTAAGTAAGGGCGGTTTCGCCCTTCTTTTAACAAGGTAAAATTAGGTATTATTTCCCCCCAAAAAAAGCTGATGTCCCTCCATTAGAGGTCCTTATGACTGATTTGAGAAGATTTTTTCCACATATTAATTGTGTAAAACATGTTTGCTCTGTACATCTGGGGTATCTTTACCTTTATGTAGCAACGTAAGGTATGGTCGTTTGGTAGGAATGAGGAGTTAAGAAAGGTGCATGCTGCGAATGTCCAGAATCTCAGCTATGAATTCCACCGAGTGAATGAAAGGGTGAGAGGAAGGAAGGAAGAGAATAGGCATGGAGGTGTATAAATCTGATTATTAGTGATTTATATAGATGTGTGTCAGTGGTTTGTACTACGTTTTATGAGCAGAATAGAAGGAATAACTATATGATTTTTTGAATATTTGACTAAATATGCATGAATCCTCTCCACGCCAGAATACATCGGTTTTCGCATCAAAATCACCCGTTTAGCCAATAGATCCTCTCAGATTCAGCGTAATATTTTCATCTTGGGCTTCAAGTTAACCCTCGTGCTCCAATGTATGAATCAAGATTAAATACGCTTTTCGTATTAATTCTATGCCTATACATTTGACACAAACAAACGGATGAAGTTTATATGAGACTAAGCGAGATGACCGCTTCACAAACAAAAGATTTGTCTCTTTTCAATTTAATTTTGGAGTGCTATGGATGGGAAGATCCGAGCGATACAGAAGGAAGATTGGAGGCAGGAGAAAATGTGAAGCCTGAAGGGTTCAGAATTTGGAGGCAAAGTGGGCTCATGCTGCAAGCACGATTTCATGCTCCTGTCAATATGATTAGTTTAAGCATGATTGATTCTCTCCGCAGAGAGAAAGTTCAGTTTCACTTTATTTACGACTGCAATCCAGCACCTATCCTAGAATGGCTTGTATCGGTCATGGAATCGTTCAACATTGATACCTACGCTGAACTGATCAAGGATGCAGATGGCAAGTGCGAAGTGATTTTACTGGAGATATCCGAAAGCGAAATATACGAGGTCAAGCCTTCTGCCAGATAAGAAAAATATACTATGAGGTAACGCCATACATGTTATGGCCATAATTGAGGACTCCTTTGGGAGTTCTTTTTTTGTCATCATAGGGCCACCGCCACAGCGTGGTCCTTCAAACCAGCCATCGCTACCAGCGCCAACCGCCCTCTCTCGCCAACGTCTCGTTGGTGTTATCCCAAAAAAGATAACTGGACATAATGCGTAGGCTTTCCCATGGCGAGAAAATCGCGCTCATATGTCGTCAAAATCTTTACGTCCGCATCGAACCGCTCGTCCTCGTGTAAGTCAAATGTTAATTGGTGAAAACGGATGTTCCCCTCTCTTACGAAAACCTCTAGACTGTAGTGAAATAGCGCGCGATTGTCCGTCTTAAAATTGAGCATCTGACCATCTTTGAGGATGTGGGCATACCTCTTCAAGAAGGGAGGATTGATCATACGATGTTTGGCCTGTCGCTTTTTGGGGAAGGGATCAGGAAACGTAATCCAGAGAGAATCGGCTTCATTTTCTCCTACATACGCATCTATCTGATTCAAGTGGAGGCAGATAAAGGCAATATTCGTCAGGCCTGTTTCAAGTGCTTCCTTTGCCGCATACCACATGCGATCCATCTTGAGGTCCACCCCGACAAAGTTGCGCTCAGGATAGCGCCGTGCCAGTTCTAGACTGAATTCTGCCTTTCCACATCCCAGTTCAAATGTCAACGGATGGGCATTTCCAAAGTAAGCGTGCCATTGTCCTGCCATCTGATTTTCTCGACTGAAGCAGTTCGGAAATTCTTTGTATGCGGCTTTTTTAAACTCTTTTTTACGTGCCATGTCACCTCGTCCACTAAATAATGGTCCAGGAAGAAGTCTTGCCTGGATTTTGAGGGGACAAAATTAAGATTTATCTGGAAAAATAACTTACATAAGTAATTTGAAGCCCCACCTTATCTATAGATGACTTGGATTTTGTTTCGGCTTGCTGCAAATTTGGCGCAATCAATTGAATAGGCCAGGAAAAGAAAAAGAGTAATGAAAATAAAGGGTTCCATTGAACTACATTTTGAATTGAACTACTTTTCTTTGCTATTAGATATTTAATAAGATGATTATCAGTACCTTGATTTGGTTTTTGCCACAAGCTAAGGTACTTTCATTCGATCCATTCATTCAAGTATTTATTATAACAGATGCCATATCTTTTCACTTCAGAATCCGTATCGGAGGGCCATCCCGATAAAATCGCCGATCAAATTTCAGATGCCGTCCTGGACGCTATGCTGACGCAGGACCCGCTCTCACGTGTGGCATGTGAGACATTGGTGACCACTGGACAGGTTGTCTTAGCTGGTGAAGTCACGACACAGGCTTATGTCGACTTACAAAAAGTCGTGAGAGATACCATTGAGCGCATTGGATACAACTCAGATGAATATATGTTCAGCGCCTCATCTTCAGCGATTTTATCTTCTCTTCACGAGCAGTCGCCAGACATTGCAAGAGGGGTAGACGAAGGAGAAGATAAAGAGCAAGGAGCAGGTGACCAGGGGATGATGTTTGGGTACGCGACCAACGAAACCTCCGAATATATGCCGATGGCACTGGCGTTTTCGCACAGACTTGTACAAGAGTTGGCACATATCCGCAAGCATGAGGCACATCTGATGCCCTATCTCCGCCCTGATTCTAAGTCACAGGTAACCATAGAGTACGACGATAACAACCAACCTGTAAGGGTACACACGGTTGTCCTCTCCACGCAGCATGATGATTTTGTACAGCCTGCAGATGACAGCCTTGCCGCGCAAGCAGAAGCTGAAAAGCAGATGCTCGCCAAGATCAAGGAAGATGTCATCAACATTCTCGTTCCTCGTGTGATCCCCGCTGACTTGCTCAAGGATACGATCTACCACGTCAATCCAACAGGGAAATTTGTGATCGGAGGTCCCCACGGAGACGCAGGACTCACAGGGCGTAAGATTATCGTAGATACCTATGGAGGGAAAGGCGCACACGGTGGGGGTGCATTCTCTGGAAAGGACTCTACCAAGGTAGACCGATCGGCTGCTTATGCGGCGCGCCATATCGCCAAAAACCTCGTGGCCGCAGGAGTCGCAGATGAAATCCTGGTACAGCTTGCCTATGCTATCGGAGTAGCCGAACCCGTTTCCATATATGTCAATACCTACGGTACATCTAATGTAAATATCGACGATGCGGAAATCGCAGAGAAGGTCAAGGCCAATCTTTCTTGCACGCCCAAAGCCATTATTGATCGCCTAGGCTTACGTTTTCCTGTATTTGGAGAGACGGCTGCTTATGGGCATATGGGCCGTCCATCTGAAGAAAAAGAGGTCACGCTCAACTATGTGGAGATCGTACAGCAGAATGGAACAGAAACCCAAGTGCGCAAATCCGAGCAACGCAAAGTGACCTTTTTCGCTTGGGAGAAGCTAGATCTAGTCGATAAGTTCAAGGAAATATTTGGGGCGAACATGTCCTAAATCACTTTCTGAAAAAAAGAATATATGTATTTACCTGCTGCATCATTTTTGTAGCAGGTTTTTCTTTCTTTAGGGTAACTATTTTGTACACCTGTATTCTAATTGTACGGACATTCATTCATCCTCAATCCCACTATATATATGAGTCGTTTATTCATCCTTTTGGCCTTTGTATGCGTTTTGACGAGTTGTAACAATGAAAATGATGCTGAAAAAACTCAAGATCAGACAAGTAGCCCAGGAGAAGGGGCAGAGTTGAAACAGGAAACTTATGAGGAAACGCTCGTTTGCCTGCAAGATCCTTTTCATATCTGTGAGTCGGGTATTCAATCGGCGAGTCTGCAAGATTATTTGGCAGATGTCATGATCGAGCCACTAAATGTAGCACAATTAGGAGACTCCTTGGATGAAGGTAATGGATACGTCTGGTTGGTGCGTACCCTACATATGGACAAAGGAAAGGTATATATCGAAGGAAATTTTATTGATGAACGCAAGGCGGACGAGGAGGAAATCAATTCCAGTCGAGTGAATCGTATCCGTATTGAAAGCCCGCAGTTTTACACCCAGGAAGGTTTGACTGTAGGTAAGACGTTGGGTGATTTGTTAGAAGTATACAGTGACTCTGCTTTTTATTTGGTGAGTCAACCCGATTATGGCGTGTTGGATCTCAGCCGCTTCAATAGTCATATACACTTTTTGGTAGAGCTTGACTCAGCGCGCATGGAGGCTTTAGAAAGTGAAGCTTCCCCTCTTTCCAAAGTGCCGAGTTCTCAAGCCATTCGGTCGATTGTGATCATGTGATAAGGGAATATTTTTTTACCCTAACAATTTTGATTTGCGTGGGTTTATTTTTGGCCGTATCATTAAAAAAAAGATATATGAAAAAGGCCTTATTTATAAGCCTTCTGCTCTTGGTGGGAATCCAGCTTTCGGGACAGGATAAATGCTGGATTTTTTTCACGGATAAGGGCGATACGCAGCAGTATGAGCCTTCAGATTTGCTCTCCGATCGTGCGTTGGCGCGTAGAGCCAGTCAAGGCATTTTTATAGATTCATACGATTACCCTGTCCAGTCGACCTATCTTCAGACTTTGAGAGGAAATGATGTCGCCATACAGCAGACTTCACGCTGGCTCAATGCTGCATCTGCCAACCTGACAATGGAGCAAGTCGCTTGGGTGTCTAGTCTTCCTTTTGTCAGGAAGGTTCAACCTATCCGATCGTACAATGTCGTATTGGGTGAGGAGATGGATTGTCCTGATTCGCCATTTTTAGATGAACCTGAGCGTCAGTTAGAGATGGTGGGGCTGTTAGATTTTCATGCCCAGGGGTTTACAGGAGAGGATGTACTCGTGGCCGTTTTTGACAATGGCTATTTGGAGGTAGATGAGCTAGAAGGAATGTCTCACTTGTTCAAAGATGCGCGTATACTGGCTACGCGTGATTATGTGGATGGTGACAATACGCTCTATCATTCTTGTACCCATTGCAAGCACGGGACATACGTATTCAGCATTCTCGCCGCCAATGATACGGCCTCTGGCCTCGTAGGATCTGCTCCAGGCGCGGAGTATATACTCTTCCGCACCGAAAATGATGACTCAGAAACACGTCAAGAAGAAGACAATTGGTTGGCTGCTGCAGAGTTTGCCGATAGCATGGGCGCACAGGTCTTCAATACTTCTTTGGGTTATTACTATTTCGATGAAGGAGAGGAGGATTATCAATTTTCTGATCTGGATGGGGAAACCTCTATCATTACCCGTGCAGGGGATATTGCGGCCTCTCGGGGGATCATCGTCGTGAATAGTGCAGGCAATTCGGGGCAGCGAGGCCTCAACATGCCAGCGGATGGAGACTCTATCCTTGCTATCGGAGCAGTAGACCAGTGCGAAGAAGTGACGTCTTTTTCAAGTGTGGGACCTACCGCTGATGGGAGGATCAAGCCTGACCTTTCGGCTATGGGGCGCTCCAACTTTTTCTTACGAAATACAGGCGCACTTGCCCGTGGGAGTGGAACCTCTTTTTCTTCCCCCATTGTGGCGGGTTTGAGTGCTTGTTTGTTGCAAGCTGCTCCTTATGCTTCCAGCACGCAGATCTATCAAGCCATGAGGAGGACAGCTTCCTTCGCGGACGAACCCAATAATTCCATCGGCTATGGCATTCCCAATGCAGGATTGGCGTTAGAATTTTTGGAAGGTACCGCTAAAATAGATCGCCTCTTAGTATATCCCAATCCTGTCTCAGAGAGTCAGTTTCGTATTGCCGTGCCTAGTGCACTTATTCACCAAACCCAAAACCTCGAGATCATTGATTTGATGGGGCGCAACATTACCCCGACGACACTCACGACTACGGGAGGACAAATAGATGTGCAGCTGCCACCTGGCGTTAGACCAGGACACTACATCGTTCGCATGTGGGGAGAAGAAAAGGCCGTTTATTTTCAAAAGCTGACGGTTACGAGATAAGCACAGATTTGATAAAAAATAAGGCCCGACAGGATATATTTCTTGTCGGGCTTTTTCTGATAGAAAATGGGGTGAATTTCTCTCCAATTTTGGGTAAAAAAAGCGTTATTGGAAAGTGATTCTTAGACCTACAGATTAGGATTAGAGAGAAAATAAATAGTGGCATGAACCAGGGAAATACGACCGCTCTTTTCATTTGCTCGCATAAAATGGAAGACTAACTACTCGCTCGATGACGCTATTATTTGAAAGTTTCGCAGAATGGGAGGCTTATTGCCAGGCCCATCATGGTCAGATGTGGCAGCCTGTGATGCTATATGAACAGGAGCTCCGCAATCGATCTGAACAAGAAATATGGGACAAGCTCGCGCAGGCTTATGCCGTCATGAAAGACGCTGTCCACACAGGACTCACTGAGGATATGACCTCCCTCAGTGGGATGGTAGACAATGGAGCAAAGAAGATCGCACGCGCGCCTGTCAGTGTCCTGGGACCTCAGTTCCAGAAACTACTCAGCTACTCCATTGCTGCCAAAGAGGTCAACTCCTGCATGGGCAGGGTCGTAGCGGCCCCTACTGCTGGAGCATCAGGTATCATGCCAGGTGTCTTGACTACCTTGGAAGAGTTGCACGAGTTGCCCAAGCAGAAACTATATGAGGGGATGCTCGTAGCTGCGGGTATTGCCTTGATCATCGAGCAACGCGCCTCAATCGCTGGTGCGGTGGGGGGATGTCAGGCGGAGACTGGGACAGCTGCGGCTATGGGAGCGGGCGCGATTGTCTACACCTTGGGAGGTACGCTCCAGCAAGTATTCGAATCTGTAGGAATCACCATCATGAATATGCTGGGATTGATATGTGATCCTGTAGCGGGATTGGTAGAGATTCCCTGTATCAAGCGCAATGGATCTGCCTCCGTGATTGCTTTTGCCTCAGCTCAGATGGCACTGGCAGGAGATCGGGCGATGATTCCTGTAGACGAGATCATTGACGCGATGGGAGAGGTCGGAGCTTCGATGGAGACGCGCTTCAAGGAAACCGCACTGGGAGGGATCGCAGCTACCCCTACCGCCAAAGCCATTGAAAAACGTGTTCTTGTACAGCCTGCAGTCGAAGAAGATGCACAAACTCACGACAGCTGAGACCTTTAAACAGACCTAAAACCCTATATTAATGACCTTATGTCGTGCTAACGGGTAGTTTATCGTACTTTCGATTAATTTAGATAGATGAAACAAACCCCCATTCAAAACTTACAAACTATGCCTAGGTACCTACTATTCCTTGCATTATTCCTCTCTTTTACCCTATCTACTCAAGCCAAACAAATCTTTGAAGGATTTGACTTTTCCCAAGGAGAATGGGCCATCATCGGAGTACCCTTACACAACTACCATAAGTTGCCTATTCAAGAAGAACTAGGAACCTTCATCGTAACCGATACCCGCTTTATGAGCAGTCTACAGCAGAGCTGGGACTTCGCGATGACTTTCGATGATAAGTGCGACCATCATTATGCGCTGAAAGTCTACAGAAATGGCGAGCTAGTAGAGAGTATGAGCCTGAATCTTTTTTGCGGATATGTATCTATCAACGGGCTTTCTTATCAGTTTGATCCCGCAGAGTTTGACCAGTTTAAGCAAAATGCGCGTCAGATTCCCTGGTCTCGTATCTCCTTTTCAGATCCTGGGACATTAAAATCTGCTATTCAAAAACTAGATGCTACACCCGATGTGTATTGGTATCAGGATGTCTCTCAGTATGAATATACAGGGTACTTCATGCTCAACATCGACAATCTGCCTTGGGATACAGATCGCGATTCACTCCAGCAAGTGGTGAGACAGAAGATCGCCCAGCGTACACAGACCAATGATTTTCATCTGGCAGAGCATTTTCATGTAGTAGAAGGGGAGAAACTGGGGATTCGTTATCTCGTCAACTGTGACCAAGGGTTGGCGCAGCAACTGGTACGCTATCAGTATCTTCCTTGGCGTACGCACCTTTCTAGCTCCAAGGATGCGGTATACATTTTGGCGTTAGGGATTGATGAAGATCGGTTTCGGAGGTTGATGAAGTAGCTTTTAGGAAATAATGACCGTAAAATAAAAGTGGTTGTCCTAGATGGATGGCCACTTTTTCATTTCGTGGACTATCTATCCTATATTTTTGATTTCTAGTTAGACTCTCTACTTTTGGCTTCTACAAAGCACGACTCGATGACTCGATCTTATATGAAGCCCTCCATTCTAACTTTCATCCTTCCATGCGTAATTTTGGGATTATTTTTTGCCTGCACATCTTGTAAGGCTCTTTTTTCCTCTCCGCAAGATTCTGAAGATACCCCAGTCTCACTTTCTTTGACTACAACCCCTACAGACACTCTCTATCCATTCAACTGGCAACTAAGGATAGATTCTCTGATGGACAAATCAATCATTCAGGTACATGAAAATGCTATGTTTTCCTATTTCAGAGGGCCAGATTTTGTTCCTATTACATCTGAGAAACGGGATTCTCTCAAGAGGAGATTGCCCTACGTCAAATCTAAGACTCCTGAGTGGAGGCAGAAACTGAAAGATGCAGGATATCGCTTGAAAGATCAAGGTCTTTGGATCGCTTATCCTCCTTCTGTCAATTTTGATGGATATCGTTACATGCGTTCTGCCCCATTTACAGCCTACAATGCTAATGGCGATACAGTTTTGCATTATCCCAAAGACTGTCCCTATAGCCTCAGAATAGATGGTGGAGAGGAATATCTGATGTTGACCATTTACCCCAACAATTTTGCTGCGGCCAATCCCGTACTCAATGGATTTTATGGATTTTTGACAGAAGATGGAAGGATCGCTATTCCTCCTCAGTTTCCTGTGGGAAGATCATCCTCTTATCCTCGCGAGAGGTTCAGTGCCTACCACCCTTCTGCCTTTTTATTTAAAGAGGGGAGAGCGCTTGTCGAGGAAGGCAGACTCCAATATTATTTTATCAACCAGCAAGGAAAGCGGGTATTTCCTTTGGATTTGACTTATTATCGTGCGCGTCCCTTTGAAACAGGAGGCTTGACAGTCGTACAGCATTTGTCTTCAGAAAGAAAGCTAATAGATCAGGTAATCGATACTACGGGCCATGTCGTTTGGGATACGAAAGGACATCCTGAGTGGCAAACACTTATAGGTATTACAGGTAGGGGACGAGGGCAACCTTACTTTATTGTCAGTGATAATTTTGGAACAGCGGTTCAGTTCATGGATAGCAAGCAGCGCAAAAGTGCCCTTTTTCCCTCCTCTAATGACTCCGTAAGGTATTTCACACGCATTGCTCCTATGGGTTCACTAGGTCAAGATCAGGAGAGACTGGGAAAGGATCTATTGATGACCATAGAGCGAAAATATTGGTATCCAAAGACAGAGATGGAAAAACGGGCTATCCAGATAAGGGGATTTGATGGAGCCATCTATACAGATTGGATTCCCTTGCCTGATGGAGCCGATTTAGATCCTTACACAGGGATATTGTACAATTTACCTCATGGAGAGAAGGGGTCAGAGGCGCGCACACTTGACGGTACGCTAGTCTACCAATGTGATAGCTGCGAAATCGAAGCTGCTTACAAACGAGGAGGGAGCTTCCCTATCTCTACGGGCTTTTTCACAGTGAGATGGAGAGGGCAACGACAAATCCAAAATGTATTTACTTATAAAGGGAAGGTGCTGACTAAACGAAAGAATCGCGTAATTAATGGAATCTTTGTGGATCGTGTGAGGGAGGAAAAGGTGGATGAGTATGTGAGATTGTCCGATGACTTCCAATTCCAGTTTCCTGAAGATACATTGGACAAATACTATCGTGATTTTTACAAGAGGGA
>JBCBPW010000023.1:0-79388 GCA_039820545.1 Bacteroidota bacterium | reverse complement strand
CGCAAAAAACTCAATAGGCGATATGCAGAGGTAAATTCTGTCAACCTGAAATATAAATAAACTTATTACACGGTGTACTTATTACACTGTAACGTAAGTTTTGTAATATTTAACTATCACCTTCAGTGTCCCGAGCATTAGACTCGGGATTATTAGGCAAAAAGAACCAATCCCGATGATAAATCTCGGGACGGAATTTCAGCCCAACGCCTCTATCAGCCCCTATCTCCAAATTCCAAGGCCAACGCCCCCCCAAGTTGCCTGTTACTATACGCTAAAATTATAGCATAAAACTTTTGTTACACTGCGCTAAGTGAGGTAAACTGGGACTGGACTTATGGGAAGAGCGTCTTCCCATCTGTGCACGAGGAGGGGAATCTATATCAGATGGGACTAATCCAGTCCATAACTTCGACTGATGATGGCTTCTTTGTCTTGTATTTTGTCTAGGTCTACGGGAAGGGTCACGACAAACATAGCCCCCTTTCCTGCTTCACTTTCTACACGTATATGTCCTCTGTGATGGTGGACAATACGCCAAGTAATACTCAAGCCTAGGCCGCTACCTTGTGATCGGCCTGTTTTCATATCTGTGAATTGGGAAAATTTATCAAAGATGTAAGGCTGATTTTCTTTCGGAATCCCCTCACCATTGTCTTTGACCCTCAAAATAGCTTTATCCTCCTTTTTCTCTACCTCTAGCCATATCTCTCCTGCACTTTGATTGCAAAATTTGATGGCATTGGACAGCAGGTTCACTACAACTTGGGTTAGGCGGTCCTTGTCCCCATAGATTATGAGCGGTTGCATGGGGTAGTTTTCATGTAAGATGATGCCCTTATCCGCACATAATTGTTGGACACCTTTAGCAGCAGATTGTACGATGGCTCCAAAGTTTACCTCTCCCAGATTCCATGCTGCATGACCGGACTCCATTTTTTCCAGATCCAAAACTTGATTGATCAATCGAGAGATACGCTCACTTTCTTCGATGATGATGCCGAGAAAGTCCTGTCTTTGGGCTTGGGGAAGATCCTTATTGTCGTAAAGGATATTAGAAATGGCACGTATAGAAGTAATGGGGGTTCTCAACTCGTGGGTGACCGTAGCAATGAAGTCATCTTTGAGTCGGTCCACTTCGCGTAGCCGATCATTGGCTTGTTGGAGCTTTTTTCCCGTTTTCTCTAGCTCCAGTGACTTTTTTTCGATTTCTCTGCTGTATTGGATGATTTGTTGGGTTTCGTCTAGTGCTTCCATGACTTCCTGTAATCCTAGCGGCTCCTCTGTCACGATGGAGTTGATCAATAGGCGTGCACTCGCAGCGCCAATAGCTCCTGCAATCTGATTTTCTACATGATGGACAAAGTCAGGTCCCACCTCTGCCAGTTGAGAGAGATCCAGTGATTTTTCACGTGCATAACCGTTCAGGCTTTCTGCTGCTCTATCCTCACCTAAGAAGCGGTTGAGCAGCATCTGTAGGTCTTTGAGAAATGCGCGTGTACGCTGTCGAGGCATCTCTCTTAGGTTGCTCTCATATCTGTAAATGTGGACAAAGAGATTGGCCTGGGAATGTTCTACAGCCGAAGATTGAGTATAAAGGGAGACAAATAAATAGGTGCCTCCGTTCATCAATAAGCTCCAAAAGGCCGAATGAGAAATGGCATCAAATCCGTCTAATCCGAATAAGGCATAAGGTCTCAATCCCTCTATTCCCCACAAGCCCTCTACCAAAATACTATGGCCTTCGGGTAGTAAAGAAGGGAAAGGCAAGGTAAAGGCCCAAACGATAAATCCAATCAATAGACCTGAGATGGCTCCTTTACGATTTCCAACCTCCCAAAATAATCCGCCTAACAGTGAAGGCGCAAACTGTGCCACTGCACAAAAAGAAATCAATCCGATGGATACGAGGGATGTCGTTTTTCCCAACCAATTGAAATACGAATAAGCCAACATCAGAATCACGATGATGATGAGCCTGCGGATTCCTTTGAGGCGGCTAGATAGATCTTGCACGAAGGTCTCTCGAATCACAGAGGTACGCAGTAAGAGAGGAACCACAAGGTTGTTGCTCGCCATGATGCTCAGCGCGATGGTCGCTACAATCACCATACTGGTTGAAGCCGAAAGTCCTCCTAGGAATACAATCAGGGCCATCCAGTTGTGTCCATGTGCCAGTGGAAGCCTGAGAACGAAGGTATCAGCGATCTGAATATCATTGGGAAAAGTCAGCAAGCCTGCAACTGCAATAGGGATGACGAATAAGTTGATCAAGAATAAATAGAGCGGGAAGAGCCAAATGGCCTTTTTGACATGCTGTAGATCTGTGTTTTCGACGACGGCAATATGAAACTGTCGAGGCAGTAGGGTGATGGCAAACATCGAGATCATAGTCAGCCAAAACCAACGCCATGCATCAAAGTTTTGCTCATCTAGCCCTTCAAATGGTTGGATAATATTGGGCTGTTGGAGGGCTTGACTAAAAAGATCTCTAGGACCATCGTATAGGAAGAAAACCACAAATAGCCCAACGGTGAGAAAGGCTAGGAGTTTGACAATCGACTCAAACGCAATGGCTGCTACTAAACCTTCGTGGTGTTCGGAAGCTTCAAGATGTCGCGTGCCAAAGAAGATCGTAAAAATCGCGAGGATGATGGTCACATAAAAAGAGGTATCTGTATAAAAATGCTGCTTTTGAAAATAGACCCCGCCCATATTTTCGCCAGCTAGCAAGTCAAAGCTGAAAGAGACAGCTTTTAACTGTAAGGCGATATAGGGCACAATGCCTATAATGGCGATGAAAGTCACAAGGCCTCCTAGGAAGGCACTCTTTCCATACCTAGCTGATAGGAAATCAGCAATGGAATTGATGCGCTGCGAACGCGTGATGACGATGATTTTGCGGAGGACGACGTACCAGAGGGGAGCCATCAGCGTAGGCCCTAGGTAGACAGGCAAAAATTCAACCCCCGAGGTAGCTGCACGCCCTACACTGCCATAAAATGTCCAAGCTGTACAGTAGACAGCAAGCGACAACGCGTAGGCCAACGGGTTGCGGATGAGGCTTTTGCCTTCTTTCTCTCGCTGTTCGCTGTAGTAAGCCACGCCAAATAACAATCCCAAGTATCCAAGCGAAGCACAAAGTATGAGCCAAGGATTCATTTAGGTGGAGTTGGGGTGGGTGGTTTATTTTCAATGATAGAGGCAAGGATCAATATCAAGAGAAGCCATAGGACAAAAATGTTGACAAAGGCGCGCGGCATTCCCCAAAGCATTCCATCGCTGAACCAGATTAAGACGATGGGATAGTTCAACACGACTAGGAAGAGAAAAAATATCCCACCTAATTTCTTGCCCATGTGATATTTGCTCATTAAACTAATATGCAACTTTTTACATATTAGCGCAACTTGACTTAATTATTGGCATGTGTATGCCTACCCAGACTGTATCTGGCGCACGGTTTGGGAAAGGCTCAGCCTTTCGCTTGAAGCTTCCGTTAAAAACTGAGGGAGGCGAGGGAATATTCAACCCTTCACCAACTTAAAAACTCAGCCATTACTTGAATTCTTTCTCGAACCAAAACCATCCTGGATTCAGATAGCCGCCCTTGATGATGGCGTAGAGAAAGAGGAGGCAAAGTCCACCTGTCACCAAAGAGACCCAGTACAGTCCACTGAGTTGGGACTCGACGAAAAAGCGAAGCGTAAAGGTTCCCGCTAGATAAACGATGACCAATATTTGTGATATAGTTCTTCCGAGGCGCATAGTCTTGTAATTTTTTTGAGAACCGATCCCATAGGGGATTTCACTACGTTTAAGAACCGAGAACGAAGACATCTAATCGTCTCGTTTCCTGGTCTCTACTCTCACTGTCTTGAAAATCTCATTGTCTTGAAAAAACCATAAAAGGGACCTGGCTCCCAGGCCCCTCCTACAACTACTAACTTGATTAATGAACATGGGCTTCAGTCGCCCCTTTGGGAATACGAATATCTTCTACGAGCTGCTGTACATCTTCTGGTGGAGCAGGTGTCAGTCGAGATACGACAAGTGTTACCACCATGTTGAGGATCATACCTAGGGTACCGATACCTTCAGGCGAGATGCCAAAGAGCCAGTTTTCGGGTATATTGGGCTCTACTTTTGCGATTTTGAAGTAGATGATATAGGTCGCGGTGAAGACGATACCTAAGATCATACCTGTGATCGCACCCTGCCGGTTGGTTCGCTTGTCGAAGATCCCTAGCAAGATGGCTGGGAAGAAGGACGAAGCTGCCAGACCGAAGGCAAAGGCTACTACCTGCGCCACGAATCCAGGAGGATTGATGCCTGCGATACCTGCACCGACTACGGCAACACCTGCTGCGATACGTGCATACATCAACTCTTGCTTATCTGTAATGTCAGGACGGAAAGTCTTCTTCAAAAGGTCGTGGGAAATCGAAGTAGAGATCACGAGAAGGAGACCTGCTGCTGTCGAAAGTGCGGCAGCCAAACCACCTGCTACGACCAGTGCGATGACCCAGTTGGGAAGCTGTGCAATCTCAGGATTGGCGAGTACCATGATGTCGCGGTCAGGCGTAAACTCGTTTCCTGCCCATCCATTCGCAGCTGCAATCGCCTTCCCTGCGTCAGACTTATCATTGTAGTACTGGATGACACCGTCACCGTTTTTATCTTCCATCGAGATCAAACCTGCTTCAGACCAGTTGGTGACCCATGTAGGTACAGCGTCAAAAGCAGTTCCGTTTACTGTATCGATCATGTTCGCACGAGCAAATGCACCTACTGCAGGAGCCGTTGTGTAAAGAATCGCGATGAATACCAATGCGTATCCAGCAGACTTACGAGCATCCGCAACCTTAGGAACGGTGAAGAAGCGTACGATTACGTGAGGCAGACCAGCTGTACCCAGCATCAAAGCAGCGGTGATAAAGAAGATGTCTATGGTCGACTTGGTGCCATCTGTGTAGGCGGCAAAACCGAGGTCGTTGTGAAGCATGTCGAGCTTTTGGAGGAGTGTAACTCCTTCTCCTTTAAACTCACCCATCAAACCTAGCTGAGGAATAGGATTGCCAGTGATCTGTAGAGAGATGAAGATCGCAGGAACCATGTAAGCGAAGATCAATACACAGTACTGAGCTACCTGCGTGTATGTAATACCTTTCATACCACCGAGTACGGCATAGAAGAATACGATGGCAATACCGATCATGACACCGATTTCGAAGTCTACTTCCAAGAAACGAGAGAAGGCAATACCTACTCCTTTCATCTGTCCTACGACATAGGTAAAGGAAACGAAGAGCGCGCAGATCACAGCTACGAGACGGGCTGTATTGATCGCAGAGTTGGCCTTGCCACGGTAGCGTGCACCGATGAAGTCAGGTACGGTAAACTGTCCAAATTTCCTGAGATAGGGCGCTAGGAGAAGTGCCAATAATACATATCCACCTGTCCAACCCATCAAATACTGTCCACCGTCAAATCCCATGAAAGAGATCAAACCTGCCATAGAGATGAAGGATGCGGCAGACATCCAGTCGGCTGCTGTAGCCATACCATTAGCGAGGGGCGATACGCCTCCACCCGCTACATAGAAATCTTTGGTGGAACCCGCACGGGACCAGATCGCGATCCCGATATAGAGCGTGAAGGTCACACCCACCATAAGTAATGTCCAAAATTGTAAGTCCATTGGGAGTATTTTTTTGAGACGTTTAGAGATCAGACAACAGATAGCAGACTAAGTCCTTGTTACTCATCTGGTGTGTCCCTGTCACGTGAGTTAATCTTTGTAAAAAGTATGAGTCTGAAAGCGAAGCGGTCTCGCATTTCATTGTCTTAAAGAATCATTCGTCTACATTGTACTTCTTGTCGAGACGATTCATCAAGACTACGTAGACGAAGATGATGGCGACGAAGACGTAGATCGATCCTTGCTGTGCCCACCAGAAGTCGTGTGCCAGTATGCCCAGGCCGTAGGATACGATAAACCAGATCGTGAGCAAGATCCCCATGTACATGAGATTGGTTCGCCAGTATTTTTTCAAATTGTCCATAACATATGTTGTTTTTCGTGGAATGTAGTAATAGTTCTATATCTCAATCTAGCTAATTATATAGATACCTATATAATTGTTGATAAAAAATTTTCACTTTCCTTCCTCAACGGTTATAAGAAGACCATCAACTGGAATCTGAAGAGGTTGCTACGGTCAGGTGTACCTACAGCGAGAGTCCCTCTGCTGCTCTGATACTCCGCAGAAAGCTTGAGGTTGTGACCTTCCAGGAAGAGGTTGGCACCTGCACCTAGCATATTGGAAGTGGAAGTTTCGAATCCTTCATGTGCTTCGAGATCGCGGTTGGTGAAATGTACATATGGCTGGATGATACCAAGTCCTTTGATCTCAGGAAGTGCCAAACCTGCTTGTACGTAGGCAATATTCCCTGTACCCACACCCCCTAAACCACCTGTGAGATTGGGACCCCAGCTATAGTTGGTGAAAGAAGCATAGCCTGTGAAGCCCATATTTTTTCCTACAGGAAGGTCAGCAAATACATCTACAGCAAAGGAAGTCGGGCTAACCAGTGTAGGTTGAGAACCAGGAGTAGTTGTTGTATAGTAACTTGCTCCATCGATGTGGTGGAAGAATCCAGCACCTACATTCAAGATTTTCTTTTTTCCAAGATAAGTACCGACCATGTAAGGAAGTGTGTTGCCTTCTTTGTCAAAGAGATCGTACTTCACGTATCCATTCAATACTTTGCCTCCACCAGGTGTGTTCTCATTTCTGTAGACGGCCTTGTCTGTGATGAAAGTAGCGGTATCACCTGTACCCATCTGGATATCAGAGAGGTTTCCTCCCAATAGGGGGTTGGCGATGGCGTCATTGATGGCAAAGCGATAGTCGAGTCCTTTGATCTTTCCTTTGACATAGAATCCTAAGTGTCGGGCAAACTGATCACTTGTCCCTAGGTTTGACCAGTTATGGCCAGGTGCATCTAGTGTCAAGAAGTTCAAGGTAGACTGGTTCGTGAGGCGTGAGGTCCCATTCCAGTAGTGCAGACCGCCACCAAAATGGAGGACTTTGGGAACCAACGCAAATTCACCCCAGGCATCGTGCATAAAGAATTGGCCATTGCCACTGCCCGAAGGAACCGTTCCCGCCGTGCCCATTTGGCCCTTGGTCAGGTTGTTCATTCCGAAGTGTGTGACGATGATGAATCGCTTGTTGATCTGAGCAAAAGCCAGGAAGCGTGAACGTCTAAGACGAAACTCAGTGGGAGTTTCACTCTTGAAGGTGGCCCACATCTGATGCCAAGTGATGAAGCGTACATACTTGGAGCCATCGTCGTTGAGTTTGACTTTCAGACCACCAGTGTAATCGGGTGCGTACTGTCCCATCGCCACGCTGCCTAAGCAGAGAAACAATGAAATCAGCAGGGTTTGTAATAAGGTTCGCATAGGTTATAGAGTTAGTCCAAATCGAAGTATCTATATTCTTATAACACAATATATCTAGATATTTAGATAATTACAAAATATATTTTCTCTATTTCTCATATCTTAAGAGGAGGAATAGCAGTTGGCTCTCGGGTAAGTCATTGTAAATCAGATCTCTTTAAGAAAAAGAAATTTTTGTGATTTTATGTGTTAAGGTATTAGAAGCTATATCGATAAAGTAAATAGATGGGAGATTTATGTCTCTTTTTGTGTTGGAGCTTTCGTAAATTGTCCCAAACCACAATACTATGAACAGCATCCTGCCGCTTTTATTTTTCTTCATTCTGATCGTGCCGCTATCCCTGGTAGTGAGCGCGCAGAAAAAGCAATTGCCTGATTTCTATGTGGAAGGCTTTCTGGCTCATGCAAGTGATCGTGACGAAATACGTGAACAGGGCCTTACACTTGGTGTACAGGTTGTCCCCTATATAGGATTCGGACTGGGGATCTCTCGATTTCAAGTTTATAATCGTAGAGACAATTATCCTATGTTTAACTGGCAGCTTAGGGGATTTATTAATCCGCAAAAGACGCTGTATTACAGCTACAGGCAGGGATCGGGAAAGTTCCGCGATTCATATTATCGCAATCAGTCTTATTCAGCAGTCAATCGAGAGCTACAACTGGGGATACGTGTAAACCCTTATGTCATCTTTGCAGGTGGTTGGAGTTTCTGGCGTCATATTTACAACGATACCCAATCGCGTTTTACAAGGGAGACCCAGGGTTCATCTATCTCTGGGCGACTGATTCTCACATTGGATAGGACGCGCTCCCGAACATGGGATTTGGGGCCTCTATATGGATATGCGATTTGGGGCTTTTTGGCTTCGAGCAAGCGGAGTTATCTAGGAATCAATCGCTCAGATTCTCGTATGGAGTTTACTGGACATTTGGGTGGAGGAAAAAAATTAAGTAGGCATCTGGGTTTGGGATTGGGGCTTACAGCCTTGGGGCATAGCCAGATAGGGTCGGAATCGAGCATTCGTAACATGCAAGGAATAGGCTTTCACATCGCAGGGATCTGGGAACGGATTGTGGGTATGGTGGAGGCAGGTTATGCAATGAACATTGTCGATGGATACGGCATAACGAACCGAATTTATCGCTTTTACCCTGGAGGACGAGAGGGTGGGGTCATATACTATCGTGCGAGTGTAGGCCCTCGATTTGGCAAGCTGACGTTACAAGCTAGCTATCTGGGTACACCGAGAGTGAGGGGATTAGAGTTTTTATTGTTTCAAGAATCAAGTGGCGAATGGACTGTAAAGGAGGAAACCAACTTTCTTACTTTTTCAGGTTTTCAATTAGGGATCGGTTTTTTTGTGGACTGAGCAGGATGTGGAGAGCTGAGGTGGAGAGATTCGGTTGGAACCGCCCTATGTCAATACAGATTACAGCAAGGATGCATTGCCCTCTCACCTTGTCGTTTATTGCCCTATACCCACCCTATTCCATCCTGATATTGTCAATAGCAATCCCCCCAACCACAGGCATAGATTTGCCAGGATTCACATCAAACCGTAGTTCTAGCCTATACAAACACGAATTAGAAAGCGTCCCTCCCCCTGATGGAGGAAAAGGGTTGAGTGGAATGGCGACGGTTTGCCAGCCCTCTTTATATGCTACGTAATCACGTGAATCTAATATAAAAGAGAAGGAGGATCTCCCGCTAGGAACCTCCGAGTCATCGGCATGAAGGATGATATCAAAGGAGATGTCAGGTCTCACAAGATTCACATCAAACATGAGTTGAATCTTGGGTGTAGGCGCAATTCGAATACATTCTAGTTCTTTGTGTAATGTATATTCCCATGAGAAAATACCTGTTTGGTTGAGCCCTGATTCTTCAAAATTCCACGCAATGATCCTAGAAAGTGCATGTGCCGAATCTGTGGCATCTATATACATATTCACATTTTTTGCCTCACTGTCTAGAAAGGGCGCACTGGCACCATAGCTTTTATCATATAATTCAAATCCCTGACTAATTTCTAGCCAGTTTTCAAGGAAAATGGGCTCATTCTGGTCTTTCTTCAAGTACACGTCAAACTTTATTTGGTTATCTGGATACCCTCCCCATGTGAATGTATCGACTTCAATCCTCTGCGTCACATATCCTGGCATAGCCACTTCAAAAACAGGATTTCCCTTACTGGCTGCATATGTGGTAGTTCCATAGAAGAATTCTCCATTGTCAATCAGTTCAAAATAGACCGAACGCGGCAAATCACTTCCCTGCCCATAGCGGATATCAGGAGAGTCGTCGATATAGTCCCCCGTTTCCGCCTCTTTTACTCCTATTTGAAAATAGATTCTACGACCTACACGGAAGGTCTCTGATACATTCAGAGCCTTGAATTTTCCATCTGGAGCGAAGTATCTCGATACATCAATTGCAAATTCTTCATAATCGATAGGATCATGAAAGGCGAGGATTGTATCCTGGGGAGTGAGTGTAGCTGTCGTAAATACTTGGCTGTAATTTCCCTCTGTTTCTGTGGGATTAAGTATATATTCATCTTCCCGATAACCAAAGATATAATCGGCAACCCCTTTGTTCCTATCATCTGCGTCTATGATACGTATCGTAAGACGCATTGTATCATACGTCTGGGCCACTGATACGTCTCCTTCAGTAGCCCCTTCTTCCTTGGGTACCATCTCCAAGCGCCATTCCCGCTCGGTGGCTTCTTGTAAGGTCAACCTCACATCGTCATGATTGGGATGCTTCAGGTTGACCATTAGCTCATTAGACATTCCACACGTATCCATCGTCAGTGATAGCTGGCCTCGATTATCCGTCGTGAATACCTGACCACCCACCGATAAGGTCGCACCTGAAATGGGTATATTGGAATTGCGCTGAAGAACCTGAGCTGAAGCTTGAAGGGACCCTGCACAGTCAAAATTTTGATCTAAGCGAGCGAGGAGGTTGAGGGCGTAGGGGAGAGAGTCGTACCTGAAACTAGCCATGACGAACTTACGCGCGGTCGCTGTATCTCCCGTTTCGTAGATGCGGGCAGCTTCATTGTAGAAGCGTTTGGCATTTATTTTCCAAATATCTAGGAATTCTTTGGCCCGTGCCTCGTAATTCTCAAATATCCCAACAGTTGGACCATCATCAAGCACAAGGGAAGGAGGTTGCAAGCCTACGAGTACAGAATAGAGGCTATCAAGCACAGGCGCATGGGGGATGATATCTTGGCTGTAGAAAAGCTCCAACTTGACAGTGCCAAATTCTCCTTTATATTCACTACCCAACCTTGTATCGAGTTCTGCTACGCTGACCATTCTTTCTGCTTCGATACCTTTTCGAATGAGATCATTAGCTACAGCTTGGGAGCGATTCTTAGCAAGTTGGAGCTGCGATTCGGTTACATCTAAGTCCATGGTGTCGTTGAGTGCGAAGTCAGAATAACCTATAATGATGAGGCTATATCCCTTGTATCTGCGCATGAAGTCTGCTAGCGTGGATAGGGGATCATTGACGCTTAACTCATCTACTGGGGAAAATAAACTCGTATCATTTTCTGAAAAATCAATCTTATTGGGAATAAAGCTCGCCAAGGAATCATTTCGCTTGTATAAACTATGCTTCTTGATGTAAGCACTATAGAAGAAATGACTGATTCGAGCAAAATCTGCTGTATCCTTGATGAGGAGTTGATGATACGGATCAGAGGTAAAGTTTAGCAACTGTTTTTGAATGGTATCAAGTGCAAGGGTATCCAATGATCGGTCAAGCCATTGACGATAGGGTTCGTATAACCCGCGCCCAAACCCTCCAGCCATGAATCTATCCTGTCCATATGGAGGTAAGGTAAAAATGGATTCGTCGGGTATTTCAAGGAACACCTCACGCTCTAACTGCGAAAGAACCTGGGCACGAAAAAATAGATCCTGTGCCTCTTTATCCCGCTGACCACTTTCATCTGAGGTGATGGCAAGCTCATCTAATAAATCTGTTATGATCGCATCTCCTGGAGAGATTCGTATGAATCCATCTCCTTCAATCGCAGGAATGACCAACCACACACCCAGCATCAGCACCAAAGCCAAAGGCCCCGCCCAAATCCACTCCTTCCATCCGTAGAAAGGCTTTCCTTTGTGATAAACCAAATGCCGAAAATTAGCTGGGATCAGGAAGTCTAGCTGAGTCTGAGGGCGATCGAGGTATTCAATGACAGAGAAATCAGGTTCGACATCGTCCTCGAGTAATTGCGCGAGTTCTTGCTCGTATGCGCGCCGCTCAGCTCGGCTGAGATCGGTCCTGCCTAGCTGACTGCTGACGATGTGCATGCGGAAGTCATCGAAGGCTACCGAGTCCAACTCAGGTTGGCTGCCCTCCATGAGGGTGTAGATCTCTGCGCGAAGCGCATTTTGGCGTGCCTCCGGCAGGAAGTCGAGCAACTGCTTTTTGGCCTCGACAGGTATTTCTCCCTCGACGAACCAGGGGATGCGCGCAATCTGAATTACTTCTGCAAGCTCCAACTGTGTACTTTCCCCTTCAGCTGCATAGTTTTCCTTGACCTTTCGTCCCAAAAACAAGGTCAAATCCCAATGTACACTCGTCCACAAGGCACAAGCTGCGATCCACTCTAGCGTCTGCGCGTCAAAATACTTCCGCAAAGATTCGATCAAGTTGTCTCCATCCACCTGAAGCTTTTGCTCCTCCGTCAGTGAAAGCTCTTTCCACATCTTGGGGGAGATTGTGGTATCTTTCTCTAATACCTCCACCACCTGTCGCAGGCCTGTCAAGCCTGTGGGCATCAACTGAAATTTTTTGCCTAAGATTAATTCTCTCCTACCCCAAGCCTCGACAGGTATCGGGGAAAGTAGGGCTTTGGTCTCCCAGGCATCCAGCAGGCTGGCCCATTTGGTGAATGTCCCTTTGCGCTGACTGAGGAAGGCATAGCCCGTACCAAAAATGAGGAGACGATGATCGGGATAGCGATTTTTGAGCTCCGAAAGCGTAATACCAGCAGGAGATTCCTCATTCCAGCAGATGCGAGGATCACCATTGTAGTAGTAGCGTCTCGCGTAGATCTCTTGTGCCTTGAACGTCTCATATAGGAGGTTGAATAACTGCGCCTGATGGTTTTGCGAAGACTTTCGGTCGATCAAGATCAGGTACTCGGTCGGTCGTGTCTGGGCACGGTAGATGGGTTGGAGTCTTCCCGCTTTGCGGATGGTCGCATGGACGGTGGCAGGGAGATTGAGCTGGTGTGCATCGCTCTCTTCGCGCCCGCGCATCTGCTGGACCAGCGTAAGGATGCGGTCATTGGTGGCCAGGATCTCAGGCACTTCTAGGTCGAAGGTCCAGCGATAAGGCGGCTTGTCGACCTTATCCCTGCGTGCGACGAGTGGGCGCCTCTTTCTATTCCACAAGATGAGCAAACCGAGTAGGACAAGGAGGATCAGGCTGAAGAAAGCTTTGAAGAGTGTGGCATGATCCCCCCATACTCTCCTCCATGTAGGACGGGTATCTGTCACTATTAAACTTGAGAGGTCGAGCAAGGGCAATGCGTAGCGGGGGAGTTTGATGGTCTGTGTTGAAAACGGCTGGTTTGCCTTTACACGAATTCGAAATGTAGCGCTGTCTCGATTGTTCTCATCATCTATCACAATCAAACGAATGGTGGTATCCTGTGTGATGCCACATGCTTGTGTACTTTCTTCTTGCTGAGCAGGAAATAATCCTACAGGCTGCCATTGGATGTTGTAAGGAGGTGTCCCTCCTGTGTAGGTCGCCCGCAAACGCGCACATGCTCCTACCTCCACTTCATTGTCTCCGCTTATATTGGCAAGTAGTTGGGGCGAGGGTGTAAGAGCCGCAGGGTTAGGGTTGACAGGGAGGGCTGTATCTGTCGTATCCTCCTTGATGATGAGAGGACCAATGACAAATATTCCCCATAATAATATGATCAAACCTATCATGCCCAGCCCTATAATGAGTGACCGATTGGGATCTTTGGGGGCAGGAGTTGGCAGAACAAGCGCAGCAGATTCTTTAATTTTTAGTGCTTGCTGAGCTTCAAACGTTTTCCATTCCTCTTGAAAAATTTGATAGAATTTGAGTTGTTGTTCTGGACTGTGGACCAGCAGAGGAGCTAGCCTATTGCGAAGGCGTTCCTGATCCTCTATTGCGTCGAGTGTCCCCAGCCATTGTTGGATCTTGAGGTGATGGTCTATGCCCAGCACATAGCCCTCCTGTGTCCACCGATAGATCAGCCTACCGACGAATAAAGGAATCCAGTGTGTGGGAAGGGGTGTGGGCATATACTCAGATTATCATTCAAATGGTCAGTCCCAATGACTTGGCTAGCGTGCGGTAGTCGTCCTGATTCTTGGCCAGCACGGTATAGCTGCTCAGCAATGTCCTCTTTTCTTCTTGTGAGAGGTTCATACTTTTTAGCTTCGTGATCGGGAAGTTCATTTCCTTGAGTGCCAATGCCCAAAAAATCAGCTCGGCTGTAGCAGGATTCTTTTTGAGGTTATATTTTTTATTTTCCCTCACCTGTAAAAAGTGCCGAATCAGAATGCCCAACAGTCCTTCTTCGATAGCCAATTCTTTCTTACTGAGGATACGTGCGAGTTGAGGTTCTTTGGGGAATGAAATGTGATAATAGGCGACCCTACGCAGGAAGGCATCGGGAAGATTTTTCTCTGAATTAGAGGTCAAAATCAGGATCGGTCGATTCTCTGGTTTGGATCGAATGGCATTTTGCCCTGTTTTATTCAGCTCAGGGATCTCAAAGGTCATATTTTCTACCGCTGCCAAAATATCATTGGGGAGATCCCTCGGTGCCTTGTCGATCTCGTCTATGAGTACCACCCGACGGCGTTTGTCCATGATGGCAGCTCCCAAGGCTTCATAGTAGATGAATTTCTCTTCAATTTCCTCTGGTTCCAATGCCTTTTGCTGGTTTTGGGCATACTGGAAGTGACCAAGCGAGTCGTAGCGGTAAAAAAGATCGGTCGCAATAGAGGTCGTCCGCGCATGGAAGACGAGTGCTTCGCCTACATCAAAATGCCAAGCTAAATGGTGTGCGAGCTGCGTTTTTCCCGTTCCTGGCTCTCCTGTCAGCAGCAGCGGCAGCCCAAACTGCAAAGCAATGTTGATAGCGTCTTGTAGAGCAGGGTCCACCTCGTAGAGACTAGGATCAAAGAGCTTAGCGTTGAGCTGTAAAGGGGGCAGAGGCTGAGGGTGGTCAGGTTTGTATAAGTCGATTGCCATAAGTTGGTGTAAAATTCAGTGCCTGTGTATATGGATGACCATGATCGCAGGATAAAAACATGAGGAAGCGGTTTTGTATTATGTGCATTCCCTTTACCCCATCAATCCCAACACGTTCAAGGCACTATCTATCTTCCTTTGATGATTCAAATTAATGAATTTGTTGAAGGAATGTAGTAAAAGTCATATGAAATCAGTTGATGGTGGTTGGTTATACTAGCACCTGACCATGCCACAATGATCGCAGATGATCATACCATGGCGATTACAGGTGACCATGTTGTAGCGATGATGATGGGCCAGGCCTTAGCGATCGCAGGTGACCACGCCATGGCGGTGGTCCTACTTGTCAAACAGATGTTGTTTCAGCGCACCTAGGATGCCCGCAAAGGATTTCTTTCGTTCTACTGCCGAGAAATTTCCTCCGTGTGCCCCTTGAAAGTCTGTGAAGAATAAGATGCGTTGATCTCCTGTATGGTTGGTCCTGACTGCGGCTACATGCTTGGCGATCTGGGCTACAGGCGTCTGGAAATCATGCCATCCTGCCCGATAGATGAGGTGAGGATACGCTTGCTTACGGATATTTTGGTAAGGACAATAGGATTGTATGTAGCTGAATACGGCAGGATCAGAAGGATCGCCCCATTCTTTGTATTCGTCTACGGTGAGGGGCAGGGAGTCATTCATTGTGGTATGCAGTACATCAAGGTAAGGATGATCCAAGATTGCTGTATTGAACCACTCAGGATGCGTATTGATGGCCCATCCCACGACTATTCCTCCTGCGCTATTGCCATAAGCTACCAGAAACTCGGGACTCGTGACGCCCTTCTTGACCAAGTGCTGGGCACAAGCGATGTAGTCTTCGAAGGAATGCTTTTTTTGGAGGAGCTTACCTTGTGTATACCAGTCCCCGCCCATGATGGACTCTCCCCGTACATGGGCATAGACGACGGTGTATCCCTGACGTGCGAGCAGGGCATCTTCTTCAGAAAAATAAGGCTGTGTGATGGCGCCATAAGCTCCGTATACTTTGAGGATGCAACCTTGGTGTTTGCGGACAGGATTTCTACTCCATAAGAGGGTCATGGGGACGCGGGCATTGTCTGTACTTTTGGCCCACATACGTTTGGAGCTAAGAAACCTTGACCAGTGGTATGGCTTGAGCTGTTGGGGATATGTGACTTGGGAAGTTTCTCGCTTCATATTCCAGCTTATTTTGCGGATAGGAGTCGAGGGGCCAGATGCCCACAGATGTAGCATATGCGGTTGGAGCGGGTCTAACTCTACAGAGACCTCGCAGAGGGTATGTGGCAACTCGATGGCTTGCCATGACGAGCTATTTTTGTGTCGATATTTTACCTTCGGAAATGATTTTTCATAGGATTTGGTAATGAGAAATTCGGGTGTCACCCACAGATCCTGAAGATATACTTGTGATTTTTCCTCTAAGATGAGTTGCCAGTTGCGAGGCAGGGAATCTTTGGTGTGATAAATCTGATTATTGGGTGCATCCTGATTGGAGAGCATGTACCAGTCATAGGAACTTCCATGGATCTGGTAATGGACATCTGTTTGGCGTTTTTGCACACAATCTAGCTTTGAGGAAGCAGGAGTCCCTCGTAGGAGCCATGTTTCACTCTCTGATTTGGATTCGCTGAGCATATGCAGCTGTCCCGTACGACGGATGATCCGTAGATCAAAGGTCGAATCGGATTCTCGGTACAAGCGATGGGTATGTTGAGTAGGGAGGTGGAATGACCATAATTCTTTTGCTCCTCCCTTACCGTTTGACTTTGCATACACGACCGTTTCATTTCCCCACCATCTGATTTCATAGATTTCTCCTAGTGCGCTGATCTGTTGTTGTTTTCCTTTTGTCACGATGGTCGCACTATCTGCCATACTACTCAACTGCTGGTGCAGGACGAGCAAATAGGTCCGTTGAGGATTGGGGATGATGCGTTTGATTCGCTGCTGGGGATGCTGATTATTGAAACGTGTCAGATTCATAGCGAGCTGACTTTGGACAGAATCTACTTGCTCGTAATACAAGCTTTGCCCCAAGCTATCTTCCTCAAAATAGAAGGTCCCCTTTTTCGGCTTTGCTACTTGAGTTCTGCTGCTATCAGGGAGATAAAAGTTTCCCAGTTGCCTGAACATCTTGCGTTGGTAGTCTCTGCTATCTCTTATTTGGTCCTTGGCATATGCATTTTCAGCACGTAGATAATCAGCCAGTTCCTCCTCGTGTCTAGGCATCGTGAGCCAGTGGTAGTCATCCCTGAGCGTCATTAGAGGATAATCAAACGTGATGGTTTGCTTGGGAACAAGAGGTAGGGGGCGTGCTTCAGTTTGGCTTAATTTGCTTGCAAACTGTTCTTCCAAAGGTTCATTTACCTCAAGTTGGGCTTGTAATTTTGCTGGCCAGGGATGAAGGTCTACTACAGGATTTTCGTCCCATACTTCACGTTGATAAGGCATATTCAAAGATCGCAGCGCAGTATACAGAGACGATAGCCAAAGCGTAGAATCGGGAAAGGGAGCTACTTGCTGTTGTTGTATATCTTGAATAAAGAAATCTCTGATTCCTACATGCAGGATGGGTTTTTGAGCGCCTGCCTTTCCAAAGTCTTCCAATTGCTCCCCATGGATATGATCCAGGTACCACTTGCCATTCATTCGCCTGTAATCGACAGATACAGTAAAACTGAGGGGAATGCGCGGATTGTAATATCCAAAGTCTCTTGAAACTGCCAGACTGTAGTTGTATTTCACGACAGCAAATGACTCCATGTCTATATATAGCTTTCCGTAGTAAATAGGGCGTTTGTTCTTTTTACTTTGGTTAAAGACGATCCTGCCTTCGAGGGATTTGGGATAAAAGTCTAAGACATAACAGATGACGCCATTTTCCTCTTTTCGTCCTGCGAGTGTGTACGCGTATTTGGATACGAGTCGAGGATCGAGGAAATCATAGGCATACTTGACCTTATCCCAGGCAGTCAGATCCATCGGCCCTCCCATGATGACGGTCTGAAGTCCATATTGACTGTGGTTTTCAGATGAGCGTGTGTGCAGGACACGCATCTGTTCTTGAGGGGTATTGAGATCGTGGAGGATCTGGTCGAAGATGTCATCGGCTTCCAGATCAAAGGCATATACGTCCGTGTAATACCAAGTCTCCCAAAGTCGGGGCGATAATTTTCGTTGAGGATAGCCTGTATAGTACAGCTCTGTCATTGCCTCGTCGAGTTGGATGTATCGATCGTTTTCTTGGATGGTTTCTCTGTAGAGTCCTTTGAGGATGACGGGATCAGGTGCGTAGTTTTTGGGGACATTTTTGATCGCACGGCGGACAATCTGCTCAGGTTTGAGAGGTTTTTGATAGACGAGCTTGACTTCATCCAACATAAAAACGGAGGACCTTAATGAAACCTGGATCTCGGAAGGTGGATTGGGGGTAAGGGGAATTCTCTGAGGGTGATAGCCGATGTAGGTGACGACGAGGGTATCGTTTGTCTCTACAGTTTGTGAAGGAAACTTCGCGATGCCGTTTTCGTCTGCTCTTTTGCCCATACCAGCTACTTTGAGATAGAGGGTGGCATAGGCAAGGGGATGCTGATCGAGAGAATCTTTGACGGAGACGGTGATGTTTTGTGCAAAGAGAGAGGGAAGTGAAAAGGCCAGATAAAGGCAAGCCATTCCCAGCATGAGAAACCGTTTGTTCATAGCAGAGGATTAGGGGCGATGAGTGGGTTGAATATGAAATTCTACAACTCCTAATGCTGCCTAGCGAAAAGGTTGCAGTACATATGAAAAATAATACGTATCCATTGGCATTTATCGCAATCTTGACCTATGCATAACTTATGCTTCATCCTGACTTTGGAGGTAGATCTGAAATACGAGTTCTTGAAGTTGTTCGATTTCTTCCATATTGAGTTGCTGGTGGGTTTGGAAGACTTGCTGATCATCTGCTGATAGTGTATGGACGACCACATCTATGATGTCTCGGATATCTGCATTGTTGCGTGCACCCAAGTCACGAAACCAATCTACCAGGTCTTCCTGCGGGACAGGTCGGAGGGGATCGATCAGTGTGCATGCTTCATAAGCATCACGTAGACCATTGAGCACGGTGCGCATGGAAGGTAGGGGGGGAGGAGCCTCTGGGAGATAGGCTTTGTCTACCAGGAAATTGATGAAGAATATGAATTGGGTATCGTGTGACCAGTTGGACGACTGAAATGTTTGGATCATCCATTCCAGATATTGCTTCATATTGTCTTCTTTCCATTTGCGCTCTGAGAGTTGAAAAGCCGAGATGACATAGCGATATCTGAGGGGAGGACTCCCCGTCTCTAGGAAGCTCTCAAAATCATGGATATTCATTTCAAAGCGCTCGCTAAAGTACTTTTTGAGCTTTTTGGGGGAGGTTCCTTTGAGTTTGCCTAGGGGAAGAGGCTTCAGTTTGAGTCGATCAAAAGCGTCGCGTTCATAGTCGATGGCTTGGCTGTCGTCATCCAGAATCTCTTCGATGATCTCATAGATTACGCGCTCCACGAAGCTGTTGGGCTGCTGGGTAGGGCAGGAAAGGATAAAATAGAATTGGAAGGGGAGGCCTTCCTTTTCTTCAAAGGCTTGCCAAAACTTTTCTGAGGCTTGGGTCCTGTTACAATTGACGAGATGCCATGCGCCTAGCTGCTCGTCTAGATTGAGGCGACGGATCATACGTACAAGTTCTGTCTCCTCCAATGCATATTGGAATCCCATGCGCTTTGAGGTACGCTGTCTGTTGCGCCTTTCGGTTTCTTCCTTACTGGCATCTACGAGATAGATGGGGGCTTTCTCTAGGGTGATACCTTCTAGTTTGAGTGCGGAGATCCCTAACTGATAGGCAAAAGAGATGGGTTTTCCTGCGCCGAGGGCATCATAAAAGGCTTGAGAAAAGACAATGCTGGCTTGATCACTGACCTTGGCTGGGATACCGATGACATGTGGGATGTGTTGGCTGATCGCTTGGGCCTGAGATTCGGAGTAGCTGGCATTGAATATCACTACCTCTACATGCTCCTTGAATAGCTCGAAAAAGGTAGCGAGATCCTCGGGCGCAATAGCAAAAGATACTCCAGATTCCCGTTCGAGTACGATGCCCTTGCCTTCTATACCCGTCCCACTAAACTGTACCAATCGTGGTTTTTTCTCTAGCATGGCCCGTCGAAGATCCTGCGTCCTGACCGCCCAATGTGCTTCGATTTCAAATTGTTCTCTTAGCGCCGAGCGTTTGACCGCTTCCTCAATTTCACGCATTTCCTCTCCCAGCCGTCTACGGTCGGTATCCTTGGGGTTGGAGGCGAATAAAAGAATGGGCCAATGGGTGTTCATGCAGAAATCAAGAGATAAAAATGTACAGAAGGACTAAGATTCATGAAGTTAGTAAATGCTGAGAATATGAAAAATAATGGCTATGGGTATTTTTAGGAGCATACTAAGAATGCTGACGGATAATTTGTGATTCTATATGTGATCCCTCCGCCAGTACCAACATCCCGTTGGTGCTATAAAGATTTATATGCACAAATGTACATTTTTCCCTATTACATTTTAAAAATCGTATAAATATGCTACTTTATATATGAAGGCTGGGGGATTCTTACATCTAGATCGTTTAAAATGCAATTCTATTTGTTTAGGAGGCGTGCCTATCGGGTGTATAATCTGCCCATTTAGACGTGTATTTTGACAGGAATCTAGATTGAGAGGTAATTTCTGATGAAAAAGGTAGAAATTCCA
Source organism: Bacteroidota bacterium (assembly GCA_039820545.1). Taxonomy (GTDB): domain Bacteria; phylum Bacteroidota; class Bacteroidia; order J057; family J057; genus JALEFZ01. The sequence continues at coordinate 58,845 of JBCBPW010000023.1, read as the reverse complement.
ATGTTTAAAAAAACTAAGTCTGAAAAATTATTTACATGCCTTAGTATTGTGTATCTTTTGTCGCTTTTTGATGGGGCCAACTGTAAATCATTTATCTAGATCCACCTTGCTCACCTGAATAAGTAACTCGTTTTCAATTGAATAAATTTTACTCATGGCTGTTTCCCTGGCAGCCTTAACGAACAGGTAGCATGAATTTCCCCGCACGACTTCTCCTCTGGTGCTTAGCCATGTGGCTAGGCTTAGCTGGTGCTTATGCACAGCCTACTGGTTTTTTAGATCAAGTACATGTTTCTGGCTTCAGCACAGTCATTGGATTGACTTTCGACGACAATGGCCGCATGTACGTCTGGGAGCGCGATGGCCGCGTTTTCATTGTAGATGATGGCATCAAAGTAAGTGCCCCGATCATCGACCTTAGAGATGAGGTAGGTGGATGGCGAGACTTCGGCCTGTTAAGTGTCACGCTTGACCCCAACTTCCTGACCAATGGATACATCTACATGCTCTATACCGTAGATCACAACCACATCTACAACGGAGCTGCTGCCAAAGATGCCTTTGCACAGGCTTTTGGCCGCATTACAAGGTATACCATCAACAATCCTACCGCAGCATCAGATGTGGTGACACTCGATCCTGCTTCGCGTACGGTCCTTTTGGGTGAAACACCTGGGACAGGATTTCCATGTACGCACCAGTCGCACCACGTAGGAGGACTGGTTTTTGGTACGGATGGTACACTATTAGCTACTTGCGGCGATGCCGCGAGCTACAGTACGACTGATGAAGGAGGTGTAATCAGTGGAGGATGGGTCAATCAAGCTATTGCAGATGGAATCTTACAGCCATACGAAAACATCGGCGCTTATCGCAGTCAGTTTGACTCTTCTCTCTGTGGGAAGATGGTGCGAATCGATCCTGCTACAGGAGATGGCATCTACAACAATCCCAACTATGACGCACTGAATCCGCGATCCCCTCAGTCTCGCACGTGGGCACTGGGGCTGCGCAACCCTTGTCGTATGACCAAGCGTCCAGGTACGGGAAGTCCCAATATTGCCGATGCGAATCCTGGTGTATTTTATATCGGTGATGTGGGTTGGGGTAAGAAAGAAGAATTGAATATTTGCGATGGTCCCAATCAGAACTTTGGCTGGCCTCGCTACGAGGGGATGGGCCTTCAGGGTACCTACAACAACTTGCAGTACGATCCAGGAACCAACGGAATTCCGCCTCACAAACGTCCTACATTTGACTGGCGTGGAGGAAGCGCACGCGTGCTGAAAAATGGTACGGTGTATAACATGGGCGCAAGTGGAAACCCTGTCACAGGGAATTCCTTCGTCGGAAACTGCTCTATGGGAGGCGTTTGGTACACAGGAGATGACTTTCCCACCTCTTATCAAAATACCTACTTCCATGCAGATTATGGAGCAGGATGGATTCAGAACTTCTCCTTTGATGCGAACAATGAGCCACTAGAGGTGCGTACCTTCATCCCCAACGGAGGACCTGTCACAGGGCTAGCGACAAGTCCGACTACAGGCGCTTTGTATTATGTAAACAGAGGATCAGTGGTACGTAAGATCACCTACACACCTGATAACTTGCCTCCGATTGCGGTCGCTTTATCTGACATCAGCTATGGAGAAAGCCCTGTAACGGTCAACTTCCGTGGCAATCGCAGCTCAGATCCCGATGGAGATCCAATTACCTACACGTGGGATTTTGGCGACGGCTCGCCTACGAGCAGCGATGTCAATACCGAACATACCTTCTCTTTCGGTAGCGGACAGAGAAAATTTTCGGTGATGTTGACGGTGGAAGATGACAATGGCAGCATTGGGGTAGATTCTGTGATCATTTCCCTTAACAATACGCCTCCTACGATTGCTTCCACGAGCATAGATGCGATTGATTTCTATTCGGGGGAAACGAACATCCCGCTATCGGCTATTGCTAGTGATAGAGAAGACAATGCGGAAGATTTGATTTATGAATGGCAAACCTTTCTTTTCCATGATAACCACAACCACCCTGAGCCCAAAGTAGTAGATACATTGACCTCGACGGTTTTGAGTCCTGTGGGTTGTGATGGGGTTTTGTATTTTTACCGCATCAATCTCAAAGTCACCGATACAGGTGGTCTGAGTGCCAATTATGCTAAGGACATTTACCCTGACTGTGGGGGAAGTGGAGATTTGCCTACCGCGCGTTTTGTTTACGACGTTATTTCTACCAATCCCACCAAAATTGATTTCAATGGGCTGAGTTCTTACGATCTAGATGGCCCTATTGTGAGTTACACTTGGGATTTTGGAGATGGAACGACAGGATCGGGTCCTCAAGTCAGTCATGTATTCTTTGAGCCCAATAGTTATACGGTTCGTCTGACGGTCATGGATACAGATGGGAATACGGATGACGTTGTCAGCGTGATTCCTGTTTCTTGTGGAGTTTCCAGCACATTTACGGCGAAAGGCAGTATGGGATACGAAACGTGGACAGGCATTGGGGGTACGAGTTTGTCGGCCATTGATTTTGACAATACCCTCTCCAATACCGCTTCACGTAGGACTTCGTTTGAAGCACCTACCAATGTTTTGGATAACTATGGGGTTCGTATGCGAGGATACATTCACGCGCCACAGACGGGGCCGTATAGATTTTGGATTGCGAGTGATGACAATGGCGAATTGTTTGTGAGTACGGACGATGATCCGACGAATATGGTCTCTATCGCAACGGTTCCAGGATGGACATCTTCTCGTCAGTGGGGCAAGTATGGTTCGCAGGTCGGGACAGTGAACTTGGTGGCAGGGCAGCGATACTATATTGAGGCGCGCATGAAAGAAGGAGGAGGAGGAGACAACCTCGCGGTTCGTTGGGAGTTGCCCGACGGGACGATAGAGGAACCCGTCGGAGCTAATCGTATTTCTCCCTGGAATGGCGGCCCTTATCCCAACATGTGGCGGGAAGAATTCCGCAGACCCAATGGAACCACCCAAGACGATGGCAATACGACATGGTCGATAGACGGAACGAATCTGAACGCTTCAGCCGTATTTGCGGTTGATGTAGAGGAATTTGCAACCTCCAATACAGTAGGAGAAGGAGTATGGGCGTCTGAGTTGATTGATATTTCGACCGAGTCATCTGTTCGTATCAGCGTCGATCTCAAGAGTGAGGGGACGCCAGACCCACAAGACTACATTCGTATTTATCATAAATTGGATGGGGGTGCAGAGGTCTTGGTCGCTGAGCGGAGAGATAATTTCAATGGAGATGTATGGGAGACCGTTGTTTCTGGCGATGTATCAGGTAGTGACCTACAAGTGATCGTTCGTTTCCTGCTTTCAGGCAATGATGAGACATACTACATGGACAACGTCCAAGTCATCAGTAATGGCAGCATCGTGTCTAGTGGGTTGAGTGATTGTGTATCTTGTTCTTCTACTCCTGCGGTTCACACCGCTTTGCGTGGGCAATATGGTTCGTGTATCTCTGAGTTCAACAATGCTTGGTTAGAGATTCAGGATCAATATGAGGAGGCACTGGTGAGTATTCATGATGAAAATCAGGACCTAGGACTCGTGACTGTGGAGACTTTTGATCATGGGAATGAGGTATTTGCCTATCAGGACTACTTCTTTACGATTCGTAGCTTCCAAGTAGAGACAGAAAAAACATTCATCAATCCTGTCCGTGTCAAGTTGTATCTGCTTTCGTCTGAGCTGAATACGCTCATGGCGCAGGATCCCTCTGTGAATGGTTTGGCGGACATCCGTATTGTGAAGTACAGCAATGGAAAATTGGGACAGGTAGGCATCGGAACGGAGACGGTCATTACGCCTACTAATACCTCATTGGGTACGGGGCCTGGGGGCAGTCATGAGTTAGAATTTACCACGACGAGCTTCTCTACATTCTTCTTGCGTGGGTCAGCGGCTTCCTTCCCTGTAGAATGGTTGTCATTCGATGTGGAGCAGGTGGGTGTAGATGGTATGCTACGCTGGGAGGTCTCTCAGACGGGGCAGGAGAGCCACTTTGAGGTCTTGCGTTCGCAGGATGGGCAGAACTTCCAGCAGATCGGTCGTTTGGACGTCCCTTCGGGGCAGCAGGGCGAGTACAAGTATGACTTTGTGGATCGCAACGTTGTGAGTCAGCAGTACACACGTGCGCTTTATCAGTTGCGCCAAGTGGATCTCGATGGTCAGGCCATTTTGAGCCCTGTGCGGATCTTGGAGTGGGATGCTTCGCAGCAGATTCGTGCGAGCTTCTTCCCCAATCCCGCTAGGGATCAGGTCACGGTCAGGTACTATCTACCTCAGGAGACGGCAGCTAGTTTGCGGATTGTGAATCAGATTGGTCAGGTCGTCTTCAGTCAGGAGTTGTCATCGGAGACGGGGGAGAATCGTCTGGACATTGACACACAGTCATGGGCGAGGGGCTTCTATTCGGTGCAGTTGACGCATCAGGAGAGTCGCATTTCGGAGGTATTGATATTGAAGTAAAGAAAAGTGGAAGGGTAGGGGGTGTCCCCTACTTAGGAAACATAAAGAATTGCATTGTTTGAACAGGTCGTGAGCCGCCTTTTGGGCGGCTTGCGCATGTTATGGGGTTTGGGGCAATCGTTACGGCTTATAGAAATATGTCTCTTTGTATATTTGATTTATCAGCTGGAAAATTTAGGCATGAGATTCTTCATATTATCCTCAGGTTAAGAAAAGTTTCACTTTATTTCACTTGCCTTTGTGGTGCAATCAGTTGATAATAAAGGGGTTTGGTGAGGGGCTGGGCAGGCAGTACATGAAAAAGCTAGAAAAATTCGACAAAAAGCATTGTCAAAATCAAAAACCGTTTTACCTTTGCGGCGGAGGCGTGGCAGAGTGGTCGAATGCACTGGTCTTGAAAACCAGCATACTTAACGGTATCGGGGGTTCGAATCCCTCCGCCTCCGCTAACGGAGCGCAAAAACTTCCCAAATGCCCTATACAGCTTGTATAGGGCATTTTTTATTTTCCCCTCCTTGCAAAAAATCCATATTTTCCATCACTAGCGACACCTATACGACACCTATTATATTTTTGGGAAAATAGGTGTCGCTTGCTGTGTAAAATACTGTATACCAGTATATTAAATTTTAATCTGAAGTGTCTTTTTCGTATGCTTAGGTAACACATTCGGCACAAAGCGACATCTACTTGTATGAAAACATTCACCTTCCACTTCTACATCAAAAAATAGAAGATCCGCAAGGACGGAACCCTCGCTCAATTTTGGCATAGATGACCTCTTTTGACAGCTGTGAAAGTGTTGAGAAAAAATCCCTAAAGGAAGAACTGATTCACTCAGTAGAATGTGATTGCGAAGAAACATCCCGTCGTTTAACTTGTAGAAACTAGAACCTAAATGCTGGGTCAAACGCTATCTCGGTAGTATCCTGAACTGAGAGAACCAAACCCAAATAGGATTCCAGCGCCTCAAGACTTGATTTGAGATAATTGTCCCTATCACTGCTAGATTGACTTTCCTATTATTTGTAAAACGATAATAGGCATTTGCTTGGTCCCTATTCGCTAAACTTGCTTGTACACTTTCCTCTATCGATTATAAGAAATGCTCAATATTTCGTTGAAAGTGAACTTATAAACGGAGATCTGGAAAGAATGAACTTGTTGTGAGGCCAGCAGAGTTAAGGGTTAAGGGCAGTGATCAGGTTCGTCATGAATATAGGTCCAATCCATTGTAATATTTTCCTCAAATCCGTTTATAATTCTCCTCTCAATCTTTCCTTATTACCTCCTTTGTATGATATATTATCATTTTTGTCGTATCCTTCCTTGTTGTATTCCCTTCATCTATGCCCTTAGTTCATTCAGTAAAATGATTATTTTGACACTTGTAATTTACAACTAATCCAATTCGTGATTATTGCACTAAGCCTTTGAACTAAAATACACGAAGCTATGGCTTCTTTCCTTGATTCCCATCAGTCTGAACTGAAAAAGAGGAAGAATTTCCTCATACATATATTGGGTTTCAATACCCTTGTTTATCTCTCCCTGACCTTTGTAATTGGACTATTTGATCATCGCTGGATTCTGAATGTACTTTCAGGATGGTTGATCGTTTTCCTTGTCATTCTTTATTTCTGCAGACGAACTGAGAAATATAACCTTGCTGCGATTACCATCAACGTTTTCCTCAATGTCGCAGGCATTGTCTGTATCCCTTTGATTGGGGAGATGCACTTCCTGACCTTGGGGTTATTGTCACTTCTGGTCATAGCACTTTATGTATCGACGAATCGAAGGACCCAAAAAATTCTTGTCATTATTTCGATGCTCGGACTCATCGCGGTCCGTATACAGTATATTTACCTGTACGGGATGGATGATATTGTCACGCTGATCTTAGACTTCGCCTGTGGGATCACGGGATCTATTATTGTCCTGCTTGTATTTGAAACCTACAGCAAGTCCGTCAATCGATACGCCTCAGGACTCAAAGACTCCATTCAGTTCTTACAAAATATTTCCGATACCAACCCTCACCTGTTGTTTGCTAGAGATGAGGAAGGCAAGCTGATCTTTGTCAATCAAGCAGTGGAAACATGGACAGGGACAAAAAAAGAGGACTTGATTGGGCAAAACTGGTCAGACATCTCTGCTTTGGCAGATATGGAGATAAAGGATCTGACAGGTTCTAAAAATCCCGCGGACAAACGTAAGGCTAAAATTCAATTGTCAAATCCATCGGGAACCCCAAAGTGGCTCAAAGTACTGGAAGCCTCTATCGAAAACACAGAGCATGTCTCCATAGGCACCTTTTCCCTAGCTATGGATATCACAGAGCAGGAATTGTTTGAGAAAAAGCTCACCTTGAGCGCAAACAAATACCGCAACATATTTGAGAATACACCCGTGGGCATGGCCGTCATCAGGAAGGATCAGTTTATGCGCACCAACCAGGCACTGTCTGAGATCTCTGGTTATACAAAAGAGGAGCTAATTTCGATACCCCTGAAGAAAATCATTGACCCTGAAGCCTTTGATTATCTGAGAGAATGTACAAAAAATCAAATATTCCACAGAGTGCCTCCCAAAGATCACGAGCTTACGTTTAGACATAAAGATGGATCTGACAGGCATGTCCTGGTTCGAATCGCTCCCTTGCTCGACCTTCAAGGCGACTATGTAAAAAGCTTCCTGACAATCTCTGATATCACCGACCTCAAAAATCGGGACCGCGAACTGGCACAATCCCTCTCTCAACTTGAGGCCACACTGGAAAGTACTGCCGAAGGCATCATCGTCACAGACACTCAAGGTTCGATGCTCAAATACAATCAGAAGTTCCTCAAGATGCTCGATTATGAGCCGAGCGAAAATATGATGAGTCTGGAAGAACGCGTCATGAAAGAATTTACGCATCGCGTACCCGATGTCCAGGCTTTTTTCTCAAGGTTGCAGGCTATTGTCACTCAGGTCGACCAGCCTTCATATGATGAGATTACCTTTACGAACGGGACCACATTAGAGCGGCACTCATATCCCCAATGGCTAGAAGATGAAATCATTGGTAGAGTATGGAGTTTTAGAGATATTACAGACCAAAAGATCCATGCCAAAGCGCTGACGGAGAGCGAGGAAAAATATCGAAACCTCTTCGATCTGGCTCCGATGGGCCTGCTGTTGTTGGATTTTGATAAAGAACATACAGGGGTACAGTGCAACAAACGCATGGAAGCACTCTTCAAAGCTTCTGAGCACCAATTGCTTTCCTCACATACCTTGGATTGGAGTCCTGAATATCAGCCAGATGGGGTGTTATCCAGAGAAAAGTACACAGGCATCATCCAGCAATATAAAGCTGCTCAAATACCCTATACCTACGAATGGCGCTTTCAAAATTCAGAAAAGGAAATCTTTGACTGCGAAGTCTCCTATGTCCCTATTGCGATGGGGGATCGGGTGCTTACTATGCTCATGATCATGGATATCACAGACAGGAAGCAGCAAGAGCACACCATCAAGCAACAACTCATAGATTTAAATCGCCAGAACCAGCAGCTCACAGAGTTTAGCTATATCATTTCACACAACTTCAGGAGTTCGGTAGCCAATATCGTAGGACTGGCAGAGAATTTTGAATATGAGCAGGAAGTCAACCATGTGAATCATCAATTGATGAAGATGATGAATCAAGTGGTAGGAAGGTTGGATACTTCCATCCGAGATTTACAGCAGATTTTGGACGTCAAGGGCATGGCCGATGCAGAGTTTGCCCCTGTCGACATCTCTTGTATCATCCAGAAGGTACTTGAAGAACTTGGAGAAAGTATCCAAAGTACCATTACAACGCTGATTGTAGATATCCCACCTAATCTGGAACTACTGGGGCTCTCCGCTTACTATCAGAGCATTTTCTACAACTTGCTGAGCAATGCCATCAAGTACCGACATCCTGATCGAAATCCCGTAATCCACCTCATCACAAGGGTCTGGGGGGACAGCGTAGAGATTACGGTAGAGGATAATGGATTGGGCATCAACCTACACAAATATGGAGGTCATGTCTTCAGCTTATACAAGCGTTTTCATGATCATGTGGATGGAAAGGGACTCGGTCTCTACCTTGTCAAGACGCAAACAGAAGCGATGGGTGGGACAATCTCTCTGGTGAGTGAGGTCGATCAGGGATCTACATTTGTCCTTACCTTCCCGTTAGCCTACCGAAAAATCGAATCGAGAGAGGGTGTCTTCACCATATCTTAGTAGTGCCGCGAGTTAAACAGTCTTTCGATAACTCCAAACAGCCAGGCTATTGCATACCACAGCCAGAATCGCTGTCACTCTAAAATTGAAGGCCACATCTGCCCATCCACTTCCCTTCAACAAAACCGCACGCATGACCTCCACAAAGTGCGCGATCGGGTTGGGAATCGTGAGGTACTGCGCCCACTTGGGCATCGACTCGATCGGCGTGAAAAGCCCACTCATGAGGATGAAGATAATGACAAAGAAAAAGGTGGTAAACATGGCCTGCTGCTGCGTATCCGAAAGGTTGGAAATGAATAGCCCTAGCCCCAATACAGCTGCCAAGTTGAATATACAGTATAGGAAGACAATGCCAAGATTGCCTCGCATCGGAATATCAAAGATCAATTTCCCTGCACTCAAGCCTACCGTTAACAATCCCAGTCCTATGATCAGAAAGGGGATCATTTTCCCAAGGATGAATTGCCACTTCTCGATAGGTGTTACATTGATCTGTTCTATTGTTCCTATCTCGCGCTCTCGGACGATGTTCATCGCCGTCAGGAGCATGATCAAAATGGTCACTAGCTCCCCGATAATGCCAGGTGCCATGAAGTGCTTATAGTTCAACGCTTCATTGTACCAATAAGACTGGACGATCTCGATTCCTCCTTTCGCCCGTTGGACGACGATCATGGGGACTACTTCTTGCTGGATCTCCTTCTGAAATGATTGTATGATGGTACTCAAGTAGTTTGCTCCCACTGTTGCCTGTTGTCCATTGATGGCATTGACCAGCAGCTGAAGTTTGGGTTGTTGTTTTTTGAGAAAGCTTTTTTCAAAATCTGGTGGGATCGTCAATACGACGTCTACCCTTCCCTCCTGCATCCATTCATCTGCTTGGGCTACAGACTCAGGTACCCCTACCAAAATAAAGCGATCGGAAACCTGAATTTTCTCCATGAGCCTTGTACTGTAGGTAGAGTGGTTGAGATTGACGATAGCCAATTGGACGTTTTTCACCTCATTATCCGCAGCGAAGGAGAGTAGAATCAGTTGAAGGATGGGAACGACTGTCATGATGGGGAGCATCGCTCGATTGCGGATAATCTGGATAAACTCTTTCTGGATGATATATAGGAGACGATTCATTTTTATCTATATCAAAGGTAGAGAAATGGAAGATAGTAGATCATGGTTGCGGGATTTCGTGTTGCTCAGAGAGTAGAGAAATGAAGCGTTTCAGTAACAAACTGAAGGGAGCCAGTTCTATGCATCGCAGGTAGTAGAAGTATCTACACTTAACATTTATTTTTTCATTCATCTCAATGCTTGTCCTACTTATAGGAGATTTTGAAGCTGCGCCAAGAGGCCACAAGCAAAACAAAGAGCATCAGAATCAGCACAAGTGTAGGGGTAAGGATGAATTCTATGCCTGCCCCTTTGAGCATGATAGCTTTCTCAATCTGTATGAAGTAATTGGCAGGGATAATCTTCGAAAGGAAGCGTAGCAATGCAGGCATACTGGCCGTAGGAAAAAGAAAACCCGAAAGCAACATCGTCGGCATGAGTAAGGTAAACATGGACATCATCATGGCTACCTGCTGCGTTTCGGCACGCGTAGAAATCAAGACCCCCAAGGCCAATGCAACCAGTAAATACAGCAGACAAAGAGACAAAAGTAAGGGAAGACTCCCATGAATCGGGACATCGAAGATGAAATACCCCATCGCAAACACAAGCACGGAACTCATAAAAGAGAGGACAGCATAAGGAGTCACTTTCCCCAAAATGATGACCAGGGGAGATAAGGGAGAAGCCAATAATAAGTCCATGGTTCCCATCTCTTTTTCACGTGCAATGGTTAAGGAGGTCATCATCGCTGAAATCAACATCAAGATTAAGGCAACCACTCCAGGAATAAAATTATAAGCTCCCACAAGTCCAGGATTGTAAAACATCCGCGTCTCTATGTCCACCCGAAAAGGATTATTTCCTCCCTCCCCCCTTTCCAACTGAAAGGTCTGTATCATCTGGGTAGCATAGCCCGTAAGTGTCGCCGCGTAGTTGGGCTCGGTCGCATCTGTGATCAGCTGAAGCTGGACGGGCTTCCCATCCACAAACCGTTGTTCGAACTGAACAGGAATCACCACCCCCATCTTCACCTCTCCCGACCGAAAAGCGGCTTCCAACTCCTCCATACGGTCGTAGACCTCGATCAGACGCAAATGCCCAGAGGAAGTGAGATGCTGCGTCAATTGATGACTCAAGTGATCATGGGATCGATCCACCACAGCGACCGAAGCATCCTTGAACTCATTGGTCACGGTGTACCCGAAGATCAAGACCAGCGCAATGGGCATCCCAAAGAGAATCGCCAGTGTACGGGGATCTCGTAGGATATGATAGATTTCTTTTTGGACAAAGGCCAGAAATATACGTGTCATGTGTTTGTAGATTTTGGATGAATCATTTTCAAGTCCTTGCCAGCTTTAAAAAGACATCGTCCATGCTGACTACATCAAACTGGTTCTTCAGCTCTCGTGGCGTCCCTAGCGCTTCCATCTTCCCTGCGACCATGATGCTGATGCGGTCACAGTACTCGGCCTCATCCATATAGTGCGTAGTCACAAAAATGGTCGTTCCCTGGTCAGCAGCCTCATAGATCATTTCCCAAAACTGCCTCCGAGTCGCAGGATCTACTCCTCCTGTAGGCTCATCCATGAAGATGATCGCAGGATGATGGACACTTGCGACCGCAAAAGCGAGTCTCTGCTTCCACCCTAGCGGGAGATCCGCCACGACCTTGCGCGCATGATGCCCCAGTTTGAGCTGATCAATGATCTCATCGGTTCTTGTCTGTATCTCCTTTCTGGAAAGCCCATAAATCCCTCCGTAAAAGCGGATGTTTTGCCTGACCGTTAGGTCCTCATACAAACTGAACCTTTGACTCATATATCCGATGTTCTCCTTGATCTGCTCTGTTTCTTTGTAGACATCGTAGCCCGCGATGGATGCCTCCCCCGCACTGGGCCTACTGAGCCCTATAAGCATCTTTATTGCGGTCGTTTTCCCTGCTCCATTTGCCCCAAGGAAACCAAAGATTTCTCCTCGTTCTACATCAAAGGTGATCCCATCGACCGCCACAAACCCACCAAAACGCTTGCTTAGACTATGTACCTGAATGGCTTTATGATTTTTCATTGTAGACATGATTTACATCAACTTCAAAAACACATCTTCTATCGTTGCCTGGGCTGCTCGTACCTGGATATCCTCATGCTTGTCTTCCGCTAGGAAGTCCACAATACTTTCAGGATGGACACGCCCGAGCGTCGTCAAGTGTAGGTATTCACCAAAAGGCTCTACACGCTCGGTAAATGGATACTTTCGGAGGGATTTGAGGAGCCTGAAAGCATCCCTCGCACGTACCTCGAATAGGGGACTGTCATAGCTCTGCACCATCTTGTCAGGAGAATCGATCTTGAGGATGTTTCCTTCCTGGATGAGTGCGATACGCTCACAAAGAGAGGCTTCATCCATGTAGGGCGTACTTACCAAGATGGTGATCCCCTTGTCTTTGAGTCGTTGGAGCATTTCCCAAAACTCCACACGGCTCACGGCATCTACCCCCGTAGTGGGTTCGTCCAGAAAAAGGACTTTAGGCTCATGTATTAAAGCGCAGCACAAGGCTAATTTTTGCTTCATTCCCCCTGACAGTTTTCCTGCCCTACGCTTCTTAAAAGGCTCAATCTGAACATAGATCTCCTCAATCAGGTGGTAGTTTTCGGCTATAGTGGTACCAAATATGGTTGCAAAGAAGTTCAAATTCTCCTCTATGGTTAAATCCTGATAAAGCGAAAATTTACCTGGCATATATCCGATGATCTTTCGGATCTCCTTGTAATCCTGTACTGTATCAAATCCCTCTACATAGGCTTTCCCCTCGTCGGGAATCAGGAGGGAAGTCAATATTTTGAATAAGGTCGTCTTACCAGCTCCATCTGGACCGATCAAACCAAAAAGTTCCCCTCTCTCGACCGAGAAATCGGCTGCATGGAGCGCGTTCGTCTCACCGTAAGCCTTGTGGATTCCCCTTACTTCAATTGCATTCATGCTATATTATGTTAGAGGGTTACAGATCTACTTCAGCTGGCATACCGATTTTCAATAATCCATTGGGGTTGGGTACTTTGGCTTTGACCGCGTAAACCAAATTGACGCGATCTTCTTTGGTTTGAATGGTCTTGGGCGTAAACTCTGCCTCAGTTGAAATCCAGCTGATACGTCCTGACAATTGCTTGTATTCCTTCTTCCCTTGATCCACTTTGACGGTGATATTTTGTCCTAATTTGAGTTGCTGTAACTGGACCGCATCTACATAAAATCGAAGGTCGAGTGTGTCTAGCTGCCCGATCCTATAAAGGGGTGCTCCCATACCCACCATCTCATGCGGTTCAGATAATTTGGTCAGGATGCTGCCTTTGATGGGATTGTAAATGTAGGACTTTCGAATCTGCTCATTGACGATGGCGATTTGGGCCAGCATAGGACCTTTTTCAGACAAAATCGCTTGGTTCGATGTCTGTGTGGTCTGCGCCAGAGCGACGATTTGCTTGTCTAGTACATCAACTTGGCCATTTAGATCATCTAGTTGCTTTTGTGTAGCCGCTTTGCTTGCTTTGAGCCGTTGGACACGATCGCGCTCGCGGATGAGGTTGTCTTTTTGTTCTTCCAACACCTGGATATCGGCCAGGGTGTTTCGGAGTTTTTGGGGAAGGGTTCGGATAGATGCCTCTATTTGCTTGCGTTGCAAGTGGAGAGCCGTTGTATCTACCAGTCCCACCCATTCTCCTTGCTCGATTTTCTCCCCTTCGCTGACTTTGAGATATAAGAGTTTTCCATTAGCTTCCGCACTGATCGTTGTCACGACTGCCTCGAAGTTCCCATATGCATCGGATTCACTTTCGGATGATTGACAAGCCGATAGTAGGAGGGAGAGGAGAATGAAAATAATGCCTTTATACTGTGACATGATGTATTTGTTTTTTTATGTTAAAACCATCGTGTATTTACGCTTTCACTGGCTTTTGAAATAGATCTGCATTTCACCTGATATTGAATCCTATTTTTAGAATGCCCCTCGCTGATTCCAGAATACAATTTGGGTTTGGCGCAACTGGGACTGATGAATCAGCAAGGCTTGTCTGGCAGCCAGTTCGGCATTGACCTGAATCAGATAATCTGCCGAGGTAATGGTCCCCTCGTCGAGCTGGGCCTGCATCTGCTCCAAAATCTGCTTCTGTAGATTGGCAATCTGGGTATCGCTGCTTATCTGGGTATGGAGTCGCGTCACCTCAGCTTTATATCGAGCTTCCTCTGTATTCAGATTGAACTGAAAGGTCTCCTCAGCATGCTGGATGCGTTCGGTGTTGAGGGTAAGGATCTCTTTGTCGAGCTTGCTTTTGTGCCAGTCTGTCAACTGCCAACTAAACTGCGCGCCCACGATCCCATAGGGAGCGGTTTGGTTATCCAAAATGTTGAGTGGATTGGGATAGCCCACGCCTCCTTGTGCATACACACTCAGCTGCGGCCGCCTACGGGCATCGATCATAGATGTCTGAGCTAAGATCGCCGCGCGCTGTGCTTGAAACATTTCGAGTTCAGGCCGCTGATTATGTGGTAGTTCGTCCAGAGGTGCAAGCGTCGGAAATTGTAAGTCCACATTTCCCGCTAGGGCTGCTCCTGTCAGAGATTCCAGCGTTTCCATGAATCCTTTCTCCTGAAAAATTAGATTGTCTCGCTCTGCTTTTAGCTCTAGCTCCTTCACTTCCAGCTTTTGCCGTTCACTCTCTGTAATCGTACCGTGCGTGATACCTGCCTGGACGATGGCTTTGCGCTCGGCTAGGTCCATCAGGGAGAGATCAAACAGTCGGGTGTTGGCCCGCATCAAGTCGATATTCAAAAAGAGCGTGTTGATTCGTTCACGCAGGGCAAATCGGTCTACTTCTAGTTTGTGAATATCAGCCTTGAGCTGCGCCTCTTTGAGTCTCCGCTGCGCTTGGGTCATTCTCCCATCCAAGATCACATATTGGGCTTCAACATAAGTCTTAGCCGAAACAAGGGGCTGATTGATCTCAAAGGGAAGGGTACTGCCTTCAGGAACTGTCAGTTGGGTGCTTTGGGACTGGAGGCGTCCATCTGCTTTGATTGACAGTATGGGGAGGCGATTCTGAGCCAGTCGCTCTATTTCCTTTTGATAGATCTCTTTCAAAAGGACACCATCCTGAAGGAGCGGATATCGGGCATCCAGCAACTCATAAGCCTGTAACAGCGAAAGCTCGGTTAATGGCTGTGCTTCCAGTTTTCCTCCTCCAGCTATAAGCAGAAAGCCAAGCATCAAGCCTTTGACTATATAATTGAACTTCATAATTTAACTTTTTGGTTAATTCAAGGTGAAAAAAATTGATCGTAGAACTACCTAAAAAAAAATTGCCGAGCGAATCGTGAAGAAAATCTGCAAGAGACACCTTCACTCTACAACCGATTGTAGGGATTGACACAGATTCTGCTCACTAGACAGAAGATTATTTGTGTATATCAGATGTTCTTAAAGCCTTCTTCAAAAAGTCGATGATAAAGGTTTTTCGCTCTTCCATAGTCTTTACAAAATCCTCCTCGCTGATGTTGATCACTTGGGTGAACACAGGCTTCGCGACAAATGGGAAGACCGTCATCCCTACGATGCTCAACATCAATTGTACAGGATTCATCTGCGGTATATTTCCTGCTTGCATCTCTTCCTGCATTTGAACCAAAAATGTCTTGATCCCAGGTACATAAGCGGCTGTACTACGAAACTCATCAAGGAATCTTTCTCTTTTTTGGGAGAGCTCATACATAATGAAAAAAGGGATGTCAGGTTGCTCAATCAAGGTCGAAATATAGACATCCACCAACCGTGACACGCGCTCCCAAAAGGTTCCTTCTTGTTGAAGAGTCATACTAAACTTGGGCATCACGTCACGCATGATCTGGTTCACGACTTCCCAGTAGAGTTTTTCTTTAGAACGAAAGTAATAGTGAAGCATCGCTTTATTGATCCCTGCCGCATCTGCAATTTCCTGCATCCTTGTTCCCGCGTATCCATTTGTGACAAAGTGTTCTCTTGCTGCTTGCAGGATAGATAGTTCGACCTCATTCTTCATATTAACCATAAAGTTAAACTAAAAAATTTAACTTCAAAATTATTTACGCATTTCATCGAAATAGGTTGGAAAAAGCAAGACTTTCCTACTCAATTTGGATAAGCTATCAGAAATCTCTCCTCAACACTATTTTCCTTACCTCAAATCCTCATATTAAAAATAGACAGCTAGACGTCCATTTATTACAACGAATACCGAAACATTTTATCGATAAAATACAACTACTCATCGCCTCTTTTCTACCAAAAATCTAAGAAGCTTCCTCCAATCTTAATAATATTTCGATTTTTGAATCAAATCAAACGAAATATCTAACACACACTTCATTTAACGTAAGTCCAGAAATTCATACGCTAAGCTTCATCATCATGCGATTTTCTAACATCATCATCACACTTCTTCTTTTTGTCAGCCACTCTACACAGGCTACTTTTGGACAAAATAACTGCAACACCAATAGTATATTATCTTTTACAGACTATACATTAGAGGGAGGAAACTGGGGGGAGCTTTACTCCGTCTATCGATTTACAGACGTCTTCCCTGGAGCTGACGCCATGGTCTCCATCGTCGCCAAAAAGGATGCAAGACTCGTCGACTTGGACCTTACTACGACGGGACATGAAAACTCTTTTCAGCCTGTAGTCAAACTCACTCGACAGCACAAAAACGGCAATCGCGGTCATATGGACTTTCGCATTGAATTTGTGATCTCAGGATCTACCATTCCTATGAGTGTAGGAAACTGGATTGCTACAGCACTAGACGTAGATGGCGATGGTTACCGATTGAGAGAGTCTGTCGCATTTGCTGGAGGCAAGGGGTTTACAGTTGAAAACACAACAGCACTTTTGACAGAAGATACCAACCTCGCAGGTCGTACAGGTAACTCCTTCATCTGTAAGTCTACCAAAAATGTTCCAGGCATCGGCACCTCAGCGACACAGCACATGATCAGCATGGAATTTGAAAATGAGAATACCTTTTTCTACCGCACAGCCATCAAAGACAACGGAAAAAAGAAAAATGCTTCAAGGGCTGCTGAGCGCATGTTCTCTCTCAACTTTAGCCCTTGTCTGACCAACTCATACACTGCGCCTCAGTTTATTCCTACGCTGGTTTTTCTGCCCGTAGAGTGGGCCGGATTCGAAGCGATACCTTACAATGGCGGTGTGACACTCAACTGGGCCACCACACGTGAAACCAACAACCAAACCTTTATCGTTCAGCGTTCTCGCGACGGAATCTACTACGAAAGCGTAGGGGCACTCGAAGCGGTAGGGAATAGCCAGACCACTACTAACTATACCTACACCGATCGTTTCTTTGAGACAGGAGACTTCTTTTACCGCATCATGCAGGTAGATGTAGCAGGAATGGAAACCTACTCTACTGTCGAGCAGATCCAGATCACAGGCGAAGGCTCACTTGCCCTCACGGCGAACGCCCAGGACCAGCAACTCCATTTGGAGATCTTCCATGGGCAGCAGGGCCAAGTGAATATTATCGACCGCAACGGACGTATGATGTACCAAAACACCATCCAAGAGGCTTTCCTGACCACAAACCTCAACACAAGCAGCTGGAGCGAAGGCATGTACTGGATTGTTGTCAAAAATAACCAAGGACAAAAGACACACCAATCGTTTATGAAGCGATAGCCCCCAAGATGAAATAACCCAAGTAGCGAGCGGCTACGACAAGATTTGATGATGAAGCGTAACCTCCATTCCTTCTGCTAAGTCAGGAGAGATTGGAGGTTTTTTGTTGTGAGGATATGTTGGGGGACAGACTTTATCATATAAAGTAGGTGGACAAAGGACTAGACACCCTCCTTTCTGAGCAAAGCCAAATCCATATACATAATCTCCTTTATTTACTCACTTAACAATTATGTGAAATATGGATTTTTTATCATTTTTTTCATTCATTTCTGGTAGAATGCAAAATTTCTCCAAAATTGAAGATTAATTTGAGAGGGTGAAAGTATTAATTATCGAAGACGAGAAAGCCCTTGCTTGTTCCATAGGTGAATATTTGGAACATGAAGGGTTCTTATGTGAGCTTGCACATAATCTACATGAAGGCATCGAGAAGACTGATCTCTATGCCTACGATTGTATATTGGTAGACATCACACTGCCAGGAGGCAACGGATTGGAGATTATTCGCGCACTCAAAAATACAAAGTCGAAGACGGGGATTATCATTACTTCTGCCAAAAATTCATTGGAAGACAAAATACAGGGTTTAGATTTAGGAGCGGACGATTACATCACCAAACCCTTTCACCTTTCTGAGCTCAACGCTAGAATCAAAGCCTTATTGAGAAGGAAGCGGTTTGGGGGTGAAGCAAGGATTGATTATCAAGAGATTTCAGTTGATACAGATACGCAAGAAGCTACCGTAAATGGGAAAGTGCTAAAACTGACCCGATCAGAGTACAGGCTCCTGCTGTATTTTCTGGCAAGTCGAACGCGCGTACTGAGCAAAGAAAGCATTGCTGAGCATTTGGTAGGCAACGATGCGGATCTGCTGGACAACTTTGACTTTATTTATTCTCACATCAAAAACCTGCGCAAGAAGATGCTTAAAGCAGGAGGTGGAGATTATATTAAAGCGGTGTATGGGATGGGTTATAAATTTGCGAATAATTGAAATTACTTCAACGGACTAGCCGATATTACTTTTTTGCTTCTACCATTATCTTTTTTCTTGCTGTAGGAGCCTTGGGAGCCATTATCCCACGTCTGACCGATCTAGAAACAGACGAACTCCTGTGGGACTATAAGCAAGTGCTCCTTATGCAACTCAGCGAGATGGATACTATCCCTTCTGAGATCATCATTCTGGATAATATCATTGAGTTACAGCCTGTCTCTATTGATCCTGAAGCATTCAAGCCCCAATTTAAAGATACGCTTCGGCTGAACATACAGGACGATGAGTTTGAGCCTTTTCGCAAGTTTACATTTTACGAACATATCCAAGGACAGCCTTATCAGATTACCATCAATCACTCTAAGCTGGATTATGAAGAACTCATGACGACGCTAGGGACTGCGATTTTGATTATTTTAGTCTTGATTCTCGCAGGCATCAATCTCCTCAATACTTTCCTTTCTCACCGTTTGTGGAAACCCTTTTATCAAATCATACGCGATATCGAGGGATTCAACTTTGAGAAGAATCAACCCATTACCCCATCCAAAACCTCTATTGAGGAGTTTCAAATCCTGCATCAGGCGATCAACCAGATGACGCATAAGGCCAGAGGCGACTATCACTCTTTGAAGCAGTTCTCGGAGAATGCTTCACACGAAATCCAGAATCCACTTGCGATCATCAGATCCAATATTGAGCTGTTGATACAGAAAGAAAACCGAGAACCCAAGGAATGGGCGGCCATCAAACAAATCCATGAGGCTGCCAGTCGCATCTCCAAGCTCAATGGCGTCCTCATACTCCTCACACGAATAGAAAATCGACAGTTCACAGACAAACAGAAACTCAATTTTGAGGATCTCATCAAAGAAAAAATAGATCAATTTGATCCCCTCTTTAAAGCAAGAGACATCCAAGTATACATGGATCTGGTGAAATCCTCTCACTATATGGATCCTACCCTCAGCAATGTATTATTGAATAACTTGATCAGTAATGCCATCAAGCACAATCTAGATCGTGGAGAGATCATCATCATCTTGAGGCAATCTCATTTGATCATTGAGAATACAGGTAAGCCCTTGAACAAAGACTTTTCCACACTTCTAGAGAGGTTTAGTAAAGAATCTGAGGCAAGTACCTCCCTCGGATTGGGCTTATCTATCGTCAAAGAAATATGCGATATTTATCAATTGAGGATCAAGTACCAGTATGAAAATGGAAAACATCAAATTTCTATCATATTCTAGAAATTTATTATGATTTTCCAAACAACCTACAATTTTCCTCCAACTTCTCTTCCTATATATGTATCGTCACTAGTGCTAAACAATTACAGAACCGATTAGCCACTTTTTGCGATGATATATATAAAACAAATAATTCTGACAGTTTTCTGTATGGGATTCCTATGCTTGCTTTCGTTTGGGCAGGCACCTACGGAATCAAGTGTGACAGGGCAGGTCGTCGAATACCTCACGGGAGAGCCTTTCCAATATGTAGATGTCGTGATCTATCCTCATGACAATGACTCATCTCAACTTGCAGGTAACATCACAGATAGAGAAGGAAAGTTTGAGTTCAAAGGCCTCAAAGCTGGGAAGTATAAATTGGTAGCCAAAATGATGAATGCTGTCCCTCAAGTGAAGACTTTTGCACTAGTGGACGACAATGAGCAATTAGAGTTAGGGAAAATCAGGATTGAAATGGAGTTCACGGCAGATTCTGCCTTGATCGAAGGCAAGCGTTCAGTTTATGCCGTAAAATCCCAAAAAAGGATATATAATGTTTCAGAAGATTTGGTCGCACAAACAGGTTTATTGACAGATGTGCTGCGAAATATCCCCTCTGTGACAATAGGCGTGGATGGAAATGTCAGCCTGCGCGGGACTTCGAATATTACCTACTTGATCAACGGTCGTCCTTCTGCCCTGCTCCGAAATAATCCTATGGCGGTGCTTTCCCAGATTCCTGCGAATAATATCGAACGTGTCGAGGTCATCACCGCTCCTTCGGCAAAGTACCGTCCAGATGGTGCGGGAGGAATTATCAACATCGTCTTGAAGAAAAAAGTCAAAGATGGCGTAAATGCCACCATTCAAGGCAATATGGGCAACCTTCAAAGAAGAGGATTGGGCCTGAACCTGAATTACAACCTGGGAAATGTCAATCTTTTTGGCAATTATGCATATAAATCTTCAGAGACACCACGCGACATCATGGATGAGAGAATAGACAAAGATGGCCGAGGCGGAATCGAGTCTTCTTTCACTAGCCTGGAAGACATTACCTTTGGGGCAAGATCCCATATTGCAAGTGCAGGAGCTAATTTTGAGGTCGGTGAGAATGGATTCTTCGAGATAGAGGGCAATTATATCTTCATCAACAACAACAATATCTCTACAACCGATTGGACAGTCAATGATCTTCAGCTCCGCAATTTTACAGTCGATCGCAACTATGATGGATATGAAATAGAATATGATCTGGGTGTAGCCTATGAACATTCATTCGGAGAAGATCATGAATTGACGTTTGATTTTGCTTACGATTTCTTTGACGAACGAGAAGACAACTTCTACAGAGAAATCTATACCAATCCTAGCAATGGGTTGGTCGACTCTCGCAACCTCATCCTGAAAGTGGGTCCTACAATTGAAACAGCTATAGATTATGTTCGACCTATCGGGAAGGAATCAGAATTGGAGGTAGGATATTTCGGCCAATTCATTGACAATGACATCACGACCCTCATCCAGGACCAGGTAGGAGAAGTATGGAATACAAATGAAGGGCGTTCTTCAGAGTTTGTATTCGAGCAAAATATTCACGCAGTGTATGCCAATTTTGGTCACACCTTTGATGTATTAAGTATCACGGCGGGGCTACGTGCGGAGCAAGCCTTGATCACATCTAACCTCATCACGACAAATACAGTAGTACCCAATGATTACTTTAAACTCTACCCCAGCCTCAATCTTACCTATGAATTAGGCGATTTTTCGGAGATCTATTTCAATTATAGCAAAAGAGTCAATCGAGCAGATCCTGATGAGCAGAATCCTTTCCCCGAGTATAAAAGCCCAAGAGAAAGAGACGCAGGAAATCCCCTCTTGCTACCTGAGCAGATTCATGCGGGCGAGTTGGGGGTGTTGGTCCGAAATGAGAATCTTACATTTGCTCCTACGCTGTTTTATAGATACACCTTTGATGCTTTTACAGAATTCTGGGAAATACAGGAGGATTCTATTCTCCACACATCTTTCACAAATTCGGACTCTTATCAAGAAGCAGGATTAGAATTTGCTTTGATAGGATCGTACAAAAATACCCTGCAATATAATTGGAGTTCTACGATCTTTTACAACGAAATCGATGGGTCTAACCTTGGCCTCTCTGGAAGAAAATCAAACATTACGTGGGAAACTAAGGCTAATATTCAGGCCTCTTTGACAAACGCTACTTTTCTTCAGCTCAATGCCCACTATCAATCTGAAAGATTGACTCCTCAGGGCGCTTTCAAACCCATTTTCCTCCTAAATGGAGGCTTGAGACAAGATATTCTCAAGAAGCGTGCATCTATTATCCTCATGGTTTCAGATGTATTTGCCTCTTTGATATTTGAAAGCGTGGTCGATACAGACTTACTATTTAGACAGACGAACTATGGTCGGAATCGACAGATTGTACAAGTAGGTTTCACTTACAATCTCAGACATTCGGGTAAGCGAAGCAAAGTGGAAGGCATACCGTTTGAAGATGCCATTGAGAAAACTAGGCTGCCCATTCCTGAGAAAGAATAAATACACAAGCGAATAATAAGGATGTGAATATGGTGAGAGGATAATGCTACCCCCTATACCATTGATAGTCAAATATATGCCGCTTTTGAATGCAGTGGTAGGGGGGATTATCCGAGAAAGCATGAATCAGATTGTCCTTATGATCAATATTTGTTAATTCCATTGTAACCTAATTTTTTCCATAATGAAAAGCTTGAATCATTTGATTATCAAATTCTTACACAGGATACTTGCTGCCTTTGTCCTCATAAGTCTCTGCGTCAGTATATCATGGGCTCAAGAGGAAGTAAAAAAGTATGAAGACTTTGATCCTGCGAATTTTGACGCCAATTCCACCAACATCACCAATTCTTGGTTTAACCTCAAGCCAGGTACTCGATCTGTCTACGCAGGGACTACCTTGGATGACAATGGCGTCATGCAGCAGCATAGAGTCGTCATCAATGTCACGAGTCTTACAAAAAAAATTGCAGGTGTGAATACACTGGCTACCTGGGACTTAGACTATAGTGCGGGTGAGCTAGTAGAAGCTGAGCTTGCATTTTATGCCCAAGACAAAAAAGGAAATGTCTGGAGAATGGGAGAGTATCCTGAAGAATATGAAAATGGAGAATTTGCAGATGCGCCTGCGTGGTTTTGTGGGGTTCAAGAAGCGATTGCGGGAATCTCTATGTTAGCCAATCCTTGGGAAGGAACTCCTAGCTATTCACAGGGGTGGGCACCCAAGGTAAATTTCACCGATAGAGGGGAAGTAGACAAGATGGGGGAGACAATCTGTGTACCGATGGGATGTTACGAAAATGTACTAGTCATCTCTGAAACCAGTGAAGATGAGCCTGGGGCTTTTCAGCTCAAATATTGGGTAGAAGGTGTAGGCAATGTCCAAGTAGGATTCAAGGGAGGAGATGCGACACAAGAGATTCTCAGGCTAGTTGATATATACAAGCTGGGAGCGGAAGGATTGAAATGGATGAATAGTGAAGCACTCAAACTAGAAGCGTTGGCCTACTCGCGAAGAGGAAGCAAGAAAGTATATGGACAAACGCCACCTTGTATTCCGCTAACAGAGATTAGGTAAGTGATTCGATAAGAGGAGATAATATATAATTCAAACCTTAAGAATATATTTTTATTAAAGGAAAGTTGCTATATATCATTAATAAGTTCATGAACTTATACTCAAACAAAAACTCTTAAATACTTTATTTTCCATCTTAAATACTAAAAGAAGGCACTTTTCATTGCTTTTATATAATTCGCTTGGCAATTTATTTTATTCAAATGTACATTATTTCATATTCGTATTTTAAGTTATTGTTAAGGTTTATTTTTCGTAAAAAAAAGGTTCATTTTTAGGTGTTTTTTTATGTTTTATCCATACATATTTGTATATTTAAATATATATTCAAACATCATAAAGAGGGTAAACATTGAGACCTTATGATGAGCCATTAGTCAAACATATCATGTAAATTTTTCAGGCCTGCCCTAGAAATTAATAGGGCGTTTGGAAAAGTATGTTCATGCCCAAAGTATCTATCATGATCTCTACACGAGGGAGAATATAGACTTTGGGGGACGGGGAGATGAGAATATGGATTTGGGGTGGAAATCTTGGTTTCGCTCACGGATCAGTAGGTGTAATTGTGTGGATCATTCGACATTCTTGCACCGAAATCAAAACCAAGGATCCAGCCAGAAGTAAACGTGTTGTTTTTAAGCGTTCCTCACAAAGCGCTATTGCTACTACTACCAGGGCTTCCTATACTATTATAAATAGGAGATAGGGAGAGCTTATGAGCGATAGAACATTTTCATGTCTCATCGTGCCTGGGATTATTTTGTCAAATTTTAGCTAATCCTTCAGTGGATCTTGGCTGACAATTGTAAGAAAAACTATGAGATCTATCATATTCTCTGGGATGAATGCCCGGTTGATTGTTGTGGCTGTAGCTGCAGCCCTCATATTCTTAGGAGTAAGCAGATTGCGCGATGCTCCCAAAGGACTCTATCCAGAATTTTCTCCTGTTTATGTGGAAGTACAAACAGAAGCACTCGGACTTTCAGCAGATGAAATCGAGCAGCTTTTGACTGTCGCCTTAGAGCAGGATCTACTCAATGGAATCGCCTACATGCGAGAGATCTGGTCTGAATCTATGCCAGGCCTCTCCAAAGTAGTATGTGTGTTTGAACCTGGGACAGATCCCATGGTTGCCAGACAAGTAGTGGCCGAGAGAATGACACAGGCACATGCCTTGCCCAATGTCTCCAAGCCTCCCATCATGCTTCAGCCCTACTCTTCTACGAGCCGCGTGATGAATATCGGGCTTACACCTGCCAATGAGGAGATGTCTTTGATCGACCTCTCTGTCCTTGCACGCTGGAATATCCAACCTTATCTGATGGGTGTAGAAGGTGTAGCCAATGTCTCTATATGGGGACAGCGCAAGCGCCAGTTACAAGTTCAGGTGGATCCCCAGACCCTGGCTCAGAGAGATGTGACCTTGTATGATGTGATCAAGACGACAGGTGAGACACTATGGGTGTCGCCTCTCAGCTACCTGGAGTCCTCTACACCTGGTACAGGTGGATTTTTTGATACACCGAATCAGCGCCTGGGAATCCGACACCTTCTGCCGATTACGACTCCACAAGATCTGGCCCAAGTGCCTCTGCACGGACACAATATGCTGCTAGGAGATGTCGCACACATCGAAGAAAATCACCAACCTTTGATAGGGGATGCCATCATAGATGGAACCCAAGGCCTGATGCTCGTCATCGAAAAATATCCTTGGGCCAATGAGATAGATGTAACCAAAAATGTTGAAAAGGCACTGGAAGCACTTGCCCCTGGTTTGGATGGGGTCAAGTTCGATACAGAGATCTATCGTCCTGCCGATTATGCTACGGCTTCTTTTGACAATATCTCCCAATTGATTCTCGGTGGGCTCTTATTGGTGATCGCCTTATTTGCGCTCCTATTTTATGATTGGAAGTCTGCGCTGATTAGCACCCTTGCCCTTGCTCTTTCACTCATCGCAGGTGCGACGGTTCTCTACCTCAGAGGGAGTATCTTCGATCTCATGGTGATCTCAGGCTTTGCGATGGCACTTGCGATTCTTATCGATGATGCGCTGTCCTCCATCGTCCACGTGAAAGCAAATCTGGCAGCGCAAGCACCTGAAGATCAGACATCTTTCTTTGCTACTGTACAGGAGGCCGTAGTAGAGCTACGAGGATCGGCCATGTATGCCACAGGCATCATCTTGCTTGCTGTTGTCCCTATCTTTTTCGTGGGAGATATCTTAGGGGAATTTCTCAAACCCATGATGTGGTCTTACATACTGGCTGTAGCCGCTTCTACCCTTACCGCCCTACTTGTAACCCCTGCCTTGATCCTCATGTTTTATGACAAGGATTCCCATTTTCAAAAAGAATCTCCTGTACTCAACGCGATTAGAAAACGTGTAAACAAGGCTGTTGCTACCTTCGTAGAGCGTCCTACACTGGCTTGGGTAAGCTTATGTTTGATTGCCTTACTAGGCGCTACGGCGCTATATATGAGTCCTGTAGGTCCCTGGATTCCTTTGCCACAAGAGCGAGACGTACTCGTATCATGGAACGCAGATGCCGGAACGTCGCACCCCAAGATGGTAGAGAAAACATCGGAAGCTATCGACCAACTCAAATCGCTTGAAGGTGTAGAAAGCGCTTCTGCTCATATAGGTCGTGCGGTCATGTCAGACAAAACCAACAATGTACATGAAGGCGAAATATGGCTGACCTTCAATGAAACGGTAGACTACGACCAAACGATGGCTGCTATACAACATGTCATCGATGATACAGAGGGGATCAATGGAAAAGTGATGACCTATAGAGAACAAAGCCTGGAAAAATCGCTTACAGGTCCTCAGTATCCCTACGCGGTCCGTGTATATGGTGAAAATCAAGAAATGATCACACAGAAAGCAGAAGAAGTACAGCAGGCCATTTCTAGCGTGGATGCTGTATCCAATGCCAAAGTGATGTATGCACAGATGGAGCCTACACTTGAAATCAAGGTAGATCTTGAAAAAGCGCAAAACTATAACCTTAAGCCTGGGGATGTGAGAAGAACGGCTGCCACACTTCTAGCGGGTATAGAAGTCGGCTACATGTTTGAGGGACAAAAGGTATTTGACGTAGTCGTATGGGGCAAGCCTGAGATACGCCAGAGCGTCCAAAGCGTCCAGGATCTCCTGGTGGGAACACCAGATGGAAATACCGTGAGACTAGGAGATGTTGCAGAAGTAACAGAAGTGGAAAATCCAGCTGTCATTGCCCGTGAGAAAGTATCGCGCTTTATGGATGTCAGTTTTGAGTTTGACGGAGGCGTGTCTGAAGCTGCACTCGCCTTGAACATAGAACGGGAGTTACGAGACATCGACTTTCCACTAGAATATCACGCAGAGGTCATGGGTACATCTTTTGAGAAAGCCACAGGCAAGAGCCAATCATGGGCTGTCATCATCGCCTGTCTTCTGGGAATTTTCCTGATTCTACAAGCGGCTTCTCTCAGCTGGCGTATGGCTTTGATCGCGCTGCCGAGCTTATTCATTGCACTCTCTGGTGGATTTGTAGCCTCATTCTTAGGGACAACCACATTCAACATCGCTTCTCTGGCAGGTTTGCTGTCCATCTTTGGTCTGGCTACTTACCAGATATTGACGATGATCAAGCATTTGAAAAAGTTGGAGCTAGAAGAAGACCTGGCATTTGGCCTTGAGTTGGTCCAACGGGGAATCCACGATCGATTGGGTTCTATCCTGATGACAAATTTGACAACCTTGGCGCTGTTTTTACCCTTGGCATTTTGGGTGAATACCCCTGGATTTGAGGTAATCCAGCCTATGTCACTGGTATTTGTGGGAGGTTGGGTCACTTCCTTCATGGTCACACTCTTTGTACTCCCTGCCTTGTATCTCGCACTGGGTAAGACGAAAGAGTCTGTCTGGGCAGAAGAGAAGAGTATGAAGGAAATCAAACTTGTGCCTTATACCTAATTCATAAAAGGAGAGGCTGGCTTTACTTGACGGTAAGAAAAAAGCCTCTCCTACACCCTAAGTTATCTATTAGTATGGAAGGAATGCTTTCGTCCTAACACATGGAATAAGACATGAAATATTTTACATACAATATATTTATCTCCACTGTATTACTCTCCTGCTGGGTGGCTTTCTCTTGCCAAAGGGAAATCAATACCTATCAGCGAGTCGAACCCGCTACAGTAGAGCATCTCGAGGGACAAGCGTTCAACAAGTTGACACTTACCCCCAAAGCAGTGAATCGTCTAGGCATTGAGTCTGCTTTTCCTACAAGCGAAGTAGCGGAGGGTGTCAGCAAGTCGGTAATCCCCTACAGTGCCGTGCTATACGGTCCCTACGGACAAACGTGGATCTACACCAATCCTCAAGAGAATGTATTCATAAGAGAAACAATAGCAGTCGAACGTGTAGTAGATGGACAAAAAGTCATCCTAAAAGATGGACTTGCAGAGGACTTGAAAGTGGTGGTGACAGGTTCAGCTGAATTATACGGTACAGAATATCAGGTTGGACACTAAAAACGAGCCCTCATGTTAAAATCAATATTAAGTTGGAGTCTTAGATTTAAATTTCTCGTGCTGGCTATTGGTGCCTCCCTGATGTATTTCGGTATGCAAGAGGTGCGGAAAATGCCCGTAGATGTTTTTCCCGAGTTCGCCCCTCCCTTGGTAGAAGTTCAGACCATCTGTTTAGGATTAGAGTCAAATGAAGTAGAGGCTTTAGTCACCGTTCCCTTGGAGCAGGCATTCAACGGAATCCCAGGCGTGGACGTCATCCGATCCAAGTCCGTTTCTCAGCTCTCGGCCATCAAACTCATTTTTGAGTCGGGTACAGATCTGATGCAAGCGAGACAATTGGTTTCGGAGAAAATGGCCATCGCTACGCCTACATTGCCTACATGGGCTGCGCCCCCCCTAATGTTGCAACCGCTGTCAGCTACCAGCCGCTGCATGAAGATCGGTCTATCTTCGGATAGCCTTTCGGTGATCGACTTGTCGATGCTGACCTATTGGAAGATCAACGATGCGATCTTGGATGTACCTGGTGTCGCCCACGTAGCGATTTGGGGTGAGAGAATCCGCCTACAGACAGTAGAAGTAGTTCCCGAAAGGCTACAGGCACTAGATGTGACACTAGAAGAAGTCATGGAGGCCACAGCGGACGCCCTAGACGCAGGCTTATTGTTCTACTCCTCAGGAGCCATGATCGGAACAGGTGGTTGGGTAGAATCCAGCCAAACACGATATGGGATCAGACACGTCTTGCCCATTGCCAATCCTGAAGATCTGTCCAGAGTCGTGATAGATGTACGAAATGGCAAGCCCATCCTCCTCAGCGATGTGGCAGAAGTAGTCGAATCTCACCAGCAACTTCCTGGAGATGCCGTCATCAACGACGATATAGGGTTGATGCTCATCGTAGAAAAGCTCCCATGGGGCAACACACGAGACATCACCAAAGGAGTAGAAGAAGCGCTTGCCAAAATTGCGCCTGGTATGCCTGGAGTCAAGATCGATACAGAGATCTTCCGACCTGCGACCTATATAGACATGTCCATCAACAATCTGGGAGAAGCCTTACTGATTGCTTGTATACTGGTTGTATTTGTCTTGTATTTCTTCCTCTTCGAATGGAGAGTGACGCTGATCAGCGTCACAGCTATTCCACTCTCCCTCATGGCAGGGGCCATCGTCCTCTACTTACAGGGCGCGACCATCAATACGATGATCCTAGCAGGCTTTGTGATTGCGCTAGGGGCCGTAGTGGATGATGCGATTATAGATGTAGAAAACATTGTCCGTAGGCTGAGAGAAGCTCGCATGGAAGGAAGCACCAAGTCGCTGTTCCGCGTGATTCTAGAGGCTTCTCTTGAGGTACGATCCGCGATCATATATGCAACTTTGATAGAAGTCGTCGCCTTGGTTC
The DNA here is from genome assembly GCA_039820545.1 of Bacteroidota bacterium. GTDB lineage: Bacteria > Bacteroidota > Bacteroidia > J057 > J057 > JALEFZ01. Next base: position 29,389 of record JBCBPW010000023.1, on the reverse strand, counting down.
CCGTATTCTTTATGGATGGGCTGTCGGGTGCATTTTTCCAGCCCCTTGCCTTCTCCTATGCGACAGCAGTCTTGGCTTCTATGGTAGTCGCCCTGACAGTAACCCCAGCCCTGAGCTATATCCTGCTGAAAAATGTCCCATTGGAAAGACAACAATCGAGGTTGCTCAAGTGGCTACAGGATGTCTATCAAAATTTCCTTGGTACCATCATGAGATCCTCCCGAAGTGTTTATTTGTCACTGGGGGTAGTCGCACTGATTGGGCTGATCATCTTGCCTCAACTTGGACAGTCCCTACTTCCTTCTTTCAAAGAGCGAGATTTCTTGATGCATTGGGTCACAAAACCTGCCACTTCACATCCAGAGATGATCAGGATCACCACTCGCGCAAGCAAGGAACTACGATCTATAGAAGGCGTGAGAAACTTTGGCGCCCACATTGGTCAGGCATTTTATATGGACGAAGTCGTAGGGATGAACTTTGGAGAAAACTGGATCAGTGTAGATCCCTCTGTAGACTACGATCACACCATCAATGAGATTCAAGAAGTCGTAGATGGCTATCCAGGTCTCTATAGAGATGTATTGACTTACCTCAAGGAAAGAATTCGGGAGGTTTTGACAGGTGCTTCTGAAGCCATCGTCATCAGACTTTATGGTCCTGATCTTAAGGTGCTGCGGCAAAAGGCGAAGGAGGTGAGAGATGAGATGAAAGATATAGAAGGGATCATTGATCTTCACATAGAACTGAATGAAGAAGTGCCGCAGGTGCAGGTCAAGGTAGATCTGCAAAAAGCAAAAGCGTATAAGCTCAAGCCTGGGGACGTCAGACGTGCCACATCCTTCCTGGTATCAGGGATTGAGGTGGGAGATATTTTCCGAGAAGGAAAGGCATACGACGTAAACGTATGGAGTACGCCAGAGACAAGGGCGAGTTTATCAGACATTGAAAACATTCATATAGACTTGCCCGATGGAGGCTATATCAAGCTGAAAGATGTGGCAGAGGTCAAGATTGTTCCTACGCCCAATGTGATTGAACGAGAGAACCTGACCCGAAAACTCGACGTAGGCGCCAACATCCGTGGCAGAGATCTCGGAGCGGTAGTCGCAGATGTGAAAGAAGCCCTTAAGCGTGTAGCGTTTCCCAATGAATACCACCCAGAGTTGATTGGAGAATATTCAGAAAGGGAATCCACACAAAGTCACTTGTTGCTCTACGGACTCTTGGCAGCTGTGGCCATCTTTCTGCTGTTGCACTCCTCGTTTGGCAGCGTGAGACTGGCCTTGATTTCATTCCTCTGTTTGCCTACTGCTTTGGTAGGAGGATTGATCGCAGCATATGCAGGCGGTGGCGTCATTTCCCTTGGTTCTTTGGTCGGATTTTTAACCATTCTAGGTATTGCCGCAAGGAATGGAATCATGATGATCAATCACTTCCAGCACTTGGAGGTAGAAGAAGGAATGGCCTTTGGCCCTGAATTAGTACTCAGAGGAGCGCGCGAACGCTTGGCTCCTATTTTGATGACAGCAACTACAACTGGACTTGCTTTGCTTCCGCTTGTGATCGCTGGAAATGTACCTGGACATGAGATCGAACTACCAATGGCTGTTGTCATCCTTGGTGGATTGATCAGCTCGACTTTACTCAACTTACTTGTTATACCCGTTCTTTATCTCAAATTCAAACCGTAGTGGTTTGGTTCACACAGTTTGTAAAGAGGCAGTGCGGTGAACTCAAGACCTCTGAAAATCTAATTGGAGCTAGATACACATTGTGTCTTAGGCTCGGTGCACTGCTCACTTATTCACTAAATCCTTTCATCATGTCTAAATTAAGTATTTTTTTTAGTGTCGTCATAGTATGCCTTTTGTGTGCATGCGAACGTGGCATCCCTTCCAACGTGACGGTTCCTTCCGAATATGACTTCAATCGGAATGGTTCGAGTACTGTAGATGTCACAGAACCCGCCATGAGAATCTCTATGTCTATGGCTCTACTAGATGAGCTATATGACTATGAAAACTCCACCCTAGAATCGATCATGGACGTGTGGAATAATACAAACGATCCATTTGACGATCCTGCGTTGAATGCCTACAATGGGTCTATCAGAAGCTCGATTGCTTCCTCTCATGACCTTTTTGGAGGAGGAAACGCTGTTTCTGAAGAAGTCAGAAAAACCATGGAAGATTGGATCAAGATCTGGGCACTCGAGGTATTTCCCAATACCAATCAAGCAGCAGCTCCAGGCGTACCTGGACAAATCGCCGACTGGATAGACACGCGCCTCGTACCTGGAGATGGCATGGAGTACCTTCAAGTCGTGAGTAAATCGATGAACGGTGCCCTGTTTATGGATCAAATCGTCAACCACTGGCTATCAACCGATATCCTAGATGCGGGAAACAACCGTGCAGACAATGACGATGGCGTTTTGGTTCCTGGTAAGAACTACACAGCGATGGAATTCGCGTGGGATCAGGCTTATGGTTATGTCTACGGCTTGGCACCAGATCTCAAGAACCCTATGGCTACCATTGGATCGGATGACTTATTCTTGAACAAGTATGTCAAGCTCATTGATAAGGACGATGATTTTACAGGAATCGCACAGGATTTGTTTGACGCTTACCTTGTAGGACGTGCGGCGATTGTATCCAAAAACTACAAAGAGAGAGATCGTCAAGCAGATATCATCAAGCAAAAGATCTCTGATATTATGATCATCCGTACGGTATTCTACCTACAATCGGGAATCAATGAGTACAATAAGGTTCCTCAGGAAATGGGTGCCTACCTACACGATACGGGAGAAGGAAATGGTTTCGTTTATGCGATGCAGTTTTCTAAAAATCCCAAGACAAACGAGCCTTTCTTCAGTCGTGCAGAAGCCTTGGCTTTCTATGCGGATATCTTAGATGATGGTCCCAATGGACTTTGGAGTACCAAAATGTCCACACTTCAGCAGATATCTGAAGACATTGCAGATAGAATGGATTGGACGCCCGTAATGGCACAAGATTTCTAATACCGTTCTACCCTGTCAATTGCGCATACTGATGTAAGAACGCTCCGTCATTGATTTATTTTGCTTTTGCCTTATCTCCAATTAGTGGCATATACACATGGTAGATAAGCCATCCAAAGGAAAGAATACTGTTTCGTTTATTTGCCAGACTTATCGATACCTTGGCACAGAATAGATGCTTCCCCAGCTTCGGTTTCTGAAGGTAATAACAAGTCGATGAAGATGGCATGTAGCACATAAGAATTCGTATGTTTTTTTTAGTCTAGTCAAGAACTGACAGGATGAAGGTTAATGGTGTCTAGCTCCAGCTTCTTTATCAGAAGGGATACCTTGGCCTAAACAAAGAGGAAAGAACATTCTACAACCGTTTACTGGCCATTCACACCGTGAATAGCATGGGGATTCTGTGCCTACATCAGTATGACTTTTTATTTCATTTAGCATAGGTGCCTCCATCAGACACCTTATCTAACCAAGATTGGAAATATCAAAACTCAAACTGTATTATGAAAAAGAGCATATTATTCATCGTATTGATCGTATTAGTAGGGTTCATGTCCTCCTGTGAATCGGATGGCCCTGGAGAAACTTCAGACGGTTTCAATCGCAAGGCCTTACTCGAAAACTGGGCTGATAATATCATCATACCCGCCTATGCGGACTTTACGAATGAAACAGCCGATTTGATTGTGGCTGGACGAAATTTTCAGATGGATCCTTCTATGACCACCTTGAATGATCTGAGAGATTCCTGGTTGATTGCTTACAAAGGATGGCAGCGTGTGACGATGTTTTTGTACTTAAAAGGGGATGAACTCCTGATTCGGGTAAATATGAATATTTATCCCTCAGATACTGCAGCTATTCAAAAGAACATCAAAAACGGTGATTATAAATTAGAACTGAGCTCATACAACGATCAGCAAGGATTCCCCGCGCTTGATTACATGCTGTATGGTTTGGGAACAAATGATGATGAGATCCTGGCTCGTTATACGACAGATCCCATGGCCGAGAAAAACCGCAAGTACGTAGCAGACCTTTGTACACGTATCCATTCGCTCGCTTCAGCGGTCAACGATGACTGGAACACTGGCTTCAGAGACGAGTTTGTCAATAATGATGGAAGTAGTGTCAACTCCTCTGTCAATCGGATAGTCAACGATTACATCTTCTACTATGAGAAGGATTTGCGTCTAGGAAAAGTAGGTGTACCTGCAGGTATGTTTACCAATATCATCCTTCCACGCCACGTGGAGGCCGTTTATCACGGAAACATCGCCAACACCTTGCTCAACGAGTCATTGGACGCCGCGCAGGATTTCTTCAATGGTGTCCACTATGGAGGGACAACCAATGGTGTAGGACTGGATGATTACTTGAACCATCTCAACTCCATGAAAGAGGGAGAAGACCTCACGCTGCTGATCAACAATCAGTTTGAAGCGGCCAGAGTAGCTTCTGATGTGCTAAGTGAGAACTTTGAGGATGAAGTACTGAACAACTTCCCTGAGTTTCAAGAGCTACTGACTGCCCTACAGTTGAACATCGTCTTGCTCAAAACAGACATGTTACAGGCCCTCAACATCAATACTGACTTTATCGACTCCGACGGAGATTAATCAATCTAGCTTACCTGCTTCATTCGGTCCCTATCCATCTAGAGGTGACGTATAGGGGGCGAATGGCGGGTGAGCTTCTATCAAATTCAAGTTATGAAACGTGCTATACAATCATATTTGGGATCTGATACAGAAGCTGCGCCTTTGGCCGTCTTTCGTATAGGGTTTGGCTTAGTCATGGTGTGGAGCATGATTCGCTTCTGGGCAAATGGCTGGATCGAAAAGTTATACCTAGAGCCAAGCTTTCATTTCTCCTATCATGGATTTAGCTGGGTAAAACCTATCGGAGACTATACCTACGGATTGTTCATCATCTGTGGGCTCTCTGCGCTGATGGTTGCCCTAGGCTACAAATACAGATTGGCTATCATCACTTTCTTCCTCAGCTTTACCTACATAGAGCTGATGGACAAAACCACCTATTTGAACCATTACTATTTCATCAGTCTCGTCTCTTTTATCATGATTTTCCTTCCAGCACATGCCTATTATTCTATAGACGCTCGAAGGAATTCTGCACTAAGATCACAAAGAATCCCCAAGTGGAGTGTCCATGCCATCAAGCTGATGCTGACCATCGTCTACTTATATGCGGGACTAGCCAAGCTCAATTCAGATTGGCTCATACATGCCATACCACTCAAGATTTGGCTACCGACCAAGGATCACATTCCTATTCTAGGCGAGCTGTTCCAGTATGAGTGGATCATCTATGTATTCAGCTGGTTTGGGATGATTTACGATTTAAGCATTCCCTTTGTCATGATGAATAAGAAGACACGGCCCTATGGATTTTTCTTCGTCGTTGTCTTCCACGTACTGACAAGGGTCTTGTTCAATATAGGGATGTTTCCCTACATCATGATTTTTGCTTCATTGATCTTCTTTGACAGCCAGTTACATCATCGGATACTCGCTTGGATTTCCAAGGTACTGCGCATCAGCAAAGATATTTTTGACAACAACAAAAGTTACCTCATTCGGCCCATCCCTAAGAGACTGGCAGTAGGGTTGCTGGGTGCCTTTTTTACCTTTCAGCTACTCTTGCCCTTCAGGTATCTGATGTATCCAGGAGAGCTATTCTGGACAGAAGAAGGCTACCGGTTCTCATGGAGGGTCATGCTCATGGAAAAAGCGGGATATACCCAGTTTAAGGTAGTAGATCCTGATCAAGGGACTTCTTACTTTCTTCGAAATGGAAAATTCTTGAGCACATTTCAGGAGAAACAAATGTCGTTTCAGCCTGACTTTATCCTCGAGTATGCCCACTACCTAGCCAAATATTGCAAAGAAGAACAAGGAATCCAGAATCCAGAGATTTATGCGGATAGCTACGTCGCACTCAACGGCAGGTTGAGTCGAAGATACATTGATCCAAACATTGATTTAGCCAAAGTTAAACCATCATTCAGGCACAAATCCTGGATATTACCCATCGATTATGAAATTAAAGGCTTATAGCATTCTGCTTTTCCTGCTTGGATGCATGTTATCGACAGCATGGGCTCAATATAAAGTCCAAGGTACTGTCCTCAACAAGTTAGGAGCTCCCATCGAAGGAGCAGAGATCATCATAGGCGAACTTTATGTCGACATGGACACCGATAGGAAGGGACGGTTTGTCATCCCCGATGCTAAGCCTGGAACCTATCGCTTGATCATCTTCAAGGAAGGCTACAAGTCCTATGAGAAAAAGTTGGTCATCAACAATAAAGATGTAGTCCTAGAGATTTCGCTCGAAGACCACGAAGTAGATCTGGAAACAGTCGTCATCACAGGGAGGAAAAAAGACTTTGGGGTCAGACGTCTCGAAGATGTAGAAGGAACCTCCATCTTTGCGGGAAAAAAGTCAGAAGTCATCCTGATAGAGGAGCTGACCGTCAACCTTGCCGCCAATAATGCCAGACAGATTTACAGTCAGGTTGCAGGACTCAATATCTATGAGAATAACGATGGTGGGTTGCAGCTCAATATCGGTGGTAGAGGCCTAGACCCTAATCGCTCCGCCAACTTCAATACAAGGCAAAATGGATACGACATCAGTGCAGATGTATTGGGTTATCCAGAGAGTTATTATACGCCTCCTCCAGAGGCACTGGCAGAGATTCAGGTGATTCGTGGTGCCTCCTCCCTACAGTACGGAACACAGTTTGGCGGCTTGGTAAATTTCAAATTTAAGCAGCCCGTAGAAGATAAAAAGATCGAATTGATCTCTCGTCAAGCCGTGGCTTCGAACCAGTTGTTTACCACGTTCAACAGCATCTCAGGGACAGTAGGGAAGTTTAGTTATTATACCTATTTCAACTACAAGCAGGGAAACGGATTTCGACCCAATTCCAATTTCAGTGCTCTGAATCTATTTGGTGACTTGCGGTATCAGTTTTCTGATCGGACTAGCGTGAAACTTGAATACACGTTTTTGGATTATCTCGCCAAACAACCTGGTGGTCTGACAGATAGACAATTTTATGAGGACCCATTTTTCAGCAACAGAGAGCGCAACTGGTTCGATGTAAACTGGAATCTCCTCAATCTGCTGTTCAGTCATAAACTAACTGACAAAACGGAGATTTCGGTCAGTCTCTTTGGACTCAGAGCTCACCGATACGCACTTGGGTTTAGAACCTTTCGAGTCTCTCAGCCCGACGTCTTGGAAGAGCCTAGAGATTTGATCAAGGGAGAGTTTAAGAACTGGGGATCAGAATCGCGCTTGATCACACGCTACAAGTTGACCAATGAGGAATCTGTCTTCTTGATTGGGGCCAAATATTATCAATCCAGAAACGGAGCAGATCAAGGGCCTGGCGCCTTGGGATTTGATGCCAATTTTGAGATTGCAGGCGACCAATTCCCTTACTATCACAGCCAGTCTTCCTTTGAATATCCCAACCTCAACGTTTCTGTATTTGGCGAAAATATCTTTAGGATCAATAAGAAGCTTTCGATCACACCAGGTTGGCGATACGAGTACATCAAAACAGAGAGTAGGGGAACCTTCAGAAGAATCGACTTCGACTTGGCCAATAATCCTATTAGAGATACCCTCTTGGGAGACAACAGGACGTTCGAAAGGGACTTCTTATTGCTAGGAATCGGGATGAGCTACAAACCGACAGAATTCCTGGAAATATTTGGGAATATCTCTGAGAACTATCGTTCAGTCACCTTCAATGACATCCGAGTAGTCAACCCCTCCTATCAGATTGACCCTGATATCTCTGATGAAAGTGGTTTCACGGCTGACCTTGGTCTGAGAGGAAGGTATAAGAATATCCTATCCTATGACATTGGCATATTTGGTTTGAGCTATGCCAACAGACTAGGAGAGGTCCTCAAAGCCGAGACACGTGTCAATGGCAGCGGAGAAACGATAGAGACAGGGCGTGTGGTACGCTTTAGGGGAAACCTGGGCGATGCTTTCATGTATGGATTTGAAAGCCTATTGGACTGGAATATGGGAGAGACCTTCTTTCCACGTGAGACGGATTACAAGCTTTCTTCATTCATCAACCTCGCCTTTACAGAGTCTCAATATATCGCCTCTATCATTCCAGGTGTAGCAGGAAATAAGGTAGAGTTCATCCCATTGATCAACCTTAAGACAGGGGTGAGATTTGGGTACAAACAACTCGCAGGCAGCTTCCAGTTTACCTACTTATCAGAGCAGTTTACAGATGCATCCAATGCCCCACAAAATGTAAATGAAAACCAGAGTGGGATACAAGGAGCCATCCCTGAATATGCCGTAAGCGACCTCTCGCTATCCTATACGATGTGGGACAAAAAGCTCAAGCTTGAGGCAGGGAGTAACAATATATTCAATACCTACTACTTCACAAGAAGGGCTACAGGATATCCAGGACCTGGGATTCTTCCCTCTGCCCCAAGGACATTTTACTTTGCAGTCCAGCTCAAGTTGTAGGTAAGCTTACAACCAGTATAGCATAATGAATAATAAATAAAGTGTTTGTGATTTCAGGAGAGTAAGGTAGTTCCAATGGAAGCCACCTGCTCTCTTTTATGCAATCAGGGAATAGCAAGTACAAAAAGTCGGAGAAGTAAAAACGCAATGGTCCATGATTAACTACATAATTAAATTTTCGATTGGAAATAAGCTGATCGTAGGGCTATTGATGCTGGGTTTGATCGGTTGGGGGGCATTCTCTTTGACCCAACTCCCCTTCGACGCAGTACCTGACATCACAGACAATCAAATACAGGTAATCACAACTTCGCCCAATCTTGCTGCCCAAGAAGTAGAGCAACTCATCACCTTTCCTTTGGAGATGGAGCTGGGAAATATCCCAGGCGTTGTAGAACTTCGGTCTATCTCTAGATTCGGCCTATCTGTGATCACGCTGGTGTTTGAGGAGCAACTGGATATATACTTTGCTCGTCAGTTGGTTAATGAACGAATTCAAGGAGCAAAGGAACTCATCCCTCCAGGACTCGGGCTACCTGAGATGGGACCTATCACGACTGGATTAGGCGAAATTTATCAGTATGTCCTATATCCAGATTCAGGATATAAAGACCAGTATTCTTCTGTTGATCTAAGGACGATCCAGGACTGGTTAGTGAAGCGCCAACTACGTGGGATTGAAGGTGTCATCGAGGTCAATAGCTCGGGAGGGCATCTGAAGCAATACGAAATTTCCATCAATCCTGAAAAACTCCACAGCTTTCATCTCAGTCTTACAGACATATTCGAAGCCGTATCCAAAAATAATGGCAATACAGGAGGCTCTTATATTGAAAAAGACCAATACGCCTACTTTATCAGGGGGGAGGGTTTGATCAAGGGAGTTCAAGACATTGAAAATATCCTGGTTGACAAACGTGGAGAAACGCTGATACGGATCTCAGATGTGGCTGAAGTTTCTACAGGTCATGCGCCTAGATTTGGAGCTGTAACGATGAATGGGATCGGAGAGGTCGTCGCTGGGCAAGTCTTGATGCTCAAAGGAGAAAATCCAGCGGAAGTCACCCAAAGGGTGAGGAAACGCATGGAGCAAATCCGGCAGTCGCTTCCAGAAGGGATCCTCATCGAACCCTACCTAGACCGTACGAAGCTCGTCAACCGAACGACACGAACGATCTCCATCAACTTATTGGAGGGCGGACTGATTGTGATCTTTGTATTGGTGATGTTTTTGGGCAACCTACGAGCAGGATTGATTGTAGCTTCTGTGATTCCGCTTTCTTTATTGTTTGCAGCTTCCATGATGTCCCTCACAGGTGTTTCTGCCAACCTTATGAGCTTGGGCGCCATTGATTTTGGGCTCATTGTCGATGGGGCGATCATCATCGTAGAAGCCATCCTCTTTCACCTGAGCATGCAGCAATCGCCCGCTCCCTTAAGTACTGACCAGATCAATACGCATGTCTTCCTAGCGGCCTCCAAGATTAGAAATTCTGCTGCATTTGGCGAAATCATTATCCTGATCGTATACCTCCCTATTCTGTTTTTGAGTGGAATAGAAGGCAAGATGTTCAAGCCTATGGCGCAAACTGTGAGCTTTGCCATCCTGGGAGCTTTGATTTTATCCATTACTTATGTCCCCATGATGTCTGCTTTGCTATTGGGCAAAAAGAAAGCAATTCACAAGAAAGTATTCTCAGATAAACTACTAGACTTCTTGCAACAAGCTTATAAAGGGACCATCGTAGGGATTTTGAAGCATCGCTGGGCGATCTTGATTTTGACCTTATTCCTATTTGGACTGAGTATCTGGCGATTGGATCGGATGGGAGGAGAGTTTATTCCTACGCTAGAAGAAGGAGACCTGGCGCTACATCAAATTCTACCTACTGGAAGCTCCATTTCACAAGGAGTGGAAGTCTCTGCCGAGCTTCAAAAAATCTTATTGGATAATTTTCCCGAGGTAGAAAAAGTCGTGACGAAAATCGGTACAGCAGAAATCCCCACGGACATCATGCCACTAGAGGCTGGAGATATCTACGTCATCCTCAAGCCCAAGGATCAATGGACCTCAGCCCAGACACGGGAAGAGCTGTTTGATAAGATGGAAGCCAAAATGAATACATTTCCTGGTGTGATGTATGAGTTTACCCAGCCTATCCAGATGCGCTTCAATGAGTTGATGACAGGTGTCAGACAGGATATTGCGATTAAGATTTTTGGAGAAAATATAGGGATCTTGGCTAATAAAGCTGAGGAAGCCAAGCATATTCTACAGACGATAGAAGGCGTAGGAGATATACAAGTGGAGCCGACCGCAGGTCTCCAACAAATCGTCATTGAATATGATCGCCAGAAGCTAGGAGCATATGGCCTGGATATCGAGACGATCAACCAGCATGTCAAAGGGAGCTTCGCAGGGCTGATTGCAGGGCAGTTATTGGAGGGGGAAAAAAGATTCGACATCGTGGTAAGGCTGGGTGCTGCCTATCGAAATAATCTGCAACAAATCAAGAAATTATATATCCCCCTACCTTCTGGTGGTCAAGTTCCTTTGACTACCGTAGCCAAAGTCGCCTTTGAGGAAGGACCCAGCCAGATCTCACGAGACAATACGCAGCGGCGAATCGTGATCGGCGTCAATGCGAGAAATCGAGATGTACAAAGTCTTGTGACTGATATACAGACGCGTCTACAATCAGCACTCGACCTTCCGCCTGGATATTATGTGACATATGGAGGACAGTTTGAGAATCTGCAACGGGCACGAAAAAGACTGTGGCTGGCTACCCCTGTCGCCCTTCTCCTCATTTTTCTACTCCTCTATTTTACATTTCGCTCCCTCAAGCAGACATTCATGATCTTCACGGCCATTCCTCTGGCTGCAATCGGTGGGATTTGGGCCTTGGTGATCCGAGGAATGCCCTTCAGCATCTCAGCAGGCATTGGTTTTATTGCCTTATTTGGCGTGGCCGTATTAAACGGCATCGTGCTCATCGCGTACTACAACCAGCTCAAACAGGAAGGTTGGCACGAGCTCGTCGAGCGGATCAAGCAAGGCGCACTTGTACGATTGAGACCCATTTTGATGACTGCCACAGTCGCTTCTCTGGGCTTTTTGCCCATGGCAGTCTCTACGGCTGCTGGAGCAGAGGTACAACAACCCCTGGCGACTGTAGTGATCGGTGGACTCATTACGTCTACCTTACTCAGCCTCGTGATACTACCTATTCTTTACTATCTATCTGAGTCTAGGGGAAAAGTAAATACTCTATCCATTAAAAAAGTAAGCATTTGGCTGCTCTTCGGCACCTGCGCCTTTCCTGCCTTTGCCCAAGACAATCTAATTGATCTGGAAGAGGCGGTTTCTATCGCGAGAAACAATGCCTTATCTCTCCAGCGAGACTCCTTGTATGTAGCGCAGCAAGAAGCCCTGTCTATGGGAAGCCTGCTCGCACCCAAGGTGAATATTTTTGCCACAGGAGAAGAAATAGGATCGGGAAATGAAAGTGTCGGTAGCGGAGGGATCCAATCTTTGGGCTTTTTGCAAACATTTTACCTTCCATCCTACCGAAAATCCTCCATCCAAGTTCAGCAACAAAAGGTAGCCATTGCGGGGAGTCAGTTACAAATGACCCACAAAGCGCTAGAAAGAGCGATACGTGAAGCCTACATCCAGAGTCTTTATGCAGCAGAGGTGTATCAGCTTTATAAAGAGGCAGAGCAGATGTACCAGGAATTCCTGCGCGTGGCGCAAGCAAAGTTCGACCAAGGAGAGACGGGAAGGACACCTTTGCTCAATGCTGAGACGAGGCTAAGTCAAGGAAAAATCCAGACCATGCAGGCAGAAATGGCCTGGGAGATCGCGTTGCAGCAGTTCAACAATCTCCTTTTCGCAGATCAATTCTATCGACCCATCGTAGACAGCTTACCTTATCCTCAAGCGATGTTTGAATCTTACCTGGGAAAACACCCACAGATCGAAATGGCGGCCTCTCAACTTCGTTTGGCCACCTCCAATATCAGGATGAGCAAGAGTCGCATGCTCCCTCAAATCCAAACAGGAGGGCAAATTCAGTCCATTGGAGGAGATGTTCCCTTCTGGGGATATCAACTCGGTCTGATTTTTCCTCTATCTAAGAAAAGCTATAAGACAGCTATCCAATCGGCTTTTTTGAGAGAAAAAGCCCTACAAGCAGAGTTGGAAAATCAGCAGCGGCTACTTTCCCAAAGGCACGGCATCCTCAAAATGGAGTTGGTAAGACTGGCAAAGGGGTTTGGGCAAATGGATATGTATGTAGTTCCCCTCGCTGAAAAACAGTGGCGCATCGCAGAAGCGGCCTACTTCCAGGGAGAACTCAGCTACCTCTCCTACATGCAAACCCTCGATCAACTCGTGGTCTACGCCATAAGTCGCCTGGATACCTTACGCATGTGGAATTTGACATGGGCGGAGTGGCTGTACTGGTTTGAAAACTGACTCAATAATGAGAAAAATGAAACGCATATCAATCATTATTTATATACCCATCCTCTCCCTGATATTTAGCTCCTGCGTCCAGACGGAGCAAGCGGATCACATGCCAGAGAAAATGGGAGCCATTCATGCCGCTTCCATATCTGAAGGAGAAGAAGTCGCCCTAACGAAACTTCAAATGGAGAAAATCGGTGTTGAAATAGGCTCCTTCACCAAGCGAGAGATTGGGTCTGGTATCAAGGTAAATGGAGTCACGATGACACCTCCCAAAGACATAGGAGTTGTGAATTCCTTGATTGCAGGGAGAATCCAGAAGATACGTGTAAAGCCGGATCAATACGTGAAAAGAGGGACTGTTTTGGCTACATTGGAAAGTACAGAATTGATCGACTGGCAAGAGGCATATCTATCTCTGGGAGGGCAACTGGAATATCTAGAAAAAGATCTCGAGAGAAAGGAAGAGTTGGTGGGCCAGGAAGTCATCGGCTCAAAGGAGCTAGAGAGGCTAGAATCTGAGATCAAAGTCACCAAAATCAAAAGAGAAGCACTCTCCCGTAAATTGAAGTTACTAGGTTTAAACCTAGACAATAAACAGGGAGCGATCGTTTCTTCTGTAGGAATCCGCAGTCCCATAAGTGGGTATGTAGATCAAATACTCGTCCAGACAGGACTTTTTGTACAGCCACATGAAGATTTATTCTCCGTAATCAACAACGCACATCTCCACCTGGAATTGAAGATATTTGAGAAAGACCTATCCACTGTCAAGGCAGGTCAATCAGTGGTATTTGCCTTATCAGACAATCCAAGCGAGCAAGGAGAGGCTCATATCATGTCTATGGGTCACACAATAGATAGAGAGGAAAAAACGGTGACAGCCCATGCGCATATTGAAGACCAGTCATCCACTCTACTTCCAGGAATGTATGTGGAAGCCTATATCCAGTCAGAGAAGCGTGTAGTAGATGCTTTGCCCGAATCTGCCATTGCTATGGACAAGGGCTTGGAATACATCTTCATAAAAGAGGAAGAACATGCAGAGGAAGTTCATTTTCTAAAAGTTCCCATCAGCTCCCAGGAGAAAGAGCTAGGTTTCGTGAAAGTAGACGTGCTCAAAGAAATCCCGTCTGACGCATCTATCGTGACAAAGGGAGCATTTTACCTAATGGCGCAGATGAAGTCGAGAGAAGAAGAAGGGGGGCATCATCACTAAATCCAGCTGCTCATCTCGTGGCAGCATCTCTTTCGAGACAAAGCTGTGGGCTGCTCCTGCTCATGGAGATTCCTACGATCATACCCAAAGAAGATGAAAACAAAAAAATATCACATACTAGGTCTTTGCCTAATTGTATGGCAGGTCTGGCTCCCTACATATGCGCAGGAAGGTAGTATCACAGGCATGGTTCGAGACAAGGAGACTTCAGCGCCCCTACCTTACGCCATGATTGTATTATCCCGGAGCGTAGATAGCCTCCCAGTTACAGAGATATTGACCGACTCTACAGGAAGCTTTACCCTACAGCATCTCGCATGGGATCGGTATATCCTACGGGCTTCCTTCTGGGGATTTGAGTCCGTAGCACTCAATCTGAACCTGAGTCAGGCTAGCCTTCCTCTTGGGGAGATCTTACTTTCTCCTTCTTCCTCTCTCTTAGAGGCCATCGAGATTACGGGAAGGACAAGTAAAAGCTACCTCACAGTCGACCGACAAGTATATGATGCCGAGCAATTTCAGAATTCACAGGGTGGAAGCGCCCTAGATATCGTACGTAATTTGCCCAGTGTGACCGTCGATATCCAGGGGCAGATATCCTTGCGTGGGAGCCAAGGCCTACGTGTGATGATTGACGGTCGTCAAGTTGAAACGGACCCCATCACCCTCCTCAACCAACTGCCAGCCAATCATGTTGAGCATATTGAAGTCCTGACGACTCCATCGGCTCAGTATGATCCTGACGGACAAGGAGGAATCATCCACATCCAAACAAAAAGTGGACTAGCAGATGGATTTTCCTTACTTGTCAATGGGAGATACGGACTGCCCAGCCTCGCACAATATGACAATCGGGAAGCTACAAGAAGATTTGGGGGAGATGTCACAGTAAATTGGCGAAAAGGGGTGTGGGATTTGACACTGGGAGCAGATTATCGGCGCAACGACATCGCGGGAAGACGCGAAGGATATGTCAATACCTTCCAAAATGGCATTTTTACAGAATTTCCCTCAAGCGGTGAACGAAGCTACGACAACATTCAGTATTCGGGGCGCTTCAGCCTTCGATACCAACCTGATCTGAAACATACAGTAAGTCTACGTTTTTTTGCGGGAGACCGAACCAAGTATCGAACGGCTGATATCCGCTACACAAATCAGCAGCGACGGAGCATAGATCCTAACGCTTTCTTGGGAGCAAAAACCTACTGGGAGCAATACCAGCAAATGAAAAGGGGAACCGAACAAGGGACCTTGCTCCACTCCCTTACCTATTTTAACAAAAACCTAAGGGTACGAGAAGGTGATTTTCTGATAGGAGGACTGGATTATCGCTGGCAATTGCCTTCGAACATCCAGTTGGACCTTTCTGCCTTGGCTGAGCGGACGGTCCTGGGGGGACCAACAGATAATGTCAGCTTGGCATGGCCTAATATCTCCGATACCCTTCAGTACCAGTTTAATACCAATGATAATCCCTTGGATGGCATACGCCTACGTGCCGATATACAGCAGGAGGTCAAGGATCTGATATGGAAAGTAGGTTACCAGTATCGTTACCTATTTCACCCAGGCGATTTCCTGTATCTAGATCGAGATTTAGAACGAGATATTTTTCAGGTCAACCCTTTGTTTTCCAACCAAATCGAACTCACGCGTCAAATTCACGGAGGATATTTCCTTGTCAGCCACAAGTGGAAACAGTTGAGCTATCAAGCTGGCCTGCGGTTGGAATATATGGATCGTCAGGTCAGGCTTGCCCAGCCCGATACGACATATACTTATGAAATATTCCAACCTTTCCCCAGTTTAAATCTTGCCTATCATTTGCCCAAAGGCTGGATTCTCCGTGGAGGTTACAGTCGTCGCATCGAACGTGCTACAACATTTAAGCTGACACCTTTCCCCGAAAGAGAGCATAATGAGACATTGGATCAAGGAGACGCCCAATTACTCCCTGAATTCATCCACTCCGTAGAACTAGGCCTTGATAAGTCATGGGAGACACATCATTTATTTGTGAATGGATATTTTCGCAGCATTCAAAACGTTATGAATCGTGTCAACACCATTTTCAATGATACTATTCTGAATCGTTATTATACCAATGCAGGAAATGCACGTGCTGCAGGAGTAGAGATGGGCAGTGACTTTTATCCCACCTCTTGGTTCCATATTGCATTAGGTGGCAATATCTATCGCTATGGAATTAGCGGTACCCTATTTGGCGAGAATTTCCGTACAGCTAATACGGTTTTCTCTTTTAATGCAAGCGCCCAAATTGACATTGTGTCTGACATGCGCTTACAGGCACTATTCAATTACATCTCTGCCCGCGTAACAGCCCAAGGCAATGAGTCCCGTTTTTATAATCCCAGTTTGATTCTGCAAAAAATCTTCTCTCAAGGTAAATATAGCCTGAGCCTGCAATGGCTCAATGTGGATCTAGGATTATTGAAAAGCAATGAGCGAAGTCGTACCTCTTTTCAAGATCATTTTTTCACGAGGACGCATTATATCTACGAAGTAGATCAAGTCTTTTTGACCTTTAGCTATCGATTCAATCAAACCGAAAAGAAGCCCGATTTCATCAAGAGTGAATTTGGAGAAAAAGAGTTTTGAGATAGAATGAATCTATCGAGGAAAGACATAACCTCCTATTTACATCAAAAATCTTGCGCGCTCAGCAGGTGTGGGAAGTCTACAGCTATCTCGTTTGCCAAACCAGCTATATCTGTTTCTTGCGATGACCTTGTATACAGCATCTCGAATGAATGGAGGGATGAAGATAAAGATCCACAGCAGAGAAAATGGGAACCCCAAGCGACGGGCAATGCGCAAGGCAGCTGTAGATCGCTGATAAAGTTGTCCCTCCTCAATCAAGAAGACGGTCGTCACATCTTCAGGATCTACGCCATGTTCAATCAGGATTTGTTTTCCAGCTTCGTGCTGATTCGCCGAGAATAGAAATTCCTCCTTGGCATCATGTCGTAAAATGAAATCCACTGTCCCATTGCACAGACTGCAGTATCCATCAAATACGACTATGGGGGCTGTTTCACTCATACTATTCCAAACGAATATTTCCTGCCTAGGTTGAGCTTTTTCCGACAAAAGGATTGGCGCTCGCCTCAAGACGATTTACGTCCTAAGGAAAGCGCCAACCTTGATAAAAAGAATACTACTACGTACGGTTTTTTTATTCTGGTGCAATCGTAAATGTATCAAATCGACACTCCACATCTACATTGCTGAGATAAATAGCGACCTCTGTATTGGGACCTGAATTGAAGGAAATAGAGGCTTGGATATATTCGTCGGCATTATTTTGGTCATTAAACGTCTCTGAAGCAATCGTGGCAGCCTCTACGCGCGCAGGATCTGTCACATCGCCACCCAAAATCGCAATAGATAGCGAACCAACGGGCGACGTTTTCATTGTATAGTAGAAACTGATCACATAATCCTGATCTTCCTCTACGGTGACCAATTGGTAGGCGATACGATCCCCCCCTGAAGGAAACTTTCCTGCTCGGACGCCATCGTGGACGGGGCTAGATGTAATCTGTAATACCCCTCCCAAGTCTCCATTTCGCCAATTGTCTCTGTAACTGTCGCTTCCTTCTTCATCAAAACCAGGATTGAGTATCACAGGCTGGAAAGGTACTTGAGGCTCCTCGATCAAGACATCTATGCTGATCGTATTGGAGACATTGAGTTTGTCAGAAGAAGTAAGGGTAACGGTATAGGTTCCTTCGGCGGCGAAGGTATGGGTGGGATTCTGATCTACAGATGTAGCGCCGTCTCCAAAGTCCCAACTATAATCGGTCGAACTGATAGACTCATTAGAAAAATTGACTTCCATAAAGTTCCCTTCTGAGATGGAGAAGGAAAAAGCTGCTTGAGGAGGTGTTTCATCTGGTAAGCTCCCTTCTTCTGGAAGGATGAAACGATCGTCACAAGAGCTCATGAGCCCCATAATAAGGATGGCTATGAAGCAAAGGGTCCCCATTCTTGAGGCCTGCTTTTGGTATATGTTTTGAGAGATAAATATCATGTCGATCATACTTTGTGAGTGGAGATTAGTAACCTGGATTCTGCTTGAGCAATCCATCACTTACATTGATTTCACCTTGGGGAATGGGTAAGAGCAAATCAGTTGCCTGAAAGGACTCGTTGGTCGCAGCAGCAAATGCACTCAGTACCTCCTGTGCCACACCAAAACGGATCAGATCGTAGAGCCTGTGGTTTTCAAAGGCGAGCTCCATCCTGCGTTCTAGCAGTAGCATGTCTCGTGTCAACTCGGCAGAGCCATCTTCTGGAAGGGTACTCAAACCCACGCGGTCACGGACCGCATTGTAGGAGCGAATGGCGCTGAGGTTATTGGTCGAAAGTGAGGCCCCCAAGATGGCTTCTGCATGCATCAGATAAACATCTGCCAAGCGTAAGACGATCCAATCATTTCCACAAAGACGGGCATCAGCCGAACGCGTCAACCACTTACCTGTTTCTCTTTCATTGTCAGGATTCATAAATACGGCGGCTCTCTCCGTATCCGCTGTGTCCATCGCTGCCTTGAAATCATCCGTGAGGTAGTTTAACCCACTCACGGCACCTCCTGCAGTCATTTCAAAAGAGAAATCCTGAGACTCATTCGCGTCATCATCCACATAAAGAATGGCAAAAATGATTTCGCTATTTCCTTCGCTGTAGAACACATCTGAATAGGTATCCATCAATGCATAATTGGCATCGTTGAGGAGTCCACTCAAAAGCCCCTCGGCCTCGCTATACTTCCCTTGCGTCAGTAGGACTTTGGCCAATAAGGCAGTGGCCGCTCCGCTCGTCGCGCGCCCTTCATCCATAGAAGCACGATCGGACAGCTTCCCGCTGGCGTCCGTCAGATCACTGGCAATAAAGTTCAACACATCTGCTGCTGCATCTTGCGCAAAGTAATCTGTATCTGTCTGAATAATCACTTGGTCTACAATGGGCACACCTCCAAAGGCATTGGTCAGGTTAAAGTGTGCCAATGCACGCGCAAATTTGGCCTCTCCTTCAAACTGATCTCTGAGCGCGGCACTTTCTACTACTTCCAGATTTTCCAATACCCTGTTGGCACGGAAGATCACATTGTAGTTCGCAGACCAATAGGTGCCTATCGCCAGATTGGTAGGCTGCACTTCATAGCTTTCAAACTGGGCCCAGTCGCCCTCGCTCGTCTTGGTTTTGGTATTGTCAGAGCGCATCTCAGTGAGCGCAAATTCTCTCAAGGGAACCTCCTGCAATCCGTCATAAATGGCGATTACAGCTCCTTCTACTTCATCGGCATTGGTGTAAAAGCCGTTTTCTCCTATGGCTGACAGTGGACTCAGGTTGAGTGGATCTTCTGCACAGCCTGTCAGCAGAGCCCCTGCTACCATGAGTGTGGCTATATGATATATGAATCGTTTCATGAGTAAAATCTTAATTTGCGAGTGATTAGTCTTAAAATCCTAGGTTGATTCCACCTGAGAAGGTTCTGTAAATCGGAGCAGGGCCACGCTGATATCCGTAGGTCAGTGGATTGCCCAGTCCCTGGTCGATTCCTTCAGGATTCCATCCTTCGTATCCCTCTGCCATTTGATACAATAGGTTTTGGGCACTGAGGTACACGCGTAGCTGCTGAATCTTGACTTTATCCAGTAATTTGGGGCCAAATGTATACCCCAGGTTGATATTTCTCAGCGCTATATAAGAGGCGTCCTGGATGTCGTCATTCGTGAATATGCGTTGCTGCACCAGATCCTTATCTGGAAAATCACTCGTATAATCCTGGTTACCCGAAAACTCATTTTTGATGTACTGAGAGGAAATATTGCGTACCTCTGCTCCCTGCGATCCTTGGAACATGAACTGGAAATCAAAGCTTCTCCATCTCAATGTATTGGTGATGCTCCAAATAAAATCGGGATAGGGAGAACCCAAGACTGTACGATCGTCTGTATCAATGACTCCATCACCGTTGAGATCCTGGACATAAATATCCTGGCTCTGTGCATTGATGGGATAGAAAGGATCTTTGATCCACTGAGGATCGATTTCTTCCTTGACGACATAGCCATAGAATGTAGAGACGGGAAATCCTTCTAGGGCAATCCACTCGGCGGGACGCTTAGAATCTACTGTAGAAATCAATCCACTGGCTCCTGCAAAATCAATCAGCGTATTTCTATTGTGTGTCAAAATTGCAGTAGTCGTCCAAGTGAGGGGCCCGCGGATGATGTTGCGCGAGGAAACTTCTAGCTCGAAGCCTTTGTTTTCGACGACGCCTCTATTGACTAAGGCTGTCTCAAATCCTGTAATGGAGGGGATCGGTAGGTTGAGAAGCAGATCTTCGCTGGTTCTGTTGTAGTAGTCAACAGAGAATCCAAAACGTCCACTCACGATAGAAAAGTCCAATCCAACATTATACTCGATGAGTTTCTCCCAGCGAAGCGCTGAGTTGGAAATATTCACTGCATTAAAGCCTGTGTTGGCTCCGCCCAAAGCAGTTCCTACAGGTTCGATCAAACCGATGTAATCATACTCGTCAATCCCTGTATTGCTACCCGTGATCCCATAACTCGCTCTCACCTTCAGGTCATTGATGAATTTGACTTGCTTCATGAAGTTTTCTTCGGAGACTCTCCATCCTGCAGATACAGCGGGGAAAAACCCGTACTTATTGTCAGGTCCAAACTTGGAGCTTCCGTCCCATCGTGCGCTGAGAGAGAACAGGTACTTACCTGCATAGGCATAATTGAATCTGGTCAGATAAGAGATGAGGGCTTCTTCGGTAGCGCTAGAAGTACCACCTACGAGATTGGCTGCAGGGATGGTCTGGATGAAATCATTGGTAAAACCCGCAGCTTCGATTTCACTTCTGTTTCGATCCCATCGCTCATACGCAAAACCTGCCACCACATTGATGTCGTGATTTCCGTATTCTTTGTCAAAATTCAAGGTGCTTTCAGAGATGGTATGGAAAAGGTTATTAGTTGTCAAAATAGATTCCGAGTCTCCTGCTCCATTTCTCGAAGCCTCTATTCCTGCCCAGCGTGTGTCGCGTGTGAATCTGACGTCCCCTCCTAAGGTCTGCTTGAAATTCAGGCCATCCACAATATCGATGCTGAGATAGGTGTTGGCATATAGCTTCGTTTGGAATCTTCTACGATCCCTTTCTAGTACCTTAGCTAAGGCACTCTGGTTGGAAGTCGCACTAATATCTGTCCCACTTCCACTGCTCGGAACGCCTGCTTCGAGATCGAAGTCGTCAAACATTCTTTCCATGGCGTAGTCACCAATCTGCGCATCTGCCCAACGACCATTTTCTCGAGATCGGTTGACAAACTGGATGCTATTTTCGTCCAGGTACAACGGCAGCCATGGATTTTGACGCTGTGCGTCGTGAATGCCAATAGGGAACCTTCTCTGATTCGTGTGGGAGGGATTGATCATGACACCAAAGCGCACACGTTTGCTGAGGCGCGTATCTAGGTTGAGACGGAAGTTGATTTTTTCAAAATTATCCGTCAACAACACACCCTGATCATCCAAATAGCTCAAGGAAGCTCTAAACTTCGTATTCTTTGTGCCTCCCCTAGCAGAGAGCGCGTGACTTTGGATCATCCCTCCATCAAACATGACATCGCTCCAGTCCGTCTCAGATCCCACGGCCTGAACCAGTTGCTCGATATATCGCATTTTGTCTGTAAGCTGTCCGTCGTTATTGGCACGGACAAAATCAGCCCACTCATCTACTGTCGAAAGATAATTGCCTTCAGGAACAGACTTTATTCCCGTAAAGCCGTGGTAAGTAAACTTTGTGGGGCCTTCTACTCCTTTTTTCGTGGTGATCATGATGATACCATTCGCTCCTCTCGAACCATACAAGGAGGAAGAAGCTGCATCTTTAAGCACTTCAATGGACTCTATATCATTCATGTCAATGCTGGAAAGAAAAGATGCATCATTTCCTACCGCAATTCCGTCTATTACAATCAAAGGATTAGAATCAAAGGAAATCGATCCTTGGCCCCTTACACGAATCGTAGGTGCTTCACCCGCAGCAGGATTGGTCATCTGGATATTGACACCTGCGACTTGCCCTACCAAAGCATCATCTGCACGAGAAACGGGAATTTGGTCTAAGGTTTCATTTTTCACACTAGAAATGGAGCCCGTAAGATGAGACTTCTTTTGAGTCCCATAGGCCACGACGACCACTTCATCTAGCTTGGCATAGTCAGGCTCCATACTGACGGTTACGTTGCTTTGGTTGCCAACCGTAATTTCTTGTGTGCGAAATCCGTAAAAGGTAAAAACGAGTACATCTGAGGGTTCAGCCTCGATAGAAAATGCTCCTTTTGCGTCTGTGATGACGCCTCTTGTGGTGCCTTTCACCACAACAGATCCTCCTTCGAGTCCCTTACCATCAGAGTTCAACATCTTACCTGTGATCGTAGCGAGAGGTTCTGCAAGTGCCCAGGTAGGACCGCAAAGCAAAGCTACCAGCAGGAGTTGCTGAAGCAGCCGTTTGCAGAAGCTGTTTGTGAGTAGTTTTGTAGTCATAGTTCAAACATTTTGAAAGGCATTTCTATTGGTTCACGCTGGGAATTTTTTGTATGCTGAATGTTAGCTATTCCCTTCAGCATATGCTTCACCTTTGGCATGAGAATCCCAGGGCAGCCTGCGCTACCATTCGTTGAAAACAACAGAAATGACTTACGAATTAGTTGTTAGATGTCTTTTTGAGTCTTTTGCGATTGTCGTAGTGAAGCACTGTATTCCAACACATCTTGTAAATGTGCCCGCATCGCTTCAGAAGCTTCTTGAGGGGACTGATTGACAATGTGGTCCAGAATACAATTGTGTTCCTTTAGCGTTTTAAAGGTGTTGCCACCTTTACATATATCTAGCTTGTTAAAACTGTGGATAATATCGGGGGTAATGATGAGCATCAGCGACTTGAGGACTGAGTTTTTGCTGGCATCTGCAATGGCTAGATGAAACATCAAATCCTCCTCAATGGCTTGGCCTCCTTCTTCCAATGCTTCATGGTACGCCTGGAGCGCTTTTTGAATCGTCTCGATGTCATCATCTGTTCTTCGCTCAGCAGCCAAGTAAGCCGTGTGCTGTTCGAGGAGTACCCTTGTCTCTACCAGAGCAGCAAAATCTGTATCCGCCATTTTCAATACATCAGAAATGAGGCCTTCCAAAGCTGTAATCCCAATTCCAGCCACCTTCGTCCCGCTTTGAGGCAATGTCTTGAGAATTCCGTAAAATTCGAGCTTACGAATGGCATCCCGCACATGGCTTCTGCCCACGCCCAGCTTTTCAGCAAGTTGTCTTTCTGGTGGTAGTTTATCGCCAGGCTTCAGTTGCCCAGAGGTAATCAAGCCCTTGATCTGATTCATGATCTTATCAATGGGACTCTCGATGTTGATCTCTTTGAAATTGTTTATCAAACTTGACATAAGCGGAATGCTGATCTGATTCTGTTTTGGTTAACTAATAATTGGTTAACCAATTACATATGAAAATAATAGTATTCCTCCGAATTCCCAAAAATAAATAACCTTATCAGGGGATTATCTCTGAAACACCTGTGGAATTTTGGGTTCCCATGTGCCGAAGAAACCAGCCAGAAGTATTTGAAGATACTGGTAAGGGGTCTTCGACGTGTCGGAATGCTTGGAAACTGCTGAGATGAAGGCCATGTTCGAAACCTCAAATCTTCGAAAATTTTGCACTTTCAGAACCTAAAATCTCTGCTTTTTAGCTAGATTTTCATTGTTCCCAATAGGATCTAATTCTGAAGAAGGACTTTCTTCATGAATGTCTGACCATCGACAGCTACGCAGATGAAGTAGAGTCCGTCGACATAGCGGGACAAATCCATCTCTTGGCTGATATGAAGTCCTTGTTGTGTTATATATACTTCCAGCAGCTCTCCTCTGACAGAGTAGACAGAAAGTCCTACTTCTGCTGTATGTTTCAGGGCTAAATGGATCTTTACGATGCCGTTTGTTGGATTGGGCGCGAGTGTCAACTCAGTCAACAGATCCGTTTCGATCCCTACAGGGCCGTCGATTACGACTTGAACCGAGTTTTGACATCCATTAGAATCTGCTATGACCACTGTATAAGTCCCAGCTGACAATCCACTAGAATCCGCTGCACCCGCAGATCCATCCCACGTGTAGGTATAAGGTGGTGTGCCTCCTGATACATTGATGGATGCGGTTCCTACCCCTACACCTGTAGTATCATTTGTCGCTGTGGCAGCAACCTCCAACACATCACATGCAGAGGAGAAAGTCGTTGGGCCTGACCAGTTGCTGGTATCCGTTGTGCCATTGCAGTAAGCGCGGACGTATAAATCATAATCGGTATTGATGGTCAGGGCAGTCGTAGAATCTGAGACATTCATGGTAGAACCTGCGTCCACGGGCATTCCACCCACTCCAACACCTGCTTCCACTACAAGCCAGTCAAAGGAGGAAGCACTCGTATCGGTCCAGGCAAATTTGGCTGAAGTCTTGGTGATAGCAGAAACCATCACGCTCCCTGGCATGGGGCAAGTGGGTACTGTCATATCCACTATCGTAAATTGAATGTTGGCACGCTCGTCTTTGGTATCGCTGATGTTACTAGAGGGAGAAGAGCTAGAGGTTTTCTTCGCCACAAGTACGTCGGGAGCGGTGGATTCCCAACGCCACTTCAAGGAGCCATCCCCTGAAAAAGCAGGAGAAGAAACACCTGAGCAATCCCAGTCTACCGCTATTTCAATGGATCCTCCTGTGTATATAAATGGCTCCGAAAAGGGAAATTGCATCCAGCCATTTGCTCCAGGAAAATTAAAGAGCGTGTTAAATTTACGATCCACCAATAGCGTAGCGCCTGAGATGAAGTTGGTCCAATCGTCCGCCATGGCCATGGTTGCTGTAGAATTTTTTACATATACTTTGACCTGGGCATCGCCTGTGCCTATGATGACATTGGAGGAGGCAAGTTCCCATGAGACTTCTGAAAGAGTCGAACCATTGGTGATGCCTGCTGCAGCTAACTCAGCGGCTGTGTAGATCTGTACAAATCGAGAGAATACCGTAGACGAGCTTGTATCTGAACGCTGAAGGGGACCCCTAGTGCTGGAGGAAGAAGTTCCCATCCCGATTTGAGCCACCATGGAAGCATTGGGTTTCGTCAGGAAGGTATAAGGCTCCGAATATCCACTCGTAGATCCGCCGCCACAATCCGTTTCTATATAAAGGTCATAGGAAGTAAGTGCTGATAGTCCAGTAGCAGTCACACTCGTATTGGCGGTAGATCCCGAATCCACAGCTGCTGCGCTCGCTCCTGCACCTGCTGCGACGACTTTCCAATTGTAGGCACTTGCGCCCATGACTGCATCCCAGGCTAAGTCGGCAGATGTCGCCATTACACTGCTTGCGTCTGCGCAGCTTACTTGCGCGCATCCTGCGGCATTGTAGACAATTTGGATATTGGCGCGCTCGTCTTTGAGATCTGAAATCGTACTAGGCGCGGAAGAACTGGAGGTTTTCTTGACGACATAATCATTGGGTGCCGTTGATTCCCAGCGAAACTTGATGGCACCATTGCCAGAGAAGGCAGGAGTAGATACTTGTGAGCAATCCCAGTCTACAGCTACCTTAAAAGTACCACCTGTGTAGATGAAGGGGGAGGAAAAGCTAAAAGGCATCCATCCATTGGCCCCAGGAAAGTTATTGGTGGTATTGTACACATAGTCGCCGACTTGGCTCGCACCCGCGATGTGGTTGGTCCAAGTATCGGACACCGCAGCGGTATCACTGGTATTGTTTACATAGATCTTCAATGTTGCATCTCCTGAACCTACGATGACATTGGAGGAGGCCAATTCCCAATTGAGCTGGGTGATAGAGGCTCCATTTGGTATGCCTGCGGCGGTCATTTCTGCTTCGGTATAGTAGATGATCCATCGAGAAAAAACGGTGGATGAGTTGGTATCAGCTCTTTGGAAAGGTCCTCTCGTGCTAGAAGAGGAAGATCCTGATCCAATCTGTGCTACAGTCTGTCCCCATGTCACATCGCACATCACGAGCGACAGACAGAGGATACATACTGAGAGTAAATTCTTGAAAAACATAATTAGGTTATTGAGTAGTGTAGATAGGTTTTGGGCGAGTATCTTATTCTGTTAATGCTGCTAGTGCGTCACGGTCAGTGTGTAAAATCGTAGCTTCGCAAAAGCACCGTCATTTGTGGATTGGAGGTAATTGCCTGCCTTGAAGTAGTTTTCAAATGGCCAGCGGGCCATATGAATATCTTCGTATACCACAGATTCATCATTCATCTGGATCTCCAGACGACCCTCAGAAGCAATCACCTTGAGTTTAAAGCGATTGAAGTTGACCTCCTCATCGAACCAATGTGCGTCATCGTCTTCCCAGGCACTTTTGGGCAACAGGTCATCATCAGAGGCATTGGGATTGACCATGACCTTCCGTGCGACGCGTACTTTATTGCTTTGCCAATAGATTTTGAGAAGGGGCGGCGCATCGTTGTCACTGGCGCCTATTTGGTTTTTCTGCTCGTTTGTCAGTCGACCATGTATTTGCATGATGATGGTTCTGTGACCTGAGGAAATATCATCCATTTTCAATTCTCCTTCCATGATGCCGCCATCTTCCATGGTCCAGTTGACGTTGTTGTCATTGGTGACCATTTGTTCGCGAAGCTCTGTTCGGGAGTAGCTGCTGTTGGTGGTGGAGATCCCTGTGTAAGGGCAGTTAAACACCAAGGAGTTATCCAAACCGTCGTACATGTAGGGTTTCACCCTGTCAATATTGCGGTAGTTGTCCAAGGCAGGCTGTTCGATATTGTCCACGCGCCCGTCATTGTCGGCATCGACGGGAAGGGTGAGGTACCAGTTCGATAGATCGATGACGTCTACTGGTACAGGTGCTGGGTCGGGATCGGGCTCAGGTGTAGCCTCAGGCTTACAAGCATTGAGGGTAAATAGGATGCTGAAAAGGAAGATTCCGAGTAGAGAAGTAGTAGGCTGCATATGACAGATGTGAATTTTGTAATATTAAGTTAGGAAAAAATTGGTAAACCAAAAACCAAACACCAAAAAATGGTTAACCAATTAATAAAATTACCTATATTATCCTTATTATATTCACCGATTGACCTCCAGGTTGCTCAGGTATTACTTTCTACACATCCTCAAATACTACTCAATGAAATCACTGTATTTACCCTTTTTCAGCTTTTTGTTTCCTTTCCTTTTTGTGCACGAGGCAAAGGCCACCGTCTACACTGTAAACTCTCAGGCAGCTTTTGACAATGCCCATGATGATGCGGGTGCCAATGATTCCATTATTTGGGAGGCAGGAACCTACCAAGACATATATATGCTCATCGATAAAAATGACTTATTCATCGCTTCAGAGGAGTTGGGGCAGACCATATTTAATGGAGATTCTAGAGTGAGAATCAATGGGGATCATATTACGTTGGAAGGATTTCAGTATGTGGGAGGAGATATTGGCACCTCTGATGTCATCTCTATTTATGGAAGTGATATATTGATCCATCAAATCAATATCCGCGCCTATACTTCTTATAAATATTTAAGGATTCGAGAATCCAGTCAATATGTAGTGGTCAAACACTGTAATTTTGAAAACAGGCTGAATTTAGACGACCAAAATATCCTGTCCATCCTCGTAGATGCCAATCAGCCTGGATATCACAAAATCCAGTATTGCTCCTTCAAAAACTTTGATGGGACAGGAAATGATATGGGGATAGAACCCATCAGGATCGGATTGAGTACTCAAGCCGATCGAATCAGTCGCTCTCTGGTCGAGTACTGTTATTTTACCCAGTGCGATGGAGATGGAGAGATCATTTCGAGCAAAGCCACGCAAAATGTCTATCGATACAACACATTCGAAAATAATCCTAAAGCGGAGTTGGTCCTAAGGCACGGATCAGAGGCGATCGTCTATGGCAACTTTTTTCTGAATGGAAAGGGAGGAGTAAGGGTCCGGGAGGGACAAAACCATTATATCTACAATAACTATTTCTCGGGGATTGACGACAGGACCCTTTACCTCCAAAATGAGGATTCGGATCCTTTAGATAATATCCACATTGCCTACAACACATTGGTAGATTGTGAGGAAGTGAGATTGGGGGGCAGTGGAAGTGATAAGCCGACGAATGTGACCTTTGCCAATAACATATTTACCGATCCTCAAGACGACCTCTTCAGAGAGCCGACAGGGACAGAAACTTGGATAGGGAACATCGTGAATGGGGATCTCGGCATGAGCTTGCCATCCAACGGCATGACGGTAGTTGATCCTTTGTTGGTCTTGAACGGCCAAGGGTTTTGGGGATTAGATCCTGTGAGCCCAGCGATTGATGCTGCAGAATCGGGATATCTCACCTTGCCTCAATTTCCAGGGATGGACAGTATCGATGCGGAGATCCTTTTTGATCTGATGGGGCAAAATCGTCCCTCGGCAATTGAGGATAGGGATCTCGGCTGTAACGAATATCCCCACGACATCGAGATTAAGCCTATCGCAACAGAAGAAAATACAGGACCTAGCTATAATACCTCTACTTTGAGCAGTATCGATTCTGACAAGCGCATCCAGAAGGATTTTTTCCAGTTGTATCCCAATCCTGTAAAGGACCAATTGAACATGCGCCTCGACCTTCCTTATCCAGGGGAGTTAATGATGGAGATTTATGACTTGTTAGGCCAGCGAATCAGGACTTTTTTCCCTCAAACGGTTTCGACAGGAGAGTATGTGGTAGATCAGGCCATAGGCGATTTTGCTTCTGGGACATATAAGGTGAAGGTGACACTCAAGGCTAGAAGTGGTGCGGATGTGCGCACCCAGTATCGGACTTTTGTGAAGGATTAGTGGGGGGAAGAATGTTGTGTATGATGGTTCTCGGAACTATCAGATATGTAAGATGATTCGCCAGATGTATCTTTAGGTTGTGGAACAGGATGAGAGGATTTGCAGGATTTGGGAGTGGTGGGAGAGAGGTTTTTAGGGAAAGTCTCTTTTGCCAG
>JBCBPW010000022.1:0-79468 GCA_039820545.1 Bacteroidota bacterium | reverse complement strand
ATAGCATAATGAGAAGGAGATATGCCCTAAAGAATGCTTTTTCGAGACAGTAGAAGGGGGTAGAGGGGGTGCATAAGCTAGTCATACGCTCCATATCTAGACCCTGACGTTTTGGCTAGCGTACACGATAAGTAGTCGATATTTTCCATCTACTGATTGTCTTAAATGGCCTATAGGTAGATGATCTAGAGAGAATGAAAGACCTATCTTGTACTACTTGTCGATATTCATGACATAGGTATACACCCTTAAACAGTCATGAAAGAGAAGATAGTAGAGATGATGATGAATGAATGTTTATCGAAATACGAATAGATTGATCTCCTGCAAAAGATTATAGGATGCGGTATTCATCACCTTACGCAGTAGATGGAGGTGCTTATTTTGAGTTAACGCTTAGCAGAGCCATCTCTAGATCTGAAAATCATAGTCAAAGCACGAATGTGTAATAATTTATTTACCTATAAGATATATGCTAATAAATGGGTGTATTTTTTATTAAAAATGAAATTTATTTATAAATAATTTGAATTATAGCAATAATATTGGCTAACTTATGTCAAGATCTCAGAAGTGATCCTGAAGCGTACACGTTGTCCATCAGCCAAACTACTTGCTATGAATACAAAACTGACCCGAAGAAACTGGCTTAAATCCTCTGCATTCCTCGCAGCTGGCCTGGGGGTGGCACCCGCCCTCATGGCCTCTGAGTCAATCCTACAACCTGTATATAAGCCCCAAATTTGGGAACGTAATTTTTCCTTTCCCTCAGATCTCCAAGGATTAAGAGCGAGGCTTCTAGCCAATGAAAACCCTTATGGTCCTTCTGATGAAGTTCGTTTGGCCATCATGGAATCGGTCAGCAAAGGCAATCGCTATGGCCATCAGGACTCTATGAGACTCAAGGAGATGCTGGCCGAAAGGGAAGGAGTGACGCCTGACCACATCATGCTGGGACCAGGATCGACGGATATCTTGGAGAAAACAGCGATCAGCCACTTTGTCTCTGGAGGGAATATCGTCTCTGCCGATCCCTCTTACATGTCGCTGGTCAAGACGGCTATGGCCTTTGGAGGTTCATGGAAAAATATCCCGCTCACAGCAGACTATGCTCACGATCTATCTGCTATGCGCGCGGCGATCGATAAAAAGACCCGACTCATCTATGTCTGCAATCCCAATAATCCCATGGGATCGCTGACACCCAACGCAGATCTAAGAAAATTTTGTGCAGAGGCATCCGAAAAAGCACCTGTATTTGTAGATGAGGCTTATCTGGAATTTTTAGAGGAGCGAGAGGGGAAAAGTATGGTGGATTTGGTAGCCCAAGGGAAGAATGTCATCGTGGCCAGAACGTTTTCAAAGATTCACGGAATGGCAGGGCTCCGCATCGGATATGGGGTGGCACAGCCTGAGACATTGGAGAAAATTCGTAGCATGGTCCGCAGCAATATGGGCCTTTGTGTGACATCGATTCGCGGGGCCATGGCCAGCTTAGAAGCTACTGCCTTCCATGAGAAGACAAGAAAACTCACGGCGGAAAGTCGTGCCTATGTAGGTGAGCAGCTTCAATCCATGGGTTTCAGCTATGTACCTTCCTACACGAGCTTTATGATCTTTCCCATCGACATGCCAGGAGACGACTTTCTGGACAAGATGTTTGCCCAGCGTATCGGCGTGCGTGTGTTTGAGATCAATGACAAACCTTGGTGCAGAGTGAGCATGGGCACGATGGATGAGATGAAAATATTCATAGAGGGACTCAAGAAGACTTTAGGTTAATATGGTGTAATAGGTTTTTTATCAGAAATAAGGGTACACGGATTGCCCTTATTTCTTTTGTTTGATCAGTGCTGTCCTCTTTATGTTGAATGAAATCTACTTTAAATCTTCGTATCATCTAATAGTCGCCTTCAGCGGGAGTTCTTTTTAGGGAAAAAGAACCAATCCCGATGATGAATCTCGGGATGGAATTTCAGCCCATCTCTTCTATCCGCCCCTATCATCAAATTCCAAGGCCAACGCCCCCTCAGACAACCTGTTACAAGGTCCGAAAATTATAACATAAAATTTAAGAGATAGAACGTTGAATGATCCTGCCTTACAAAAAACATTGTCCCTGATTCTCCTCATTGGAATCGGTGCCCTTATCAGGGGCAAGATTCGCTCGAAGGAGGCCTTATCGGGAATCAAAGTCATGATCCTGTCAGTTGCGCTTCCTGCGACTATCTTTGTGGCTTTGCTCAAGATTGAGGTGGATGCTTCCATGCTTTTTCTGCCTTTGTTGGCCCTGCTCTTCAACCTGCTGATGCTGGGAATCTGCTACAAGGGTTTGCCTTATCTGAAAGGTATAGAAAAAAACAGCCCTACCCATCGTACGCTGATGATGATGCTACCTTCTCTGGCGCCTGGCCTTTCCTGCTTTCCCTTTTTGGTGGAGTACATGGGAGACGAAGCGCTGGCCTTGGCAGCTTTGGCGGATGTGGGCAATAAGATATATGTATTGATCCTCCTCTATGTGCTGGCCATGCATTGGTATGTGCAAAAAAAGGGGATTCAATCTTCGGGATCTGGTAGACTTCGATCTCTGATAGGTTCGATCATCAAGGAGCCCATCAATCTGGTGATTCTCCTGGCCTTTGTGATGTTGGGCCTGGGGATCAACCTTTCCAAATTACCAGCTTTCCTTCAGCAGGCGACGGGGAATATGACGGCCATGATGACGCCCTTAATTTTGATATTCATCGGTCTGGCTGTCAAGATCAAGCGTGGACAATTCAAGCGAATGATTCGATTGTTATTGTTCCGCTCTTCCCTGGCCTTTTTCATCAGTGGGCTTTTGGTGCTGCTACTTCCAGGGCTCACACCTGTAGCAGTCATCGTGCTGATTGCCTTTCCACAAAGTGCCTGTAGCTTCTGGCCATTTGCCCACATTTCGTCGATCCATCAGATGGAGGAGAAAGATGGGGTGAAAACCTTTGATCCTGATTTGAGTCTAGGGATCTTGGCCCTGTCTCTTCCCTTTTCTTCTATCCTCATCTTGGCGATTTGTTCCTTACAGGAGGTATTTCTCAATCCATACTGGGTGTTTGCTTGTGCTTTGGGTATGTTGGCATTGGCGATTGTCGCCCGCTACTTGAGCAAGCCCAAGCTGGTGGTGAAAGCATCCTTATCTGCTGAGGAAGGGTGAGGAAGGTAGTAGAAATCCTTTCAATCCAAGTCAATGTTGGGATATCTGGTTGCGTAGTGAGTGGCCCTCGTCAGAAATGAGATGAAAAACCAAGAAACAGCTATGAAAGCAGTCCCTTCAATTTTCTTTCCTCCTAGGATGCTAAAGAATATTGGAATTCTTTTTTCCAGCCTTTTAAAATACTGATCATCCCACCTCTCTACCTCAAAGGCTCGATTCTATACCCAAATCGCATGTCCCGAGCAGGAATCCGATACGCTTGATGAGGCAAGGCCCCCCAGCTATTGTCACCGCCGACGCCCATTTGCACTTTGTCAATCTGTAGACTGATGAGGTCCCGCTTGACGATGTCTGTCGTATGCCTTTGCGCCTTTTGCATGCCAGGGTCAAAGTCGGAAGGGTACTGATGATGGGCACTGAAGCAAAATAGGTCTGGACCTGTGATCTTGATGCCTTTCCCCTCTGTATTTTGAAATGTCACCCACCGAATGTCTGTCCGATAGCCATTTTCCTGGGGGCGGGCATAAGGAAAGTATAAATCCTCCACCTTCGCCTGATACTGACCCACGAGGGCAGATGTCTTGCGATCCTGATAGTTCTCATGTGGGCCCCTGCCAAACCAAGCAACCTGATCATAAGCAGGATCAATGATGAAGTGCGTTCCAAAGCGCGGAAGAAAGGGGAGCTGCGTATCCACCTCCGACAAATCCATATCTACCGAGATGCTTCCGTCTGGATAGATGGCATATTGAAACTGTACGATCGCCCCTCCTGTGTTGGGCAGCTTATACCGCGTTTTCACTGTAAAAGCCTGATCCTGCCTCGTTTCCTCCAAACTGACGAAGTCTGCATCTTCTGTGGCCTGCTTCCAAACCTGAAGTTTGCTAGGCATATTGTACCCAAAGTCATTGTCGGTAGGTGCTCGCCAAAAACTGGCTGTGATGCCTGCCTGCAAGAGATTGCCATTTCCATAATCCACCGATTGGAGCAGCCCCGTCTGCTTATCAAAGATGATCTCTGTTCCCTTTCCCTCAATCACCAGCAAGGAGTCGCTGCGCGCTACACGCAAATCTTCCATATAAGACGGTAGCTCCGCTGCTTGGCCCTGCTGCATCTCAAACTGTTCAGAAGCCAATACATATCCTACGGGTATGAGCTCGCTCGCTGCTGCCGAGGCTGCGTACATGTTGAGGTGGTAGGTATTTTTTTCGTCCAAAGTAGGTAGATCTAGGATTAGGTCCACACTTTCATATGGCTCCACATCGAGTGTAGGAAGTTCCCTACTGATGCGTTCCTCCCCATTCTCCATCAACTTCCAGCTAAATTTCAGCTCGTCTAGCTTGGTGAAGTCATACATGTTCTGAATCTCTACCTTGTTATTTCCCTTCCATCGGAACTTCACATATTGATAGACCTTTTTCGCTTCATATAGGGCAGGGTGGGGCGAGCGATCGGGATTGACAATGCCATTGAGGCAGAAGTTCTTATCGTTTTGTAGGTCAAATCCGCCCAGGTCCCCTCCGTAGGCCCAGTATGTTTCGCCTTGCGCATTTTTCGTCAGCAGCCCTTGATCCACCCAGTCCCAGATGTAGCCACCCTGCATATTGGGATAAGACTCAATCACATCCCAGTAGTCTTGGAGGTTCCCTAGGCTATTGCCCATGGCGTGGGCGTACTCGCACTGGATCAAGGGACGTGTGTCGGGTTGCTGGGCGTATCTGATCATCTGAGGGATGGTCCAGTACATGGGAGCCTGTATATCGGTATTTTCGTAAGCCGTAGCCCCTTCGTACTGAACAGGTCGGCTCTTATCCTTTTCTTTGAGCCATTGATAGGTCGCGAAAAAGTTGTCTCCATTTCCCGCCTCATTTCCCAGTGACCAGACGATGATGGATGGGTGGTTTTTATCCCGCTCAAACATCCGAATGGTTCTGTCCAAATGTGCTTCCCTCCACTGGGGAAGATAGGCGGGATGTTGGGCCATTCTTTCTGGCTGGTTTTCCAGGCCCTGATTGGTGGCACCCATGCCATGCGCCTCGATATTGGCCTCATCTATGACGTAGAAGCCGTATTTATCACAGAGTCGGTAGAAGTGGGGATTTTTGGGATAATGACTGCAACGAATGGCATTGATGTTGTTTTGCTTCATGATCATGAGGTCCTGCTTGGTCATTTCCTCTGTCACGGCATGCCCCTCTGTTTCGCTGTGGTCGTGGAAATTGACCCCTTTGAATAGGACTACTTTTCCATTGACCAATAGCTGACTGTCTTTGATCTCTACTTTGCGAAAACCCACTTTGATGGCAGTAGAGGCTCCCTTCCAGTTGATGAGTAGCGTATACAAGTAGGGATTTTCGGCATTCCAGGATTGAATACTAGGAAGAAGTTTTTCGAATGAAACAGCATTTTTTCCCGTTTCAAGTTGAATAGATTTACGATCAGTATAGACTTCCTGATTACCCTCTAATAGCTTGATTTCTACAGATTCCTCGACCGTATTTTCTGTGCGATTCTCCATCAAAAGATCTACCTCTAACTCTCCATTTTGATAGTCTTTGGTAAGGTCTGCCTTTACACGAAAATCTCTCAGCGTGACCTTAGCGGTTGCGTACAGGTAGACATCTCGCTCGATCCCCGACAACCGCCAGAAGTCCTGATCCTCTATATAGCTGGCATCAGACCAACGAAAGACCTGTACCGCCACACTATTTTTTCCAGGCCTTATCTTTTGTGTGATGTCAAATTCTGCGGGGGTTTTACTACCTTCATTATATCCTACAAACGCTCCATTTACCCAAACATACATCGCGCCACTGACCCCAGCGAAGTGCAAATAAATATCCTTGCCTGACCAATCCGCAGGGAGAGAGAAGTCCCGTTTGTAGCTTCCATTGTTGTTGATGTCATGGGGAATGAAAGGAGGATTGGCGGGAAACATGTATTGGATGTTCGTGTAGACAGGAATGCCAAAGCCTTGCAGTTCCCAGTTGGAGGGGACACGGATCTCATCCCAGCCCCTCAGGTCAAAATCCTCTTGGTAAAAGTCTACAGGTCGGGCTTGCACACTGTCCGCGTAATAGAATTTCCAGCTTCCATTGAGCGACTGGTAAAAGGGAGAGTTTTCCCAGCTATCATTAGCCAGCGCAGATCCAGCCTCAGGGTACCTGTAAAAGGAGGCCGTAGGAGCTTCTCGATTGATTTGAAAGATTTCGGGATCTTCCCATTCAGGCTTTTCCCAGGGTTCGGCCATGTAGGTGGGCCTGTTGTTTCTGTTTTCCATACAAGCACTTAAAGAAAAGATAAGGCCAATGAGTAGGAGTAGGTTTCGTCTCATGATGTCGTAGGTTAAGGGCAAGGTTAGTCCTGGGTCGATTTGCTTCTTTCCAATTTAGCAAATCAAACCAAAACCAAGTACTGAAAGTGCCAAATGGTGGCAGGGCGAGCGTTTCAAATAGGAAGTTATACGATGTTTACACCTATATTAAACAAGCCACTATACTGCGCTGATCCACAACTATAGCTTCAAAGTTTACATTGACGAAGTGGAGTTCCTTTATATGAAGAGGCTCCCTCGAAATGAGGTGGAGTCACAGGTCAAGAGAATCCTATGTTGCAGGAAAATTTATCGAGAATTATTCGCTGGTATAAAGGGCGGTGTACCTTTGAGATTCGGAAGATCAATGAACAGTTTGCATGGTAAAGTAGATTTCATGATGTCATCATCTGAGATGCTGGTTCACATATTCGAATTATCGATTACATCGAGCGAAATGTGCAAAATTGGAAGGATGATGACTATTACGGACAGTAGAGATGCGATTAATCACGTCTCTACAAGGACACATCTCCACCACCCGATATGGAGGAATGCAAAAGTGTCAGTATATTACTTCGTCAATCATCAACTCACTTTTCAGGATATTCCCCCTCGTCGTCATGAAAATAGTTTTTCGATTCGCCCTGATACTGTGCCTGATATACCCCGCCCTCCTTTGTGGCCAACAAACAGTCCCGACCTTCCTAAAGATAGGAGAAGAAGAGGGCTTGGTCAGTACCGATATTTTGAGATTTCACCACGACTCCCGAGGCTTTATCTGGTTTGGGACACCCAAAGGAATTTCCTGCTACGATGGGACACGCGTTCGAAACTATACAGAGCAAGAGGGGCTTTGCTACAACTATATCCTGCAAATAACAGAAGATCAAAGGGGAAATATCTGGATCTATGGAGGGGACTTTGGTCGAAGAGAACGCTATCTATGCATCCTCGACCCTATTGAGGAGGCTTTTTATGATATGGAAACCTATCTCGGCGGTCCTGTTCCATTTGATATAGATCAAACAGATGTTTATCCTATTCATAAGGGCGTCATCCTCCTGAGAGAAGAGCAAGAGAGATTTTTTCAGTTCTATGAATGGGATGGAGATGGTCTAAAGAAGGGATTCATTTTTCCCAAATCCTCCCAATACAACTTATTCAGACCTCAGGATCAGGTATACAAATGGGATGCAGATACCTACGTGACGGAGTTGGTCGTACGTCAAAGCGGAGCCCAACCTGATCCACCCTTGAGGTCCATCGTCCATTTTGATTCAACTGGCAAGATTCAAAAAACCGTGGATACCCAAGGCCGGCCAGGATATCTCACCACCGATGGATCAGACTTGCACTACAAATTAGGGGAAGATGTGTCTCCCTTTCTCTGGAGTTACTATGTCGATGAGCGGCTAGCTTTTGAAGAGGTGATTCCCACCCAAAATGATGACTTTATGTATTGGGGCAAGGGAATGAGCTTTCTCTTACTGGATGAAGAATTGAGAATTCAATACAAGCAGGGGGATTCGCTGAGATTTGACACACTGGATGTGCCGAGGGAGTTCCAGCCCAATGGCTCCGATATCTTCCTGGACCATACCCCTGCCCTATGGTATGAAGCCAACAATCACTTTGTCCGACTGAGAGTCCGCAAGAAATGGTTCCAAACATGGTTTCAGTATGAAGAATTCAATGGCTGGGCAGCCCCCATTCGAGGGATCACACCTGATAAAGAAGGCAACTTATGGGTGGGGAGCCAACATCTATTGTATGGACTTGATCGCATTCAGAATCAAGGGTATCAGCAAAAAATATTGGATGGTGATCTGCTCGAAGGGATACTCGGGGTCTCATATGCAGATCCTTACCTTTGGATGGCTACAGAACGAAGTGGATTGGTCCGATTCCATATTCTGGATCAAACGTATAAGTCCTTTTCTTTATTTGGCATAAATCGACCTACACTCTTGTGGCAGCCCTACCAGTCCACAGAAGGTGATATCTGGGTTGGAGCAGGGGAGGGGCTGTATAAACTAAACGAAAGCGAAGGGCATCTGCGCAAACTTCAGCCAGCTCCCGAATTTGAAAAGCTGAATTCCAGCTCGATTTTTCATTTCTACGAAGGCGAAGAAGGCGTTTGGTTGTCTACGTCCTCAGGGCTTTATTTGGCGAACCTTGCGGAGGAAAAAATCCTAGCACGCTACCATCAGGATCAGCCTGAACCCTATTTCTTGCCCATTGATCAGGTCGCACATATCCATGTAGATAGCCTCGGGATCATGTGGCTAGCGACTAAGGGGCAAGGACTGATCAAATGGAATCCCCGCACACAAGAACATCAGATCTATAATCAGAAAAGCTCGGGCTTATCGAACGATGTCCTCTACGCAGTTTATGAAGATGCATGGGGATACCTGTGGTTGCCAAGCAATCATGGGCTCAATCGCTTCCACAAAGCGAGCGGGCGAATCCATCTATATTTTGAAGAAGACGGACTTCCTCACAACGAGTTCAATACTACCTCGCATTGTCAGGCACCTGATGGAAGTCTCTTTTTAGGAACGCTGAATGGGATGACGCAATTTCATCCCCGTGATTTCGACCGAAACTTTAAAGAAGTACCTCTTCTTATCAGCAGAGCCACCCGTATTGATCGAAGTACAGATTCTGTGACTATAGAAACACATGCTGTCTTGAATCAGCGCCAGCTCCATCTCTATCCATCCGATCGAACGGCATTTTTACATCTTGTCTTGCTTGATCATGCAAAAGAAAATGGGAAGCAATACGCATACAAAATTGAGGGGATACACGAGGACTGGATTCAAAATTCGGGGCCTGATATTGAGTTCTCGGGTTTATCCTTTGGAACGTACAACGTTGCACTACGGGCGAAATCCGCCTCTACCAATATATGGACCGTCTATCCTGCTTCTATTCAGTTGATTGTGGTCAGTCCCTTTTACCTCAAAACGTGGTTTATTCTCCTCGTCATATGTTTGGGTGTGGCGAGTCTGTACTTGCTGTATCGCTACAACACCCGTAGACTAAGGCGACGCCAAGCACAGCTCAAGCAGATTGTAGAGGAGCGTACGGAAGAGATCCGCAAACAGGCAGAGGAACTCAAAGCACTCGATAAAGCGAAGTCACGCTTCTTTGCCAATATTTCTCATGAACTCCGGACGCCTTTGACCCTCATGTTGGGCCCGCTTTCTTACCTCCAATCCAATCCCGACAAGTGGCCTTCTATGGATCTCTCTTCTCAGTTTCAAGTCATGGAGCGCAATGGGAAGAGTCTTTTGGGAATGATAGATGAGATTCTAGATTTGACCAAGTTACAGGATCGAAAGCTCAAACTAGAGCAGCAAACAACCGATTTACAGGCGTTCGTACAGCGTGTGGCAGAGCCTTTTGCTGTTTATTTCTCTCAAAAAGGCGTACAATTCAATGTGCAATTAAAAATTTCGAAGGCGCTCCATGTACGCCTGGATCAGCGAAAAATAGAGAAGATGCTGAACAATTACCTTGTCAATGCGCTCAAATATACGCCTCCAGGTGGATGGGTAACCCTGACTGTCAGGGAAAAGGCCGAAGTGATCTCCTTCATGGTGAGCGATACAGGTGTTGGCATTGAGGAAGAGGAATTGAAACATATTTTTGAGCGGTTTTATCAAGGCAATCAGGCGCTCAGTGGCGGGACAGGGATTGGATTGGAGCTGGTCAAAGAATATGCTTCCCTTATGGGAGGGGACGCTTTTGCTGAAAGCCAAGTAGGGCAGGGGAGTGATTTCTTCTTCATTTTACCCAAGCAAAAAACGCAAATACCTTCTAGCGCTATCCAGACGAGCCCACGAGAGGAAAAGGTAAGTATATCAACGACTCCGAATCTATCCAGGGAGCATACCCTTATTGTGGTGGAGAACCATCCTGATATGAGAGACTTCATTTATCAGATTCTACAAGACCAACATAAAGAAATCATCTTGGTTCCACATGGGAAGGCTTGCTTGGAGGTTTTGAACCAAAGAGCTTCTGACATTTCCTTGATCATCTCTGACATGATGATGCCTGAAATGGATGGCATGAGCCTTTTAAAGGCTGTGAGGAGTCAGCCAGATTGGGTACATATCTCCGTGATGATGCTGACAGCCATGGGGTCCGAACCTGCCAAAATAGAGGCCCTGACATTGGGAGCTGATGACTACGTAACCAAACCATTTACTCTGCAAGAGTTGCAAATGCGTGTGCAAAAGGTGTTGAGTAAGACCAGGCGAGTATAGGATACTGCTTTCCTGAGATTGACCATTCTGATCATTCTCTATGAGACCCTATTGGAAACTTCAAATCTACGAAACGTTTGTGCTGTCAGAGCTTAAACTTCATCCGTTTTGATTCATTTCCCAAGAACCTAAAGCCTCTGCTTTTTTGTTAGATTTTCATTGTTCCAAACATGGTCTTAAATTTAGAAATGAGAAAACGAATAATATCCATTCATTGTTTCTTCCAAAAGATCCTTATAGTAGGGATGTTATTCGTTTTGATGGTCAGATTAGCAGATTCCGCACAAGCCAATTATACGGAACAGGAAGTCGATTCTATGCGTCAATTGCTTCCTGTCGTACAAGATACCCAGTTGGTCAACACCTATCTTAATCTCACCCAATCTATCCTCGTTTCAGACGAAGAAGCCGAACGTTACAGCACAGATGCTTATCGTATTTCCGATTCCTTGCAATACGACTGGGGAAAGATCAAATCCAGCTTTATCCTAGGCCATATCTACTTTTTCCTGAAGAGATACGATGACGCCATTGATGCTTATCAGCGCGGGCTCAGAGTCGCCAAAAGAGGGAACGTTGAGCAGGAAGTGTTGCTAGCCTATGGTTACTTGCCCAATACCTACCTAAAAGTAAATCAGCTAGACAGTGCCTTATATTACAATGAGTTGTATCGGCAGAAGGCAACCGAATTAGGAGATAGCAGCATCATCGCCCTCTCATATTCTAAGGATGGGAACTTTTATTTAGGACAAGCGCTTTATGATCTAGCCTTTACATCTTACCTAGAAAATACGCGCTGGCTGGAAAGACTCAAAGATTCCACAGGACTCGTTTTTACCT
This sequence comes from Bacteroidota bacterium, assembly GCA_039820545.1. Classification (GTDB taxonomy): domain Bacteria; phylum Bacteroidota; class Bacteroidia; order J057; family J057; genus JALEFZ01. Next base: position 67,842 of record JBCBPW010000022.1, on the reverse strand, counting down.
ATGGGGACATTGCGCAGGTATTGGACCGTAAAGAACGATTTGAAGAAGCCATTGAGTACTATGAGAAATCCATTTCGATCGGAAATGCTAGAGGAGATCTTTTGAGTCAAATTCCCAGCTTGATCAACATGTCCATCTTATGGAGAAAGACAGATCAATTGTATCAAGCTTATGCGGTCCTGCATCGAGTGGATTCTATTCTGAAGCATGTGCCTTGGGAGGGAAAAATAGATCGATCTCTGCATCGGGATTATGGGATCTTCTTGGAGATAAATCTAGCAGATCTCTTGTTGGAAGAGAAGAAATATGCATTAGTCATTGAGAAGCTCTTAGATATTCAAAACCAGCTCGACCCTCAATCAGATATTTATGCGAATAGCAATGCCCAGCTAAGTCTTTCGAAAGCCTACCTTGGTCTGAATCAATATGAAAAATCCTACCAAATGGCCTTATCTGCCAAAGAGGGGCTGACTGAAATCCAATCTATGGAAGACCTGTTGGAATCTATAGGGCAATTGGCGACAATAGAGAAAAAGCGCAATCATTATGAAGCCGCCTACCAATGGCAGGAAAATTATATCCAGTTGAAGGACTCTCTCAAAGAGGAAGAGACGCAAAAGGCTTATAAGGCCCTATTATTAGAATACGAAACCGAAAATCGAGACCGTAAAATTGCCGAGCTTACACAGGAAAAATTGATCAGTGACAACCGCCGCAACCTCCTCCTACTCGGTCTCATGGGTATCTCTGTGATTGCATTGGCGCTTATCCTCTTTTTGCGTTTCCGTGCCCAAAAGAACCACGAACTCCTTGAGCAGGAACGCGAACTAGATCGTATGAAATCGCGCTTTTTTACCCAACTTTCGCATGAACTCAGGACTCCTTTGACCCTCATTTTGGGACCTCTCAATCAATTGCTAGAAACAGAACAAGAAGGAAGTAGAAGCCAAAAGCTTCAATTGATGCAGCGCAATGCGCAATCCCTGCTCAAGCTCGTCAATCAAGTCATGGATTTATCCAAAGTAAAGGCAGGTAAACTTGAACTCCAAGCTCGTCCTGTCCAAGTCAAGCCCTTGATTCGGTACATTTTTACCTCCTTTGACTCCAAAGCAGAACTCAAAGCCTTGGACTACCAACTATTCCTTCCTGAAGCAGAAGTCGAGCTTTATCTGGACGCAGAAAAGTTTCAGCAGATCCTGAGCAATCTCCTGTCCAATGGATGTAAGTTTGTCCCCGAAAAAGGGAAGCTATATGTCCGACTGACTCAAGATGCTCAATCCGTCTCGATCTCTGTGGAAGACAATGGACCAGGAATTCCTCCTCTTCAGCAAGCCCACATCTTCGATCCTTATTTTCAGGCAAGTGGCCATCCGCAGCCCGAAGAGGCAGGAACAGGTATCGGATTGGCTATTAGCAAAGAATTGACAGAACTCCATGGAGGGACCATCGCCCTTCAAAGTGACTGGGGGAAGGGGACCACATTTACTCTGACATTCCTCAAGGGAAAAGCGCATTTGTCTGACGATCAAATCAATTTTTTCAAGGAACAAGTTCAACAGGTAGAACCAAAGATCGAGCCGATAACATCTTCCACACCTGATCAGCAGGCAGCGCCTGAAGAGGCTCCGCTTGTGTTGTTGGCAGAGGATATTCCCGATATGCAGGAATACATTGCCAGCATTTTACAGTCAGATTTTAGGCTCATGATAGGTTCCAATGGAAAGGAAGCCTTAGCATTGGCTCAAAAAGAAATTCCAGACATCGTGATATCAGACATCATGATGCCAGAAATGGATGGCATGGCGTTCATTCAGGCATTAAAGGCGGACAGCAAAACCGATCACATTCCTGTCATTTTCCTCACCGCCAAGTCTAGCGATGTCCAGCGAATGGAGGGCCTGGAGCAAGAAGCGCACGCTTTTCTGAGTAAGCCGTTTCATGCCCGCGAACTCCAATTGGTTCTACAAAATGCCCTCAAAAACCAACAGCATCTACAAGTTCGGTTCCAAGGCGAGGTGGTTTTGAGTCCATCAGAAGTAGCCGTAAGCTCGCAGGAGGCTCTATTTCTCAGAAAACTGACCGACTATCTAGAAGCACACATAGATCACACTGACATGTCGGTCGAAGAAGTGGCCGATCATATGGCCTTGAGCAGATCCCAATTACACCGCAAACTCAAAGCCTTGACGGGGCAATCCCCCAGCCTCTTCATCCGCAACTTCCGCCTTCAGCGCGCCAAGCAATTGCTCGAAGCAAACTTTGGCAACATCTCCGAAATCGCCGATGCTGTAGGTATTTCTTCGCCAGCCTATTTCTCTAGGATCTTTACAGAGAAATTTGGTAGCTCTCCCTCAAAATGGACTTCTGGGGGATCTTAAGTAAGAAGTCAGGTGAAAAGACGTCAGACTACAGACTTAAAGCGTTAGTAGTGATAAGATTTGCATCATTACCTTATTTCATCTGTCCGACTACTTAAGGCCTATTTGCGACATCAAGACAAGCCTTTGCGACCTCTGTACAAGTATAGAGCAGCGTCTTATTTTTTTACATTTTCCATGCGACAAATGGACAAACATCCACTACCTACCTGCAAGCAAAATGAAAGGCTGAGGAGGTAATTGAGGTCATGAAATCTAAATCTTATCAATGATGAAAAAGACCTCATTTCTCCACATCAGTGCATGGATCGTATGGGCTTTGCTCTTTTCCTCCCCTTCTCTGAAAGGGCAAACCGTCATCGACCACCCCATCCAGCTCGTGAACACCATCGTAGAAGCCAATGAGTTCATGATCCTCCATTCCAGCGGCTCGTCTTCCTCCTTTACCAAAACCACCATTGGCTCCTTTGATCCATCGGGACAGAAGGTGTTGGAAAGAAACACTACATTCAACCCTTCTTCCTATCAAACAGGCGGCAAAAAATTCCTTCAGGCTATCGCAGTTGACTACAATGGAGACAATTATGATGAGCCTGTATTGGTTGTAGAACTCGCAAACGGTACCAAAGAACTCTTGTTGCCTACAGTGAGCAAAGGCAATCTAGATACCAACTTCCCCAACTCAGGCTTTCCCACCGTACTTCCCACTCCTGCAAATGGTGTAGTCAAAATGGCCAGCGGAGATTTTGATGGGAATGGCCAGGATGAGTTGGTGCTGCTGACAAGAAGTAATGCAACCAATCAACTGATCCTCCAACTGAGAGGCTTCATTCCAGATGGATTTGGGGGATATACGACCATTTTGATCAAACAAGCCTCTGTTCAGTCATATGTACCCCTAAATGGAGAGGATTTTGAAGCCTTTGATGTGGCAATAGGCGATTATGATAACAATGGTCAATTGGACATAGCTGTGGTCGCTTTTGAACAAGGGGCGAACAATACCCGCCAGTGTTACACACAAATGTTTGAGGTAAGGGTCCCCAATCCGCCTAATAATCCCGTCTATCAGGTCCTTAAAAGAGGTAAGACAATGATCACCCCTACAGGTTCTTCAAACGGCTGGGAAAATGTAGCCATCAAGACTTTGGATCGCCTATCAGGTGAAGACATCCTTGCGGTGGCACTGGCTTATCAGAATCCCAACAATAGCGCAGAAATCTACCGAGAATTGCATACCGTCATCACAGACTTGGTTCCTGGTGTATTTGACATTGATGCCCCCGTAGCTTTTGCAGCCCCCGACAGACGGATTGATGGAAATGGAGAAAAGGTAGCCATCTCCATTGAAGCAGGATACTTATTGGGAGATATCGATTATTACACAATAGTCGCTTGGAACGGATCCTTGGATCTATACTTTGCTAATGCTGGAAACATTACCCATTTGACTAATGGAAGTGTGGGGAATGTTCAGGATCAATTTTATCAACTGGTCGCAGGAAATCAATACCTATCCGTAGGTGATGCAGATTATGACCAAATTCCAGATATCCTTGTGGTCACCACAGATGATGATGGTAGCTCGGGCAATCCTACCCATAGCCTGAAGGTATCTGTCCTTCGCCTCAATCTTATCGTTACGCCCAATACAACGAACTGGGGTTTAGAAACCAAGGGAGAAAAAGAATTTCAAAAAGTCCCTTATGGAGGTCAATCAGACAGTTATCATTTTGCGGCCGTTTTTGGAGAATTCAAAGAAGGACGTGTCTTCCTCAAAGAGCCTACGCGCAGCCGACGTGCTACCTTTACCCCACTGATCGTCAACAATGCTCCTCCTCATCATTTTGACATTGTAAATGGAAATGAAGCCGATATCTTTGACGCTTACCCTGCGGCCACCAACTGGCCTGGAAGTGCCGTGACTACGACATTCAGTTCAGAATATCAAGCGGTCAGCTCTACCTCTCAAACGATGGAAACTACGCTCAATTCTGATTGGGGGCTGAGTGCCACGATTTCTGGCGGAATTTCCAAGCTGGGCAATGAACTCAAAACATCTATCACAGCTCGATACGGAGAGGAATTTTCCGCTACTCAAACCAATACTGAGACTGTGACCATTTCCACTAAAAAAACAGCCAAATCTGATGACCAGATCTATGGTATCATCCAGGAGTATGATGTATTTGAATATCCCGTAGATTCTAGTGGAGTGACCATTGGGTATGTCTTGGCCCTGATGCGTGACGGACCACCGATAGACTCATGGTTTGAGTCCAAGTCCACCTCTTTGTTGGACTACATGCCAGATCATGAGCCTGGAAATCTATTTTCGTATGCCAAACTGAGCAACTTTGATGACTACGTAGGGCTTGATGAGCTGATCGTGGAAGGAACAGGGGATCAAATTGGTGCAGGAGGTGGAGGTACCTTCACGATGTCGTGGTCCAGTTTTAATAACAATTCGGTTTCCACGACCAAGAAGTTTGGGGTAGATGTCAATGTTTCAGGTTCGGGTAGCTTTAAGATCTTCCAAGCAGGATTTGATGTGAATGGTACCTACAATCGCGAAGAAATCAAGACACACAGCAGTGAGGTTTATACCGAGGTCGGTTTTACCAATAACCTGAATGCGAACTTAGCCTCTGCTTTTGAGTCAGGCAGCCAAAACGCGCGCTACACTGTCAAACCATCTGCCTACTGGGCAAGAAATGGAGCCTTGACCCTAGGCTTTGCAGTGGATCTTCCTGACGAAACAGTCGGCATCCCAACATTTTGGTCCACCAACTATGGCAATAAGCCTGACCTAACCATGATTTTACCTTGGCGAATGGAGGAAGCTAAAAATCCCGCCTTTATAGATGATTTGGACCTGAAACGCCTTTCAAAATCCGTATTCGTTGACAAAACTTCCTTTGTCACAGGAGACACGATAGAAATCACTGCGCTGATCCATAACTATAGTTTCACAGACTACATCGGCGAAGTGGCGTTCCAATTGTACGCAGGGAATCCTAACCTTGGGGGCACGTTGCTGGCAGACATCAATGGAAATACCAGCCCGAAAGTCAGTGATGCATTCTTGGCTAGAGAGAGGACGACTGTTCGCTTTCAATGTAAAGTTCCAGCAGGAATCGATCCAGCACCTAGAATCTATGTGGTGATCGATCCCAACAACCTGATAGATGAGGTACATGAGGACAACAATACGGGCTTCCGTCCGCTCGGTTTGGGTGCATTGACAAGTATAGAAGAGGCTTTGGCACCTGAGGCAGTACTGGAAAGTCAGTTGTTTCCCAATCCAGCCAATGACCAGGTGAAAATCAAGTTCAGCCTGCCCAATCATGGAGAAGTAAACCTTACCCTTTGGGATATGCAGGGACGACACATACGCGGCATATATCAGCGGCAACTTGCCCGAGGCACCTACCAGATACCTGTGGATATACAAGCGCTTGCACCAGGGACTTATTTCGTCCAAGTAGCCTTTCAGGACAAGGTACAAGTCTTAAAATTGATCAAGCATTAGATTTCAGAGGTTTTCCTTTGTGGAAGAAAGGTTGTCTATGTGGGCAGCCTTTCACTTTTTATATGAATTGTAGCCCCCAAAATGTGTTTCTATTCCTCCACCATATTCTCAAAATATGTTCGTCTATGAGTGGGGAGAACTACCCGAAGCTTCTTTTCTCAGTGAGATGACATATCTCATACACCGTTCTAACCCTCGCTCCACTCCAATCCCCCTTCTAGCTCCGCCGAACAAAACTCCAAGTGAATCACCCTCCGCTTTCGTTGGCTTTTCAACTTAGAAGATGCATGCAAAATGAGAGGCTTCATCAGATGAATTCCTCCTGCTCCTACTTCACATGTATTCGAAATAGAATTTTCTGTAATGAGCGAAATTTGTTCATCTGTCAAACGTTGCTTGTGGGAGCCAGGCAAGACTTTAAGGGCACCATTCTGTTCGTCTGTGTGATCCAAGTGTATCCTGACTGCAAAAGTTTTCTTCGATACTTCTTCAGGAGGTAACACACTGGTAATCCCATCCTTTTGCGTCCAACCACTGTATCCTGGAACCTCTTTTCGGGCTTTCACATTGATGGCCATGTCTTGATGCCATGTCACGTACCAATTGGATTGAGGCTCCTTGCTGATAAAAGTTGCCTTCGTCAATCTTGCTTCTGGGTCTACAGCATGAAGGATTCTCTCAAGGTTGCGATTGAAAATTAAGTTTCGCAGGTCGGGAATCTCACGGAGCAATGCACGTTTATAGTACGTATTCTGTCCATGCTCATTCAACTTTCGATCGAGCACTCTCTTGATATGATTCGCTTCTCGCCCTGTATAGACATGGTTGAGCAAGGTAGTGCCTTTATGTTCGAGCTGCATAACTTTGACTTGAAGGCCTTTGATATTCAGATCACCTTCTTACTTCTCCAGGTTGGTTTTCAAGCGTTCTTTGATCCGTCTTTTGAGTGACTCGGGAGCTAGTACTTGCACATTTTCGCCATGAGAGAGGATTTCTTTTTCCAGCTCGAAATTGTGCTGCACCACCAATTGAATGGTGATCCCAAATGCATCTCTACGGACTTCCTCTTGAGAGTGATGCAGTGGTTTGGTCAACAGGTAGGGGGCATGTCTTCTGCTGACAAGGAGTAAGACTTGAATAGGTGCCAGATTTTCGCTTACGGAAGCGCCAATGACATGTTGGTAATATGTCCGTAAATCAAAGTGTACATTTTCTTTGTAGGGTAGGTCACACTGCTCGATGGCCATGATACGATCTAGTGCTAGATTGGTCAGGTCTTTTTGACCTTCCTTCATCCCCACAACAAACCACCGATTGCGAAACTCCTTCAGCCAATAAGGGAAAAGAGTGATCGATGCTTCCTGTCGTGCGCGGAATGACTGGTAGGTGATTTTTAAGGTCTTCGAATGGATAATGGCTTGATATAAGGTATCCAGATATTCGATTCCTTTGAGGTTGTCATTCTTTTCAAAGTCAATGACAGGGTGAGATTGATTTTTCTGTGCATAGATACGATCTTCCAGTTTCTGAACCATTCCGTCCAGCTCCCTAAAGTGAGAAAATCCCCGAAACTGCCGCATAAACTCTATGGTCTCATGCAGTTTACTCAAATCCTGCTCCGAAAGGGGAATATTCGTGATGCTGAAGTGGGGGTCTTCATACGTGTAGTATTTTTTCTCGAGAACAATAATAGGTGCGTTATATCCTAGCTTGTCACTGCGCATCATCTGGATGTCTGCCTGCACCGTTCGGCGACTCACCCCCTTATCTATTCCTTCATATTCATAAAGTGCCTCCGAGCAAGCCTCAATCAAATCCTTAAGCGTCCACTTTCGGTAGCGGTTTTGTAGACATTTATCAATGGTCTTGTAGCGAATGAGGGCGTTGCGATTGGTGGGCATATCTGAGATTTTGAGATGTGAGAGGCAAGATATTGAGACCTCTGTATCAAGTTTTTGTCTCGCTTTTCGCCTCCCATGGCCTTTCTGTCAGAAAAATTTAACATTTTTCCACAAGCACGCAAAAAGACTGCGCACTTCTTTTCTTCCTTTGAATCAGAAACAATGAGACAATGAAAATCACAGGAAAAACATTGGTCGAAATGGGGTATCGCCCTGGAAAATGGTTCAAAGAAGCCTTGGCATACGTGAATACCCATGAGCTGTCGTCCTACGAGATGCGCCACTACTTGGATGCCCAGCAACCTTTGATCATCGATCCCTACACACAACCCTTACCTTACTTCAAAAATCTACGTGCAGCGCACGCTTCCGAGCAGGACAATGTCCAAAAGGTCTTTGCTACGATGGATAAGCTCATGACTACTCCTACGGTAGTGGGTGGTGTCGTGATGCCCGATGCTTGCCCGACTGGGAAAGTAGGAACCATTCCTGTGGGAGGAGTAGTCGCGGCCAAGAATGCCATCCACCCAGCGATGCATTCTGCTGACGTCTGTTGTTCGGTGATGATGACGTCGCTAGGACATGTAGAGCCTAAAAAAGTCCTGGATGCAGCCCACGGGATTACACATTTCGGGGGAGGAGGACGCGAGGTGCTGTTTGAATTACCAGCAGGAATGAAAAAGCAGATTCAAGATAACTGGTTTTTGAACAGCGAACGAAGCCTAAAACTGGCACAAACGCATCTCGGAACACAGGGAGATGGCAATCACTTCTTGTTTGTGGGCCGCTCCGAGCAGACAGGTGAGACGGTGATGGTGACACACCACGGAAGTCGAGGATTTGGGGCAAATCTGTACCGAAAAGGGATGAAGCAAGCGGAGGCATTCCGAAAGTTGTATTCACCTCAAACGATGGATAAGAATGCGTGGATTCCTTTTGATACAGAGGAAGGAAAGGCATATTGGGAAGCCTTGCAGATCATCCGTGCTTGGACGAAGCTGAATCATGAAGTCCTTCACCAAGCAACGGAGCAAGCGCTCGGCGCAAACGTGACCCAGCGATTCTGGAATGAGCACAACTTTGTGTTCAAGGACGAACAGGATGTCTTCTTCCACGCCAAGGGCGCGACGCCGTTGGACGATGCATTTGTCCCAGACTCGGAAGCGGGGCTTCGCTTGATCCCGCTCAACATGAGCGAACCTGTACTGATCGTCCGCGGTGAGACCACCGAAAATAACATGGGCTTCGCTCCACATGGCGCTGGCCGAAACGTGAGCCGATCAGAGCATAAGCGCCAGAAAGCAGGAAAGTCCGATGAGGAAATCTTTGCGGAAGAGACAGCAGGTCTGGATGTGCGCTTCTTCTCTAAGAACATTGATATTTCCGAACTGCCTTCAGCCTACAAAAATGCCCAGACGGTGCAGGCACAGATGAAGGAATTTGGGCTCGGAGAGGTGGTTGATCGTATCCTGCCTTACGGGTGTATCATGGCGGGAGACTGGGAAAAGGACGCCCCTTGGCGACGTAAAAGGCGAAAAGGTAAGCGTTCTCGCTAACATATGACAAGCGAAGTCTAAAAGCGTAGGGTATCTTTTGATGAAGGTATCCTCGTTTTTTTATGTGAGATTCTACCTCCACCGCTTTTTTTCATCCTTCCATATTTTGTGTATGATTGTATATGTTTAAACAAGCTACATCAGCTACTGGTTAAACATATTGGTAATCCTATCTATCTAACTTCTACAAGAAAACAACCCTCCAGATGATGAGATCATTGATTCATTTGTCGCTTGCTGTCCTCCTGATATTCAGTACGAGTTGTGCAAGTATTTTTAACGCGAGATTTCAAGCGGTGGAGATAACGAAGGGAAGTGCAGATACAGAGCTGTATGTAGATGGAGAAAAGATCGAAGAAAGCGGAAAAAACGTGACTGCCAGGGTGGAGCGTGATGCCAAGATCCGTCAGATCAGAGCAGAGCGGGAAGGGTACAAACCTGAATTTTCTGTTATCGCCCAGCGAAAAATTTCAGGCCTTAGATTTTTACCTCTTGCTTTTATCCCAATCGTCGGGATTATAGGAACGATAGCCGACGATTCGGATACGGGAGTGGCAGCCGCAGCGGGTTCTTTTGTCTTAATTACACCACTCGCTCTCTTGGATGCAGGGACCAAATCACGTAATTATGAACGCACCAACTATGTAGAAGCGCCTGAGAGAATGCTCACCTATAGAGGGGAAGATGAGAAGTATCTGTTTTCGCAAGAGATTCAATTTGACCTCAAGCAAGACTCCTTCGAGATCTTTGTAAGTACAGAAAAGCAGTACATAGGTTATGCAGATCGTCTCAACTCTGTCATGGTCAATGATGAAGACATCACCATCGAAAACACCATTTTTACAGATGCCATCAATGGATTTCTGTACGAGACAGACTTCATGGATACCACACAAAATATCCTCAAGCAAAAATCCAATACCAATTATCTCAATGCCCAGATTCTGAGCATTAGAAATTATAAACTCACGATTCCTGGATTGTATGGAGCAGGCTATTACATCTCCAAGGTAAATGTCAACTGGGAGGTGACCAATATTTATGGGAAGACGATATATGAAAAGGCACTGACAGGAGTCTCAGGTGAGTTTAGTGGGACTGTCCCAGAGGAGTTTGATGCGGTGAAGTATTCGATAAAGGATGCCATTGAAAGCTCGCTTCTCGATTTGTTTCAGGAAGAAGAGATCAAGGATATTTTGAAAAAAGGGCAAGAGGAGCAGGAAAATCTAGATCCCATTACCTTAAACCCTACGGTGAACATCCCTACATCTCTGGAAGATGCCCAAGCTGCGACTGTGACCATCAAAGTGGATGACGGACACGGCTCTGGATTTTTTGTGACTGACGATGGGTTTGTCCTGACCAACTATCATGTGGTCGCTACCACGGAGGATACCTTGACAATCCTGACCTTGGATGGGGAATCCTTTGAAGGAGTTTTGATACGAAAGGACGAGGCAAACGACCTCGCGCTCATCAAGGTAGATGCAGAACCCAAAGTAGCGTTTGGACTTCCCAAAGACAAGAACTTTGAGGTGGGCAACAACATCTTCACGATCGGGACACCCACATCTATTGAGCTAGGGCAAACCCTCTCACGTGGGATCATCTCAGGAGAGCGTAAAGTAGGAGAGAATGAGCTGATTCAGACAGATGCGAGTATCAATTTTGGCAATAGTGGAGGACCTATCGTCAACGAGAAAGGAGAACTGGTGGGAATCATCAACTCTAAGCTAGTGGGACTGGGAGTAGAAGGAATCGCCTTTGGATCACCTGCTTACCGACTCAAGGAGTACCTCAATCTCCTTGTGGAGTAAGCCGAGCATTTACATACACTAACTAAAGAGCTACAGATACGTATTTACCTAGGACTGAAGGATCAAAAATGATTCCTAATCGATTGTTTTTCCTAGGATTTTATAGGTCATTAATCAACGATGAAACACATGTATCAAACAACGCCTCCAAATTGCGTACTCATGATAAAATTGCTTCCATTTTTCTTTCTCACCCTTTCCATCTTCGCTCCCTCCATCTTCTTAGCTCAAGGTTTGGGTATACCGACTAAGCAAGAGGACCAAAGATATTTGATCTACAAGCCTGAACAGGAGGAGCTTGAGGCTTCCAAGATGAAGATTCTTTTCATTAGCAAGAAAAACTACGAGCGAAATCAGACGAAGAACTCTCGCGACATCTCCCCTGATGAAGGAGCCATGGACTTGGTAAATTATGATTTTGGAGGGAGTGTACGTAGGCTGTTGCGAAAGGCGGGATATACAGACTCTACGCGCAAGATCCTGAGACAAAATGGGAATACCTGCTACCTGGATTCAGAGATCAAAAATATCAAGGTCTATATGGTGGCCAAGAGTCCAAGTCCCTATAGTACACCTTTATTTTTTGTAGCTGATTTTGAAGTAGAATGGAAAATCAAAACGATTTATGGAGAATTGCTGTATGCGCATCAGTACAAGGGGGAGACAAAGGAACTGAGAACAGAGGATTATGAGAAAGATGAGATCATGACAGAGACGTTGGCTGAGGGCTTGAAAGCGTCCATGGTCAAGATGATGAGAGATGAAGGCACCATAGAAGCGCTTAAAAAACAAGAACCAAGCACAGATAGCCTTTCCCAACTCACCCTCGCTGCTCCAGGCAGTAGTCCGAGTTCTCCTGCTGAGGCGCAGCAAGCGACTGTGACAGTCAAGGTTGGAGATGGGCACGGTAGTGGCTTTTTTGTAAGTCAGGATGGATATATATTGACAAACTATCATGTTGTTGTCAATCAAAAGGAGAATTTGGAGATCCTGACGGGGGAAGGAGAAACCTACAAAGCTACCTTCGTGAGAAGTGATCCAGAGAATGACTTAGCTCTACTCAAAGTCGAAGCGGAACCAGCATTTGCCTTTTCACTTCCCTCAGAAAAAAACTACAGCTTGGGCAACAGCATCTTTGCCATCGGTACGCCTAAGTCGATCGAGCTTGGCCAGACACTTTCGCGCGGAATCGTCTCTGGCGAGCGCAAAGTAGGCGAAAACAAGCTCCTCCAAATCGATGCGAGTATCAACTCTGGCAACAGTGGAGGACCTATCATCTCTGCCGATGGAAAGCTTGTGGGCATCGTCAACTCAAAACTGGTAGGATTGGGGATAGAAGGCATTGCCTTTGGGACACCCGCCTATAAGCTGATGGAGTTTTTGAAGATCGAGTTAGAGTGACATTAGGCACAAGGTAAAATGACCCGCTCCATTTTGTATAGGAAATGAAGTGGGTCTTACTTTTTTCTTACATATTCAACAGAAAAAACAGCAGGAATTTGACATGAAAATTGTTCAGCCTACACGTATTTGATAGATTTACATGTGCCAAAGCTTTGCAGCATTCCATCGTAACACATCACAATAATGAAAATCTATATTAAGCTTCTTCTTGTCCTTTCTCTTTCTACTTCTGCATGCGCAAGTTTATTCAATAAGAGTTACCAGGATCTCTCTGTCAAAAGTCTGAAAGAAGGGGCAGCTGATGTGAAGGTATTCGTGGATGGTGATGAGGTAAAGGCTGGGCAGGAAGTGTCTGTCGCTCGTGATTTTAGGGCACATCAGCTAAGAGTCGAGCGTGCGGGTTACAAGACAAGGTATGAGGTATTCACACAGACCAAACGATCCTCGATGCGATTCTCGCCTTTGATTTTCACAGGTGTAGCCACTGCCGCAGGAGTGGTAGCAGGAGAAGGAGACTTTCGAAATCAAGCATATAATGTTTCTTCTATCAGTCTTGCCCTCGTATTAGCATCTACTTTGTTAGACGGAGGATCCAAAGCATACGACTACGAGAACCAAGTGGAAGTAGCGGCCCCTCATGTGCTGCTAGTAGAAAGAAACAAGAACCAGAAGTATCTGTATGCGCAGACGGTGTCTTTAGAACTGCGAGAAGACTCCTTGAGCCTCATTTCATCGACTTTTGATGAGTACAGAAAAGGACAAGTACGGGTAGGCGGTAGAAGGAGCAATAGCGAAGTCATAGCTGTCGATAATACAATTTTTGCAGGAGCAGTTAGCACTTTCTTGGACAATGCCAGTTTTTCGGATACAAGCCAAAGTGTGTTAAAGGCGCAGTACAATACACGTTACCTAAACGCTAAGATCTCTAATCTTAAACTCGTTGGACTAGGGAGAACCAGACGTTCGGCCTTGGCTGTAGCATCGGAGGTGAGTGTCGAATGGGAACTGCTGGATGTCTATGGAAATGTCAAATTTAGCGAGACAAACGAGGCACGTTCAGGTGAGTTTAGCATAACTCGTTTTGGGATTGAATCGGCTGTGGATAAAAGTATTTCAGATGCGATTGAATATTCCCTTTTGAAGCTCCTCAAGAAAGAAGCATTCAAAGAATTGCTACAGCTTGAGGCTGCTACGATTGCTGATTATCCGCTTTTGGGATTGAATAAGCCTATTACTTTGACCTCTGATATAGAATCTGCTCTCAAAGCTTCTGTCACAATCAAGGTTGGCGATGGACACGGAAGTGGTTTCTTCGTTTCTCAGGATGGATTTGTGATCACCAATTTTCATGTGATCGCAGGCAAAGAGCAAGTCACAGTTGTAGATAATCAAGGAAATAATTATACGGCGGCTATAATTCGTCAAGATGAAATACATGACCTAGCACTACTTAAGGTAGATGCCGCAGTACCCTATGCCTTCCATCTCCCGAGCGAAAAAGATTATGAGCCTGGTGACATCATTTTTGCCATCGGGACACCTACCTCAGATGATTTTAACCAGACCTTAACTAAAGGTATCATCTCAAGCCTGCGTAAGATTGAGGAGAGTGAGATGTTGCAAACCGATGCGAGTATCAACCCTGGAAATAGTGGGGGACCTTTGACTACTGGAATGGGTCAACTGATCGGTGTTGTCAACTCAAAGTTGATGGGACTCGGCGTGGAAGGTATCGCCTTTGCGATTCCTGCCTACAAGATTCGTGAATATCTCTCGCTGTACTATCTAGAAGAGTAAAAGAAAAAATCAAGCTGAAAGTCTCTTTGAGTCATTCAGGCGTAAAACTCCCTCTTACAGGATCTGTAAAAGCATCTGGAAATTCGAGATCACAGAAGGAAATCCTTACCTCTCCTGAAAGAAGTCGGTGTACATACACGGTCTTTCCAGGCAAGGCTCTCGCTGCTGGAGTGGAGCTCTGCGAATTGAGCCTTACATCTACATATACTTGATTGTTTAAGTCTACATCTGGGGGACCAAAGACAGTTTGATATTGACCTACAGCAGGACGCTGCTTGAAAAGAAACCGCCATAACTGTCTCCCTCCTGCGCCAAGTGTATATTGAAATATAGAGGAAGTCTGAAACTCTTCTACATATCGGACGCTATAAGCTACCTGGTCACCTATTAGGGTATTCGATCCGAAACCACAAGGAGGGGGTATATTGACTTGGCCTCCTACCGTATACTCTACAGGTTCAGAAAACCCTACACCAAAGCTATTTTCTGCATAAGCTCGGATGAAATACGTTTTTCCTGGTTCGAGAAAGCCCTCTCTGTTCAAGTAAGTCTTTTGAATAGTAGTGATCGTATCGCGTCTGTCACGCAAAATGGTCTCGAGATTATCCGTGACGCTTGGAACGAAATTTTCCTTGTAGAGAAAGCCTACTTGCAGAGCTTGACTTGCGCCTTCTGAAAGAATTTTGATCTCGATTCGTGTGCTATCCAAGGGGACTTCTTCCAGGTCATTGATGGTCAGTTTAGGTAATGGATCAGAAAAATCTTCAAACATGGGAGACGTACAACTCGACAGGATAAGAAGGATCCAGAGATAAGTACAATATTTCATAGTAGAAATCATTTGAGCTAAATAGAGGATGCCTTAACGGTATGAGGTACAGAATGTGGGATTGTATATCCTTTCATTAAAAGACAAATAAACATACAGAGACGAAAGGCTTCCAGTAACTGGTATATCCTGCACGGTCAATATATTGATCTTCTAGTACGTTTTGTACGATTACAAAATTTCTTCCCAAGCCCGATTGTATCCAAATACTTCCTTCAGCCAGTTTGAGAGAAGCACCCAACTTGATGCCTGTCTCTAGTCCATTAAGGCTTGATGCGACTCTATTGGGAGTAGTAAAACCTTGTATATCATAAAAAGCTTCTATCAGCTTTGCTTCTAGTCCCCAAAAAGGGGAGAAAGCGCCAGAAAATTTATGGGGAAGTATCCCAAATTCTCCAAATCCTCCGATTGAGACTTGTTGATAAGAAATGATGTTGGCAGTTCTACTGCTTGAGGTGATGACGGGGAAGTCATCTTGCGCAGGGATCATATCTATGACTCCTACAGATACGCCAAAGCGTTCATTCCAGTCATCTCTTTTCAGAGATAGGCTGAGTTCGTAGCCAGTGGACGGCTGAAAATAGTATCCGTAAAAGCCTGCCCATCGGGATTGGAAAATCTCCAAACCAAACTGACCGAAGACGGTGAGCGGAAATTGTAGGCAAAGCAGAAGGAAAATGAGGTGGCAATGATTTTTCATGGTATGGGGCATACATGAATAGCTGAAAGTTCAAGATGTTAGGGTAACGTAAATTTGCCTGTACTTATCAGATTGATGTTTTCAAATTTCAAGTCACATATCGTCATGATAAGCTCTCTACTGACTAGATCGATTTCTACATATACTTCTTGTCCTGATTCTACTACACGCGTCACTCCTCCACTGGTAATATAAATGTGTACCTGATCATTTGTCAGACTAAGACTTTCATTTGTGGCGTATATGTTAGGCCTTGGAGGGTTGCGAAAAAAGATATGGTATCTAAAGGCAGCTGCTTCAGGGACAAGCACGTAGGAAACGTAGGATGGATCGATCGTTTTTTCTAATCTGCTGACTGTATATCTACTGTTAATATAGGTTATACTTTCTTCAATCGGGGAGCAAGGGACGAAAATGGGGACAAAATTATCAGCAGGTGTACGGAAGCTAAAGCTAGGCGTCGCAAATAAACCAAAGGATGTGGTCACCACTGCCTTTACCTGATATTCTTCATCGTATGGAAGGTCATTTACTTCCAGCGTAAACTCTAGCGTACCCTCGTCAAGCTGAGCTGGAATGATCTCATCTGTAATTGACGGCTCGCCTTCATTAGACAAAATGAAACCTAATGCTTCGATGGATTCTATACTTCCTGTCATTTTACCCTTTATCTGTACACTGGCATCCCCTATAGAGTCTACCGAAAGTATTTCCAGCTCGGGGAGGATATCGGTTGGACGCTGAAACATGGGGGAGGTACAGCTGCTGATTATGCCTAGGAGTCCCATACACCAGCTTAGAGCTAATAATATGTGTATGTATCTCATGTGTTGGTTGTCTTCATGGGTTAAAAGAAATGTTGTAGGGTGAAATATGGTTTCCAATAGGTATAAGGTTGTGGCCCATTTTCACCCGTAAGTGTATAGCCTTCACGGATTTGAGTCATGGTCCCAAAGTTCCTTCCTAAACCCGTATAGATGTAGAGCTTCTCTTTTATGAGTGTGATGGCCATTCCCAGGCGAAACCCTGTCTCGAAGGCGGTACCTTCTTGTGTACGAGGTCGTCTAGGTGTACGATCTTGTGGCCTGGCAAAACTGTAAGTGGTGGAATAAATGAGGAAGTGAGATTCGATCCCATACGTAGGCTGCAGCCACTTGTCTTTTAAGCGAGGAATGAATTTATGATCGATGAAAGCGCCTAAGGAGACTTGACCAAATCGGGTAATCACAGTATTGAGTACCTCCACATCGAAGTTATCTCTTTCGACAACGGTAAAAACATCTTGGCGAGGGGATAGACTAGCAAAGCTGAAGGAAAAACCCATACGATCAGCATCTTGGGGAGCGGTCATTTGGAGGGTCATCTCTAGGTTGTAGGTAGGCTCGAAAAATACACCTTTATATCCTGCCCATTGTGCCCGAAAAACCCCTGCACCGTATTGCGCATACGAGAATATGGGAATACAAAACAAGAAGATGAAAGAGAGGATTAGATGGGAAGGTTTATGCATGGTTTTGCGCGCGTATAGGACTTATTAACGCATAAATATAAACAGAATTGGAAACATCTGGGGTGAAAAAGGGAAAAGAATGTCAATTACTTTACATGGAGTGGAAACCGACTGGAAGAGAAAAAGGAAAACCTATCTGTAGAGGTATCTAGATTGATTGAAATAGTCAGAAAAGAGAAAAAAGACGGACAAAGGAGGCGTACTCTTTGTCCGTTGTCTCAGCAAAAAAATAGATGTAAGTCCTAGTTATTCCCTACGTGGTTTAGTCGGCTGTCCAGATGCTTGAGGTACAGAACGATTTTTCCTTCCTCATCCGCCATGTAGGCGAGGTCTTCTAGATAGATTTGATCATAATCCATGATAGGCTCTTCTTCACCGCAGGACTCGTAGGGATTCAAATCGTACTCACGATGTGCGAGGTCTTTATTCACTTTCATTTTGAGGACACGTCCTTCGTATTCGTCCAGTGTAGATTGGTAGATCGTCAGTAATCTGTTTCGGGTCGTCTTCACGACGAGCTCTCCAAATCTGTCGAGTTGAAACGCAATAAGCGTGCGCTCTCGGCTACAGTCTCTCAACTCTAGTTGGAATACGATAGGATCATCAGATACAGGGGCTGACTGCTCACCTAAACCAAAGGTGAAGATCATCAAGAAGCCAGCCATCTTACCAAGGATAGTATTCATTATTGTCTTGATTTTGGGTGTTTCCTTCTGGGGGATATTTTGCTAGTCTACGGATATACAGTAAGATGAGTAGAGTCCAGATTCCCAAGAGCCCAAAATTGATTTCTACTTGATGTTCTACTACCCATGTAGTACATCCCTTTTCTTTCAGGAGGATAGGGTTTTCGGCCGAAACGTACAGCTTGGGCATTTCTCTTGGTATGGGATCATTCAGTGTTTTTATGGCTAGGATATATTGGGTTTGAGGGTGGAGAACAGGAATATCGTAGCGGATGATTTTACCCCAGCGATAGGGAAAATTCCTTTCTATTGAAACTTGTTCGGTTCCTAAGATTTGTGAAGGAGAGACAGTCCGCAGTTTAGGCGTAAAAAAAGCATGGAGTTCTTGATAGATAGTATCGACATTAGACCTGTACCTAATGGTAAAATCTAATTTTTTGAACACCTTGTCATTGGTCAGATTCTTAATCTCTATATCTATGTACTGAATCATGCCAGTATCTGTCTGTACTTCGTCTAATACTTTGTATTCATACATTAACGTGGGGGCATCCGCATAGTAATGGACCAGATGATTGATTTGGTATGCAACTAGACCAAATAAGATGGTAAGTAGATAGGGTAACTTCTTGTACCTTAGGATTTCATTCATATGGTGCGTAGGATTGGATGGTAAAATGACTCAATGAGAAGTGGATAGTTGAAAAGTTATTGTTTGATTCCTTTGTTATATATGTTTACGACAGTGTCTAATCGACCTTCCACACGTGTTATCTTCATGACACGTCCATGAGGTTTGCTATTCCAAAATCGACCCTGTGTATGTTCTCCGACCCCTTTGTATTGATCTCCCATGCCATGGTAGTGCTCATTTCTGACTTCGCCCATATAGAGTTCCTGTCCGTTTCTCTCCTGATCAGTCACGATTAGGACTCCCTTTCCATTAGGAATATTATTTTCAAATGTACCATAGTACTGAAAGTGCTGGTTCTCATCTGTATCAATTCCTATATATTTGTATGGAGAAAAAGAAGGGGGCAGGATTTCTGCGACGACCTTAATTTTGTCTTCTTGAATATATGAAGAGATTATTTCTACATTAGGGTCCTTAAAATAAGGATTTTTTTCCAGCCGTTTGGCTAGGGAGGTGACCCACCCTGCTTTGGCCGCCATGATTCTATATTCTAGCGAGGGATGTGAGAGAGAACCAGGGATATCCTTTAGAAATTTGGGTAAAATCTCATCAAAGAAATCAAATCCTACCTTTGACAGGGCACCTACTGCTTCTCCTGCTTTACGGTCTGCCAAGAGCTCCTTTGAGTAATTGAGGCATTCATTCTCCCCAATATTGACACCGAAATCATTTCTCTCGATATGTGCACACTCATGAGCCAATATAAAGATATACATCGCTTTCCTGTATTCAGACCAGCGAGGAAACGATTCTTTCGCCAACTGATCGAAGTAGGCCTGATTGATGACAATGAATTCAGCTCCCACATTATATTGGTTGGCTTCATCTCTGTAAGAGGCAGCAATCATACCCGCCTTTGGATCTGTGCGCTGTAAAGTGATAGGTCGCTTGGTTTTTAGTTGAGATTTTACCTCTTTCAGGAAAGGATATAGTTCATTATTATTCTTATTGACATTGATCGCCACATCTCGAAGTTCTGAAATACTGGCAGGTTCCCCGATGACACTACAACTGTACCCGTACAAAGAGTCCATGGGACCAAAGCTACGCAGTTGATTCGCGCGATGGATAGGAGGCTGGAAACTGGTCCATATGAGCAGCATGACAGGCATGATAGGCAATGGGAGCTTGGGGAACATCTTAAAAGTGCTTTATGTTAATTTTGGGGCATATCATATTGTTTTATGATAAACGTGTAACAATAAATTAGGTTTTATAAAATTTATGGCTTCTTTTTTGCCAGATTTGTTTAAGTTTTTAGTGAAAATTGAAAACTAATCTACCTAACTTGCGTAAGTTTGGTATACATCAGGGATCTACACACCTCTCATATCGTTGGTTTTTGTACCTGACAATTCGTCCTCCGCGAATTGGCACTGTGATTTATGTGTTTTGTCAGTCTGCCACTATCACTAACTATTATTGATCTACACATGACTCTCCAGAAGAATTCTCCTCATCTACGCCCTAAATCCATTTTCTCACCCCTAAACCCCCTTATATTTTCACTCACGCTCCTCATTTTTGGGGGACAATTTGTAGAAAACCCCCTACAAGCGCAAAGCAATCCTAAGCTCTACATTGTAGCGGCTGCGGATACCACAGATCAAAATGTATATGGAAAAAAGTACAAAGAAGTACTAAACAACTGGTGCGATTCGCTCCGTATCAACTTTGGCATTCAGATCAAAAAATTCATTCTTGAGGGGAAGCAATTCAACCCTGAGAATTTGATGCGCACCATTTCGAAGGCAGATTCTATGTCTTTGGATCCCACAGATGCGTTGATGGTCCTCTATGTTGGACATGGAAAAGATGGAGAAGAGGGTAACGTACAATTGACTTTTGGTAATGCCAAAGGTGATCCTTATCCCTCCAAAAATATTGAGTCTAAGGTGCTTCAAACTGACTTTCGCATGAAGGTGACGGTGTTTGATGCTTGTCATACAGATCCCAAGAAAAAATATCCTGTACCTAATGAACCCTTGTGGCGGTCGAATGAAACAATTCTGCGTGAAGCTGCCATCATTAACTTCAAACGCTTATTTTTTATGACTGAAGGTGCCATCACCTTTTTCAGTTCGAGTCCCAGAGAAGCCGCGTGGACCAATGGAGTAACAGGTCCTTTATTTTCCTACTACTTCTTCGACAAGATCTACGAAGGAATTACAAACGAGACCTCACTCAAATGGCATTCCATTGCTGATGAGACGATCTCTATGGTTCAGGCAAACACAAAGTCAAGCAAGAGTCGAAAGGTCATGCAGCATCCTTACTTCTGGGCGCAAGTGAGCAAAAAGCATTTTGGGGACAAACCTCCTGTAGGCCACCCCTTTCGTAGCATCATGAAGTTGCCTCCTAAGCGGAAGCTAAACCATAACGAAAAGAACAAAGTCAAGGATGATGAAGATGTCTTTCGCGCTTATGCAGATACTGTCATTCTGAAACAAGAGGCATATATCAGAACGCTAGGCGAAAAGCGTGGGAGCAGAAGATATCCCAAAAATACCAAGGTAGATCCTAAGAAGTGGCGAGAGCTTTTCTTCACTAAGAAGATGGACAACTACTATGTATTTGACAATGAGGGAGCAAGAGCGCCAGGTAAGAGCCTGATAAAGGTATCTTACCAGCAGTATATCAACTACTGGATGGAGAATGGGAATAAGGCGATTCACACAGTGGACCGTATCGTATACGATACGGTCCCTAGAGAAAAGCTTCAGAAGACGGGCTTGAACAAAGCGCGAGTCAATCAGTATCTCTACCACGTCCATGTATTCCGCACAGTCGAGTACGTGACGGATGACACGACGATCGTAGAAAAGCTCAGGATAGATTATGCCTTGATATATGATTTCAAGATTCGTAAGGTGAGAAAGTCAGGGAAAAATCCTAAAGACAAACTCAAAAGGAATCCAAGGATTATCGGCATTGATGTCTATCAAGTGTTAGAAATCGAAGAGCCAGGAGATTCTACAGGAAGTGGAGGAACTGTAGGTGGAGGAGGCGGGGGAAATGGATCTGGTGGGAATACGCCAACCCCTTCCTATACACTAGAAGATAGCGCCCTTGCCATTTTCAATCAGCAGGCTATCGGAGCGGTAGAAGATTTTACCTCTCCTTTGGAGAACATCTACGGCAATCAGGGGAGGACACGCGGGAGTGATGGAGATAAGGACCTAGATTTCGAACGCTTTCTCTTCATCCCAAGTGCTACCATGGAGGTATCAAGCTTGAAACGGCAAAGGACGAGTACTTTTGATCTAGATCATTATCTGGATCGCATGAAGCGCTTGGTAGACGATCCCACACTCAAGCAATATGACCGAGTGAAGATTGACGTAGACAGAGTGGAGATTCCTCCACAGTCAGATTTTAAGAAGGTCGATTGGATGGAGGACTTACCTGAGGGGACAAGGGTTTGGATGGGAACGGTAAGGTACTACCAGAATTTTGAAGGGTATGTCAACGGTAAAATCCAACCCATCTATGCAGATAGAACCAGTAAAGACACGCATGTGTATGTCTTCCGAGAAAAGATAGGGCTCAATGAGTACCGCTGGTATGTCAAGTTGGGAAATATCATGGTACACTCTACCCTGCCTCCACTCAGCAAATAGTATTTGAAAGATATAAACTCAGATGCCCTCGATACCTCTCAAGGTATGATACAAGTCTTTGAATAGATGTGTATCACCTTGAGAGGGAATCCTTGCCTATTTACGCTTATCTGATGACTAATCTACTCTGAACCAATTCTCAAATCGTGAAAAACATATCCTTCATTTTACTCATATTCCTTTGGACAATCGCGGGATTCTCCCAGACTTCACCACAAGACAATAGGAGGCAAATGGCAAAAAAAAATCTCTCGCCAGATTCCTCCAATTTCCGCGTGATCCCAGTCAGAGACTCTGCATTAATTCACGAGAACATACTCGCTGTATTTAGAGACTTCAAGGGTTATTTTGACCAAACAACGATTCTCTCCTACAATGAGGAGCGGGATAAGAGAGCACCCAATTACCTTCAAAGAGACAAGCATATTGACAATCCGCCATTTCATGCCTCTAGCAAGGATGGACAGGTCTATTTAGAAGATAATCTTCGTATTCCGATTGTTTTAGTTTATCGTTCTTCGCGTCCGCTTCCTCCGCCAGCTCCTGTTTCTCTTCCGCTCAAGCATTTCATGACAAAGTATCGGACCCTACTCGAGGCAGAGGTAATAGACAGTGTCACATTTCATGATCCCGAGATTCTCTATCTGTGTTATACCAAGGAGCATTTGATCGGTTTTGTATCCTGCAAGCAGCTCATTCACAGAGGAACTGGGCATCGCCGTGATGATCCTGTTGATACGATTGAGAGTGTGATATATATCCAGACCTCTAATTATAAACAACGAGAGTACTTCACCATTGATCGCGTGAGAAATAAAGAGAGATGGAAATTACCTCCGCTCAAGGAAGTAACATTTTCACCTGAACCGCGCACGCTTACTGTCATGAATCCTGCTGATCATCATGTTTTCAATCCTTTTAAGCCACATAAAATCGAGTGGACGTATAATTATTCGGAAGATTTAGTGATCAAGATGATTTCTCTAAGGAAAGTGAAGAAACGATTGATCTCCGAGGTGGTATTAATTGACACTGTTTCTTCGAGCAGAAAGGGATATTGGTGGGTACCCAAGCTCAAGAAGAACTTGATTGAAGAGTATGAAGGGGAGCCCGCAACTTTCATTATTCAGAGTGTCAAGGATACAAATGTGAAGATTACTAGAACATGTTTTATCTCAGCTCCTTTTCAGATAAAGAATGCAGGCTATGTATCTCGGACGGGAGGCTCTCTCAACATCATCAAATTAAGTTGGGGAAGGGTAAAATGGACACAAGGGCAAGAATCCCCTGTAGAGATCTCAGATCAAGATGAGGTTGAGATAGATTTGCTAGATGCTAGATATCGGTTTATTCAAACGCTCAGTGACACGGCCCTTTTTAAGGATAAGAAGTATAGGTGGGAAAGCGAAGAGGTCATGAGATTTTACTTAGATCACAAAGTGAAAGATAGTATGAAAGTTATCTTTCGGGTGAGGTTCAAAAAAGATCCAGATAAACTTGTTGTCCATAGTGAACCTGTTACTCTCAAGCCTACAGGTATTGCGATCAAGATAGTAGCGGAAGCGATGTCCGAAGATTCAATTTCTACTGTCAAGGGAGATTCGATGACCTTTTCTGAAGAGGAGTCCATGGAGCAGGAAAAAAAGCCCAAGACTGAGAGTAGTAATCAGAGGAAACAGGCGGAGCCTTCTCCAGACATAAAAGCTGCGGAAGATAAACCACCAACTCCGACGAGAGATCGATGGAAGGATTGGGGAATCTGGAGCTGGTTTAGAAAAGCAAAAGTTGGAGATTTAGGAACTAGTAGGCCTGAATAACGAATGAAGATATTGTGTAAAATAATCGACCCTTGCCTATCTGTGCAGGGGTCTCCTCATTCTACCTTCTCGGCAGCGTAGACCATATCCACTGTTCGAATATCATCTAAAAAGAGCTTTTTCATAGGAGTAAACATAAAAATGCCTGCTTAGCCATCAGACCAAGCAGGCAAATATATTGTTAAGAGATTCCCTTAAGCAGCGACAACTTCCTGCTGAGGAATTTGCTGCGTAGCGAAGAACTCATTATTGCCCAGCATCTTGAGCATGCGGAAGTGTGAGCCGATCGCAGACCATACAGACTTCTCTGCATAGTAAGGAATGCCAAATTCTTGGGTCGTTTGCTGTACGATCTTGGAGATCGCTGGGTAGTGCATGTGACAAATGTGAGGGAACAAGTGGTGCTCTACCTGATAGTTCAATCCACCCGCAAACCAAGAAAGGACCTTGTCGTCCATACCAAAGTTAGACGTGGTCTGAAGCTGGTGTACGAACCAGTTCTCGTCGATGTGCAAGTCTTCTTGCTCAATGTATTCTGAAGTAGGCATCACGTGCGCGAGCTGGAAGATCAGGCTCAAGAATGTACCTGTGACCAAGTGCATGGCTACGAACAAGACCAATACCTGCCATACAGGAATCGGTAGGATCATGATGGGCAAACCAATGAACACGAGTAGGTAAGCAATCTTGAGAAGCGTGATCTGTACCAAATGCATGGGAAGCTCTTCCTTCTTAATGACACCGTCATTTTTGTACTTGACAATGCGCAGGTAGTCCTTTAGGACAATCCAAAACATCGTGAAAATGCTGTAGAAGAACATCACATAGATGTGCTGGAACTTATGGAAAGGCTTGTGATCCTGGAAGGGGCTGAAACGAAGGATACCTGGAGGGCTGATGTCCTCATCTGCATGCTCAATATTCGTGTACATGTGGTGAAGGACATTGTGCTGAATCTTCCAGTTTTTAGGATATACACCGATAGATAAGGGTGAAATATTGATCAACGTGCTGATAATCTTATTGTTGGAATAGGAGCCATGAAGCGCATCGTGCATGACCGATGTTCCGATGAAGCCTTTTCCAAATCCTGAAATCATGAAAAGGACCAATAAAACGGGGAAGCTATCGATTCCCATTGCGAGGGCCAAAATGAAAGGGCCAAATGTTAAAAGGTAAGCTGTAAGTGTTTTGACAGCCATGAGCGTATTCCCCTTTTGACTGATTTCCTGATCTTGAAAATAAGTGTTTACCCGCTGTCTCAGCACCGTGGCAAACTCCTTATTCTGTGTTCTTGAAAATTTGTAGCGAACCATAGTTTTCTCTCTAAGGTAAAGGTAAGGATTTGGGTCTCATGAAAGATCAAAGCGTCATCCCATATCATCAGACCCTTTTATATGGAAAGTTCAATATTAACGAAAAGTTTCCTATTCATCTCCACAAATAGAAATAAATTCGATAGATAGGACTGTCTAACTAGATAACCTTCGAATAGTTTTGCAAGCGAGTTCCTATCTCAGTCAAAATGTGCGCATGTAAGAAACAGGATTTTTTCGAAAAAGATGCTTCTTTTCGTAATAAAGTTGCACTTTTTACTATACAATGATGAAAGTCAATATCTTAAATGAGTTTCAGCAAAGGAATGGACATTTTTATCCAGTTATTCTCTCGTGTTCAAAGACAAGAAATGAGATGCATAGGTTGAGTAATGTAAGTAAGAAAATGATGAAGCTACAGAGATAATATGCTAATAAAGAGGGGGTTAAATCTATCCTATGGATTCCCTTCATCTACCTGCCTTCGTATCAGATTATTTCTCAAAATGCTTCTATTTTTTTCGTAAAATTGCCTAGATTAACTGTTTATCAGAGCCATTTCGTCAATTTTTCATCTTTCAACTGAGGGAAATTATGTTTTTCCTCTATCATCTTATTTGAAATCATGAAAGCAATCCAACTCCATGAAATGGCTGCCCTGGCTGCCGATTACGTCAACACGACCCATCGACATGTTTTCCTCACAGGCAAGGCAGGTACAGGGAAAACTACTTTTCTTCGCCACATTGTCTCCCATACATATAAGCAAACTGTCGTCGCTGCACCGACGGGCGTAGCGGCCATCCATGCAGGAGGTGTCACGCTCCATTCGCTGCTTCACCTTCCCTTTGGTGCTTTCGTCCCAGAGAACATTCCCTTCGATTCACAGCCCAAGGCCAAAATCAATACCCCCAGGAGTCTACTCGCTTCTCACCGGTTCAACAATGACAAACTGCGCATGCTTCGACAGATGGAACTGCTCATCATCGACGAAGTCAGTATGCTACGAGCAGATCTGCTGGACTGCATCGACCTGCGGCTACGAACCATCCGCAAACGCAACATTCCCTTCGGCGGGGTCCAACTCCTGCTGATCGGAGATCTGATGCAACTACCACCCGTGGTGAAAGAGGAAGAATGGCGTTACCTCAGACCTTATTATAAGAGCCCGTATTTCTTCGAAGCAAAAGCTTTCCAGCATCAAGGCCCGCTTTCGGTCGAGCTACAGAAAATCTACCGTCAGCGTGACAATCGCTTCATCGACATCCTCAATCGACTGCGCTATAACCAGCAAACCCATGAAGACATCGCCTTTCTCAATACCCATCATGAAGCAGATCCTCAACAAGAGGGTTACATACATCTGACGACTCACAACTACAAGGCAGATCAGATCAACCAGCGTGAATTGAATCGACTCAATGCAGAAAAGCACACGTTCACAGCAGAAATCATAGGTACATTTCCCGAACATCAGTACCCCAACTTATTCGAGTTGGAGTTAAAAGTAGGGGCGCAAGTCATGTTTATTAAGAATGATACAGGCAATGAAGGCCGTTTTTTCAATGGGAAAATTGGGAAGGTCAGCAAAATTCAGGGAGAAAATATCTGGGTGACCTTCGGGGATGGGGACAGAGTCTGGGTGGCGCCGCATGAGTGGGAGCATGTGAAGTACGCTTTGAATGAGGATACACAAGAGATCGAAGAACAGAATTTGGGGAGCTTCTTACAGTATCCACTCAAGCTTGCTTGGGCTGTGACTGTCCACAAGAGTCAGGGATTGACCTTTGAAAAAGCGATTTTGGATGTCTCGGATTCCTTTGCCCCTGGCCAATTGTACGTGGCCCTTTCTCGCTTGACAGGCTTGGAAGGTCTCAAGCTTTCCTCGCCGATCCCTACCCATCCGCCTGAACCTGATGCTACGCTCTTGGCATTTATGGACTACTTTGAAGACAAAGATCAGTTGCAGCAGCGGCTAAGAGAAGATAAAAAGGGATTTGTACTTACTTTTGCCAAAGTAGCTTTTGACTTGGGAGGGGTGTACGACGCGCTTGCTCTACATTTGGCCTCATTCCATGCCAAGGAAAGTAAAGCCATCAAGCAGCCTTTTCGAGAGTGGACCAAGGAGAGAGTCCAGGCACTGGAACCCTTGTTGGCCGTCGGGAAAAAGTTTACGCAGCAGGTGCAGAATCTACTAGCTGGGGAGACCGATTGGACCAAGCTAAGTGAGCGATGTGAGAAGGCCCATACCTATTTTGAGGGGATCATGCTGCCTGAGATTCGTTTGATTCAAGCACACATCACTTCGATCCTCACCAAGGAGAAAGTCAAAGGATATATCGAGGAGCTAGAGGTGGTGGAAGGAGAATATATCTTCCATCTTCGTCAACTCGTCCGTTTTTGCACACTGGTCAAATGGATGGCGGCTGGTAAGGTGCCTGAGAAACATATGCTAAGTGAGTGGGAAAACCAGCATCGTCTCAAGACCGAGAAGCGCAAACCCAAGAGGCGTCCTACAACTGATGTCACTTTCGAGATGTATGAAAAGGGCATGAGCCTAGAAGAGATAGCAGAGGCGAGAGAAATCAAAATCTCTACCATTCAATCTCATCTGGCCAAGTGTGTGGAGGATGGTCGTATACCCATCGAGAAACTGATGGGACAGGATAAACTAGCGGAACTACAGCAACTACTAGCCGATCAGGAATACGAACTCCTATCGGAGATCAAAGCAGCGTTAAACGATCGTTTTTCATACGCTGACATCAAACTGGTACTGGCCCACCAGAAGTATGCAGAAAAGCAATTGGCTTAAGCGATCTCTCTGGGATGATGCCTAGCAGGAAGGCGGCTTAACATAAAGATAGGTAAAGAGACAAGAAATGGTCTGTTTTTGTAGGATCAAAGTCTGTATGTTTATATGAGAGATTGTGAAAAGCCAGCGATAGATTGATATAGCATAAGGATTTCTACTTACTCGTCTAATTGACAACCTGAAAACATGAAAAAATACGTTTGCTTAACGCTTTTGTGCATCTGCCTCTCGGTGCATGCCTATGGCCAAATTGGCATTGTGATCAATCCAAATCCGATTCTTACGACGGCAGAGCATCTTTCTTTGTTCAGCGAAGCAAGTCTGATTGCTAGGGGAGGAGTAGGTGTGACCTATTCGCCCGCACTTGGGCTCACCCATTTTGCGCAGAATCCCGCACTTTTAGGAAATGGACAAGAAGGTTGGAACATCCAGGCATCGGGTGCTACTTGGCTGAGAGAACTCGTAGATAGAGATCCTATATTCTTGGGAGAGTTTCATGCTGCGCGCACTTGGAAAAGAGGCGGAATGAGTATTTCTGGTTCTAGCTTTCACTTTTCCTTCAGACCTCCACGATCGAACCTGAATCCCTCGTCATTTTTTATCCAAAGAGTTGGTGGCATGCTTGGGCACAATCTTCGCCTCAGTGGAGGATTCTCCCTTTCCCCTAAGTTTACTGTAGGAGCTGGTATCAATTTTTTTAGTCAGGTTGTATTTAATAACACAACTTTTGAGGAGTTCCGGTTTTATTCCTTTTCGGGTGACTTGGGTCTACACTATCAGGATCAAGTGCAGATAAAAGAGAGGATCACTGCACAGTTTGGGGCAGGGTTGAGCTTGACACACGTGGGACCCAAAATGAATTTTGATCGAGAGGGACTGGGCTTCAGCGAAAGTAGGTACATTCCTGCGACAGGAAGATTAGGAGGTCAAGTGACGATAGCGTTTGAAGATGCTGCCTCAACGGCAAGTTGGGGAATCATGATGGCGCTACAGACAAGTAAACTGATGGTTCCTTCTGCAAATGCCGACCAAGATGTAGATCCCTATCTTGCGGTATTTACTTCTCTAGCAGACAACCCTTTGGGGTGGAGGTTTGAGTTGAGAGAGTTTGGTTGGAACGGAGGTGTAAGCATCTTCCGTAAGCTTCCTTCTGGGTTTTACTTTGCGCTTCATTCAGGGTTAAACTCCCGAACACGCTACCAGGGAGGAGTAAGACAATTCTCACTTGGGGCAGAATGGGGAACAGATCGTATTCAAGTTCGGTATGCTTATTTATTCAGGAGTCAATATATTTATTTTCAAAGAGAATGGGGGATGAAAAATATCCGAAGAGGAGACCACTTCTTAACCTTAGGTATTCGAATTTGATGCTGTCAATTGTCAATTTTCCATAAAAGTGAAATCGAAACATGGGGAAAATCATACTTCCTGCCAGCACCAAGGTCCCGTTGGTGCTATTTTAGGCATGGGACTAAACTCCACATGCTATAATGCACTGTCCCTTCAGGACAGTAAACGAGCTTTGAACCTTCCTGCCAGCGCCAACGTCCCGTTGGTGCTAAAGTACTTATACATAAAAAATCGAGGCAAAAGTAAGGTGTAAGAGTCTTATTCTTAGCGCTTTGAGTCTCATGTCTCACGTCTAAAGATCTGTCCTCTTACTTATTTTTTTAAAAAAATCCCCCTCACTCCCCAACCTTTTTGAAAAAGCGCGCCGTCTTAGGGAAAATCAATGCTAGCACCTGATTTGAACTTTGATTTTTTCTGTTTCTGAATGTAAAGCAATACAAGCCATGCTTGTCCAAGACATATAATTCACAACAAACAATGAAGTATTTATTTTCCATTTGTACCCTCTTTCTGCTCTGCACCTTCAGTATGGTGCAGGCGCAGATTACGGTCCTCGGAGTGGTATTGGACTCCTCCAATGGACTGCCTTTACCTAACTTCACGGTCCGCATTGATCAAACGCCAAATATCTTTTCTGGTACGGCGACGACTGATGCTACAGGAGCATTCCAGTATACGATTCCTCAGAATATTGCGCCAGATCTAACCATTGCATGGGAGGATTGTAGCAATCCTGGGGATTCCCTCTTTGCCAACTATGGGTATTTCTTTGCGGGTGATACGTTAAGTACGGTAATCATCTGTGATTCGGTAATCAATGCTAACTTTCCCAACTGTACGGCTGACTTTTTCTACACACAATCCTTTGGGACTACCTTGACCTTCTTTGAACAAGCAGCAGGCAATAACCTCGTCTACTCTTGGGATTTCGGAGATGGGACGACGGGTACAGGATCTTTTTCTCATCATACTTATGCCTCAGGAGGCACGTATACAGTCTGTTTATCTATTGCGGATAGCCTAGGTAATTGTGCTGATTCCATATGTCAGCAAGTGGTAGTTACCTTCCCCTCAGGACAGACCTGTAATGCAGATTTTTTAATAGGACCAGTCTATGACGATACGGTCTCCTTCCAAAATTTATCCAACCCAGGTCCTACGGGTTCTCTCACCTATCAGTGGTTATTCGGAGATGGAGCGAGTTCCACTGTGCAGGACCCTACCCATGTCTATCCTGGTCCAGGCTCTTATAATGCGTGTTTGATCATCGATAATGATTCCAGTGGTTGCACCGATACCCTCTGTCA
The DNA here is from genome assembly GCA_039820545.1 of Bacteroidota bacterium. GTDB lineage: Bacteria > Bacteroidota > Bacteroidia > J057 > J057 > JALEFZ01. Next base: position 36,813 of record JBCBPW010000022.1, on the reverse strand, counting down.
GACAGTCGTGATCCCCAATGGTTGTTCGATTACATTCTCTAGCTCTGGAGGTATAGATTCCGTGGCTTTCTTTGCTTCGATTCCTTCTTCTGGAAATAGTTCAGAGTTTTATTTGTGGGATTTTGGAGATGGGACAGTGGACAGCACAAACAATGATTATGTTTCCCATACCTATACCAATACGGGTGACTATCTCGTGTGTCTCACCTACATCAACTTGGCCAACGGATGTTTTACCAGCTATTGTGATTCAGTGACGATTACGCAAGTCTCAGGGTGTAGCTTTGATTTTGCTCCCAACCAACTCGATACCTTTACATATGAGTTTCTCCCTGCTATCTCAGGAGCTAGTAGCAACGTGACCTACTTTTGGGACTTTGGAGATAGTAATACCTCCACACAGATCTCTCCTATCCATACGTATGCGTCGACAGGATTTTATAATGTATGTTTGACGCTGACAGATACAGTGAATCCAGGAGGATGCTCAGGTGTCTATTGTTATCCCATTACGGTTTCGGTACCCAGTTGCCCCACAGCAGCATTTGACTTTTTGATTGATCCTTTTGCATTGGACTCCGTCTTTTTCTTCGAGCAGGCTCTAGGGAGCAATCTGGTCTACCAGTGGGATCTAGGAGATGGTACGACTTCTAACCAGCCCAATCTGGTGCATATCTACAACATTACGGGTCCGATCGATGTCTGTCTGACGGTAACTGATACGATACTCAATTGTACGGATTCGATTTGCGAAACCATCACTATTCTGCCCAATAATGCTTGTTCTCCCAACTTTGTATACAACGATTTGGGCAATTCGACCTATGACTTCTTTGCGATAGGTTCAGGTAATGCATCGACACAGTATGATTGGGAATTTGGGGATGGTACGACAGCTTCTGGTCCGTTTGTACAGAAGACATATACCAATCCTGGTACATACTTGGCATGTCTGACTGTAACGGATTCTTTGGGTAATTGTAGCCAGCAGTCTTGCCAGACAATCGTCGTGAATACAACTCCTACTTGTAGTGCCCTCTTTCACCTTTCCCAGGGTGCTGGATTGAACCAGATCATTTTTACCGCCCAGTATGTAGATACTAATGCCCTGTATACCTGGAACTTTGGAGACGGTACAGTCTTAAATACTAATAGTCCTTCTATCACCCACACCTATAGCTCGGCAGGCTTTTATACAGCATGTCTGGGTGTCAACACAGGTTCTTGTTCAGATTCTTCTTGTGTTGTATTCAATACGACACCTGGTCCCAATAACTTTGGGGTAATCGGTCAGGTGTTTGCCAATGGACAGATCGTGGATGACTATACAGCTTGGCTGATTGTATATGATAGCGTGGCAGGGACATTGACGGCAGTAGATACTTTCCAGTCTGATCCTACCTTGGGTGGTCTCTTCATATTTGGCGCGCCCAATGGAGACTATCGCGTCAAGGTCGCCCCGAACCCGAGTGATCCGAACTACAGCAACTTCTTGCCGACCTATTATGGTGACGATGCATTCTGGTTCAATGCAACAGTGGTCAATCAGTCTTCCTTCCCCTTCTTGATCATCAACCTAGAGCCAGGAAACAACAGCGGAGGCCCTGGATTTGTGGGAGGATTGGTATCTCAAGGAGCCAATAAAAACGGTCCTGGTGATCCTATGATGAATACCAGTATCTTGGTGATGGACATGAATGATCAGATGGTCGCTGCTGGTATGACCAATGAAAATGGAGAGTATAGCATCGGAAACCTGGCTTATGGACAGTACAAAGTGCAGGTAGAAATGTGGGGAAGAAACTCAGAACATTATGTGGTGGACATCACGGCGAATAATGAGACGTTTAACCAGCTGGATTTTGAAGTGACAGATACAGATGTATTGAAAGTAGGTAGCTTGGCTTCAAGTAATGATCCACTCACCTCTCTTTCATTCAATCTCTATCCGAATCCAGCCAAAGATCAAGTTACTGTCCAGATGGACATCCCACAGACCAATGAATATACGCTTCGCATCAGAAACATGATGGGACAATCGGTCTGGATTGCCAAAGGAATGGAGCAGGCAGGTTTGATGAAGAAAGAAATTTCTCTGCAAGATCTACCCTCAGGTGTCTATCATATAGATATTATTGCAGGCGAAGAACGAATTGCCGCGCAGAAGTTTCATATCATTAGGTAGTCAAGTTTTTTAATTTTATACCTCCTGCGTTTAGCATGCGCAGGAGGTCCTTTTATAAAAGGTACAGTTCATGAAACTAGCTTGGGTAGTAATTAGTCTATGACAAATCCCCACTCACAGTTGATCAAGGCTTGCATCAAAAAAGATAAGCAAGCACAAAGCAAGCTCTATGAGCTTTGTTTTGGCTATTTGTATCCTGTGTGTTTAAGATATGCGACTTGTGAGGATGATGCGAAAGAGTATCTCAATTTGGGTTTTTATAAGATTCTCAAAAATCTCAGAAACCTCCATAAATCAGAGTCCTTTCTCCCTTGGAGTAAGCGTGTGATGATCAACAGCATCTTGGATGAACTGAAGAAGAAAAAGCGCTACCAAAACCATGTACAACTATCTGACATCGCTCAGTTGGAGACTGCCTCAGGAAGTGTCCAGTTTGACGAAGATTTTGGAGCACAAGAAATATATTTAGCCATCCGATCGTTGCCACCGCAGACGGCGTCGGTGTTTAATTTGCATGCGATAGATGGTTACAAACATAGAGAAATAGCCAAAATGCTGGGGATCAGCGAGGGCACAGTCAAATGGCACTACAGCGATGCACGCAAAAGATTACAGAAACTATTGGCTAAAAAGGGATACCCTGAAAAAATGGCGTCATGAAAGAGGAAGATAAATTAGTGGAATACATCAAAGATAAGCTGGCGTCGGAGCCGCCTGTTTATCAGGATGCATTCTGGGAAGAGGCCCAGGAGCAAATGGCGGTTTGGGATGCAGAAGCCAAACGGAAAAGGCCATTTTTTCTCTGGGTTGTATTTCCCCTCCTATTCTTAGGTGTAGGATTGGGGGCATGGATACTATGGCCTGAAACATCTCTTGTACAAGAAGGTGAAGCTCCCTTGGCCACAGTTTCTTCTACAGATGTACCATCATTAGCTCCGAACCAACCACAGCCTTTATTACCCCCTTCTGTCTATCCAAGACCTCGTGTAAATAGGATAGCCCCAGGCCAAACAAGTCAGATAGCTCCTCCTATTGTGCCTATGTCAGTCAATTTAGGAGTAGAGGATAGCCCAGAGAAAAAGAACTTATTTACCTCTGTTGAAGAAGCTGAATCCAAAGATCAAGAAACGGAAAGTCAAGAATCTCATCTACATTTTTCGAGTGTGACCTTCCCTGAGCGCGCGGTTGTCCCTATGCCAGATGCACGTTTTAGAGAGGAAAATGATTTTGTGATACCTGAACTCAGCAGAAGCTATCGCACATTTACGCCTTTTAGAAAAGTCCAGGTAAGATTTAAAGCAACCTTTACCCTAAGTGAGACGAGATTGAGTGAGTCCAATGAGTCCATTTTACGTCGCCATAGTCGTATGGGGGTTGGATTGACACTGCCCTTGGGCAACAGCAGAAGATGGAACATCATGACAGGCTTAGAGTATGAGACCTTGCCACTTTCGGGTCTGAAAGTAGATTCTATAGGCACCGTCTATGATTTTGCATCCCAAAGCACCCAAATCCAGTGGGAGCCTGAGCGTGCAAGTCGACTCCATGTTCCACTTCATATCCAGCGAAAACTTTTCTCAGGACATCAGGTGACGGTAGGCGTGGGGATACATTATCTGATAGGGTCCAAAGGGCAGTTTACCCAAAATGTTCAAAGGCAGGGAGGGGAATTTGTGTCTGAATCGCAGACCCTTTCGGGTATCACTTATGGCTTGCGCCAGTGGGATGTATCTCCCCAGATAGGATACGAAATCCAAGTAGCAAACAATGTGCATCTAGGTCTTCAGTACCAATGGGGAATGGTAGACTTTACACAGGATCAGGTCTGGAAGCAAGAACAAAAAGATAGGTGGCGTCAACTCCAATTCACCCTCAACTATCGCTTGAGATGATATATTTTTTGTACAGAAATATAGGTTCAATGTGCGCATGGGCATTGATTCTCGTACTCATCAGTTGCAAACAGGATCTCCCCTTTCCTGCATCGACAGATCCTGTGTTTACGGCTTCTGCGACCCTGGATGAGCAGCAAGTAGCTTGGCAAGCAGGAGAAAATGACTATGTCATGGCAACAGATTGGACATTGGATGTGCAAAATGTGCAAACCTTTTCGGGTGCATTTGTCGGGGGAAAAGAAGGAGCCTTATCCATTACTTTAAGAGATCAAAAACTGGCAGGAAATGCATTCAATGCTGAGGAGGTATTGGAGATAGGTACGCGTTTTTATCTTGGGCAAATCGATCCAACTGAGCCGTTTACGATGGCCTTCCAAACGTCTGATCCTCAACATACGGACGGAAAGACCTACCTCTGGGATTTTGGTGATGGCAATACTTCGACACTCCCCAATCCCAAGCATACTTACCAGACAGAGGGTTTGTATGAAGTAAAAGTGACGGTCACTGATGCCGCAGGATGTACCTCGATCTCTCGCCAAGTTGTCCAAACAGGACAGCGCTATGTGGATTGTGGGTTGGATTTAAACTATGAGATATTGGATGAAACCAATGTGAAGTTTCAGGCCGATTACGATCGTAGCTTGGGAAATCCTGTTCTAGTCTTGACTACAGGAGATGGTATTCACTATGCAAAGCAAGAGGTGGTGACACATACCTACGAAATGCCTGGTATCTATGAAGTGAAGCTAGTGGCTACATTTAAATCTAAAGGAACCTGCTGTGTGATCAAAAATATCTACACAGGTTCAGGCGCATCCTGTATTTCGTCCACGGACTTTACTCGATCTAGCTTACCATTAGATTTAGGAAGAGTATGTATCGAATACACAGATCCTGTAGGACGAAGATATACCTCCCAGCGATTTGAGTCTCAGCCAGCTAGTAGCACATTTGAGGTGCTCAGTTATGAGCCGTATGTAGAAGATGCACAGGGACGACCTACCTATTTGATTTCTGCCCAGTTTAACTGTGAGTTATATGCAGCAGATGATCCTGATGAGGTCTTGATCTTGGAAAATGGTGAGGCTGTCTTTGCGGTGGCTGTTCCTGATTGATGTAAAACAAATGTAGGGTCACCGCCATGGCATGGCACCCTGCCAGTGCCAACGTCCCGTTGGTGCCTAATATGATCATGACAAGTCTGGCGGCCTAGCCGCGCTCTGATGGCTTAGTTTGGAAACTAATAGATTAAGCCCTGCGTAGTTTGATGACTACGCATAGCGGCCTTGTTTCACCTTTTTTCTTCTTGCTTCACTTTTGGGTTTGATGTCTATATGTCTAGACATCTGTGCGCCTGTACGTAGAACCACCACTATGGCGTGGTTCCCCATCCCGTTGACGCTCCATGTTTCCCAAATTGAATCACATACAAATAAAAGATCCTTCTACCTTAATCGTCTCTTTCTAACCACTTCATTACCTGTAAAAGATTCCCTATATTTGCGTGCTTATACAAACCGAAGCTCCTATGCTGAATTTTTTCAAAAAGAAAGAAAATAAAGACAAACTCAATAAAGGGCTGGAAAAAACGAAACAAGGCTTTTTCGCTCGTTTGGGGAAGGCCATTGTAGGGCGAGGGAAAATCGACGAAGATGTCCTAGATGAGGTAGAGGAAGTCTTGATTGCCAGTGATGTAGGCGTGAAAACTACGATCAAGATCATCCAAAGGATCGAAGATCGTGTATCAAAAGATAAATATTCCAATGCGGCAGAACTGGATAGATTGCTGAAAGATGAAATAGAGACCATGATTTTGGAAAATCATCCAGCATCCAGGGACTACTTTGAAGTACCCGATCAGGAACTAGATGGAAAGAAGATTCCACATGTCATCATGGTGGTAGGTGTAAATGGAGTGGGGAAAACGACGACAATCGGGAAACTGGCCTACCGCTACAAAAACCAAGGGAAGACAGTCTTGATGGGGGCGGGCGATACCTTTCGTGCAGCTGCCGTAGACCAGCTCAAACTTTGGGCAGACCGTGTCGGAGCTGATTTTTATTCTAAAGGCATGAACACAGATCCAGCCGCAGTAGCCTATGAGACCGTGAAAAAAGGTGTGGAAGAAGGGCATGATGTCATCATCGTAGATACAGCGGGACGCTTGCAGACCAAGAAAAACCTCATGGCTGAGCTGGGTAAGATCAAACGTTCCATGGGGAAAGTCCTCGAAGGTGCTCCCCATGAAGTACTGCTCGTACTAGATGCCTCCACAGGCCAAAATGCCATCTCTCAAGCCACTGCTTTTACCGAAGCAACCGATGTGTCAGCTATGGCGCTTACCAAGCTGGATGGGACAGCAAAAGGAGGCGTCGTCATCGGCGTTTCAGATATGTTTAAAATCCCTGTGAAGTTTATCGGAGTGGGGGAGGGGATCGACGATCTTCAGGTATTTGATCCTCAGGAGTTCATCAACGCCATGTTCCAAAAAGTATCTTAATGAGACTGCGTGATCGCTTCTTTCGGTCTACTCATCACCATAGGAATAAACATCTTCTACGTTTTTCTGTTCCACTCCTTACCCGTTTCTAATTAGAAAAATCCATTGGAGCGGTCTCAAAGTGAATAAACATGCATACCAATATTGCGAAGCAGCAAAAGCGCGCAAAACAAAATATAAATCTTATCACACTGGGTTGTTCCAAAAACTTGGTAGACTCTGAACGCCTGCTATCTCAGCTTCACGGAAATGGCTTGAAAGCCACCCATGAGGACTACAGCCAGGATTCAGGAATTGTGGTGATCAATACTTGCGGATTCATCGACCACGCCAAGGAGGAGTCGGTGAATACCATCTTGCAGTATGCCGACCGTAAAGCCCAAGGCTTGGTCGATCAAGTGATCGTCACAGGCTGTCTTTCGCAGCGCTACAAGGATGACCTCAAAGCTGAAATCCCAGAAGTAGATGCGTGGTTTGGGACGCAGGATTTACCAGACTTGGTGAATCATCTAGGAGCAATTTATAAGCAGGAACTCATTGGTGAGCGTAAAACGACGACAGACAGTCACTTTGCTTACCTGAAGATCGCTGAAGGCTGCAACCGTCCTTGTTCCTTTTGTGCCATCCCGCTTATGCGTGGCAAGCACAACTCGCGTAGTATCCAAATGCTCGTCGATGAGGCGAAGTTTTTGGTAAGCAAAGGCGTCAAAGAATTGATGTTGATTGCGCAGGATCTGACCTATTATGGGCTGGATCTTTATGGCAAACGCAAATTGAATGATCTACTCAAAGCACTCTCGGATGTGGAGGGACTGGAATGGATTCGTTTGCACTATGCCTACCCTTCAGGCTTCCCTACAGAGATCCTGCCGACCATTCGCGAGCGTAGCAATATTTGCAATTACCTCGATATGCCCCTCCAGCACATCTCTGACAACGTGCTCAGACACATGCGACGTGGCATCAATCAGAAGCGCACCGAAGACTTGGTGAAGCGCATCCGCGATGAAGTGCCAGGACTGACGCTGCGCACGACCATGCTTGTGGGACATCCTGGTGAGACAGAAGAAGACCACCAGCAGTTGCTCAGATTTTTGAAAGAGGCTAAATTCGATCGTCTAGGTGTGTTTACATATTCTCATGAGGAAAACACACATGCAGGAGATAAGATGGAAGATCTGATTGAGTCTGAGGTCAAGGAACAGCGAAAGGAAGAGGTAATGGAGCTACAGCAGGATATCTCTTTTGAACTAAATAGAGCCAAAGTAGGACAAACGCTCCGTACTTTGATTGATCGTGAGGAAGACGGCTATTACGTCGGAAGAACCGAAGCAGATTCTCCTGAGGTAGACAATGAGGTGATTATCCGTACAGATCAGTTATTACAGTTAGGCGAATTTTATCCCATACAGATCACAGACGCCATGGAATATGATCTGATGGGACAGCTTGCGCGTGCTTAGCATATGCTAAGCCAGTGCCAACTCCTCCAAACTTACAGGTACCACAGAAGAAATGCCCTGATTGGCCATTGTCACGCCATATATGACACTGGTCGAACTCATCGTGCGCTTGTTGTGTGTCACGATGATGAACTGTGAATCATGGGAGAAATCGCGGATGATGTTGTTGAACTTGTCAATGTTGGCATCATCGAGCGGCGCATCTACCTCATCAAATACACAAAACGGGGCAGGCTTGATGAGGTAAATGGCAAAGAGAAGGGCAACGGCAGTCAGTGTCTTTTCTCCTCCTGAGAGCTGCTTGATCGTCAGCGGTCGCTTACCCTTGGGACGTGCAATGATATTGATATCCGACTCAAGGGGGCGCTCAGGATCCATCAGGATGAGGTCGCAATTGTCTTCTTCATAGAAGAGAGACTTAAATACCGACTGGAAATGCTCGCGAACGACTGTGAAGGTCTCAATGAATTTTTCCTTAGCCGTCTGGTCGATTTCGCTAATGGTGGTAAGTAGGGAATCCTTGGCCTCCAATAGATCGTTTCGTTGGGTACTGATAAATTCATGCCGCTCCTGAATTTCCTGGAAGGCCTCCACCGCTAAGGGGTTGATCTCTCCATAATTCTGGACACGGGTGCGGAGTTTCATGACCTGCTCCTCAATGGAATGGTAATCATATTCCTCAACAGGTTTGTCAAATAAGACCACTTGACTTAACTCGGTCACATCTACCTGAAACTCCACTGACATTCGTTCTCTCAGTCCATGAATCTCAAGCTTGATTTCTGTTTCCTGCTCTTTCAAGCTCTGCTGACGCGTCACGAGATCTTCTCGTTTCTTACGTGCACCAGAGGAGTTATCTTCTGCTTGACTGATGCTATTTTTAGATGCCCCTACTTGGGCTTCCATTCTGCCTACTCGCTCCTCTTTTTCCTTCTTTTGATTGTACAGAAAGACGATGTGTTCATCATCCTGTAGATTGCTACTAATCAGTTCCTCTGTATCTTTTTCGACTTTGGATAGATCTTCCAATAATTGATTCTCGCGCTCAACATATTGGTCCATCGTGAGGAGCAACTGATCGAGTTCGCGGGCAACGTTTTGGTATTCATTGTCGAGGTGGATACGCTTGATGTGCTCCTGGTTGTAAACCTGTGTGGCTTCATTGAGGAGGTCTCCGTTTTCCTGTGCAGTTTCACGCAGTTGCGCTAGCTGACCTTGAAATTGGAGAACTTGTTCTTCCTTGATGCGATGCTGGGGCGTCGCTTCCTGTATCTCACCTTGCAACTTTTCTAGTTCATCTGATAGAGAATCCGTCCTCTGACCTACACGCGCCAAGAACTCCTTGTATTCTTGTTCCTTAGTTTGCAAGACAGAAAGATCGCGCTGCTTTTCCGAAAGGCTACTCCTTGCTTGATCAAGGCCACTGATATAGTCTGTCCGCTTAAGAGATTCGAGTTGCTTTTGTGCCTTTTCAAGTTCTGCCTTCTCTTGGGTAAGTTGTTTTTGCAGCTTGGCAATTTCCTTATCTAGCTTTTCCAGATTTTTGGCACGTCCTAATCTTTTTCCTTCAAATAAACCCAAAGATCCGCCACTCATCATGAATCTACGACGAGTGATATTGCCTGATTGTGTCAGGAAAATAACTTCTTCAGGTACATCATCTGGGATTTCCTCTTCGCTTCGCACGATGTAGACCTTATCCAAAAGGAAAGCAGCCAGCTTTTTATACTCGGGCGCACAGTCTATTACCTCCATTACAGGTTGTGCCTGCGTGAAGATTAAGGGATTATGGGGTTTATAATTGGTCAGTTCATCTAGGATGAAGAAATTCGCTCGCCCTTTGGAGGCATCTGCCAGCATCCGCACAGAGAGTAAAGCATCTTGCCGCGAAGGAACTACATAATAGCTTAGGAAGCCTTCTAGGTAGTTTTCAATGGCTACCTTATGCGTCTCAGGTACAGCGAACACGTCAGATAGTAGAGGCGCATCTTTGATCCATTTGGCATTTTTCTTCAGGAATTTTACACTAGCGGGAAATCCTTCCAGGTTCTCTACAAGACTTTTGGTCAAGCTGTACTCGTTTTGCTTGGCATCGATCAAACGATTGGATTTGTAGACCTTATCTTTGAGTGTGGTCACATCCTGTTCTGATTGGCGGAGTTGGGCTTGATGCGTATCTCGTTGTGCTTCCAGCTCGTTTACCTGTTTTTCCATAGACTCGACAGATGCCCTGAGCTCCTCTGCCTTGTCTGTGAAGGCATCTAGATCAGTCGATCTACGATATTTATCTTCTTCTGCCCTACGTAGCTCTGATTCCAGGCTTTGGATCTTGACTTTTTTCATGTCGATCTCACGAGAGATCTGTTGTACCTCTTGCTCTGTCTCTCGATACTGGGCATTGAGGCTGTCGACTTGTTGCTGCTGCTCTTGGTAGGTACGTCGTAGGATATTGACCTTCTCCTGTGTAGTTGATTCGATGCGTTGCTGCTCCGATTGCTCCTTTTCTAGGCGCATCTGAGTCTCTTCTAGTTGGTTGCGCTTGCTTTGATTTTCTGTATGACGGCGCTTTTCCGTTTCCATCTGATTTCGGATCGCATGCTCCCGCTGTTGCAGATACTTGAGACGCTCGGTTTTGATAGACTTCTCTGTTTCCAGGTTGAGCAATTTGCTCATATGCGTATTCAGGTCTTCCTGAGCTGTAGCCAGCATTCGCTCTCGGTCCACGAGTTCCTTTTTGAGCTCTTGTATGCGTGCTTCATAGAGCGCAAGTCCTGACTGTACTTCGGTGATTTCATCGGTCAGCTGGTCCTCCAGGATGCGGAGCTGATTCTGTCGCTCGCGGATAGAGCGCATACCCAGAAAGGCATACTGGGAGCTGATATATTTGTATTGCTCCTTGATCTCAAAGTATCGCTGTGTCCGTCGAGCTTGCTTCTCTAGTGATTTTCGACTCTTGTCGATTTCGTAGAGGATGTCTTCCACCCGTTCTAGATCTGAGTCAGTATCGCGTAGCTTCCGTAGGGTTTCTCGTTTACGAATCTTGTATTTGGAGATGCCAGCCGCTTCTTCAAAAAACTTTCGTCGCTCATTGTCTTTATTCGTCAAGATCGCGTCGACCATCCCCAACTCAATGATGGCATAGGAATCAGAGCTAATCCCTGTGTCAAGGAAGAGATTTTGGATATCCTTTAGTCGACAGCTGACACCATTGATTTGATAGTCACTTTCACCCGACCGATAAAGCTTTCGTGTGATCTTGACGGTCGAGTACTCGGTAGGAAGGAGATTCTTGGTATTTTCAAATGTCAGGGATACTTCCGCAAAGTTGGACTTGCGTTTGGATTTTGTGCCATTAAAAATGACATTCTCCATCTTCTCCGAACGCAAATTTTTGGTCTTTTGCTCACCCAGTACCCAGCGAATAGCATCTACGATATTCGATTTGCCACAGCCATTGGGACCTACGATCCCTGTGATGCCGTGATCAAAAACTAAGGTTTGGCGATTGGCAAAGCTTTTAAAGCCAAATAATTCTAATTTCTTCAGCTGCATAATTCAGTCCCTTGTCCTAGACGCTCCCCAACAGAAGGGGACTAGAACGCTTCTAATATTCGTCGGCAATTTAGCATAAGCCAGCAGAGTAAGACAAAATCGAACGCAAATCCACAAATTTTGTCCATGGTTCATGACCTATTTCTCCTGTTGGCACTTGCATACCAACGAACGGAGAGCTAATTTCCGTCAAATAGGCGGAAGATTATCCTCAATTTTTCCACAAAGTTTGTCACAATGCAAGTACTTCTCATCATTTTCTTATCCCTTCTTGTCATAGCCTTACTTTTGTATGTCAGGTACTTAAGGGTACGGGTAGGATTGGGAGATAGTGCAGGAGGAGGGGTGCAACGGATGCCGCAGCGCGCGCCCACACGCCCGTTAAACGAAGCGTTTCTTCCAGGTAGTCGAACTGGTTCGAGTGATAAAAAAGATAAAGACAAAGAAGAACAACCTGCTCCTCGGAAAAGACGGAAAGCTAGGCCCTTTACGTCTAAAGCAGATATCAAGAGGTCCTATATTGTGGATGCTTTACTAGAGCGTCCGAAGTTTTAGGGATAAATGGTGTGAGGTGAAAGATGCTTTGAGAATAGACCTAAACTCCACATGCTTGATGCCGCTTTCTTTGTACCGTCAAATCTTGAAAGCTCAGCAGGTGATAAATTCGATTGTGGTTTCAAACCAACTCAAGAATTAAATCTGGATAAAGTTTTCCTTTATTCTTTTTGAAGAAGGAGATAGGCTTCCAAGTGGCTTGTACAGGTTGTCCCGTCTCATCTTCACCCCAAAACATCTCCTGTTGATATGCAGCTTCATTTGCCAATTCGCCTTTGAATAAAAAAACAATCTCATGCTTAGGAAGCTGACCTTCGGTTGTCACTTGCTCAGATGTGCCAAGAAATGACAGATTTTTGATTTCTTCTCCGAGTTCTTTCTTGATTTCTATTCGTATGCTTTCCCAACTGTATTCCCCAAAAATCAACCCTCCACCTGGAGGCATATAAACAGGGGAAGCAGATGCGTCTCTGGTAATTTGTTTAACCAGAATTTTTCCTTTGTGCTGGAAGATACAAAGGACTACAGGTCGGATGCTTCCCGTCACAAAGGCATGGTCTTGTGTTTGCTGAGCGGGCATGAGCGTTGGCATAATGTATGAACGTCTTAGTGCGTGTATTCCTTGAAAGGAATCCCCAGGAACTCTTCTTTCCATTTGTTGGAGTACAAAAGATAGACTCCCAATTTCTTTTGCAATGATAGGGATTTTTTACGCCTGTTTATCGACCATAAGTACCTTCATCCTACAATGTAGTTTTGTGGATTTTTTGTCTAAAATTTCCATTTATTCCTTGGATCTTACCGTTAAATCTAGGAGAAGATTCAAAAAAAGAACATTCTCATTCAAAACTTACATTCTATCTGTATAAAATTCGAGATAAATACTAATCAGTCACATTTTAATTTAATGGATGATATTTATCTTGAATCGATACTTTTTTTGATTTGGACTTTGAATTTCGAGAACGAATAAACCTCCTACCTCAGGTAAGGGCAAAGTGTAGGTACTATGAGAAGCTTGAATGGACCACGTCTTGACACGTCTCCCCGAAAGATCCCAGAGATGCACCTGATAGGTATCTGGTACCAGTACGAGTTGTACAGCCTCTTTTGCTGGATTAGGGTAAATGGCAAATTCAGAGGGAAGAGCTGCGTCAACAGATACCCCTAAGCAGCTCGAATTAAGGATCACGCCACGCCCACAAAATTTATCCTGTATAACAGCGGTATGTATGCCTCCAAAAAGGACAGAATCAGCTTCAATCAGCAGGAAGGCTCCATCTGCCAAGGTCATATCGGGAAAGTTGCTATACAACTCTTCCAGCGCCAACTGATCGGTTATCTCAGCCCCAATCTCCAGTCGGATCTCCATCATGATAGACGCCCAAAAAGCCCCAATTTGATAGATCCCGTAGTTGCCAGGCCCTTGATACATTTCACTCACGATGGCTTCACGCCCAGGCCAGAATACATTATGCCCATCCCAATTGAAAATTTCAAACCACTGCCAGGGAGACAAGTCGTAGGAATAAGCTGCTGCGAAGTAATCGCCAAATCCTTCATCTAATCCGACACGCTCAGACCCTCGCCTCGTGTTGGGAGCGGCATCATAGGAGAGCGCGTGTCCATACTCATGGATGATCACGTCAGCGTCCTCTGCATCGTCCACCCCTCCATCTCCAAATAGGATATACGAGTTGCCGTTATTGGTGACAAATACGGACTGGTCACTATCTGCCTTACCGTGAGGATCTACCCTGAGCGGCTGATTTTGCAGGCTGTCAAACCCCAAATACTGGACATAGCGCTGGAAGGTATCGATATGATAATAGGCCATGACATCCTCAAACTCCGATTGATCTCTGCGAAAGAAAAATAATCCCGTGCTGCTATTGGCAGGTATATCATTAAAAGGGGCAATGTCCTCTATCGCTACGTGCGGACCTCTCAACTCCCATCGACCATTGACGAGCGTGAGTCCTTTGAGTTCTACTGTATCCATCAAACTCTCTAGCAAAGGTGTATGCGCGTCATTGTCGTCCGAGAATGCCTGACCATAGGGAGCTTGGGCACGGGTGACAGGATCGGGAATGAATACACGGCCTCGGCAGGTACTATCTCCATTATGACGATGTCCCCAGTTGTGGTAGGCGCCTAAGTCCGACTGCTCAATGACATGACCCTTGGCGTCCAAGAGAAACTCATTGGCAAGGCCTAGAGACTCACTGTAGGCTCGAATACATGCTACAGGTTGTAAGGTTCCCTCTGATACATACCAAAGTGGACATTGAATCTCTACATCTGTCAGTGCTTTTTGCCGTTGGACAATCCAGTTGTGCAGCCATGTAGAGTCTACAGGGAAAGAGAACTTGTCCTCGGGAGCTGTGAAGGAGGGGAAACTCTTGCTGATGGTCCGCAACTTATGTGTATGGCTGACATGTGCTTTTATCTCTGCATAGAAGATAGGGGCCTGGGCATACCTCAGGTCAAACTTATAATGTGTGGCACCCAAACTTCGCCTCTGTTCTTGGTACATCACGTCCGTTCCAGGAGGCAATCCTGGCAATATATTCGCCTCTACCACTTGTTGAATCTCCGAGATACTCGGTGCCTGCTCAAATTGATGGGAAATGGATAGGATTTTTCCACTTTGCGCGAAAAGGACAGTCGTCCATGTGTACAAAAATATAAGGAAAATGTATCTGTATGCTCGCTTCATAAATACGATTTGATCGCAGCAGTACCACCACATGAAGGCCCTGCTACTTTGGTAACCATCTCTTATTTAGAATGGTTGATAATTTAAAGATAAAGTAAGAGGGATAAATTTTGCCCCCTAAGCTAAGAGTGTATATGCGTTTTCCCTTTCTGCTTCACAGGTACCATCTGGAATCTGATTTTGTCCTATAAACAGTTACACTCTTGATAAATATAAAAAACTGTATGAATAAGATCCCTTTATTCTAAACTTATTTTGAAGCCGATTCGCTGCATGGGGAAACCACCTATTTATTCATCCATCTGTAAAACTTTCCATGAGATACCAGCAGATGTAAAGGCTTGTGACAAGGGGGGGTACATCTTTTTTTCGATGGAGTAGGTAATGCGACAGATATCGGTATAATGGGCCTCGACCACAATGACTGGGTGAGGATGCAAAAGCCTGTTGATCTCACTGGTACGATTGTAAGGAAAGGTAAGTGAGAAAAGGACCTTGGGAATGATAGGTGTTTTGGGCAAGCCTTCTAGTGCCTCCACTGCACTCGTGCGGTAAGCCTCAATCAAGCCTCTGACCCCTAATTTTGTTCCACCAAAATATCTCACGACCACGATCAAGATATCTGTTAGCTCAGCCGAACGAATAGCTGCGAGTATGGGTGTCCCCGCACTATGTGAAGGCTCACCATCGTCATTGACATACACAGTTTCTCCTCTATTTCCTAGACGGTAGGCATAGCAGTGGTGTCGCGCATCATGACAGGTCTTTTTGAGTTGTCGTATGCGGTCTTCTATCTCCTCCACATTCTGTACAGGATAGGCAAAAGCATAAAACTTGCTCCCACGGTCCTTGAACAGTCCCTCTCCATTTTCTTCAATACGATAAAACAAATCTTCTGCTTGACTCATACCGCTGGTGCAACCCTTTCAGCTCAACGCATCTAACTTAAGCATTAATTTTCACTCTCTTTCTCCTCACTCTGAACAAAATCAGTACATTTATGAGGAAAAGTGAATATGAGATGTTGGAAGCATAGTAAAGCAAATGATCCTGAGGGATAGGACCATATTTGAAGTTTCAGACATGCTTTAGGAAGGACTAGATCCTCCCAGCATATAGGGGATGCGATAAGAAAATGCATATGGAGAACTGGAGACAAACATTGACGGTAAGTGGGGCCATTATTTTGCTGGCTTTAGCCATTGGATTGGTCTTGGGGATTTTTGGCGTCATTATCTGGTATTTTTCTTCCATCTTTATTTATCTAGGGGTTGCGGTAGTCCTGTCTCTGATTGGACGACCCATTGTCCGACTATTGAGTAAGGTGAAGATTAGGGGAAATGAACTACCCGATACCTTGAAGGCGCTTATTACGCTCCTGGCCCTATTTACTTTGCTGTTTTCGATATTGAGCTTTTTTGTACCACTCGTAGTGGATATTTCTGCGCAGGTCAGTGGGATACGAGTAGAATCTCTTCGAGAAAATCTGCAAGAACCCCTGGCATCGGCCAAGGATCTGAATACGCAGTACAACTTCATCGAAGTTCCCGAGGGCAGTACGCTAGAGGAAGAATTATTGGCGCAATTTCAGCGGGTGATTGAAGAAATCAATGTATCCAATATTTTATCTGGCGTCTTGGGGTTTGGTGCCAATTTCTTGATCGGCTTATTTTCCACCACTTTCATCACCTTTTACTTCCTCAAAGAGCGCAAATTGGTACATGATATGATCATGGCGTTGACACCTGATTCTTATATGGACAGGGTATCGAAGGTCTTGGAGAATGTGAAAAAGTTACTGACCCGTTACTTTGTGGGAGTAGTTTTGGAGATCTTACTGGTCGGAGGATTGGTTTCCTTAGGCTTGGGTATCCTAGGGGTGAAAGACGCATTATTCATCGGCTATTTTGCTGGCATTTTTAATGTCATTCCCTATGTAGGACCCATCATCGGTGGGAGCATGACAGCGACTATGACGCTTCTGAATAGTCTTCAGATGAACTTTTACCAAGAGACACTTCCCTTGATGGGAGAGGCATTGGCGATCTTTTTATTGGTCCAGCTCATTGACAATTTTATCTTCCAGCCGCTCATTTATTCGAGTTCCGTCAAAGCACACCCACTTGAGGTTTTCATAGTGATCCTCATGGCAGCTTCTTTGGGTGGACCTGTAGGGATGATTTTGGCTATTCCTTCCTATACCTTTCTTCGTGTCATTGCGAAGGAATTTTTTAACCAAATTAAGGTCGTCCAATCTATCACGCGAAGTATATGAGTCGAAACGAATCGAAAGAACGCAATCCATGGACCCTATTGTCTCATCATATTCCCTACGAAAATCCCTGGATCAAAGTCACAGAGCATCAGGTACTCAATCCTGTGGGTAATCCAGGTATCTACGGAACAGTGCATTACAAAGCCAATGCCGTAGGGGTAGTGCCCTATGAGGATGGATATATCTGGATGGTGGGACAGTATCGCTTCCCATTAGAAATGTACTCTTGGGAGATTCCTGAAGGTGGAGGCCCCTTTGACGAAGATCCTGTCTTGACGGCGCAGCGTGAGCTACTAGAAGAGACGGGGCTGGTGGCTGAGCATTATGAACCTTTATTTGAGATGCATTTATCGAATTCAGTTTCAGATGAATGGGGGATCGTGTATCTGGCGACAGGATTGACACAGGGTGAAGCAGCACCTGAGGAGACGGAGGAATTGCGGATACAAAAAATGTCCTTGGAATCCGTTTTTGAAAGGGTAGAGTCCAAAGAAATCACAGATTCGCTCACAGTCGCTGCTGTATATAAGATGATGGTGCTTAAGTTGCAGGGGAAAATATAGGTAAACCCCAAATATATGCGTCTAGAATATCCCTCTATCCCCCCAAACCCCTCCTTACAAGCGCTACAAACCTATCAAGCAGCTATATGTAAGCTCCGAGGGTGGGATCAAACTTCTGATCTCGCTACCTTCCTTTTATTTTCAGAAGAAGTAGGCGAGCTAGCCAAAGCGATACGCAACCGCATCAATCTATATCAAGAGAAAGGGAAAGTGGTAGATCCAGGAGAGCTTAGGGGAGAAATGGCAGATGTGTTGAGCTATCTCATGGAGTTGGCCAATAGATTTGAGGTCGATCTTGCCGATGCCTATCGAGAAAAAGAGGCACTCAACGCGGACAGAGAATACGAATGAAGAAGAGAGAAGAATAAGATGGAAAAAAGAGGGTACCTATTTTTAGGTTGTGAAAATATGTAAGTGACAATGGAGAAAAACATCTCGCTACAATCCCCCAAAAAATCCTTTCGCTCATTAGTGATTACGTAAAAAGGCTTGATTTTCAGTCATTGGCATCTGACGGATTTTCCATAACAACACTTCTCGGGATTTGTTCAGATCCGAGAATTTCTTATATTATTAAAAACAGGTAGAATTTTTCGTATATCCATCTTGCTGTCAGTTACTTTCCAGTAATAGACTTGGTATACGTATGTTCTCATCGTCCTTAAACGTATTGCTTCATTTTTAAACCCACCTAGACTATGACGCTAACATTTAATGAATTGCGCCGACTCAAGCATAGCTTACCCAAAGGCAGTATGCGCGTGATCGCCAATGATCTTAACCTCCCTGTACAGACTGTACGTAATTATTTTGGTGCAACGGATTTTGAAAATGGTGACTCTACTGGGATACATGTAGAGCCAGGACCTGATGGAGGAATGGTCCACCTCGACGATACAACAATTTTGGAGAAAGCACGTGCCATGGTACGTGAAAAATCTTTATCCTAAAAAGGGCGACCTCGTCCCTTACAAGGGGAAAAGAACACCCCTTTACCATGTGTGTGTATCACATAATCCAAACAGACGCTGATTCATTCGGCGTCTTTTTTTTGAACTAAAGCCCATAATATACGTAGAGATATTTAGGCAAATATCTAAATACTCACCTTGGACAAATTATTCAAAGCCCTAAAAGACCCTAGCCGTCGCCAGATATTGGAGATGCTCAAAAGTGGTGACCTGACGGCAGGTGAGATCGCCAGTGCATTTGATATGCAAAAACCTAGCATTTCCCATCATTTGGATTTACTGAGACAGGCAGATCTTGTAAGCTCTCAAAAGAAGGGCCAGTACGTCTATTATTCCATCAATACCTCTGTCCTTGATGATTTGATCACTTGGATCATGGATCTCCAACAACAACAACCCGAATCATGAAGCGATCCTATCACTACTCCCTCATTGTCATTTTATCTACCGTCCCCATGATCTTGATGTGGCTGTTTTGGGATCAAATTCCCGAGCGAATTCCCGTTCATTGGAACATCCGCATGGAACCCGATCGATTTGGCGATAAAGTGACGCACCTTCCCATTATAGCTGGCTTGGGCTGGAGCTTACAGCTTTTATTTTGGGTGCTGCCTGTCATTGACCCTAAGCGTCGTAGACCTGAGTACAGTCAAACTGTCGGACGGCTGCAAGTGATTTATGGAATATTTCACCTGACACTTTTTATCGGATTGATCAATATTTGGCTAGGAAATGTCACGACACCTATAGACTGGATTATATTGCCTGTACTATTCTTATTGGGTGCTACAGGAAATTATTTTGGTAAAATCAAACCCAATTATTTCATCGGGATTCGGACACCCTGGACTTTAGAGTCTGAAGATGTGTGGCGAAAGACGCATCGGCTAGGTGGAAAAATATGGGTAGGAACCACTGTGATTTTGGTTGTACTCTATGTCTTCTTACCTGCGAAAATCTATTTTTATTTCTTCCTCCCTGCTACATTACTCATGACATGTATTCCCGTAGTATACTCTTACCTCTTGAGTAGAAAGGGAGAGGAATGATCTTTTTTCTATGTAAAAAAACGGCATATGCTGAGGGTGTCATGGATCGGTATCCTCAATGAAACTTCGCCCAGTGACGCATCTTGTCTACACAGGCTTGCATATCCTCGGGGAGGTCACTGTCAAATGTCATGCGCTCGCCCAGCGTCGGGTGATCAAAGGCCAGAGTCTTGGCGTGTAAGCCTTGACGTGGCAACAACTGGAAACAATTTTGGAGAAATTGCTGGAACTTCTTGACCTGGGGACCTTTGAGCTGACGATCGCCTCCATACTCTCGGTCTTGAAACATCGTGTGTCCCAGATGCTTCATGTGGACACGAATCTGATGGGTTCTTCCCGTCTCTAGTCGACATTCTACAAGCGTCGCAATGCCGAAGCGCTCTAGTACTTTGTAGTGGGTAACTGCATGTTTACCCACACTGCCATCTGTATAGGTAGCAAAAATTTTCCTATTGGAAGGGTGGCGCCCTACGTGTCCTACGATCGTTCCTTCGTCTTCCAGCACATCTCCCCATACCAGTGCCTGATAGCGTCTACCTGTGGTTCGGTCATAAAACTGCTTGCCTAGATGTGCCATGCTGAACTCAGTCTTTGCGATGACCATCAAGCCTGTTGTATCTCTATCTAGTCTGTGGACTAGACCTGGACGTTGATGTTCTTGCTGTGTCGGAGGGAGGGGCAAATGCTCAAAATGCCAGAGCAAACCATGAATCAGGGTACCTGTTCGATGTCCTAGCGAGGGATGACAGACCATCCCAGCAGGTTTGTGTACCACGATCAAGTCATCATCCTCATAGCGGATGTCCAGCTCCATTTCTTCCGCCGTCAGTTTAGGACTGGGAGGGTAGGGGAGCATGATTTTGACTTCGTCATTGGAGCGCACCTTATAAGATACCTTGACCTGCTTACCATTGACTGTGATCGAACCTGTCTGGGAAGCATTTTTGATTTTGGATCGCGTAGTGAATGGTAAGAGGTTGGAGAGAAATTTATCTACCCTAAGCGGCTTTTGTCCCGCACTTGCTCTAAGCGTATAGTGATCATACAAGGAATCCTCATCAAAGTTTTCCCGATCCTCTGGATTCCCGTAATGTTTCGTTAACTGCTGATCTGACATCTCACTCCTCCTCGCTGGTAAAATGGAAGACAGTATGCAAAGTGCTTCCTGTAAGAATAAGAAGAAAGCTTTCAATCTCTGCCTGTAAATGACAGGCAAAATTCGCGTATATCTCTCTGAATGCCAAATGGACTTTAAAAGAAAGCGAAGAAGATGGAAAATAGGGCATAGAATGGAAACGAAAATGCCCCAACCAAAGTCAGGGCATGTCATCGTATATATTTGAATATCTTATCTAACCAGGGTCACAGTACCCACTTTATCTACCCGAGAGCCATCATTGAGAGTGGCACGCATCTTCCATACATAAACACCTTCTTGGACGGGGTTATTATTTTTATTGGTCCCATCCCAGTAATCCTCTAGTGCAAATAGCGTCTTGAGTAAACGTCCCCAGCGATCGTAGATATCCAATTGGAAGCTCGCCACTTGAATCCCTACTGCGAAGAAGTCATCGTTGCGATTGTCACCGTTGGGTGTGAAGACATTAGGCACGTAGATGATACCTGGGGGTACCAAGAATAGGGTAAGGTAGGCTGTATCAGGACACAAGAACAAAGGATCATAAGCTACCAACTCGATGGTGTAGCTGCCTGATTCCTCGTAGATATGTGTGGGATTCTCTTCATTAGAGAAATTACCATCTCCAAATGCCCAAAGGTAGTCGGTTGCATCGACAGACAGATTGATCAACTGCACGTTGTTTCCGATCAATGGGATGGTATCCTGCGGCGTATAATTGGTTTCAAAGGCTGCCGTGGGCTCACCTCCGATCTCCAAGGTCACCGATAAGGAGTTGGAGCAACCCGTGGTATCAGTCGCGATGACCTCGTATGGAGGTACAGAAGGCCCTCCCATGAGTTCGATAGCCGTAGGTCCTATCTGCCCATTAGACCAGATGTATGAGAAGGACTCAGCTCCGCCTGTCGCCTCCACGGTGACTTCACCGTTGGCCAATCCACAGAATGCATCCTTCTGATCCGTGACTTCGATCACGATCTCAGGCGGTTGGTTGACCGTCAATGTGTCGCGTTCTTCGCAGCCGTTTTGGTCGATCAATGTACCGATGTAATCGCCTGCGGGAAGATTGAGCAAGATGGAATCTGTAGCTCCATTGCTCCAGTTATATCTGTAGGGAGGTACACCACCAGAGGTATATATTTGTAGGAAGCCATCACTCGATCCAAAGCAAGAAGCAGGCTGCACCTGACTAGAGTCGATGGACAATGCGGGAGGCTCTGATATCTCGGTACTGAGAGAGAGCTGACAGCCATTGGCATCGGTGATTAGTACCCAGGGGTTTCCTGGTGGGAGATTGTTGACCTCTCGTGTGCTGGCGCCGTTGGACCATAGGTAGGCATAAGGGGTCGTCCCTCCTTGCATATTGGCAACGCCTCTTCCGTCATTTGCCTCGAAACAGGTCACATCCTCCGCATCGATC
The DNA here is from genome assembly GCA_039820545.1 of Bacteroidota bacterium. Taxonomy (GTDB): domain Bacteria; phylum Bacteroidota; class Bacteroidia; order J057; family J057; genus JALEFZ01. Next base: position 14,525 of record JBCBPW010000022.1, on the reverse strand, counting down.
ACACCTGATAGCGGCTCTGGCTGATCAATGGTAGCCTGTACCTCTGCTAAACAACCTCTATCATCTTGGATAAGGAAGGTATATGTGCCTGCGCGTAGGCCCGTCCTGACGGGATCTTGGGTGAAGTTGGTGAGATCTTCCGAGAAGGAATAGGGAGCAGTACCTCCTGCTCCAACCAGCGTCACCGATCCACTACTCGCACCGAAGCAATCGGCATCTTCTTGGCTCGAAAGGGCCACACTCAAGGGCGAGGGCTCGATGATATTTGTGTTGACAGTGTCGCGACAACCTTCTCGATCCTCCACGACCATCTGGTAGCTTCCAGCTCCTAGTCCTTGGAAAAGGGTATCATTTACGAAAGAAGACCCATTAATCGAATAAGCATAGGCTGGGCTACCGCCTACACCCGCCACCAGCAGTTCTCCATTTTGTTCGCCCGCACAGGCAATGTTGGTCGGCGTGACCAGCAATTCTAGTAAGTTGCTCTCACTAATGTCTGCGCCAAAGGTGAACAAGCAATCATTGGCATCCAAGACCTCTAAGATGTAGTTTTTGGCAGTAAGTCCTGTAAACAGGCTATCTGTGGTAAAAGGACCATTGTCGATCGCATATCGATAGGGTGGCGTCCCACCAAAGCCTTGAAGGAGCAAACTCCCATCATTGCCTCCAGGGCAGGAAACATTTGCGGAGTTGGCCACAATTCCATACAGGGAGTCAGGTTCATCAATAAAGAATACCACGGCGTATTTACACGTATTTTGATCGGTTACTTGGAAGAAGTGATAACCCGCCGCCAAGGTATCAAAGAAGGTGTCTGATGTCGCTACATTATCAAATAAAAGCGAATAGGGAGGTTGACCCTCCGAGATCGTCAAGCGTACGACGCCATTGGTATCACCGAAGCAGGATACATTGGCCAAAGAATCAATGGTAGCTACGGGATCAGAAGTTTCGCGTATGCTGTCATTGAGGGTCGTCTCGCAGCCAGAAGCATCCCGCACGAGAATCTGATAGAATCCAGGTTGGAGATTGACAAATCGTCCACTGTCCTGAAAATTTGCTCCTCCATCCAGCGACCATTGGTATACCCCTGTACCTCCTGAAGCCCCTATCAAAAACTCTCCACCAGACGTACAGTTGGCTAGGACGCTGTTGAGCACCGTCGCCGTCACGGGAGAAGCAGGTTGCTGAATAAGAACATTGGATAAGGTGGTGACACAGCCGTTTTGATCTCTTACCTGAAAATCATACGTTCCTGCTGCAAGATTGATGAAGGTAGGAGAACTGAAGAAAGTCACATTATCCCTAGAATATTCATAGCCTGGCGTACCCCCTGTTGCGCTAAGGGTGACAGATCCAGTCGTCTCTCCAAAACAATTGACATCTATCACATTGGCAGGTGCCAAAGTAAGAGGGCTAGGCTCTGTGATGGTGATGCTGTCTTCTACCATACATCCTGCATCATCTGCAACCATGACGCTGTAGGTCCCAGGACCTAAGTTGACCGCGCTTGTATCCGTGTTTTGTGTGACGCCTGTAGGCCAGATGTATACGCGCCCACTATTGCTTCCTCCAAAGGTAACAGCTGTAATCGTCCCGTTTGCCGCTCCATTACAGTCTATATCCGTCTTCCCTAGCGAAAGCTGTAAAGGAGAGAATACATTGACCGTTGTGCTGGCAGTATCTACACCACATTGATTGGTTGCACGCACAGAGAAGGTCGTCGTAGTTGTAGGTGAGACCATAGGGGAGGGAGAGGTCGGATCGCTCAAACCTAAGACAGGTGTCCAGCCATAGGTTGCATTGGCTAGGCCGGTACCTGTGACATTCAGTTGGACAGAATCTCCGAAACAGAGGTTTTGATCGGGGATGGGATCTAATGCAGGAGGCACATCGACTTGAACCAGTACATCTGCATCGTAGGTACAACCGGTTGTGACTAAGCTGACATTGTAGAGCGTCGTCGTTGTGGGATATACAAATGGACTGTCCACAGAGGGATTAGAAATATCGATCGCAGGAGACCAAAGGACTGCGTAGAATACAGGAGGTCCCAAAATATCAAATGAGGTCTGTAATTGAACCGTATCCCCTTGGCAAATCGTCAATGTATCATTGGGAATCGCAATAGTCCCTTCTGGTATGATTTCAAATGGCTCAAGTATGGGACATACCCCTGCTCCAGGAGCTTGATAGATGACCGTAGGAGAAGCGATACCCGATGGAGGTAGTGTCAGGAAAGGGTCTCTAATAGAAGAATCAGAAAGTCCCAAGCTAGGCGTCCATGTATAGGTTCCAGGGCCTGTACTGGTAGGCAAGAGTTGAATCGAGTCTACCGTCGAAGGACAATACGTAATGACCTGTGGAGGAAGTACTTCCCCTTCTTGCACGATGATGTTGTATCCTACGGATTGTTCGCCCTCTGTCGGACAGCCATTGTCTCTGACATTGAAGCTAATGAAGTAGTTGCCTGTATCACTTAGGGAGGTAGGCCAGTCAAACGTAATGACCGAAGGATTGGCTCCTTGAGGATAAATGACTGTAGCTCCTGGGATGGCTTGGGCGATGTTTTCTGTGATGGTCAGGACATTGCCAGGGTCAAGGTCTAAGGCCGTCAGGTTGAAGGAAAGCGTATTTCCTGCACACACAGAGAAGGTATTTCCCGTAAACTGGGCACCAGAGATATTATTGGGTGGATTGATGATGGGCGTCTGGTTAAAGCAGTTGGTGACCACCCATTGCATGTCTCTCATTGTAGATCCGATGCACTTTCCTTCACGATATTCTTTGACGAGTACTGCCACGATACCTGATTGCTGACCTTGAGGGGTAAAAGAAAATTGACCTGAACTATTGTCAAAGTTAAAAGTATTGATGGGAGAGGTCGTGAGGGGATAAAATTCATTGAAACCCGACTCGTAAGGTACAGGTACGATGGCACCACCATAGGGACCATCGAGAGGATCAACCAGCTCAAAGGTCAGAGAGTCTCCGTCGGGTTCTGTGGCTCCCCCATTAAATTGGACAGGCTGACCACTACATATATAGGTCACAGGCCGCTGTATAAAGGTCGGTGAACTGTTGCAGGTGACGTCGAGGTTATTGATTGTCGCTTCTACATAGATACGTGTAGAACTGAAAGTGGGAATAATTGAGTTGGTCACACTCGGATTGCGACAGCAAATAGACCAAGCTACCTTCCAGTCAGGACATTGCGTAGGTAGGGTATAATCCAATTCATAGCTATGCTCCTCCACTCCTGGAAAAGGATTGGAGGGATTGATACAATTACTCAGCGGCTGGGAGGCTGGGCAAAGGGGGGATACATCGATGATATTGACCCTCGCCACAGAGTCAAACACCAGAGGAATCCCACAGGAATCTGATGAAAAAGCAATTTGCAGTTTGTCACTCAGGGCTGAACCTTCACAATTTCGATAAAGGGTCAGCCGAATCTTGTAAGTCTCCCCTCCCAAACACTCATATGTAAGATCTGCTCCCATAACGTGGGAAGCATGGGCTTTTTGAGAAGGAGAAAGAACGAACAAAAGAATGAAAAATGCTGGTACAAGTAGCGATTTCAAGACGGTAAAGCTTCTATACATAGCGCCAGGGAAAAAATTTAATCCATCAAGCTTCCTGCTCTTATATCCTACAACAAGCTAGCGGGAAAACGCCCCCTATCTAAAGAAAAAAATGTTGTAGAACCTTTTTTGGGCGAAAATCTGATGTAAGATTTCCACTATTTTCTCCGAAAATTAGATTTAAGTCCTGAAATTCCCTAGAAGAAAATCGTGGAGAAACGATTTAAGTTTATGATTTGGAATTTACAGGTCATGTCTCATGGTATCAGTCCGTTTTATTTTGTAGGACCTAAGGGAAGAACTGAAATAAATAGAACGAATTCGTACTTTGATTTGTCCATTCTCTGGGAGAAATGAAACTATATAGTCTCCCAGTCCTTCCAAAACTTTCATCTACAAAAAGTATAACGTATAAAATAATTCAAGATTGCAGTGAGTTACCCCTTTCGAGGTATTTTCAGTAGATAAAATATTTAAGGCTGTGTACAGCTCCTAAGACTCGTAATAGACAGATTTTCCTGCACAATGTACTTCTCTATCTACCTGTACAGATAGAGATTACCCTTTCTGATGTCTTATTCATAAAAAGTAGACAGTATACACCAGATGGGTGTGTGCATTCATATGCTCTCCCTCTATACAGAGGGTCATACGTTCAGGGAGTGAGGGTTTGTGTGGGGCTAGAAGTTGCCTAAGTAGTTGTAGAAATCTTTTCTCGATAGTCACGACAACTGCCATGACAATAAATTCAGGACAAACGAGTCAATCGTATATTTATCGGAGCAAAATCAGTTTGTCACCAATTGCTGTCTCATTAAATCTTACTACATAGAAGAAGATTCCTGAGGGTAGCTTACTCAAATCTAGACAAGTAACCTGGGTGGGGTCATGCTCCCAGTAATATTGTGACATGCGGTCCCAGTTTCCATTGTAGATCCCGAAATCTATCAGTGTCCCCGCTGGAACATCCAACTGTATCTTGATTTCGTTAGTTGTCGGGTTGGGATACACATCTATTACTTTACTCGGATCAAAATCGACTTGTATCGTATCTGTCAGAACCTCAATGCCGTCTGCGTGGCGCATTTTGACGAAGTAGTAATGGTCACCCTTAGACATCACGTTGTGGGGCAATTGATAGCGAGAGGTACTGGTACTACGACCCTTGGCATTGATTTCTGCAATCATCTCCAGATTCGCCGTATCTCGACCGTGATATATTTCGAAGGTTTCGCTTCGCTTTTCTCGTGGCGTAGCCCACTCAAGCACGATGTCTGTTCCTTGCTGACTAGCGCGGAGTCCTCCTTTCAAGGAGACGGGGTATCTTGCGCCATATGACATGCCATATCCTCCTGTTCCTCCGCCGATCGCATGGAGTTGTGATACATAAAATGTGGCCGATCTGTACTGATCGAAAGCATTGCCTTTCCAACCTTTGTCAGCAGAAAAAGAGAATTGCGTGTGTGCAAACTCCTGATAGCTTGGCGCATCAATATTGATATGCAGTAGGGATGGATTGGCTTCTGTCTCTTTGCTGATGCAATAAAACATCAGACGCTCATGACCATCTAGCGTATTAGGCTCAATAGCCGTCCGCATGTCCTCAAAATCTTGATCGTCATAGTAGAACCTGATTTCGACGCTGTCGTCAGGCTGGGTGGTAGGCGTAAGCTTGACGTATCTTCCCATGACATGCCAACCTTGGACGTTCTCGACATAAGGTGCATTGTAAGAAACGTCATGCCCTCCTTGACCATAAGACCCTGTCACATACAAGGTCACATCTTCGGGACCCAAAATGGTAGACGTACCTAGAGGCTGACGAACAGAGAAGAGAAGCAGGTCTTCGGCTGAGATGGGAGGTTCTCCTGCGGACTTAATAAAGTGTGTCCAGCCTGCAGAGTCTGTGCATGAGGTATAGTCCGCTTGGTAGACACCTTGTTGTGTAGGAATAGCTGTAGGGATTTCACAGGGCGCATCTTCAGAGATGCATATGTTGTCGATGTAAAAATTCTGCGCATAAGGCCCCTTGAGCTTAACTTCAAATATTAAGCGGACTTTTTGACCTGTGTAAAGATCCAAATTGATCGTCGCACGATCCCAATCGCCACAGTTGAAAGGCCGCCAGCCAGGTATCGCTGGACCCGTGATAGAGGAAACCGTCTCAAGAGCAGCACCAGACTTGCCCCAAATCTCTCTGATACGTGCGTCACAGTCAGGCAGAACGAGGACGCGCAGGTCCATAGATTGTTCATCCCCTAAGAACTGATGTGCATAATCAAAGGTCAAGAGCGCATTTTGAAGATCGGTAAGATCCAAAATAGGGCTTATCAATAGATCTTTCGTTCCAAAAGGCGCAGCAGTCTGTCCTTGGTTATACGCATCACCACTTCCGTAGCGAATGGTGAAGCGGTTAGGATCAGTGGCACCTTGGCAACCTGTCCCCTCCATGATATCGAAACCGATTTTTCCATCGAGATTCGCCGTGGTCCATTTGATTGGTAAGATGCCGAACTCCATATTCTCACAGTAGGGGAAAGAAGTCACTCGTTTGTTGGCATCTACGGTGGTAAATGGCTGTTCCCATACATTGTCTGCAGGGTAAAGATCGGTTTGGCCGTCATTGATGGATCCGATCTCAGCTTTGAATAGATGAGGATTTGGATTAAGCCCCAGGATAGGCTCTCCCGTTAGCTCCAGGGTATCGCCTGGGTACAGCATCCCCTCCCAATCTATATCAGAGGCATCGTTACCGTCCAATTGGATGTTGAGACTAAACGAAGTGATCTCGCGGTTTCCGTTGTTGCGGAGAATGATTTGAGGTACGAGAGAAGAGCCGCACACAACCAACTGAGGATGGCGGATTCGTACAATGGATAAGTCTGTGAAAAACTCTTTCGTTCCTGGGGAATTGATGAACCCTCCTCTAAGAGCTACACTGAGGCGCATGCGCTTTTTCTGGTCCTTGGTGAAGCTGTTTTTGCACACATACTGACCTGGCAGCGCGCCATCCATATAATTTTCAAAAATATCTTCTACATCCCTTATATAAGGAGAGCCCGGCAAGAGGGAATCCGTGTAGCAAGAGTTGACGGCCCAACCACTCGTACAATTGCCTCCGCCTGAAAATGCATCTGGTGGTGTATCACAGATCTTGTCTCCCTGGCTGAAGCAACTCGAATCCTGTGCTGTACCACAGCCATCAGTTCCAGAGGTCTGGAGATAGGTATCAAACAGGCTGAGATAATGGCCAATATTGTGTACAGCGCGGGTGGTCAGGTAAGGATCTACTCCCCAGCGATCTACTTCTAATACAAGGCCGTCTAGTTGAGGCGCGTTTTGACGAATTCCTTCAGGAAGTGCAAATCCATCCTCGTTGCATCCTTCTCCTTTAATTTTACATATAGAGCTAACCAACCAGATGTTAAAATAATCTGCGGTATTCCATCTTTTCAAGGCCTTCAAGCATTGGTCTTGCGTACCTCCTCCTCCTGGACAAGCATCGAGATAGGCGAGATTGGTCAGGTCTGTTGCTGTGCGTGTAATACCTGTTGTGGGATTTTTGTTGGGATCAGATTTGGCGAGTATAAATTCGATCTGTGTATCCACATTGAGATTGAGAAAGGGAAGAGAGTCTGACCTGATGTTTTGAGGATCTACTGCATTGGTAAATTGAGGTCCGTCACTAAATAGACCTGTGTTACGGAAAGCCATGTTTACCCATTGCAATCCACGTCTGATTTGATCATCTGTAGGATTAGAGGTGCCATCCAAAGGCGTTGGATCGTCAGGCGAATGCATGATATGAACGACAACTGGGATTTGTAGCACAGTTTGGCGATGATACTCTGGCTCAGAGGTCATATACCTGTAATAAATCTGCTCTATAGAATCAATGACGGATCTGTAGACAGGATTGGTTTCGTAGCGATACTGGTGAGCATCTAGTTGGTTTAGAGGGACTTGGGCAAAAGTACTCGAGCCAAGCCCAATCAAACCTATAAAAATTGTAAAAATGACTCTCATATGTGCACCTCCTCTCTGATTAGATCTCTTGTCTGGCCCTTTCTTCATGACATAGAATGACAAGTTCGAGTGCATGCAGGATGAATTCTGCATCACGCGGTTTAAGCTAGTTTTATTTATGGCTTTCGTTTAAGAACGTCGTATGAGGGGTGTAGCGTATAGTTTGAACCCTCTATTGATCCCGAGTCCATAACATCAAAAATCGTTCCGACCTTGTAAGATTGGATCTTCCGATGTCTAAAAAGATGAGAATTTCTTGAAGCCAAACAGGTAGAAGGGGTAGATGAATTATCCTATACTTTTTACTTACAGTACTTGGATTTTATCTAGAGGGAATATTTTGGGTGTAATCTTTTGATTTATAGCGAACTATACTAAAATCGAATTCGTGTAAATGGAGACTTCGCAATTAATCATGCCAATTGACATAAGACGAAGTGGTATGAAAGAATTTAAGACAAATCGTAGGAAAAACTGGACAATTGAAAGGAGGTTCAACAGGAAAAATTTGAAACTGTCCAGTATAAATGACGCTTCGAATAAAGTAGAAACAAAAAAATAGGGAGCAGCTCTATCACAGAGCCGTCCCTACAGCACAACCATGAAAACACAATTCTTGATCTATTTTAATGTGAGATCGTTTTCGATTTCTTATACAAAGATGGTAAAGATTTGTTGAAAAATCCAAATAAAATTTGGAAAAACTAACAAAACTTCGATCTACTCACTTGTTACGGCCTAAGAAGCATGGGGTTACACATATTTAACCTAAAATTTATTTTTTTATAAAAAACGGGTTTTCATCCATCAGAGAAGTGTTTTTGCGGGAGTTCAAGATCCCTTATGATGACTGTGAGCATGTAGATGAAAGTAAGAGGTACGAGGTTCAGGCAGAAAGATAGATTCAACAAAAGCAATGACAAACGACGGAATGAACTTCAAATATGGCCTAATAGGTGGACCAAAGATCGCACTCCTCTGCTCATCTATTAGGTAACTTCTCTATATTTGTAGGAAAAATTAATGGAAGCAAATCCCGAACCTGACCTTACGCATTTAATCATCATCGGCGATCGTGTATTGATTCGACCTAGGAATCAGGCGGATAAAACAGAAAGTGGTTTATTTCTACCTCCAGGAGTACTTGAAAAAGAAAAAATCCAGAGTGGCTATGTGATGAAGGTAGGACCTGGATATCCGATTCCCCTTCCTTCAGATGAGTCAGAATCGTGGAAGCCAGTAAATGAGGAAGTAAAATACATACCCTTGCAGGTGAAACAGGGAGACTTAGCCATCTTTTTACAGAAAGGAGCATATGAGGTCATGTATGAGGGAGCCAAATATTTTATCGTACCACAAAATGCGATCCTGATGCTCGAACGAGACGAAAGCTTGTTTGAATGAATTGTGAAAAGTTGATCATATCGTTGACATTGGTCTTCAGAAGCCTCTATATCTACAACCTCTAGTACCAGACCTAACAGATCCTTGCGATCTCTCTGCTACTTTAAATGGGTATCTAAGTCCTACCGTATTTCATTCAACCTATTATCCACAGTCTGTGAAGAGATGTCTGTGCTTTTTTGCTTGATAGCGTGCAATTTAGAGGGAGCTATTGAGGGATATCTGGTGATGTACATGTATATCTCATTGCTATTTGGCCAAAAATAATAGAATTGTTGCCTTGTTTTGAGTAGTAATTCTAATAATTTTTGTGTTTTTGCAAAAAATATTATTAATTGCTACAACTTTAAAGTGGAAAATGCGTAATCTCTATTGTTTCATTATTCTCATTATTGGATTTGTAGTTCAAGCTTGTAATGGAGGGGAAATCCCACCTAATGCGGAGGTACTCATCAAAACAGATAAGGGAGATGTCTACATAGAATTGTTTGATGAGACACCGATTCACAAAGAGAACTTTCTCAAACTTGCCCAAGAGGGATTTTTTGATGGGATGGCATTCCATCGAGTAGTGAGAGATTTTGTTGTTCAAGTGGGAGATCCACGAACAATCAAGGCTTATCCACCTAAGTCTAACACAGGTGAAAAAAACGATGCAGGTTATGCGCTTCCCGCAGAGATCATTGATACAATGGCACATCTTAAAGGTATGATAGGTGCTGCCAGAGAAGTTGATGAGATCAACCCTGAAAGGAAATCTTCTAGTAGTCAGTTTTATTTTGTCACTGGTGAAATATTTAGCTCCAGACAGATTGATTCTATCTCAGAGGATCGGACGGGGATTTTGTTAGACTCCCTCTATGATTCATATGACACTGCCCAATCCAAAGGAGCGTTTGAAGGATCTTTTCAAGCTTATAAAGAAATGGTTCAATTTCAGGACTTTGAATACACCGAGAAGCAACAACAGGCATATATGAATCAGGGAGGTGCTTTGTATCTAGATGGGCGATATACACTCTTTGGAAGAGTACTCAAAGGTATGGAAGCCATTGAGTCCATCGAACGAACGGCCACCAACCGTCAAGATATGCCACTGAAAGCGATATATATACAGGAGGTAAGCGTGCTTACCCAGCCCTAATCATAATTTTCCGAAAGTATTTTAAAGACACGTATAATGCCAAAAGATGTCCAACAAGAGAAACTGAAGTCGTTGCAAATGACGATGGATAAGCTAGAGAAGACTTACGGTAAAGGTATCGTAATGAAACTCAGCGATAACGCGGTAATAGATGTACCTGCCCTTTCTACGGGCTCCCTTAGCCTTGATATAGCATTGGGAATCGGAGGAATTCCTCGAGGCCGAATTGTAGAGATATACGGTCCAGAATCCTCTGGTAAGACTACGCTGGCGATGCACATGATCGCAGAAGCCCAAAAGAAAGGTGGCCTAGCAGCATTTGTCGATGCTGAGCATGCCTTTGACCGTTCCTATGCAGAGAAACTAGGGATCGATACAGAGAATCTCTACGTCTCTCAACCCGACTACGGGGAGCAGGCTCTTGAGATTGCCGAGTATTTGATTCGATCCAGCGCGATGGATATTGTCGTCATCGACTCAGTAGCAGCCCTGACGCCCAAGGCGGAGATTGAAGGTGAGATGGGAGAATCAAAAATGGGTCTTCAGGCAAGATTGATGTCACAAGCCCTTCGTAAACTTACCGCAGCGATTTCTAAGACAAACTGTGTCTGTATTTTCATCAACCAGCTTCGTGAGAAGATTGGCGTGATGTTTGGAAATCCTGAAACGACCACAGGGGGTAATGCATTGAAGTTTTATTCTTCTGTTCGTCTTGATATTCGCCGCATGGCCCAGATCAAAGAAGGTACCGACTCTATCGGTAACCGTGTGAAAGTAAAGGTGGTCAAGAATAAGGTCTCTCCTCCGTTCCGTATCGCAGAGTTTGACATCATGTTTGGAAAAGGCATTGCTCGATCAGGCGAAGTGCTAGACCTTGCGGTAGACCTTGATATTGTGCACAAGGCAGGTTCATGGTTTAGCTATGATGGAAGTAAACTGGGACAAGGGCGAGATACTGTGAAGAAGGTTTTAGAAGACAATCCCGAGTTGATGGAAGAAATCGAAACCAAGGTGCTACTCAAGAAGGGAATCATTGATGAAGTACCTGAGGCGAAGACCGAAAAGCCCAAGCCCACCAAAGGTAAAAAGGCAGAGAGTGCTTCTTAAGTACCTACAAAAGCGAAACAAGATGCTCTGCGTAGTTATCCAACTACACAGAGCATCCATCTTTTAGTCACCTGACTAATTGAACAAGAAGCTCATTAAGAGAAATGCGTAGAGCGGAGTCTACCCATAGCCGAAAACGGATGTTTTCAAGATTGCATGCTTTCATTTGCAAGGGTACTTAATGAGCTGTAAATTAAGTTTTGAGGTACAATTTCCGAATGTAGTAACAGGCTATCTGGGGCCTGGGTTAACGTTCGGGGTAGGGATCTTGGAGATAGGAGTCGAGGTTTTACGCTCGAGATTGGGCTCCGGTTAGGGATCTTCGATGAAATACGAGTCCCGAAACTCATCATCGAGATTACACAAAAATCCTGAGAATCAACGCTGAGGATGTTGAAGGCGACGGTAAAATGTTAAAAAAATCAATTTACAGTCTACCTGAAAACAATAAAAAAGAGTCATCTCCTTCTTGGGTGGTGACTCTTTTTGTATGCTTACCGCTATGGTGCGGTTTTTCTTTTTCACCTGCTAGCGTCTATACCACTTGTAGGAAAACTGAACTTAGGGCTATTTCAAAGCTGTGGCTCAAGATTATTCTTCCTCTGGCTGCTCATCAATATCTGCGAAGGATGTACGCATTTTGGTATCAGCCTCGATATTGCGCAGACGATGATAATCCATGATACCAAGGTTACCTACACGGAAGGCATCAGAGATAGCACGTGGAACCTGTGATTCAGACTCGATTAGTTTGGCGCGCATCTCTTGTACACGTGCACGAAAATATTGCTCCTCGGCCTCTGCTTCCGCACGCTTTTCCTCTGCTTTAGCTCTTGCCACTTTCAGTTGTGATTCTGCTTCTTCCGCCTTGAGTTCTGCACCTACATTTTTTCCGATGTCGATGTCGGCTATATCAATAGACAATACGTCATAGGCAGTACCTGCAGTCAAACCATCCGTCATGATACGTTCGGAAATCTGACCAGGATTGGAGAGAATTTTTTCATGTGTCTCTGACGAACCAATAGTTGCCACAATCCCCTGGCCTACACGTGCAATAACAGTCTCTTCTCCAGCACCTCCTACGAGCTTTTCGAGGCGTGCCCGCACGGTCACACGGGCTACGACAATCAATTGAACACCGTCTTTGGCAACGGCTTCGATCTGCGGAGAGTCGATGACTTTGGTATTTACAGAATCTTTCACAGCTTCAAACACATCTCTACCCGCAAGGTCAATGGCAGCTGCTTGGTCAAAAGTCAACTTAATCTCTGCATTCTTCGCAGAAATGAGGGCATCAATCACTGTGGTGATATTCCCTTTTGCTAGATAGTGTGCCTCGAGCTTTCGCGTCAGAACCCCATCCAAATCTGCTTTTGTAGATTTAATGAGTTCATCTACGATGGTTTTAGGAGGGATACGACGAAGTCGCATACCCAATAGTTGGAAGATGCTGATTTTTACGCCCGAAAACCTAGCCGTAATCCATAACCCTACTGGGACAAAGTAGAATAGCGCAACGGTGCTAATGATAACAATAGCAACAAGTATCCACTCTATAATCGATACTGCATTCGAGCCTGACTGAAGAAGAAAAATATTCATAAAAGCGTATGAAGAGTATAGGAAGCTAAAGAGCTGAGATTCAATAGAAACAATATACGAAACTATCCATAAATTCTGATATCCATGCTTGGAATTATTTGCCCTGCCAATTGGGGAGGCGTTTTTCTATAAACGCGTTCATACCTTCCGTCTGGTCTTCTGTGGCAAATAATGTGTAAAAGTTTTTTCGTTCGTGGATGAGCCCTTCGTCTAGGAAAGAGTTGAATGCGTGAAGAACAGATTCTTTGGCTAGCTTGGCTGCGAGGGGCGGCATATTCGCTACTTCTTGAGCCAGTGACAAGGCTTCGCCCAGATAGAGTTCAGGAGCAACTACACGATTGATCAAGCCTGCTATATAAGCTTCTTCAGCCTTGATAAATCTGCCTGTCAAAACCATTTCCATGGCACGGGCCTTTCCTATGGCTCTTGTGAGACGCTGGGTTCCTCCTGCGCCTGGCATTACACCAATTTTTATCTCGGGTTGGCCAAATTGAGCGGTCTCTGATGCTACGATCATGTCGCAGTGCATCGATAGCTCACATCCACCTCCCAAAGCAAATCCACTGACAGCAGCAATGAGCGGAGTCTTTATTTGCTTGATCCGTTCCCATTTTTTGAATTGGTCGATTTGAAGCATGTCGATCGCTGTCTTTCCTGACATTTCTTTAATGTCTGCTCCTGCGGCGAATGCCCGCTCATTTCCTGTGATCACGATGCAACGGATTTCAGGGTCTGTATCAGCCTCTTCTAATGCTTCGACTAACTCTTCCATTAGCCCTAGACAAAGAGCGTTGAGTTCCTTGGGACGGTTGAGGCGTACAAGGGTGACGAGAGGCCGAACGTGTTTTTCTACAAGTATGTATTGGTAGTCCATGGGAGGTTTTTTAGAATCCTACTTCCAGGCAAATAGCAAATCTTGTAGGTATTTTTCTAGTTCCATACTGGATAATTACCATAAAAAAAGGTCCGACCTAAGCCGAACCTCCATATTGTTTCACTGGGTAATCCAATCATTTCGATGTACTCAATTCCAGCATCTTGTCCATTCCTTTCTGCACTGCCGCGAAGTCAGATGCATTAAATTCACGGATAATCTGATCGGCAATCGAGCGCGTGGGGCTGTCCAAGTCTCCTAGCAGATTGATTCCCTTTGGCGTCGGTTTGATGAATATCACCCTTCGATCATCTTTAGAGTTTTTTCGTTTGACCAGCTTAGCCTTCTCCAACTTATCAATTGTACTGGTCAAGGTGCTGAGCTTGATATGGAAATGCTCGCCCACCTCTTTCATCTTCTTTTGCTCATGCTCTTCCAGATAACGGATGATTTCCACCTCTAACTCGCCTACCTGGTACTTGTCTAACAGGGACTGGCGCTTTTGATTTAGAGCTAGGACCAAATGCTTCAGCGTATTTTCCAGCTTAATAGCATCTGGCTCGGGGAATAATTTACTCACAGTACTCATTTGATTTCTCCGAATTTAGGAGTTGTACGTTTTTAACGATTTGCAAAATAATACAAATTATGAAAAAAATAAAATAGTATTATTGAAGGAGTTAAATCTTACTACTTCTGTGGAATACAAGCATCAATAAATTAAACTAATTTACTCATACTTTTATCTTATTGCACATTTCAAAATTTTGAAATGTGCAAT
>JBCBPW010000021.1:0-81767 GCA_039820545.1 Bacteroidota bacterium | reverse complement strand
AAGTGGAAGTGTTGGAGGAGGAAATAAATTTTTTAAAAAAAGTCGTTGGAAAGTTGATTGATGAAGAGAAAAAATAGTTTGTCAACGTTGACAAAATGAATATAAAAATCACTTATGTACAATCATTGACAAACCATTAATAATTGATTATCAATTACTTATAATACTTTCATGCTGTTTGGTTCGATTCCTGGCGCTGGTACCATCCCCTCCCAGAATGCTGTATTGGCCGATTTTAGAAAAATCGTTGAAATTTCAAGAGAAATCGTCGAAACAGCATATCATATTCGCAGGTATTTGTCCAGGGAACCAACAAACCATGTGAAGTGGTAGGAAGCCCTGAAAGGGTGGTAGGTTCATCTTTACGTTTGAGTTGATCCACGGAGTCTTGATTTAAGGAGACGAAGTAGACGATCCTCGGCAGATCAAGACTATATCGCATCGAGAAGATCGACCACGCTACGCTGGTATTTGTCCGAATGGTCCTTCAATACATTCCAAATGGTGTTCTCATGTACATCCAAATTTTCCGCCATACATTTGATGATCTTCGTCTTGGACAAGGTCGTATGCTCCTGACTCATTCGCTCAAACTCCTTTACAATCGTATAATGTCTTCTAACTTTTTTGGGGATCAAGTTTCCTTTTACCGCATATTGGATCACATTGACTACTTCCACCGCATCCTGAATATTTGTGATTCCATTTTTCTCAATGTAATCCCGTGTTATGTGTTTCAAGAATAGACTTTCCATATAATTGTGATTAATTATATTAGAAATTACCCCTTTCGAATAAAACTCTCCGTACATAGAAATCTCAGTTTGTTCAAAAAAATGAGGTACATATAAAATACATTATATTGACAGACAATCACTTAAGTCTACAAATTGATCAAAACGATATTTGAAAAAACTAATATCCAAAATCTATCATATGTGGAATTTTCATCCAATCCTGGGAAGATCATAGGCCAACCATCGCTTACCCTTGACTATAACCCAACCTTTTCTTTACTCATACACACGGTCCCTTCCCAAGTCAAATCACGATAAAATCCCGCTTTTCATTCCATTTCAACTTCCCATTCACCATATTCAACCCATGAAAAAGTACACATACATCCTCCCCACTCTTATCCTCTTTCTATTTGCTTGCAATCAACCGCCCGAAGTCATCGATCCACCGATACCTCCACCACCCAGCAACCCTCCACAGGTTAGCTACCAGCAGTATGGAACGCCTTTTATGCAGATGCCTGCCACAGAAGATGTGGTGATGTATGAGGTCAACCTGAGGGCATTTAGTCCAGAGGGGACGATTGCAGAGGTACAAGCCAGACTGGATCAGTTGCAAGCACTAAGTGTAAACGTCATCTGGCTCATGCCTATCTATCCACAGGGGGAAGAACGATCGGTGAACTCCCCCTACGCTATCAAAGATTTCAAAGCTGTCAGCAGCGAATACGGAGACCTACAATCATTGCGCGCATTTGTGGATGCTGCCCATAACCGAGGGATGGCCGTCATCCTGGACTGGGTGGCCAATCATACTGGCTGGGATCATCCCTGGATCAACACCCGGCCCGACTGGTACACCCGCAATAGTAGTGGAGAAATCATTCACCCCGACGGAACCAACTGGCTCGATGTAGCTGATCTCAACTTTGGCAGCTCAAGCATGCGCCTGAAGATGATCGATGCGATGAAATACTGGGTACTCGAAGCCAATGTAGATGGCTACCGCTGCGACTATGCAGACGGAGTCCCTGCTAGTTTCTGGAAGCAAGCCATTGACACACTCCGCAACATCCCCGAACGAGATATTCTGATGCTAGCAGAAGGCGCCAGAACAGACCATTTTGATAGCGGCTTTGACCTGAATTTTGGTTGGGAGTTTTATGGCAAAATGAAAGATGTCTTCCAAGACAAAGCAGGGACGGGTGCTGTAGCCATCGGCAATACCCACCAAAGTGCCTACACCAATGTTCCTCAGGGGAAACACCTCCTCAGATTTACGACCAATCATGACGAATCCGCCTGGGATCAAACACCTGTACGCCTATTTGGCAATAAAGAAGGTGCACTCGCTGCTTTTGTCATCAATACATTCACAGGGGGTGTTCCCCTCATCTACACAGGACAAGAAGTAGGACAAGCAGAAACTGTCCCTTTTTTCACCTCACAACCCATGGACTGGGAGCAAAATCCCAACCTGAGAAGCACATATGAAGATGTCATGCAGATCTACAACACATATGAAGTTGCAAGAAAGGGGAGCGTGGAGTTTTTTTCCAATTACGACGTCTTTGTAGCGAGGCGCCGATATGAAGACAAAGAGATGCTCATCATCGTCAATACGCGCAACGATAGGGGGCTTTATGATGTCCCTGCCCCCCTTCAAAATACGAGTTGGACAAATGTACTATTCTCCTATACCTACGATATATCCGACGGCCAACAAGCCTACCCAAACTATGATTTCCTTTTGTTGATGAGGGATATCTGATCTAAACCTAATTTGTCTTCAAAAAATATAGCCGTAAACGGATGATCTCATGCAGCCGCTTACGACTATATTTTCTAAAACATCTCTATGACCACCTACACCTCTCAAATAGCAGGAAAACTGGAACCTGTAGAATCTATGGAAGACTTCCTGACGAGTGAAGAGATCCAACTCCCGCTCCTCGAAAATCAAGCTGTCAAGGTGGAACTACGCAAGTCCGATCTGGAAGTTGATCCTCAATACTTGTCGCAAGTCGATCAAGCGCTGACCAAGCTACTCGCATATCCCCTCTCCCAAAAGGAAACTATCACCATGGATGTATTCGGGAACTATGACGAAGCCGCCGCCGCTATGAACTACGGAGAGGATGAGGACGACGAGGCAGAACGTGCCCTTTGGTCAATAGACTGGGAAGAAGCTGACAAGGTCTGGCAATACGTTTACCCCACAACCATTTGGGTCAAACAAAAAACCGACGGAATCTTCCTTTTGGTTCAATGTGAATGTGAGTGGGATGAAGAACATGGCATCCAAATCGTATTCAAAAATGGAGAGGAATACATCGAAGTGGGACTTCAGCACAGCAATTACTAAACGAGAGAAGCGTTTTAGCTCATTACGATTCTCTGTATTTGCATTGGTCTTGAGCGTACTTATTGGATAAATTTAAACTCAGACTTTGAGGGTTTTCACAGATTGTAGAAGTTTGTGTAAAATCCATTCCTGATCACTTTTTGATCTCAAATCTTCCCATCCTATGGTCATCAAACTCGCTGAAGCCAACCTACACACCCGTTACGGGATCTTTCAAGAACACTTGTACTACGACGGCCAAAAGGAATCTATCGCTTTTACGATGGGTGACCTAAAAGGAGCTGAGAATGTCCTCTGCCGAGTGCATTCTTCCTGTATTTATGGACATTATTTTAACAGCACAGAGTGTGACTGTCAGGAACAAATGGATATTTCCCAACAGCTCATCCAAAAGGCGGGCATCGGGATTCTCATTCTCCTAGAGCAAGAAGGTAAGGGCAATGGACATCTGGCCCTCATTCGTAGCATCCAACATAAACGAGAGGGTATTCCGCAGGCAGAGGCCTATGTAAAGGCAGGTTATGAACGTGACGCACGCAATTTCCGTGTAGCAGCCAAAATTCTACAAGATCTGGGCGTAGGCTCCATCCGTATGCTCACCAATAATCCTCAAAAAGTGGAAACAGTCGCACAGCATGGGATCCAAGTGTTGGGAACGCAGGAGATTCGATTGGATTAAGCCGTTTTCTAAGTTTGAATATTCTATTTATGTCTAAATGAAGATAAACTCTTCTACTGACCTAGGCTTCTTTTAGAGAAATCTTTAAATTGAGATTTGGGGTAAAAAGCAGCATGTTTCCCCCACTTACTACTATTAAGAAATCTTCTAATATGAAAAGAAGCCTACTATTGATTGGTTTGATCCTGGGGATGGGTCTATTCAGCACCAATCTGTCCGCCCAGTCAGGTGATATCTGGGATAAGCTAGAATCCATCGCCGTCATCGACCAAAAAGTCATGATGCCCATGCGTGATGGCATCCGCCTTTGCACCGACATCTACCGCCCAAAGACGGATGAACCTGTGCCAGTCATTTTCTCGCGGACACCCTACAATTTTAATACATGGCGAGATGGAAAAAAATCGAGCAGAACCGCTCAACGTGCATACGAAGCCGTCAGTAGAGGCTATGCCTATGTCGTTCAAAATGAGAGAGGAAGATATTTTTCTGAAGGAGAATGGGATATATTGGGCGTGCCGTTGACCGATGGCTATGATGCATTTTCCTGGATGAAAGACCAGTCCTGGTGCAATGGCAAAATCGGAACCTATGGCTGTTCTTCTACAGCTGAGTGGCAGATGGCTGTAGCTGCATTGGATCATCCTTCCCACGCATGCATGGTTCCTATGGGATTTGGTGCGGGCGTAGGGCGTGTCGGCGATTTTTATGAGCAAGGCAACTGGTACCGTGGGGGCGCCCAGCAGATGCTATTTACTGCTTGGCTGTATGGGGTAGAACACGACAAGTTCAAACCCAGAATTCCAGAAGGAGCGACACAAGAGGATCTAATCCGCATCTCGCGCTTCTACGATCTTGCCCCTGAGAATCCTAGGGTTGATATGAAGGAGGCCCTGAGCCATCTACCTGTGACTGACATTCTGAAAAATATCAACGGCAAGCACGAGATCTATGATAAGATGATCCTCCGTAAGCCCAACGATCCTGACTGGTACAAGGGAGGGTTGTATCATGATGACATGGATTTCCCCATTCCGAGTTTCTGGTTTTGTTCTTGGTATGATGTCTCCATCAGCCCCAATCTGGCCCTCTTCAACCACGTCCGCAACAATATCGAAGACAAAGAAGTAGCGGATAATCAATATCTCGTCATTGCCCCTACCCTCCACTGTGCCTATACACGTGCAACCGAAAATACCATCGTCGGAGAGCGCAGCGTGGGTGATGCTCGTCTCAACTATAATGAGCAGATTTACGGCTGGTTTGACCTGTGGCTCAAAGGCGAAGACAACAACTTCAAGGCCACGACGCCACGCGTGCAATACTATACGATGGGCATGAATAAGTGGCAACAAGCCGAGCAGTGGCCACCCAAAGCCGCAGAAATGACGACGTTTTACCTCTCGAGTGGGGGAAATGCCAATAGCTTATTTGGCGACGGAGTACTCGGGACGGAAATACCCGACAAGAAAAATCCCGAAGACAGTTTTACTTACGATCCCATGAACCCCGTGACGTCCTACGGTGGCAATGTCTGCTGTACAGGAAATGCCGTCAAGGGAGGATCTTTTGACCAACGCCCGATGGAAGTTAGAGATGATATTCTGGTATTTACCTCTGAGCCATTGGAGGAAGGTGTAGAAGTCAGTGGTTTCATCGAAGCACAACTCTTTGTGGGATCGGATGCCAAAGATACAGACTTCACCATCAAGCTCATCGACGTCTATCCTGATGGACGTGCCTTTAACCTGGATGAAACCATACAGCGTGCCCGCTACAGAGAGGGATATGAGAAAGAGGTATTCATGGAAGAGGGAGAAGTCTACGAAATCAACATGTCGCCTATGTCCACAAGTAACTATTTTGCAAAAGGACATAGAATCCGAATCGAGATTTCCAGCAGCAACTTCCCGCGTTTTACCCGAAACTTAAATACAGGTGGTAACAACTTTGATGAGTCAGAAGGCGTTATTGCACATAACAAAGTATTTCATTCCGCTAAATATCCCTCCATGATCCGACTCCCTATGATCCAGTCGAGCATGGTCCCAAGAGGAAAATAACAGCATCTTATAAGGTAAAAGATGAGTGGAGACATCAACCCCCTACTTATCTTTTACCCTTATCTCCCAAATTATTCATACATGAAACTCATCTTACCTATTGCCCTGATCTTCAGTTTAGCTTATCTCCCTTCGAATGATGGAGGAAAGGTAAGTACCATCGAGCTATATGCTCGCAATCAAAAGAAGCCCCTAGAGACCTTACTAAAAGAAACGGTTTCTGCGGGTAAGGTACCTATCATGTATTTTACGGCGACTTGGTGTAGACCCTGCCGTGCATTTAGCAAATCCCTTAAGGATGCGCAGGTGCAAGAAGCCTTTGCAGAGGCGGTGATTATTAAAATTGATGTGGACATGGATGAAGGAGAGCAAACGATGAAGTATGGCGTATTGTCCATTCCTACCTTCATCAAGACCAATGAAAAGGGAGAAGTAGTCGCTCGTATTACCTCATCACAATGGAAGGCAGATACACCCGAGAATATCGCACCAGTTATGTCTGCTTTTGTACGTTCAGATAAGTTTCATAAGTGATCTATTGAATTATGGCAGAAAATAAAACCATCCCTACCAAAGTCACTGTAGAAGAATTTTTGGAGACAGTAACCCACAAAACACGACGAGCTGATGCAGACGTATTATTGGAGATGATGGGGCGCATCACCCAGCAAAAACCGAGAATGTGGGGCCCTTCCATTATTGGTTATGGTTCCTACCACTACAAATATGCAAGTGGCCACGAGGGAGACATGGCACAGTTGGCATTCTCTCCACGAAAAGCCCGTTTGGTCCTTTACATCTTGGATGAAAAAGGAGAAGAGGAGGAATTATTGGCAGCTTTGGGCAAATATAAGCGTGGCAAAAGCTGTCTATACATCAATAAGCTAGCTGATGTGGACTTGGAGGTGTTAGAGCAACTCGTCCAAAAGTCCTGGGACAATAGTGGGGATTATATCGAGTCGTGAGGAAATCCGTTGTTATTGTTGGTATTCTCATCTTCGGAGTAGTGGTAGGCACACTTCTCGTCAAGGTTGCTGCGGCTTTGTTCTTCTGCTACCTCGTCAGTTGGGTACTCTTGGCAGGTGTAGGCTTGGCCAATAATCGGACAGAAAAACTATTATTATTTGGAAAAAGATTGGTGTGGTTCATTGACCATATCCTCGCATTTCCCATCAATCTCATTCGAACAAAAGATCCCTTTTTCCTCGAAGTTCCTCACAGCGATTTAAAGCCTCCTCAATTGCCGTATGTGATCATTCTGCTGAATTATTGCCTGCAAGTAGGGATCATTTTGGGTGGATTAATGGGAATTCAGGCCTTGTAAAATCAACCAATTTGTCATTCATCGTATGTCTAGGTCACTTACTCATTATCTTGAGCAGCAGATCCCACTCTCAGAAGAGGAACTTCTATTTCTTGCCGATAATATTCCAGAGGAAAAGATTCTCAAACACACCCTTTTACTTGCAGCAGGTCAGATCTCACAGGCATTTTATTTTGTGGTCAAAGGATGCGTACGCATGTACTATTTGGTGGATGGAGTGGAGAAAACCACTTTTTTTTACACCGAAGGGGCATTTGTAAGTTCTTATAAAAGTTTTATACAACAGGTACCTGCTCCTCACTTTTTACAGACAGTTGAGGATACCTGTCTATCCGTTATTTCGACCGAATCTGCCCATCAGCTGCTCCAACTATTTCCGCGATTTGAGTTCCTAGCCAGAGTAGCGATGGAATCTGAGCTATCGGTCTATCAGGATATGATCGCCTCCTTTGTCACATTGAATGCCGAGCAACGATACCTCAAATTGTCAAAGATGCAGCCCGATCTTTTGCAAAGGATTCCCCAACATTTTATCGCCACCTATTTAGGTGTTTCTCCTGAGACCCTTAGCCGTATTCGAAAGCGTGTCCATCAAAAAGGAATTTCTTGACGATCGTCAATGCCTACAACTATTTCTCCTACCTACCTTGAGATAAAATAATCTCATCTATATGAAAAGAATCTATTTGGCTTTGACTGTCCTGGGAACTCTCCTTCCTAATATTTTCGTTTTCCTAGAAAGTATTCAATCGGGCAATATCCTTCTCTGGACAGATCCTATCGCGACATTTTATGGCATGTTTGACAATCTGATTTCCTCTGCTTTTATGATGGATCTGCTTTTTATTGTCTGCTTATTCTTAATATGGTCTGGTCTAGAGGCAAAGAAATTAAAGATCAAGGGCATCGGTTGGATTTGGCTGTATACCTTTGCCTTCGGAATTGCTGGCGGCTTACCCTTGTTTCTGTATTTGAGGGAAGACTACCTAAGCCTTACCCCTGCATTTGACCCCTCGCCTTGAGAGATTATGCAATCTCCATAGTCTGGGGCTAAAAAATACATTCTTGTGTAGCTATGTGCCCTAATCCTCCCTGCACAATCCCACTTTACTAAAAGAAACTATGCCCCCATTCATATAAAAAAAATTTAATATATTACACACGCACGAAAATGATTAACCATTCCCAATTATTTTCGTAATATTGCATACAGAACTTTCAATAAGTTTTGGAAGTAAATGCGAGAATGTAATATATGGAACTAATTTCCCATCTTCATACACACGCACCGCTCCCGCAAGCCCATCGGGACATCGCTGCCAAGGTTTTTGAGGGCACACGCATCACGACAGAAGACGCCCTTTACCTATACAAACATGCGGATCTGCCTTTTCTAGGTATGCTGGCCAACCATATTCGCCATCAAAAGCATGGGAAAAAGACCTACTTCAACCGAAATTTCCACCTAGAACCGACCAACGTCTGCATCTACACTTGCTCGTTTTGCTCGTATAGCCGTCGTATCAAACGTCGTGAGGACGGTTGGGAACTAGACCTCAATCAAATGCTGGATCAGGTGAAAGCCTACGATGGTAAGCCTGTGACAGAAGTACATATCGTAGGGGGTGTCCTGCCTCAGTACGACTACCAATTCTACCAAGATTTATTCCGCGGCATCAAGGAGCATCGTCCAGAGCTACACATCAAGGCATTGACGCCTGTGGAGTATCACTATATATTCAAAAAGGCAAAGGTATCTTATCGCGAAGGGCTTCAGGCCATGATCGACGCTGGATTGAATTCTATGCCTGGAGGGGGAGCAGAGATTTTTGATGAGGAGATCAGAAAAGACATTGCAGGCGGAAAATGTAGCTCCGATGAATGGCTAGACATGCACCGCATCCTCCACGAGCTAGGATTACGCTCCAATGCGACCATGCTCTACGGACATGTAGAAAACTACGCACACCGTGTGGACCATATGAACCGCCTGCGTGAGCTACAAGATCAGACCAAAGGCTTCCAGACCTTCATTCCCCTGAAGTTTCGCAATCAAAACAATGAGATGTCCCACCTCCAAGAGGTATCGGTCATCGAAGACCTTCGCAACTACGCCATTGGCCGCATCTTCCTCGACAACTTCGACCACGTCAAAGCCTACTGGCCCATGATCGGACGTCGCACTGCACAACTCGCCCTCTCCTACGGTGTCAATGACATCGATGGAACCATCGACGACTCGACTAAGATATACTCTATGGCGGGTGCTGAGGACCAAAATCCGACGATGAACACACCTCAATTGATTGACCTGATCGAATCGGCGGGCATGATCCCGCTAGAGCGAGACACGATATACAATGTCCTCCACGATTACTCGCAAGAGGAGTTTCAACCTGAAGTTCAAGGAGAAGTAATCCTCAATGGCTGATTTTATGTCCAAGACAACTGATATACTAAGCCTTTTCTTTGTAAGACATGGAGAAACGGATTACAACCGCCGAGGCATCGTGCAGGGGAGTGGCGTAGATTCCAGCTTAAATACACTAGGCCAGCAACAGGCAGAAGCCTTCTTTCAGGCCTATCAGTCTCTCAGCTTTGATCAACTCTATGTCAGTGAGTTACAAAGGACGCACCAAACACTTACTCCCTGGCTAAGTCAAGGCTACGAGTGGAAAATTGATGCAGGTCTCAATGAATTAAATTGGGGGATTCATGAAGGGGTCGTGCCTACACAGGCACAGCGTGCGGAGTTTCACCAAACCCTTGCCAGATGGCAAGCAGGTCATCTAGATGAAAAGGTCACACAGGGTGAATCTCCACTAGAGGCATGGGATCGTGCCCGCCCCTTCTTTGAATCCATTCTACAGGACGGACGTCCCCGACGCTTATTGTTTTGCTCGCATGGGCGTCAGTTAAGAGTGATCCTATCCAACCTGATGCGATTAGGCATGACAGAGATGGAACGCTTCAAGCACCACAACACAGCATTGACAGTCCTCCATCTCCAAGAAAGCGCAGAACCCATCCTCGAAAAGCTCAATGATACAAGCCACCTAAACGCAATGGTCAACTCTGAAAAATGAACCATGAAATCTGAAAAATGATATGCCTCGAATCGCACTTGTTTCCTACATCAATACACGTCCCTTCATCGATGGGTTTGAAAAGTTCTTTCCAGGTGGAGAAGTAGCATTCGATCTCATGCCGCCTGCGGACTGTGCCCGTAGCCTTTATCAGGGCACCAGCGACATGGCGTTGATTCCAGTAGGAGCATTGCCCAACTTCCAGCATATCTATCTTCATCCTGAGTTTTGCATTGGAGCCAATGGCCCTGTCAAATCCGTCTATTTGTTTTCTCGTCAGCCTATCGAAAAGCTCTCATCCATCCGACTAGATCCGCATTCGAGAAGTTCAAATGGACTGACGCGTATCCTGATGAAGTATCACTGGCAGCAAGAGGTTCACTATCATTTACCTGAAATCAGGGATTTCTCTATCATCCAAGGAAATACAGGAGGAGTTGTTATCGGAGATGAGGCCATCAGGCTGCGCGACAGGTTTGAGTATGCGTATGACCTCTCGGATCATTGGAGAAAATTGACGGGTTTGCCCTTTGCCTTTGCGGTCTGGGCTTACCGTCCAGGTGTCTTCTCCACTAGCCTGATGCATCAGCTTACAGATGCCATGAAATGGGGTGTCGAACAGGCAGATCAAAGTGCGAATAAATGGGCGAGACATTATGATATTGCCTTGCCTTTTGCAGAGAAATACCTCACGCAGTACATTGATTATCAATTTGATGCTGGAAAACACGAAGCCTTGGCCCTCTATCAAAAGGCTTTGTACAACTCTCCTCAGATTTCTTTGCAACGCGTGTAGCGCTCCACCACATTACGAGTAAAAGTGATCGTCTAAGTACGTGTCCAAAAAAGTATCGCCATCGTCTACCCCTGCCCCTTTCTTACTTCTCAATCTGGGTTTGGTATTCTCAAAAGTATACAGCATGACGGGAACATCCACCTCAGGAAATACAAGTTCTCCATCCGCATATCCCACTCCATTGAGACTAGGACATTTGTACCACTGACTCGCTTGAACAGAAGCCCAAGAAAGCCGATGTCCTTTCAGTGAATCGTATACTTTTTCGCCAACATACGGCTCATCTGCTAAAATATAAGCAAGGGGGCCTAAGGTATGAACTGCCTCTTCCCATTTATGAGGATCTTCAACAGAAATACCCTTGGCATAGTCTCGAAAAGCTTTTACCTGCTGCTTCCATTCTGCATTTTTCACCCCCAAAGAAGCGAGAAATTGAGGCGTATGCTGGATTAGCTTTTTCTTGCGTAATGGACGCCTGACATATTCTTCTCTATAATCTATGCCTTCCAATGCTTTTTCGATGCTGCCCAAATAATACGCAAAGGAAGTAGGCTGGACCTTCCACAATTGCTCCATCATGACTAGCTGATGGGGAAGGTAATCATAGGGTCGTGCATCTTTCCTTGATCGAATGAAAACCTGTGTACGTCGTTGGTGTCGAGACACAGGTCCACGTTGTTTTACCTCCTGATGATACAACTCTACTGAGCCTAGAAAGAGTAATTCTAAAAAGGTATAGGCCAGCAGTTTGATTTCTGTGGCGCGCTGAGGATAAAGTAGGTAAAGCCATTCAGCCAGTGAATGTGAATTCATAAGCTAAATGTAAGACGAAATTTCTATTTGCCTATCGTCTCCTCACAATTTCACTACAGATCTCCATGCTACTTATGACCAGCCTATCCTGATAACAGAGGAGCGCGATATACTTAGAAAAAAGGACAATTGATGATATCGAAAAATAAACGTACACTTTTGAACAAAATCAAGGTTATTGATATAAACCCATCCTTTCCCTTATCGTGGATATTCGTAAGAATTTCCCCACCTGTTTCACCATTATTTCTATACAATAACAGTCATTTATGTTTACAAACAATCTATCTCACTTGAGAATTCTGGTGAGTTCTTTTCTCCTTTCTTGCTTGATACTGGGAGGAAGTACGCTCTTTGCTCAGGATGCCCCTGGTGATGCGCCTACTGGATTCGACAGCTCGGGTCCATCAGGGCCTACAAGATCAGTTGGCAGATCAGCCAATGGTTCTAGTAGTCGCTTTTTTGCGAGTCAAGGTGGAGATTTTGATCGGTACTTATTTCGATCCAATGTGTCAGGGGGCCGGGCCAGCTACCCTGTAGAGATTGATAAGTTTTGCTATGACCAGCTAGAGTTTAACGGGCAGGGTTTCATGACCAATGCGGATGAGCTCATCGAAAAAGGCGTGATTCCCAAAGAGGCCCAACTCAGCCTTCGTGTGTTTGATGTGGACCACAACGCGCAGTTTGATGGGAATAACGATGGCCGTCCAGATCCAGAGGTCGATTATGTTTATGTCAATGGCAATCTAGTGACCAATAAAGACGGGAGTCCTTGGACATTGACTTCTGGCAATAACACTTGGAGTACGCCCTCCATCAATATTCCAATTGAGTATCTAAAGTTTCCACAAGCAGGAGGTTCAGGCTCTGTGACCAATATCATTGAGATTGAGATCGATGTACCAGGAACAGGATATTGGGCGGTGACTTGTGACTGGGTCCTCATTGATATTACAGATCCAGAGATGGTATACCCCATTTGCTTGGTTCATGGATGGAACGGTAATAACACGACTTTTAATGAGTTTGAAGAATTTTTTGAAGAGGATGGCATTCCCTCTTTCTCTGTTCAACTACTCGGACAGGGATCAATTGAGCAAAATGCCATTCTTCTTAATGCAGAGATCGAGAACTATTTGGCGACTAGTTGCTATGACAAAGTGAATATCCTTGCCCACAGCAAAGGAGGGCTTGACTCGCGGGCCTACCTCCGTAGATTTGGTGGCAGTAAAGTAGGAACCTTCGTCCAGTTAGGAACACCCAATCACGGGTCCATCCTAGCGGATGCTGTACTTACCATACTCACACACGGGAACTTCGTACAGCGAGCTGCTGTAGCCAATGCTGTAGGGACAAACCTCAATGACAACGCACTGCGCAATCTTACGACTCCCTTCATAGAGACACAATTCAATTATGCCTACTACCAAGTAGCCAATAATTTACTCATTGTTCCGAGGTATACAGAAGCCTTCTCTGGAGTGGATGCCCATATTTATGCAGGGACTGAAGAGGGGGCTTTATTCTCTGTTGCGAACTGGTATGCCAATCACTTTGGTTTCTTCCTTGAGGAGCCAAGCGACGGCATCGTATCAGTAGCTTCTGCTAGCCTTCCCTGGAACTGTTCTGACTCCTACCTTGATGGCGTCCTCAACTGCGCTTCTGTAGACGGACAGGTACCCTTTAACCATACCGATATCAAGGAAGAACGTGCTACTTACGATTTGATCAAGCCGATTTTTGAAAGCAAGGGAAAAGTGGCTAGACGCAGTTCCCCTCTAGTGCCAGGGGGGAGACCTACAGGAGATAGTCTAGATATCTTTTTTGACGAATTGATCACCTTAGACAACACAGCTCCCCAAGAGATCCAAATTTCTACTCCTACCAATACCGTGTTTAGGTTAGCTGCTTCTATACTTGAGGCAGATATGAGCCTTGCCTTGGAAGATGGTTTGGGCAATACCTTCGATACCAATTCACCTGAATTGACCAAGGAGGTTTCGTCGATAGGAACACAATTTATCTTTTTATCTGAAACAGGTATCACAGGGCCCCTTAAGCTGACCTTATCTACTACAGAAACAACCTCTGTCCAGGCATCCGTCACAGCCAAAGCAAAGTCTGCTTTCCAGTTAGATATAACTGATTTAACCGCTTCTAAACAAAATAATTCGCTCAATATCGTAGCTGAATTTTCTGAAGGGGGAATCCTTACTGCAGGTGCTACATTAACTGCTCAAGTCAGAGAAAATGATAGTTCTTCCTTTTCGTTTCCGCTTTTTGATGACGGACAACACGGGGATGGGGTAGCCAATGATGGAATATATGGAAACAGTCTAGCTCAAGCCTTTTCTTCAGACTTTCTGGCAGTAGAAGTGAGTGCCTCGTACCAAGGGTTTAGCTTGTATGAAAGGACCTCCGTAGCATATGGCGTACAGATGGGAACTTTCGCTGATACATATCAGGAGACCACAGTAGATGAGGACAACGATCGTCTGATAGATGGATTGGCCATCACTGTCGGACTGAATATACAGGATGAACTACGAGGGATCGTGGTAACGGGAAAATTGGTCGATGCATCGGGAGACTTCATTGTAACGGCAACCCTCAATGAGACTCAAACACAAACAGGTCCTTTGAATGTCGTTCTTTCATTTGGAGGGGAGGAAATCGCACAAAAAGGGTTAGATGGACCTTACACATTGAGCGACCTTCAACTGATAGACCTTGAGACAGGTGAGGTAGTAGACGAACGCCAGACCGCCTACACGACTTCAGCTTACCTCGCCACTCAGTTTGAGCGGGAAAACATTGTACTTACTGGCCAAATCAATGAAGCTGCCGTTGACAAAAACTTTAATGGACTTTATGATTCTCTGAATGTGGCAGTAGAAGTAGATGTTTTGACACCTGGCTTTTACAATATCAGTGCTCAATTGGTCGATTCCACGCTTTCTAGTATCAATTGGACCACCAACAACTTGAATCTGTCACAGGGAAAAAATACTATTTACTTACGATTTGAAGGAAAAGAAATCAACAGAGATCGCCTTTCAGGTTCGTATACCGTCACCAACCTCTCCCTATACAATGACCAGTTGCAGAGCTACAACTACTTCTACAATGTCTACACGACCAATAGCTACCAATTCAGTGAATTTGAGGGTGAAACCCTTTCAGGGCTGGTAGAGACTACGGGCGGTGCGCCGATTCAAGGGGTAGAAATTCTTTTGGGTGGCCAACGATTGGCAACTACCACGACCAATGCGCAGGGAGAATTCTTCTTCTCAGGCCTCACTCCTGGAAACTATACCGTGCGCCCAGCGGATCTGCCCAATTGTGCACCTAACCCTGTATCTGTACGTTTGCCGCAGGCGAGTCCTGTCGTGATACGCTGCCAAGCTGTACTCGAAAATCCTTCTGGCCTCATCGCTGACAACGGTACTGCCTTCATCGTGCCTCTGAGCTGGAGCGACAATTCCAACTCCGAAACGGGCTTCGAACTATGGAGAGATGGCAATCTCCTCGCTACTCTGCCTGCCAACACGACCTCCTTTACAGATACTGTTTTGGTTTTTGGTCAAGTAGTAAGCTATCAGGTTCGTGCATTTGATGGACAAGGAACATCTGATTTCACGAATGCTGCTACCTACCAAATGCCCACGAGTTTCCAGGATATAACCGTAACCTACGACTGCTACGATGGGAATAAATCTCTACTTTATTGGGAAATCAACAACCCCAATGCGCAGTCGCATCCCGTCATCTGGGCACAGTGGTGGAGCACACAAAGAGACACCGTATATGCACTTCCTGGCATTTCTTCATTCTCTACGATTGCCAATCCAGGTTCGGGACAGTTTGGATATGACGACAACGTGACGGGGATATGGTACCCTATAGAAAATGCGGGCACAGGCGTGGACATAGTATTCAATGCCCCTCTATCACAAGACTGTGGACCTGGCAAACGTGGGACGACTGAAGCACCTAAGGCAGGAACCATCTTTGGAGGTATGCTGAATGTCAATAGCACTTTTGATGCTTTGGTAGATCTATCCAGCCAGTTTACGGTCAGACCCAATCCTGTAAAGGATGTCTTATTCATTCACAATAAAGGATGGGAAACAAAAGCAGATGTCCTGATTCGCAATATTGTAGGTCAGACCGTTGCGCGTAACTCTATGGAATTTACACCAGGTGGGGCTTCTCAGATAGATATCTCCACACTACCAAAAGGATTGTACATATTGGAAATCAAAGTAAATGGCGCAAGCATCTCGTATAAGGTATTGAAAGAATAAGCCCTGTTTGGAACAATGAAGATCTAGGTAAAAAGCAGTGATTTTAGGTTCTGACGAAAGCTATTTTGTGAGGTTAAGTGGGGCTAAATCGATCAAAATAGATGAAGTTAAGATTCTGAAAGCACAAACTTCTCGCAGATTTGAAGTTTCAAACATGATCTAAGTTTGCTTGCTGATAATTGTTAGGCACCATCTTCGAAAGGGATGGTGCCATTTTATTTTCGATGTCATTCTCACCCTTCATATTCCTTCAAATAATCCCCAAATACCTTCTCATAAGTTGCTCACTCAAAATGACTCGTGATAAGGTCTAAGCTGCATCTTTGTTGTAATAATCATCGGTCAGCCTATTCCCTTTTTGAAGCTTCCCACCTGACTTTTCTACTTTATCTCGGATTGATTGAGGTTCGCCTAAACAAAATCTGGGAGAAACCCTTAATTTTGTAAGCTTTGTATCCAAAGGGAAATCGATACCGTTCTCCCTTGAATTACTCTACTCAAAATTGCTTTGATGACAACTCTTCAACCTATCAATATCATCGGTGCAGGTCTGGCAGGCTCTCTCATGTCTGTCTACATGGCACAAAAAGGATATCCTGTCAATATCTACGAGCGACGCTCTGATCCCCGCACCAAGGGCTACCTCGGAGGGCGCTCTATCAACTTGGCCTTATCTGTTCGAGGGATGTACGCACTCCAAGAGACAGGGATGCTAGACGAAGTCATGGAATTTGCCATACCTATGTATGGACGGATGCTACACGACACTGAGGGTCAGTTGACCTTTCAGGCGTATTCTCGCAATAAGGAGGAATGCATTTACTCGGTTTCAAGAGGGAAGCTCAATATTGCGCTGATGAATCTAGCAGAGTCTATGCCCGAAGTGAACTACTACTTTGATCACCGCTGTGACGAGATTGATCTGGCTTCGGGCAAGCTACACATGACGGATACAGTCAGTGGAAAGGAATTTACGGTGGAACAAAAAGCCTCGCTCGCCTGTGATGGTGCCTTCTCCGCTGTGCGATATGCCATGCAGAAAACCCCTCGTTTTGATTATTCCCAGGAGTATTTGGCTTATGGCTACAAGGAGTTGACCATTCCTCCAGGACCCAATGGCGAATTTCAAATGGAACGAGAAGCCCTCCACATATGGCCTCGTGGCAACTACATGATGATTGCCCTTCCCAATCCCGACGGCTCTTTTACCTGTACGCTATTCTTCCCCTATGAAGGAGAAAAAAGCTTTGCGGCACTTGATACAGATGAGCGTATCATGGCTTTCTTTGAGGCGGAGTTTGGTGATGCTGTACCCTTGATCCCCAATCTGCTAGAGGAATACCACCAAAATCCCACCAGTTCGCTAGTGACGATTCGCTGCTATCCTTGGACGTTGGAAGACAAGGTCGCGCTGATCGGAGATGCAAGCCATGCGATTGTGCCTTTCTTCGGGCAGGGCATGAATGCAGCTTTTGAAGATTGTGCGGTCATGAGTGAGTGTATCGATGCTTATGCACCCGACTGGCATACCGTCTTCGATACGTATCAGAAGTTGCGCAAAGAAAATGCAGACGCCATTGCAGACATGGCGTTGGAGAACTTCATCGAGATGCGGGATACAGTAGCGGATGAGGAATTTCTTTTCCGCAAAAAGGTGGAGTTTATGCTAGGACGGACCTTTGAACAATACAAATCTCGCTATGAACTGGTTTCGTTTAGCCGCATACCCTATGCCGAGGCGTATCAACGAGGCGTTACCAATCTAGAAATCTTAAAGGAATTGACAGTGGGAGCTACTTCACTTGAGGACATCAATTTGGAGAAAGCAGAAGCCTTGATTCAGGCCCACATAGGATAAAAAAGTGAAAAATCTATCGAGAGGGAGGGATGTGTCCCGCACAACCCTCCTTTTTCTTTTGCTCTAGACTCATAGAGAAATCTATATGTCTCAAAAACTCCTAGGTCTCGACTTCGTATAACTAAGAAAATAGTTATACATCCATGAGATTCATTTTTAACATCTTATCAGTTGCTGCCTTCGCTTGTTTAGGCTTCTTTTTTTACCTCATCATCAAAGGTTCTTTTGAGGCTCCCGCATATACAGGTCTATCTGACACCTCGACTGTCACGGCAGTTGTAGATCAAGGTCCTAATGTTCCTTCGGAGGCTCAAGCAGCTTTTACTTCAGGAGAAAAACTCTTCAAACAAAACTGTTCATCTTGTCATAAATTAAAAGGAAAGCTCGTAGGACCTCCTCTTGAAGGAGTAGAAGAGAAATACACAGACGATCCCGAATGGTTATATACCTGGATCAAGAACTCCTCCAAACTCATCAAACAAAAGGATGAGAAAGCTCTCGCCATTTGGAACGAATACAATCAATCTGTCATGACGGCTTTCCCACAACTATCGGATGGCCAGATTGATGAAATTCTGACCTATATCAGGTATGGGGTATAATACGCTTTCCCAACTCCTTATGATCATTCGTAGTCAAAAGAATCCCAAAGCTCCTTGAGGGAAGGGTGGGTCTTTTCTTCTGTGTTAAATACCTGTAAGCTATAGATCGCGCCTTCAATCAGCATATATCTCCCATGAACGTAGGAGGTACTGCCTTCTATTTCTAGCTTGATGATGGTTTCGGATGCTAAAAAATCTTTGAAGTCAGTGTCTTCCTTTTTGATGAGTTCACCTTTCATGCCTGTGGCCGTTCCTGTGAGATAGGAATCCAAAAAGGGTTTCTCCGTACCAGGAGGAATCATACCCTCGGCCAGATGGGTAATGGAGTTGATGTAGAGCGAGGTCTCTTTATCATCAGATAACTCACATATGTTGAGTTCTAACTTGATCTCTCCAACAGGCGTAGGATTGGTCTGTTGCTGATAGGTGGGCTCACACGCTAGATCTAGAGAAAATGTGTGACCGTTAATTTTGCTTGTGAAGGAAAAGAGGTCGTCTGTGGTTTCTTCTTCTGAAGGAGCCTCAGAGGGTGAATCCTGAGCACAAACAGATACACTCAAAAGAAGAAAAAGTAGGATGCTAGGTATATATTTCATGATAGATTGGGTATATGGTATATGCTACTTTTTTCCATAATACTCGAATGATTC
Organism: Bacteroidota bacterium; assembly: GCA_039820545.1. Classification (GTDB taxonomy): domain Bacteria; phylum Bacteroidota; class Bacteroidia; order J057; family J057; genus JALEFZ01. The sequence goes on along the minus strand of JBCBPW010000021.1, from coordinate 62,487 downwards.
CAGAAAGACTTGGGCAGCTTGATTCCCATCCTTTCCCTCCTCGGCAATGGTTTGCATCATGTAGATCACATTCTGAATCAAGACCATGCGTGAGCGGATAATCGCGACACTGCCATCGGCATCCATTTTGATCGTCACTTCTCGGCCTTCATAGCCATTAACTTCGATGGCCTTGCGTGTGAGTACTTTCCCATTCACATTACTTGCAGCTCCTGAGATCGCGCCTTGGTAAAAAGCTTCGATTTTATCCGTAGAGTCAGAGTGTACCGTCTCTGCTGGATAAGCTGTGGCATTCACAAGATAAAGTAAATTTTCATCCGCTTCTCCTCCTTCACACACATATAGATTCAAGGTCAGATCCCCCATCGGGCTTGGGATGCTTCGTTGCTGAAAGTCAGGTTTCGAAGGAAAATTCGCTTTGAAAGTAAAAGCAAGATTATCTATGGCTCCTCCCTCTTGTGCTTGAACTTGGATGATGAGCGTTGTCAGGAAAAATAGTAGAAGGATGTTCTTTATACTTTTCATATTCATTGTACGCTTGGAGATTAAGATAAGTAGTATCCGATACGAAGGATTTCGGCAAATACACCTGCTGCCGTCACCTCAGCCCCTGCCCCAGGCCCTTTGACGACTAGTGGACGATCCTTGTATCGATTAGAAGTAAACACAATCATGTTGTCACTACCTGACAAATTATAAAAGGGGCTTTCTTCATCTAGTTTCTGTAGCGTAATGTAAGCCTTCTCTCCTTCCAAAGTCGCCACAAAGCGCAGCACCTTGCCTTCTGCTTCCGCTTCTTGACGCAGTTGCTCAAAGTAGCCATTATGGTTGGGCAAGATGCGCATAAACTCATCTGCTGTCTCTGCGGCCATACACTCGGGTGGGAGAATCTGCTCAATCTCTATATCCGAAGGTTCTAGCTTAAGCCCAGACTCCCGCGCGAGGATCAGCAATTTTCGCGCAACATCTTTTCCACTAAGGTCTACCCTCGGATCAGGTTCTGTAAACCCATTGGTTTGTGCTTGCTGGACGATCTCGCTGAAGGACATGCCTGCCTTAAAGGAGTTGAAAATGAAGGAAAGGGAGCCCGATAGGATACCTTCAATCTTTAGGATACGGTCCCCACTGTTGATGAGATCATTGAGTGTGGTCAATACGGGAAGCCCTGCACCTACATTCGCTTCATAGAAGAACTTCACAGAGTACTGGTCTGCCAACTCTTTGAGCCCTTGATATCGGCTATAAGGGCCAGAGACCGCGACTTTATTGGGAGTCGAAATCGAGATCGCATTGCGGAGTATCTCTTCATAGTAAGGGATGGGTTCCTCACTTGCGGTATTGTCAATGAAGACCGAATTGGGCAAATTCATCTCGATCATCTTAGCCACAAATGCAGGCAAGTTGGCAGGCTCTCCTGTTTCCTCCAAAATATCCTTCCACCCATCCAACGGCAGCCCCTCCTCTTCAAACAGCATCTTCTTTGTGTTGGTCAAGGCGACGAGTCGAAAGCTCACATACTGGGTTTCTTTCAAGAAGGCGCTTTGTTCTTGAATCTGGCGAAGCAACGTACTCCCTACCAAGCCTGCTCCCACAACAAACAGATTGAGAGTGTAGTATTTGGAGAGGAAGAAAATATCATGAACGGCTGTCAGGGCCTTGGTTTCATCTTGTTTTCTAATCACCACCGACACATTCCGCTGGCTAGATCCTTGGGCAGTCGCGATGACATTCACCCCATTTTTTCCTAATGCCTGGAAGATCTTTGCAGATACCCCAGGTAATGCCCGCATATTGTCTCCGATCACTGCGATGACCGCCAGATTATGCTCCAGCCACACAGGATCGATGCGCTTCGCCTGCTGCTCCAATTCAAACTCTTTGTTGACGATGCGTTCGGCCTTCTCGGCGTCTTGCGGGCGGATTGCCAGTGAGATTCCATGCTGAGAGGAGCCCTGGGTAATGAGGATCGCATTGATATTTCCCTCAGCCAAAACCATAAAAAGCCGGGCAGATACCGAAGATCCCCCAAACAAAGCGGAACCTGTCAGAGTCAGCAGCGTCACGTCATTAATGGAAGTAATGCCCTTGGCGATCACTTTGGAGGGCATAGGATCACCTCCAATCAGGGTTCCCTTGGCGTCTGGATTGAATGTATTTTTGATGCGAATAGGGATTTTTTTCTCTAGGGCTGGGACAATGGTAGGAGGATAAATGACTCTCGCTCCAAAGTGTGACATTTCTAATGCTTCTTCAAAACTCAAATAATCAATGGGAAAAGCCATCTTCACCTTACGAGGATCGGAGGTTAAAACCCCATCGACATCCGTCCATATCTCGATTTCTTCTGCCCCCAGTGCAGCCCCAATCAAAGAAGCGGTATAGTCAGATCCCCCCCTACCCAGCGTGGTCGTAATTCCTTTGGGCGACGAGCCGATGAAACCCGTAATGATAGAGATCTTATCTGAATGCTTCTCAAAGTGTGATCGTACTTTCTCGTAGGTTTCCTCTGTCGCGACCTCTGCAGCTCCATACTGACTGTCCGTTAGAATCAACTCACGTGCATCCACAAATATGCCTGGAAGTTGACGACAATTCAGGATCTGAGAAAGAATGTAAGCCGAAATTCGTTCTCCAAAGCTCAAGATCACATCCCGCATTCGGGGTGTCAAATCACGCGTAATGGCCAATCCATACATGAGGGAATCCAGCTCATCTTCTCGCTTGCGGAGAGATTGAATGACTGTCAGGCGAATGGAAATATTGGCGATTTGTGTTTTGACGGCATGGTAATGGGGTTCCCAAAAACTCCTTAGGTATTCCCGATACTGGTCATCACCCAAGGCTGCTAGGTAAGAAATCTTTTCCAGCATGTCGGTCATTCCTTTCATGGCCGAAACGACTACAGCAACTTGATCTCCTGACCGATGGCGAGCTTCAATGATCTTTGCGACCCTATCCAGGCCTTCTGCCTTAGCTACGGAGGAACCTCCGAATTTCAATATATTCATGCAGATGTGACTATTTAAGTAAGACGACAGATGAAAGAGGTCGAATCTTAACGTGCTAGCAGTCAGCAAGTAGATATTTTCTAAATACCCTATTCCATTTTGTCGGACAATTTAAAGTGAAGCAGAATTTGAGAATGGATGATTCAAGAACAGATTCTACACTAATCCTTTAATTGAGTGGAAATATAGTAGTTGCTTCATGGTAGGCCAAACACATGCAGTTTTTTTGATTGAAAAATGAGTAACCATCTCAAAATGAATGGGCCTGCCCCTCTTCAAAGGCAAACCCATCATACTATTTTTCCTAATTTATTTTCCCTAAGCCATCACTCCTTCTGACTGCATCAGCTGGATAAACTCATCAAACAGATAGTGACTATCGTGAGGACCAGGGGAAGCCTCTGGGTGAAATTGTACAGAAAAGGCCTTGCGGTTACGAATCCGAATCCCTTCTACTGTATCATCATTGAGATTGACATGTGTGACGACCACGTTGGGAGATTTTTCCAGTTCAGCTCGTGATACACCAAATCCATGATTTTGGGAAGTAATCTCACACTTTCCAGTAAGGAGATTCTTCACAGGGTGGTTGGCTCCGCGATGCCCATTGTGCATCTTATAAGTGGAGACTCCGTTGGCTAGCGCAAGTAGCTGATGACCTAGGCAAATCCCAAACAATGGGATGTCGATCTCCATCAGTTTCTGAATGGTTTTCACCGCGTAGGGCATTGCCGCAGGGTCACCAGGGCCGTTGGAGATAAATACACCATGTGGTTCAAAGCTGAGGAGGTCTTCTGCTGCTGCCATCGCAGGATAAACTTTGAGGTAGCAACCCCGTCTGGCGAGACAGTCCAGGATGTTGCGCTTCACGCCGACGTCCAAGACAGCGACCCTGAAGGGCGAACTAGGGTTTCCATGAAAATAAGGCTGGGTAGTACTCACCTTGGTAGCAAGCTCTAAGCCTTCCATCGGTGGACACTGACTAAGCAGCTTTTCCAGTTCTTTGGGACTATGCACATCAGAGGAAATGATGGCGTTCATGGCACCCTTATCTCGAATATGCGTCACCAAGCGTCGCGTGTCGATATCTGCGATTCCCACAATACTGTTGTGGCGGAGAAATGAATCCAGAGATTCGATGGAGTCATTACGAGAGAAGACTCGGGAAAAATTACGAACAATGAGCCCTGCAATCTTGGCTGAAGTACTTTCGTATTCGCGCTCATGCACCCCATAGTTCCCGATGTGGGTGTGGGTTTCGATAAGGATCTGCCCATAGTAAGAGGGATCAGTGAAGACTTCCTGATATCCCGTCATACTCGTATTGAAACAAAGCTCACCTGTGGTGGTGCCTTTCTTTCCTATTGCTTTTCCCTTAAAAAAAAGCCCATCCTCTAATAGAAGATAGGCTGGTTCATATTGAAAATATTTCATCGCTATTCAGTCGCACTTTGTTCTTTCAACGGAATTTGTTCGTAATCTATTTCCTCATCGTTGCGTAGCTTCTGAATCAATTCATCGGCTTTCTCATGAGTCAAATTGTGTACATATCTTCGATTCGTCACTTGACACATCGGTGCGGTGTCACAAGAACCTAGGCATTCAGCCTGTCGAACCCAAATCTTTCCTTCTTTCCCAAAGCCTTGTTCATCCGCCTCAATCGCTCCCTTGATATACTCATGCATCTCAGGGCCACCTGTCACGCTACAAGAAAAGCAGGTACATACTTCGATCAGATGCTTGGGTACTTTCTTTTTGAAGTACATCGTGTAGAATGAAGCTACACCATAGACGTGCGCATAGGGTATGTCCAAAGTTTCTGCCACAAGACGAATCGCGTCTGTAGAGAGCCATCCAAACTTTTCCTGTGCAATCCAAAGTGTGGGCATCACGGCTGACTTAGGGTCAGGGTATTTGGCCACATGCTTTTGAATTTCAGCCTTTTCTTCCTCTGTAAAAATGAATGTATTCTGCTCCATATGGGAAAAATCCCTTTTCTTTTAGCTGGGCAAAGATAGAAAAGAATAACCATCAGGCAAAATCTTGATTCCCTATTTTTCATTCAGCATAGAAACCACACGCTCATGCTGAATCTCCATCAAGGGGACACCATCTTTCATCCGAATCTCTCCCTCAAAACACACTTGCTGATTCTCCAGTTCAATGTGCGGCTGATAAGAAAAGTTGGTTTTGTAATCCTTCCAAATAGCCACGGTAAATATTTGGTTGGGAAATTTTTTATCCAGGTTCAAAAAAGTATGCCCACTTCGCGTCAACTTCGTGCTCACCACAGTCCCGCATACCTTGACTTTGTCTCCTGTACCAGCAAATAAGCGAGCCTGTATCGTGTTGTAGGTTCTTTTGGGAAGAAGTTCTGCGCGTATGGGCATCGCATCAGATTGCTGGGCCTCGGGCAGCCAAATCTTAGGATTGATTTGCTTCTCCACCTCAGTCTCCATAGCGTCTTCCAAAGAGGCGAAAAAGTCTATTCCTGTTACTTCTTCAATCTTGTCCACAGACACTGCATAGGTCTCGATGGGAGAAAAACATTCTTTATTGGGCATCAAAAATGCGATGGCTCGTTGCTGATCCAGGTCTAGGACCACTTTGAAGTATTGATCGGGGAGGGATAATTTGTTGAGGGACCGCTCGACCTTGGGGAGATCGTCTCGCAGGACAGGCCCCGTCACGACATATAATTGCGTCTGTGGATTGCGTGCGATGTAAGCTCTGAGCAAGCCTTCTAGCTCGGCCCATCTGCCGCGATTGAACTTGGGAGCCTGAGGAGACATATTGGAATAAAAATAGGATTCGGAAAGTGCCTGTTGCGACCACCGAAAATCTGCCGATGGTGCCAGATGCCCGCGGTCATATCCAAATCCATCATACTTATAGGAGCTATCGGCTTGTAGATATTTCAAGAAATAGTCTGCTTCCTCAGCAGAGCCTGTAGTGATTTTGGGGTCACGGCGAAAATCATTGGTGCGCGAGACATTGCCCTTGATGACATCGGGCGTGATGACATGGGCTACCCACTTCGCTTGCTCATGGGATTCGCTATACACGATATTCATAGCCAGATGCCGAATGACTTGCTCCCCCTCTTCCAGAGCGGGCAATCCGTTGGCCTCCAGATCGCGCCTTACGCGTGCCAATTTAAGTACCTCCATCTCATCTTGAAGCTCGACCTTTCGCTGTTCCAGTGTGCGCAGACTCGCCTCTACTTGCAGGATTTGATCGTCGAGATTTTGGGCATACGGATAGGAGAATAAAAGGGTAAAAAGACCCAGAAATAGCAGACGGTAATATGGAATTTTCATAAAATAGGATTGAGGTTGTGCTGGTAATGGAAAATAGACTTATCGGAAATGATCTTTCTATGCTTAGCTATGAATCAAAAACAAGCGGGATCTATCCCAAATACATATTCTTCGATGGCATCAAAGGCTTGCGCGGCTTCTGCTCCTTTGAAATCTTTGATGTCCTCTTTAGTAACGAGTGCGCGGTAGGATTCCTGATATTTTTGGGACAATGGCATATAGGACCAATGCCATTTTTCTTCTTCGTAGCCTGTCTGACGTCCCTCTCCTTTGGCCGTGTAAGGTCTACAAAAGCCAAAAGACGCCGCATGTGCTTCCAGCCATTGAAACTCCTTCAGTCCCTTGCCTGATTCAAAGTAGCTGTTCTCAAAAGCATTGAGGTCAAAGTCTGTCCCCCAATGGTGACGAGAAGTCCCTGGCATCGAGCTGTATCGAAGGATTTGACGCGCTCTTGCTTCAGGATTAGGTACTGTCACCGATAGATCCTGACCACCTACCTTGCGGGCACCTGTCCACTTGGCTTCCCAAATTCTTCTTTGATAATAAAAATTGCGTGTAGCTGATTTGATGGTCAGGGTGATTCCGTCTGCTTTGGCAGAGTCGTACATACGAATGAAGGCTGCATAGGTCTCCTTCAGGATTTTTTGATTGCGCGCCGAGCCTGCACAGTGGATAGGATCCATGCTCACAAAGTTGGAATCCTTGTTGGGATCAAACTGCCCCAAGAGGTATTTCTTGTCTATTGTATCCATAGGCACAAGAGTATCTTGAACAAGATCTGGGACAGTAGCCAGTGCGAGGGTTTCTGGTTCTGCTTGATGTGCTTGAGATTGGCAGGCCGCCCACAATATCGCCGTACATAGAATCCCAAAAAATACTTTATACATAGCGTGTTGATTAACTTTATCCATCTAGACCGAGAGATGAAATGATTATCACTCCCCCTCATGCGTTATCTATGAGCAGAAAGATGCACTTTTCGTCTCTTTTTCCCTATCTCATACGCAAAAATAGCTCCTGAAATGGCGGCATTGAGGGACTCTACATCATGGCCGCCTGAAATGGCGGCATATTCGACCAAGGGATGGGTTTTCCAATGTGCTTGAACTCCATTGGCTTCATTCCCAATCAAGACGTATTCATTTCCCTCAAAAGGATATTCTTCCACAGGTTTTCCCTCCATGTCTGCTACTAGGACCTTCATTTCCTTTTCTCCGACCCAATCAGATAAATTCTCTACATATTGGACATGGATCTTAAATATAGCTCCCATAGAAGCTCTGAGGACTTTGGGATTATAGAGATCCACACAGCCTTTGGAACATATAATTTGGGAAAAGCCAAACCATGCAGCTGTCCGAATCAGGGTTCCCATATTCCCAGGATCTTGAATTTCTTCTAGTAGAAATCCTGGACCACTCGTCATGGTGGCGTCATCTTCTACACGATCGGGCATATGCAGGACCGCGAGTACGCCTTCACTCTGCTGCTGTGTGCTAAGTTGGGAAAAGGACAATTTTTCTGCGACAAAAATTCTATCTTCGTGGATGGAAGTCACTTCCTTTATTCTATCAAAGCCTTCTTCAAGAATGATTGCCTCTATTTCCCAACCTGATTCTAAGGCTTCACGTACCATCTTTATCCCCTCCACCAAAAAAAGTCTATGGCGATACCTGTTTTTTTTCGCCTTGAGTCCCGTAAATAGTTTCAATCTTGCCTTAGACAATGGTTTCATGCGCACAATATTACGCAAAACTTATCTTTTACTCAGTGTCTCTGCTCTCCTCCTCTTACTGGCTAGCTGCTCCAATACCCGTCACCTCACAGAGGATCAGTACCTCCTCAAGTCCTATCCGACGGTCCAAGCTCAAAATAAAATAGAAGGAGATCAACTCTCAGAAGCTATCATCACCAAGCCTAATCGAGTCGTAGGTATTCCCAAAGTAGCACTTAGCGTCCACAATATCGGTGTGGGGATGGAGAAGCGACAGAAAAAACGGCATGAAAAGAAAGAAAAAGAAGGGGCTTATGAAAACTCTAAATTTGTCACATGGCTCAAATACAAGGCGGGAGAACCTCCTGTGCTGGTCGATACAAACTCACTCAATCGAGACCTCCGCAATCTCCGACAAGTCTGCATGGCCAATGGATACTTCCAACCCAATCTGAGCTATCAAATTGATACGCTGCGGAAGTGGCGGGGCCAAAAAGCAAAAGTGACCTTCATCGTGGATGAAGGCCTGCCCTACAAGATCAACAAATACGAAATTGTGTATCAGGATTCTAGCCGTGATCCAGGTTTACTCAACTCCCAATATATGCGACAGGATGAGGGAATCTTTCAACTAGCGGCAGGACTTCAATACAATCACAATTTGTTTGACTATGAACGCAAGCGCGGAGTCAGGCATAGTCGCATAGGAGGCTTCTATTCCTTTGGACCCTCCATGATCCGATTCCTGGTAGATACCAACCTCGCCATCAATCGCATGGTAGATACCCTTAGCAATCGTTCGAGTGTCAATAAATGGGTCAACCTAGAGGTACAAATCTCCGAAACCCCTCCCCAGTATAAGATCCAAGAAATTGAATTTAGAATACTAGAACCTGAACCTTTGAAGGGCTCGGCCCGAAGCGATACGGTCATGTTTCACTCTGCCAACCTTACGCATGAGGAGATGGAGAAACTGGGACTGACATATAAGAAGGTCGATACCACATCCGATATTTTATTTGTTGTGTCACGATCCTTGTTGCCAAGGTTGAACTTTGATTTCCTGGCTGACAGAGTCGAGTTCAGGAAGTGGGACTTGTATGATATACGCAAGGACGAGCGTGCACGAAGGCTTCTAAGACAGCTGGGAATGTTTCAGTATTTGCTAATCAAATACATAGATCTGGGAAATGGACGACTCAAGATGCTGGTAGATGCCAAGATTGTCCCTCAGTATCAGCTGCGCTTTGGATTAGAATCTTTTACGCGGACCTCTTTCAATGACAACAGCTTCCTGCCCAGCGTCGGTATCAATACAGGAATCCGAAACCGAAACGCTTTTCAGCGCTCCGAGCTGTTTGAGTTGAGCTTTTATAGCTCTGTGGGACTATTGACTCCTCAAAATGAGGGGGATGACGCCATCCTCCAATATAAGCTGGGATCTGAAGCCAAAGTACAATTCAACCAATTTATTCTATCTAAACCGATTCAATGGTTTTTACCCGAAAAGTATACACAGAATCTGGCACGCTATAGCCCAACTTCCGTTGTCAGTGCAAGCTTTGACTACACGCGACGGGGGCAGGTAAACCAGATCATTCCAGGCTTCCAGCTTACCTACCAGTGGCAACACATCCCTTCCAAATACAATATGTCTGTCAGTCGATTGACGCCTATAGCTCTGACCTACGTAGACCCCAACTCCAATGATGCCTCCACCAACTCTACCAATATCTTAGAGTCCATCACCAATGCCCCCCTCAAGATCTATGATTTTGAAAAGCGACTGAACAGTCGCCTTCATTATACCTACACCCAACAGAACTATAGATCTACCCGTAGCAAGCCCACCTATTGGTATCAATTGGGAGCAGAGTATGGGGGGAATATACCCACAGTGATCGAAGGCTTGGGAAACTGGCTCAACTGGGGTGGAGATGTAGGAGGGGATACATTGAACAGCGCCATTGAATTTGAGCGAAATGAATCCACACCTGATTCCATCGTAACCGATTTTCTCCGCATCGGATTGTACGCCAAAGCATTTGGTGAGGGCAAACTTTTCCTTCCGCTAGGACAAAATAGTGAGATTATCCTGCGTGGTCGATTCAGTGCCGCGACACCCTTCGGACGCAGCCAGGTCATTCCTAAGGAGTATCGTGCATTTGCGGGAGGGGTCAATGGACTGAGAGGTTGGCAAGCCAACACCCTGGGACCTGGCACGATCTCGCCTGGCGAACTGGGAATCAATGACAGCACCATTGGAAACTTTTATTCTTTCGTAGCTCCGGGAGGGGATTATGCCCTTGAGTTTAATCTAGAGTATCGCTTCCAACCGATTACCTATGTAGAGTTTGCGCTTTTCACAGATTGGGGGAATGTCTGGCTCAATCGGCGCTCGGCTGAAGCGCTTGTCCCCGCAGAATTTGTGGATCAAGCCGTCCTCTCTCGCCAAAACTTTAAGCTCGGCTGGGACTTTGGTTTGGGGATTCGATTGGATTTTGACTATGTGATCATCCGATTGGATCTGGCCCAGCCTTTGTTCGACCCAGGATTGATTGACGAAGAAAGTGGAAACAATGGATGGATTTTTACTCCTGGAAAAGATCAGTTGTTTCAAGGTGGACTCTCTCCTATTCCTTCTCTGGGGATCAATTATCCATTTTGATGTCTAAGTAAATAAGATGGAGAAGCTGCGTAGCTGGATGGCTACGCAGAGCAGTAGTAGCTGGATGGTTGTGCAGAGCGATGAGTGCATCCGCTCTACCCTTTTAGTCCCTCCACAATTTCTACGGAAGCCGCTTGACGTGCGGGGTAGAGAGAAGCTAAGGTAGACAAAAAGATTACCGTGAGGAAGACGAGCAGGAAGTCTAAAAAAGCCAATTCGATGGGGATGGATTTGACCGAGAAGCTATCGCCGCCAGGAAGGGGAATAAAGCCGTAGTATTCCTGGACAAAACCAATACAAGCTGCCCAGTACACCCCGAGCCCGCCTCCTATTCCTCCTATGAACAAGCCCAAAATCAGAAACACCTGACGGATCATCCCAGGGGAGCTTCCCATCGCACGAAGGACAGAAACATCCTTTCTCTTTTCGATGACGATCATCGAGAGACTGCCGACGATGTTGACAGAGACGAGCGCGAGCATCAATACGAGGATGAGGTAGCTAATGAACTTTTCATTTCGCATGACGCGATACAAGGTCTTGTGTTGCTCATACCACGTAAGTACCTCATACTCATCGCCGAGCATCACCTCTAGCTTATCCTTTACCTTATCTACTTTCTTAAAGTTTGAAGTTTTGAGTTCATAAGCAGATAGTTGATTTTCTGCACTGAAAAATTTTTGAGCAAAAGAGAAATGGGTGAAGACATACTTCTCATCGTAAGGCTTCTGAACAGAGAAATAGCCTGAAGGAAACATCCGCTCTACATTGATGGCAGTAGAAGCATCCAGCACACTTTTAAGTCGAGCATCTGGTGGCACATGGTAAATGCTGACATGATCTGAGGAATTGTCCATGTCCACACTCAGCCTAGCCGCAATCTCACTTCCAAATACGCCTTGCGCAATGCCGTACTTAGGCTCCTGCCGAATACCTCCTCTGTAAATGAAGCTATCAATGGGGTTGACATCATTAAAGTCTGCCTCTACTCCTTTGATTACTCCCAGTGCTTGGTTATCAAAAAACTCTAACCAGACTCTATCCTCGATCGTTCGGGTCACTGCGTCCACATCTTGAAGTGTAAGAAGCTTCGCATAAAGCTGATCATCTTCCTGGAAAAATTTTCCTTCTGCCGCCACAATCTTGATATCAGGATCAATGGCAGAAAACTGGCCCTCAATGTAAGCTGTGAGCCCATTGAACACCGATAGTACCAAAATCAAGGCGGCTGTGACAATCGCAATACCCATGATGCACACCATGATGATGATGTTGATGGCATTCTTGGATTTACTGGAGAACAAGTATCTCCGAGCGATTTGGATGGGTGTCTGCATAAAAGCTCAATATAAAACAGAAGCAAATAGAAAAGCTACAGAAAATCGAATCTTGAGGCTAGGTGGTCCCTTCTCCCCTATGCTATTTCATCATTTTCTGTGCCTTCGCTGCCCATTTGCTCATCTTCTTTTAGCTTATTGAGCAACTTACCTATACGGTCTGCCTCGGCGAAGGAGTCGTCTACAAAAAACTGAAGCTCTGGGATGGTACGGACTTTATTTCTAATACGTCCTGCCAGTCCCTTACGGATCTCCCAACCGTGGGCGTTGAGCTTCTCGACTGCCTCCTGCAATTTAGCATCGGGGAAAACCGACACATATACTTTGGCAAAGCCCAAATCAGGTGTGACACGGACGACATTGACCGTCAGCATGGTTCCTGGTGTGTAGACAAAGTCTCTTTGAAGAAGTGTACTGAGCTCTAACTGAATCAATTTAGACAGTTTTTTTTGAACCTTGGATTCTGACATATACTTTTGGTCGTTCAGGAAATCAGATTTTTGAAAGAAAAGGGACTCTTTTAAAGCATCTTATCAAATGCTTCCCTTTTGGATCGTACGTAAAATTAGCGCGAAAGTACAAAATGCGAGCATATTTTCGAATTGTGGGATACGGAAAGGCATACTGGGGACTCGGGATGCTTTCATTTTTGTTTCTGCTGATTTATACCTTTTTCAGCGCCATCTCTTTGGTGTCTGTCATTCCCTTTCTAGAAATTTTATTTGCGCAGGATGCCATTTCCGCTCCGACTACCCCACTAGAATGGACACAGACGGCGTCTCTCAAAAGTCATGGTTACTATGCCTTGAGTCAACTCATTGTCCAGCAGGGTCCTAAGACGGCTTTGATGTATTTCATTGGATTTCTGGCCTTTGCGATCTTTATCAAGAACATGGCTCGCTATCTGAGTACCTATACCATTGCGCCCTTCGAGCAAGGGATCATGATGCAACTGCGCAATCGTCTTTTCCAGCATATCACGCGATTGGATCTTGCCTTTTTTACCCGAAACAAAAAAGGAACTCTTATTAGTACCCTTGTCAGCGACGTGCAAGTCGTTCAAGAAGCTGTCATTGGCACACTCCAAGCACTGATTCGCGAACCTATTACCGCGGTAGTATTCTTGCTTACCTTGCTGTTTATCTCGTGGCAACTTACCTTATTTACCTTGATCATACTTCCCTTGACAGGATTGATTATCAGTAGGATATCAGGACCTCTCAAAAGAAAAACGAGAGAAGGACAAAAAGTATTAGGAGAGCTTGTCAGCCAAATGGATGAATACATAGGAGCCATGCGGATCATCAAAGGGTTTCAAAAAGAATCCTACATTCAGGCATCCTATGAAAAACAAAATGCGCACTACACACAGACCCAGGTCCATGTAAGGAGACAAAGTGAGTTAGCTTCTCCTCTCACAGAGGTCATCAGTATTCTCGTCGTTTGTGGAATTATTTACTATGCGGGTTCGCTGATCCTGGATTCAGGAAGTGTCTTGAAGCGCTCAGAGTTTATTGGATTTATTGCGGTCTTTTCTCAAGTCCTCTCCCCTATCAAAGTATTTGCCAATGCAATTACCAAAGTCAAAAGAGGGCAGGCTGCTTTTGAAAGAATCGAGGGGCTATTAAACCTTCAACCCAGCATAAGGGAAAGTACGCATCCTCAACCTTTTGGCACCTTTGAGCATATGCTTCGATATGAAGGGGTATACTTTCGTTATACGGATAAAGATGTCCTCAGCAACCTTTCATTTTCGCTTAAAAAAGGACAAACAGTCGCATTGGTAGGGCCTTCGGGCGGAGGGAAGTCCACCCTTGCAGATTTGCTCCCCAGATTCTATGATCCTTATAAAGGGAAAATCACCTTGGACGGCATCCCGATTGATCAGTTGCCTCTCCACGATCTCCGACGTCAGATAGGCATGGTGACACAGGAAAACATCCTATTTCATACTTCAGTCCTGGAAAATATCGCGTTTGGTGAGGCCAATCCAGATCTGGAACGTGCAAAGGCAGCAGCCAAAGCAGCGCATGCGGATGTATTTATTGAGGCCTTGCCAGAGGGCTATCATACACAGATTGGAGAGAAGGGGACGATGCTTTCTGGAGGTCAAAGACAGCGGATTTCAATTGCAAGAGCCATTTACCGCAATCCACCTATACTGATACTGGATGAAGCGACGTCAAACCTAGATTCAGAGTCTGAAAAGATCGTCCAGGAGGCATTACAAGGACTGATGACAGACCGAACGGCACTTGTCATTGCCCATCGCTTGTCCACCATCGTGCAAGCAGACCAAATACTCGTGATTGAGTATGGGACGATCGTCGAGTACGGCAGACATGAAGAACTGCTGGCCAGGGCTGGGCGATACGCAGAACTATTTCATACACAGATGGCAAATCAAGGTAAGACAGAACTTTGACTGAATCTGAACTTCCTCACTTCTTAATCTCCAAGTAGCTCATGAGTTTATCGAACTCTGTGAGAAATTCCTTTTTGTAGCTGATCCGCTTGCGAAACTGACTGGTCAAAGTGGCGAGGCGAGCTGTTGAAGGCTCTTGGTAGAGAGTATAAAAGAAAGTAGATTGAGACTCTTGATCGGCCATTCGTTGCCAACCGTCAAAATCTTGTCCTATTTGTGTAAGGGCAGGCGCATTGGTTTCATAAAAGCGTCTGAGGTGATCCATCGCAGCCTCATCTGTCCGCTTTGCAGCAGCTTCGTCCAGAAGCTTGACGTAGGTCTGGGTCAGTAACAGATATTTTTTCTCGATCGAAATCGCTCTATCGGCAATCCGTCCCAGTTCGCTCCTCGTCTGAGCATTGTTTACCCCATCTTTGGGATTATAGCATCCCAAAAGCCCTAGACACAGGACAATATAAACGATGTGTAGATTGAAAATACGCCTCATTTCCTACTGCATTTTTTCAAATTTAGGAGATTATTGGCATACTCACATTATATTAGTTGCGTATTTTGTGTAAAATGTGATGAAAAAAGGGCACCATATACTTCCTGCATTTTGCGAAGTTTACCTTTTCACCAAATCCAAAACCACGTATGAAAAAATATCTGCTTTTCATTTTTGTCCTTACGTTGACCCAAACGATCCTGGCTTACCCTCCTGCCAAACCTAGTAAAAAAGATACACTGGTCATTGTCCACACCTCTATGGGAGATATGACTATCCGTCTATTTGAGAATACGCCGATACATCGCAGCAATTTCCTCAAACTTGCCCAAGAAGGCTTTTATGATGGGACGACTTTCCACCGAGTGATCAAGGAATTCATGATACAGGGAGGAGATCCTTACTCCAAAGATCCCGAAAAAAAGAATCAAGCAGGTCAGGGTGGCCCTGGATATACGCTAGATGCTGAAATTCGCTCAGAGTACTTTCATAAGCTAGGGATGCTGGCCGCTGCACGCTTAGGAGATCGGATCAATCCCAAAAGAAAGTCTTCGGGCTCTCAGTTTTATATTGTTCAAGGCAAAACTTTCACCGATTCGGAACTGGACAATGCAGAGCTTCGTCTCAAGCGAACCCTCGGTCAAGATTTTAAGCTTTCAGATGCCCAAAGAGCCGCCTACAAAGATGTAGGGGGATCTCCGTGGCTAGATCAGCAGTATACCATCTTTGGGGAGGTCATCGACGGCATGGAAACCGTCCAGAAAATCGCGGCTCAACCCGTAGACAGGAGGAGTAATCGACCCAACGAGGATATCACCATGGAATTGGAACTGGTGGTGCTGAAAAAAAAGAAAATCGCCAAAATGTATGATATCACATACGAAAAATAGTGTGTTAGAAATATGAGGAAGGGGTGAAAGATTCGCCTTCACCTCTTCATCTCATATAAAAATCTACATGTATAAATTTTATATAATGAATATTTTACATATTAAATAAGTAGCGTATCTTTCCTGGAAATGGTTCTAGTCACATGAGACGCCTCGTACCAGATTTACTTCATCTGAAACGCAACTATATCCTTGCCTTAGCGGGGATAGCCATCCTTCTTCTGCTGAGCCAGGTATTCATCCAAACGTATATGCATACGCAAGGAGATGATGCCTATGTGATCAACCTAGCAGGTAAGCAGCGAATGCTGAGCCAAAAGCTGATCAAGTCCCTACTTGCCAGTCGTCATACCACAAATGACGCTGAAGTCCGTTATTGGGCTGTACAAGTTGAAGAAACACGCCTAGAATGGCAGAGGGCACATATCTGGCTCAAAGATATAAGGACAAACCCCTCTTTTTCTACAGAAAAAACCCGTCAAATGTATCTGGAGCTCCAACCTTACTTCGAAGGTATCTGGAGCATCGTGACAGATACAGATACAGATACAGATACAGATACAGAAAAAGGGAATTTTGAAATCCTCTTTAAACTGGAATCTCAGTATCTCTTCCGTATGAATGCTATCGTTCAGGAGTACGAAATGCTCGCAAATACACGGGTAGAAAGACTCAAATGGATCGAAATCGGATTTCTCCTTGCCGCTTTACTACTCCTTATTGTAGAAGCTCGATACGTTTATCAGCCTGTCATTCAGCGCCTCAACGAAGCTGTTCTCACGCGTGATAGGCAAAATACCCTTTTAAAGGTCAAGAACGACGAACTTATCAAAGCTAGACAAGAGGCCAATATGGCCAATGAAGCGAAGGCGGTTTTCCTCGCCAATATCACACATGAGATTCGTACACCGATGAATGCTATCATGGGTATGAGCGAGCTACTCCGAATGTCCCAAATCACATCTGAGCAATCAGAGCTACTGGATGCAATGAAAGTAAGCACAGATGACCTTATGGTGATCATCAACGATATTCTTGATTTCTCTCAAATTGAATCGTCCAAGTTAGAAATACGAGAAGTTGTCTGTGATTTGGAACCCATTGTGGAAAATACTTTGACAGAAATTGGACCGATTGCAAATGAAAAAGGACTAGAAATTGGTTTTGATTGGGATCCAAGCATTCCGAAAGCATTGATCTTAGATAAGGTGCGGGTTCGTCAGATATTGATGCATCTTTTGGGAAATGCTTTAAAGTTTACTCAAGAAGGACATATTTTACTTACTGTAGAAAAGACAAACGAGACAGAAGAAAAAGTTTGCCTCGCATTTCACGTTGTGGATACAGGTATCGGCATCCCAAAAGAAAAACAGACACAGATTCTTATGCCTTTTCATCAAGCAGACAACTCTACTACGCGTTCGTTTGGAGGCACAGGACTTGGGCTATCTATTTCCCGCCACCTTATTGAACTAATGGAAGGTGGGCTTTCTTTTGTAAGTGAAGAGGGGAAAGGTTCTGATTTTCATTTTCACGTATGGGTCAAAAAGTCGCCTAAGGATACACAAAAACTGACCGCTAGTAGCTCTCCTATCAAAGATATGAATGTGTGGGTCTTAGAACCCCATGCGATCCTACGCACTTGCACTGAAAAATTACTGCAACAATGGGAAGTTCAGTTTACAACTTTTAGAAATAAAGATTCTCTTCTAGCTCAAGCACAACAAGCCCTCCAAGTTCCCGACGCCATCTTAATTAGCCAAGGTCGCAACGAGACAGATCGTATCCAGCTTGAGAAAGCCTTTGAACAGACTCCTAGATTTGCCCAGGTCCCTTTGGTTTTACTTTCTATGAACCACGCGTTGTCCAAACGTGATGAGTATCCATTACACTATATTCTATATAAGCCTATTCAAAAGAATAAATTGGTAGAAGCGCTACAAAAGATTCAGTGGCAACACTCAGATAAGGAAATAGATGTCCAACATTCTGTTCACAACCTGAAAATATTGTTGGCAGAAGACAACATGGTCAGTCAAAAATATATGGGTAAAACATTTGAGCATCTAGGTATCAAGGCAGATATTGTGGGCAATGGGCATCAAGCGTATGAAGCGAACTTGCACAAAAAATATGACCTGATTTTGATGGATTTACAAATGCCCATCATGAATGGGATCGAAGCAACTGAAGCAATTCTTATGAGCGACGCCCCTCATAAACCCCCTATCATTGCCCTAACAGCCAACACAGGGCCTGAAAATCATAGCGCATGCCTGGCAGCTGGGATGGTAGACTTCATGACAAAACCTGTCAGCCCCGCTCAAATCGAACAAATGCTGATCAAATGGGCGAAAGTCATTCATTTTCAAGCAAATTCATCTGTAACGAATTAATTGGCAGAGTTTATTGAAAAGCTTGCCTAATGCTAAGGTGCACTCCTTTTTTTTGGATATGAGGTCGTGTATTTTTTCTGAAAATCATCTCATATGCCTCCACTTCATACCTTTATCCATGATGTCAATGGAAAAATTGACAGGTCTCATCTCATCCAGTTTGATGGAAAATTCTGTACAAAAGGGATTGGATTGAAAATTACATTGACGGGACAAACACAATATGAAATTGGTGGAAACCTCTACAAGGTACAACCTGGAGAGGCTTTTTTGATGGATAGATATACAGAGTTTCATGGATATGTGAAGGGCAAGACATTGCAGCAAGGAATCTGTATCGACATATCTCCTGACTTAATCCAGCAAACTCAATGTCATTTTGACCAGCCTGTTTCAGATTATGGCGAAATACCCCTCATGATCTGTTCTCTTCGTCACTATGATCTGCTCAAGGAAGTGCAGTTCTTCGATCAAAGCCTATATCAGCTAGACTGGGAACATGAGGGAACTGAAATCCTCTATGAATGGGCTACCAAATTGGGTCAACTCATTGGGAAACTGAAAGGGGAGCAAAAGCGTCTCGACGTAAAAAAGATGGCCACCCGGCAGGAAATTTTTCGGCGGCTGCAGATCGCACTCGACTTTTTACATGACAATGTAAAGGGGAAATTTTCCTTGGATCATCTGGCACTACATACAGGTATGAGTAGCTATCATTTGGCGAGAAATTTCAAAAACTGCTTTGGGCAGACCCTCTTTCAGTATCATGAGTCCCTCAAGATGGCTTATGCAGCAGAAAGGCTTCAGCAAGCTCGACAGATGACGGTGGCTGAGCTTGCCTTGGAGCTTGGATATGAGGAGTCTTCCTATTTCATTCGTCGATTCAAAAGGCACTTTGGGCATACACCTGGCAAAATCCCCACATAGTATCATCTAAACAGAAAGATTTGATCCTACCTTGAGGCGATTCATCATGACTACCTTTCCTTACCAAATTCGCATGGATGGATGGGGTGTATGACCTTTCATAGAGGTAGCGTTGGGACATGCTTTGGTGTGTCCCTTTGCTTTTGTTACATACCAGATGCTATTGAGTCATTAATATTCACCACGACGCTCCCTTACTCAGAAAACTTGCCCATTTACTTTCTATTTCTATCTACTTACTTTTCTCCTATTGAATCTTCTACTCTGTTCCCTTAGCTTGATTTCGACAATGAGCATTGCACATTGTCATTAGCCATTATATTTACGCGATCAGTATCCAAGGAGTAATCTGAGGGCTGGTCGTTTTTTCTAGAAACCAAATGGCTGAGACACCATTCTGTGCTCAGCCATTTCCCAATTGGTGAAAGATTCCCTTATCCACCCACATCTAGCTTTCCTAATAAGGTGCATGCTACCTTCTGACCAATTGAGGTGTCATGATCATCTCGATTTCCGCTTCCGTCAATGCCTGAGGAGATTTGCCCATGATAGGATCTGTATGAGCCGCAAGGTCAATGGCAAAATCAGGAGCCGTATACATGATGAAGTATCGCTTATTGTTAAAGTCCACACCAAAATTATCTGCATGGAAGTCAGCTGTTTTATTAGGATCACCCAGATTCCAACCATAGATCCCCTGTCGTTCAAAAGGTGTCTTACCTTCCTGGTCTCTTCTATTCGTCGGATTGTTGGCATGGAGCGAAGCTCCAGAGATATTCACCATCGTACGCCATGAAATGGGTTGTGGATTTCGAGGATCTAGCACGAAAGCTTTGACTTTGTAGTATCCATCACTGCCTTTGGACCAATATACATCCTTAAACATCACAAGCCATTTGAGGCCATCCGAGATTTCAGTAGCATCAGCTAGGATGATTTGCTCTGCATTGCCTGGAATCTTTGACTTGTAGATGATGCGATTCTGGTCCAGGCTGACCTTGTGAGGAGGTGTCTTAAATCCGTCGAAACCTCGATCATGATCCTGAACTAGTCCGATTTGATCATTGTCCCCTGCTGAAGCAGGGCCTTTGGTCGATCTAAAAATCGTCCCAGGCGCAATCGCGATCGCTTGTAAGAAGACTCGTCTATTGGGATACTCAGTGCTAGATTTCCAGAATGCATGATTCTCTGAGGAGGCAATCTCTGCACGCGTATTACCTGAGAGATGGGAAGAAATAGGAGGTGCTTGTACTTCCAAGCCTGCTCGAAGGATATTCTGAGGAGTATACAAGGTACCTTCTGCTTCGTTTCCCAACTTTCCCCAAGGACATAATACCCCCAGGTGGTTGTCTACAGTGGTAGCGGGAATATAGTCGATGATTGCCCTGCCTCTTCGTGTATCAATAGAGCAATAATGGCGATTATCTATAAAATGCCAGGTAGCTTGATCTGCACCATCAATCAAAGGTTGAGGGCTGACATAATCCGCTCTGTCTGTCCGCATGTCATTTTGGCGGCTCGCCTGATAAAAGTAAGGCAAGGCATATACCAGTTCTCCGAGAGCTGGAGCTGTGATCGGACCGATCTGATTCGAAGAGGCAGCTGCATTGCCCTCAGCATTTGTAGCCGTCACGACACAACGAATGTTATTGTTCAGATCTGCCGACGTGAGCAGATAGGTGTTTTGGGTAGCACCTGGTATGTTGATGTTGCCATTCCGCTGCCACTGATAGGTATATTGAATTGTGTCACTGCCATTCCAAGTACCAGGTGTACAAGTCAGTGTAGAGCCTACCACAATAGCTCCAGTCACTTCTGGTTGGACATCAATCGAAGGAGGTGAAGGCTGCTCAAAGAGCTGAGATCCTCCATTCGAATGGATGACATGCTGGATTTCTGTTGCTCGCCTTCTGGTCACGATGTGCAGGTGAAAGTCTCCTCTGCGAGGGATACTACTCGAGTAGATCTCTCGTCCATTGATGGCTACAGCAAAAATAGAATCTCCATTTCGCTGATCCAGTCCCAGACGGATACGATTCCCTGCCTGATAACTTCCAATACTTCTCTCAAAGATTCCCCCAGGTCCCCAATGCTGGATATTCCCACCTTCATTGAGACGAATCTGAAACTCAGGATCATCTGCCTCATTGTAGTCCCCTATCCGACCTGGTGCAGATAGGCCTACAGATGCATCCACCAAAGCAGGAGATTCCCACTCAAAGTATCCCATAGCACCGTCTGACAACTTCTCTACCGAGAAGGCACCTGCATCATATACATGATTGTTATTGGAACTAGACTTGAGGCCAGTCCCTACGATGTCCATATTCTGTAAGTTGGACCAACGAGCAGGTTGCTCTTCTCTTATCACATTTTCAATAATTTCGACTGCTGTTCCCATTTCCCCTGCTTGACTTTCGGGAGTTATGGTGACACGAATTTGCTGAGTCGAAGGATCAGGGATGCTGTAAGTACCATCAGCCTCGATATTGAGGGTTCTCCATACTGCTCCGTCGGAGTATTCCCAGACTTGCCGACTCCCTCCTGCTTTCTCTGGGAAGGTTCCCCTGTAATCATATCGCAAGATGAGCCCCGTACCAGAGGAAAGAATAGGGTCTTCAGAAAATCGAAGATTGTCCACTTCGGGTCCCTGGTGTCTAGGACTTGTCACACGCTCATACTGGGCATCCACGAAAAATGCCCCATTGCCTGCTGCTCTTAAAGAGAATACTAGATCGACGTCCACATCTCCAGGCCATCCGCCATTCCAATCATTTTTAAATTCAAGCACCCCATTAGATGAAGCCAATTCGATTTGAGGGGGCGCAGCATTACGATATCTCACAACCTCTATATTCCCAGGTTGCGCACGTGGATCAATGAAAATCCGCAGTTCTCTATCCGTAAATGGGCCACTCAGAAAGCCGGAAGGGTATCCACGATAGCTGTTCCTGCTACTAAAGGATAGCAGATGGGTCTCTTTTACCTCATTCACATTGGTAATTCCTACACCAAGTGCCACAGTGCCTTGTCTGATCTCTCCGCTAGAGGTGACGTACAACGCCCTTCCCACAGGATTGCTATCAGTCTGCACGCTTGTGAGTCTTACCCTACGATTGAATTTTACCTCTCCTCTAATGTCATCCACCTCTACCTGTTCTCTGGTACCAAGTACTAGGCTGTAGTCTTCTGCCCCAATCCGAATCTTCTGCTCTTCCTGGGAAAACAGAAAATAAGGATCACCATCAAAATTGGAAAATGACAGATTTACTTGATCGTTGGGGTCAACCTGATAACTGAAAATCGTCTGATTTTTAATATCAAATCTGATCCTTTTGATCCCTCCATTTTCAGTAAAAAAAATGCCCGTACCCTGATCATCAAATAGGATGTTCCCCACAGAACTTGCCCAGTGGGTGATGACTTGTTTAAGGGTATTTGCAGAGATGGCTTTGGCTTCGATCTCATCTCCTTCCTTCCCTTCTCCCACAGACATGATCTCTTCGGGTTTAAAGGTGTCTCCCTTAGTTCCGATGCCTCCCCCTCCTGATGAGCCGAAGAAAAAGGCCCAAAGACGCTGAAAAAAATACCTGATTTTTCGCTTCATGATGAAAGATTTAATATGGGTATCTAGTACAAGCCTTCTTGACAGGATAGGTACAGGAAGGACTTGCACAACGTGAATTGCACAAACTGATTGAAAAGCAAATATGAACGATTAGAAAGTAGCACAAAGGGGGTGTAAATGATCCCTCCGTAATATAATATGCGCCAGACTTTCAAAATGTAACGGTGAAAAACCACATGTACACCTCTCGTACAGAAAAATATGAAGATGCAGAATCATATTTCAAGTAGGCGTATAGGAAAAAATGGGTTACAGATATGAATATAAACAACTCCATATCAATATATTAACCCCAAAATCCACCTCTCAATATCTAACTTCTTATGGAACACCTAAGGTTTCCTGCTTTAGAGGAAAAAGAATCTCTCTCTGTGACAGATAATTGCAAAATTGCTACTCACAATCTACGAAAAGACGAAAGAAGTGATTATATGGTTAAAGTAGAAAGGTCATTATAACGAGTAAAGCTTGTGATTTATAGATGTGAATCCCAGATAGATGGTTAGAAAAAGGAAGTCGTCGATCGTTCATTTTTTTACTCAGGAAAGGCTATCATCCACACCTCAAAATCAGCTATTTATGACAAAAATGACATGATATGTATCTTTTTCTTTCATTTTGTCGTACTTGAGGGATGTAAAAGTGCTAATTCAATCGTTTGCATGATTAAGTGCAACAGAGGAGCTATATTTGGTTGATCTTTTTCTTCAATCAACAGCACTCATCCTTCGTGTTTTTCCTTCCCTTGTTGTTTTAATTAACATCTACACGTCATGGCTCGTACGCCCATATTTTTCTTGGCATTTGCCAATGAGCGACCTGATGAGTTGCTGGACTTGAAGGAAGAAAGAAGTGTGATAGAATCTGCACTTGCAGATGCTAAGGAAGACCATCGTATACAAATAGAAGTGATTGAGGAGACCTCTTTTGGGGATCTTCTTCAAAAGCTGATCCCTTTTCAAGATAGAGTAGCCCTCATCCACTATGCAGGTCATGCAAGCGCTGATCGCATCAGTTTGCAAGACAGGCCAGGCTCGCTGTATCACAAATTGACGGCTCGTCAGTTCGCCAACACTTTGAGTCATTTCAAAAACCTGAAACTCGTATTCTTAAATGGCTGTGCAACACAGGGTTTTACAGATGAACTATTAGATAAGGGAGTTCCCGCTGTCATTGCTACCTCAAGAAAGGTCAATGATGCCCATGCCATTCAGATTGCAAAAAACTTTTACTTTGCCTGGGGTCATCGAAAGGGAAATAAAAGTGTCAAAGAAGCTTTCGAGTTGTCTACGGCCAGTACACTAGATGAAGAGATAGGCCCTCATAGGGGAGATCATGCAATCGCGAGAAAAGTAATATCAGACAGTCCACAATCTACTATGCCCTGGGCGCTTTACTGGCGCAAGCAAGATCCATCAGGTATCAACTGGAAGATCTATCGACCGATCCCATGGAAATTCATTTTCGTTTTGGCAGCTTTCGCCTTTATTGTCGGTGTTTCGGGAATGATGTATCAGTGGATTGCATCGGTTCAAAACAAGAAGAGCGCTTACCATACCCCTTACACGCCAATGGATAGGATTTCAGGTATTGTTCGAAACGTGGATCATCGTCCTTTGTCCAACGTAGAGGTCCATATCCTCCTGGATGGCAAGCGAGACACCTCCTTGACAACCGATTCTAAAGGAGGATTTCACCTTCTCTTTGACAAGGAAATGAACTATCAAATCGCCAGAATCACCCTAAAAAAGGAACAGTATAAGACTTTTGAAGAACACTGCCTTTTTGAATCATGGACAGGAGATACCTTGAATTTCCAAATGGAAGCGGAGCTAATGCTCTCGCCCAAGATGAGCTGGCAGGGTACGTATGGAACCGAGGCCGGAGTGGCAGTCATCGCTACTATCGGAGGGAAAAAATTTCAAGCTGTCACAGATAGCAGTGGCTATTTTCTCTTGCAAAGCATCCCGCGAAGATATAAGGATGTAGTTGCAAGGATTGAATTCCGTAAAGGTTCTTTCATTGAAACGCACAACATCAAAATCGGCCAGACCATCTACTTCCAATAAGAGCCTCTATCTTTCATTCATCCAATAACCTACTTTATGAAACCTCTCATCTTTTTCCTATTACTCATCCCTCTATGGGGTATGGCTCAATATGAAGTAAAAATATCAGGGACAGTCTACGATGACCATAACCAGCCCCTAGCAGGAGTGAAAATTGGAATTGAGGCAGACGGGAATACTATTACTTGGCCTCTTAGCACCAATAGTTTAGGACAATTTGCACTCACAGTAGATGGGATCTCCATGAATCAGCAAATCTATCTCTACTTCCAGCACAGATGCTTCTTCCTCCGTAAAAAAACCCTCAAGGTTGACCAGTGGGTCATTTCTGGACTTGTGATGCAACTCAATGTGAGAAACTGCCTTGAGTGGCAAGGGAGATATGGTCATGAAGCAGGTCTGAAAGTACTCGCCATTATCGACAATCGACAGTATCGAACAGAGACGGGGCCTGGAGGATTCATTACCTTCCCTGTAGGATGCGATACACAAGCCAGTGGCTGTATCCCTGGCACCAAAAAAGGGGAGATTGTTCCTGTATATTTTGGTGATAACCTTTTGCGCTTGAAAGTAGGAGAGGCATTCAACCTACAAGAGTAATTGCTATTGTAGCATCCCATTTTCTTCTATCAGAAGAAACATAGATACGCTGCATGTGAGACTTTTCGCAGATGCACCAAAGACTGATCCTGGCTATACTCCATTTAGCCCTTACCTAGAAAAAAGATGCTTTTACACATGTAAAAACTGTCTTTACATCGTCTTACTTGTACCCTCAGTGCCATTTTCCTACCTTAATTGTATCATCATTGATGTTATACAATCCTTTTGACATAGAAGCGTGATCCTCCCAATGGATTTATTTCCAGATATCAGGATCTTCATTTCTGTTATTATACATCCCATTTTTAATCCCCACTGTTATGCCTGAATTAACGCATACTTTACTATTAAACTATCAAGAATTTGCCGCTTCTCTCACGGGTGCTTTGAGGGAAAAAGTTGACAAGTTGGTTGGCTTTTTGAATCGCTACCTCAATGACGAAAAGTTCAGTGAGGAAGAGCTCGAGGCAATAGAAACAACCATTGTGGAAGTTAAGGAAATGATCCCTGACGCGCAGAGTGAAATCCAGGCTACGCTGACTGAGATGACGAATGTATCGAAAGAAGTGGTCAGAAAAGTTCGGTTGAGACCCGCAGATGAGACAGGACGAAGACCAGATAACGTAAAATCCTATTAAGTAGTTGGACAGATGTAATCAAGTTATAATAGAGCAGGCGTAGCCTCGAATGAAAAGCGCCTGTCCCGCAATTTTAATGGCGGGATCATCCTGACGACCATTCCCGTAGGGAAGGAGGAAGGAACTAAAGCAGTATAGCTGAGATGAAATCTCATATCCGTCTGTCTACTTAAGTATTTATTTTCCAAAGTCTTGCCCCTTCAGATCGAAACCGAGACTCATTTTTGAATTCACATCAGATAGGCGTCAGAAGGGGCAAGACATTCTAAAAAAAGAGGTAGCTCCTGAGAATCACTCAAAAACACCGCTTAGCCTTTTTTCAGTCGTCCAAAACCATCAGGGAGAGACATGAGGAATATCTTAACGTTCATGCAGAAAAGCACTTACATAGTCCCTATCATTTTTGTAGGGGGAATATTCTTGATTCTAGGAGGTGTTTCCTATTTATATATCTATGAAATGGATACCTACCAGTCCCAATTGGAAGAGATCAAGCGGCTACGAATTCAGGACGTGAAAGCATCTTCTGAATTGGCACTGGAAACAATGGAACAAGCTACCCAAAGTGGAAATAAGCAGGTGCTAGCTGAAGTTTGTTATTGGTACGCACTCAACCAGTATGAAACAGAAAGTTACGCTTCTTTTCAAGGCATCAATGGTCTAAAATATGCTGAATATAGCCTCTCCCTATTTGAGGAACTCCATATACCCGATTGGGAGGTCAGGCTGCGACTGCTCATTCTTGAATTTGCCCTGCTACATGACGCAGATACTTCCAGGGTATATACGCTTTTTGAGCAACTTGAGCATCAACTGCCTATTCTTCATGGCACTACTTCGGCATATGAAATGAAGGGACATATGCATCGCGTACGCGCTTTAGCAAAGATGAAACATCCGAGGTACGAATCGGTATCTGTCCGTGAAATTGCGGACGAACTTGACCTTGCCGAAGCAGCCTTTGCCCACATTCAGGATAGCCAACACTTATTCATTATTCATAGGCTCCGTGGAAGCTACTTACTCAATATGACCATTCAAACCATCTGGCAAAACAGCGACACCTTGGATATAAATAGGGTAAATGAGATGTTTGCTCGGGCAGAAAAAAGCTATCTAACAGCCATTCATTTAGGAGAAGTTTTACGTTTTGATTCCAGACTCAATTGGACGAGTATTCGATTAGGTGAACTTTATACGAATTGGTATTCGACAACGGGTGATCCACAGTACTTCGAAAAGGCAGAAACGCAATTCCAACGTGCACGCCAATCTTCCTCTGACCACCAGAGTAGATCCTTGCACAATCTAGGAGAACTCTACTCAATCGCGAGAGATTGGGCAGAAGATGATCAAGTAACAGCCGAAAATTACCATAAGGTATCCATAGACTTCCTACGACAGGCCACAGCATCTGCACTAGAAGAAGTGAATCCTAAATCCTTGCAGCTTTGCCATGATACATGGACCTACGCTTGTGCAACATGGGCTAATTGTAAAGGTCAAGAAGTCAACGATCAACTATTTCAAGCTTCTGCGAAAATGTTGGACGCGGTGGGTGAGCAGGTCAGCCTAGCTCAGGCCAATCAGTTTGCGCTTCGTACGGATCTCAACCAGCGCATTGCACAACAAAATCAGCGGACACTCCTGATGGCAGCGGGGGCACTGATTGCACTCGCGCTCTTCATATTTGCCCTTGCCTATCAGAGAATAAAAGCAAAGAACCTTCGTCAAAAACTTGAACAACAACTGACGATTCTCCAAGTACAGATGAATCCTCACATGATTGGAAACACCCTCAATTCGATTGATTCCCTCATCAACCAAAACAGAAACAAGGAAGCCTCAAGGTACCTTGTAGATTTTTCTCGCTTGGCTTACATGGTTTTGACCATCTCGGACAAGAAGGAGGTACCGTTAGATCTGGAAATCAAGATCTTGGAGAAGTTTCTCAAGCTAGAACGTCTACGTCTCAATGGAAAAATGGAATATCACCTCCACGTAGATCCCAATATTTCCACTCGCTCTATTCATCTACCTCCTATGCTCTTACAGCCTTTTGTAGAAAATGCCATCTGGCATGGGATTCATCCCAAAATCACCCAGTTTAAGGAGCGAGGATTGTTGAGCATTGCCTTTCTGCAAGAAAGTCCCGATTTGCTCACGTGCATTGTGGAGGATGATGGCGTCGGGAGGGCTTATGTCAAGAAGATCAAAGCTGACGAAAGCTACCGTTCAGAATCTCGTGTAGAACGTCTGCACGCCATCGACATCATCTCACAGCGACTCCAACTCATGGGACATGTTCATGGCGCAGGTTTGCAGACCATTGATTTATATAATGAAGCGGGAGAAGCTGCGGGTACAAAGGTGATCCTTCAAATACCGATCAAAATAGCCCATCAGCCTGATGGTTCCTCACTATGACACATTCCCAAAAAATATTTAGAGAATTGAAAGACATGCAAAACATTCGTGCCGTAATCATAGAAGACGAAGAAAACGGACTGATCAATATGATCTCAAGGCTAGAAACCTACTGTCCCAATATAGAAGTGGTGGGAACCTGCCAAACGAAAGCTGAGGCAGTGAAGCTCATTCGACAAAAAGAGCCTGACCTTGTTTTCCTGGATATACAGCTCGGTCCAGAAAATGGATTTGATATACTGGATCAGTTTTCAATGGTTCATTTTCAATTGATCATCACTACCCAGTTTCACGATCGAGGCATCGAAGCCATTCGCGCCAATGCCCTAGATTACTTGGTGAAACCTGTAGACCCAGACGAACTGATAGAAGCCGTCAAAAAAGTGGAAGTTCGACTCAAGGAACGCAACCATCAATTGCCACGAATCGCCATTCCCATGACCAAAGGCATGCGGCTTGTGAGTATGGAAGAGATCATCTACATAGAAGCAGACAACCAGCGAAGTGTCTTTCATCTTTTCAATCGAGAGAAGGTACGTGCGGTGAGAGGATTGGGAGAAGTATACGAGAAATTGAGAAAATTTAATTTTTATCGTATTCATCGAGCCTTTGTAATCAACATAGATTATGTAGAGCGCATCTCAAAAGAAAATGGAGGCTACGTCTTTATGAGCAATGGGGACAAACTCAAAGTGACCAAAGACTACGAATGGCCAGGCCTGCTTCCCTTATAAACTGTATGTTATAGCCTACCCTTTCTGCTACTCACCTCATAATTAACCAAGTCATGAACTATGCCTTGCTAGTCGGCATTAATGAATACATCGTATCCAGAAACTTACGTGGATGTGTCAATGATGTAGACCTCGTCAAGTCTTATCTAGAGGAGGACATTTCCCAGAGTTCTCCTTTTGATGTCCAGGTACTCACAGATCAACAAGCTACCCGCAATGCCATCCTTTATCATTTTCGTTCTCACTTAGGGCGAGCCCAAGCGGGAGAGATCGCTTTTTTCTACTTTTCAGGGCATGGAGCCCAAGCGCGATCGCCCAGGGCATGGCGTCCCTATCAAGACGGAATCATGCATGAGAATCTCGTTTGCCATGACAGTAGATACCAAGGAGTGCCCTACCTTGCCGACAGAGAAATAGGAGCCCTTGTTCAGGAGCTGGCACGTCGTAAGGTAGAGGTTGTTGTGATCTTCGATTGTTGTCATTCGGGCTCGGGAACACGAGAAGAGATCAAGGATGAGGCGCAAGAGTATGTAGGTGTAAGACAGGTGGCAAATGACACCTTCGAACGCGCATCAGATAGCTATCTTCCAGATACATTTAAGCCCTTCGATAAAGACGCCCCTTATGTCTTCCTCTCTGCTTGTGCGCCACATGAACTGGCACGTGAGCGCTATATCGGACATTCGGTCAATAACCTGCATGGATTATTCACCTATTCTTTAATCTCTTCCCTCCGATCTCCTACATTAGGCATCCAAACTTCCTACCAAGATCTAATCCACGCAGCCCATTATAAACTAAAAGGATTTCTGTCTCCTGGTGTGGCACAAACGCCCCAAATGCTGGTTCATGGAAGGTTTCCGATCTATCATGCCTTCCTCCACGATACAATGGCCCCCGAGGCAGATCAGCGCTTCTCCATGAAGTACGATCCGTACGATGGAGAATGGAAAGTGAATGTGGGAAGTCTGATGGGACTCAAGGTCGATCAAGCTGCGCGATTTGAGATTTTCAAAAGAAAGGATCTGAGTAAAACATTGGGCTACGGGACCACTAAGTCGATTGGCCTCACGGATAGCACACTGGAAATTGAGGCATATGATGTCCTTCCTTTAGAGGGATTGGGCTATCATCTCAAAGCGGTCTACTTACCACTTGAAATACAAACATTCTCCATGAATCTGAGGGACTCCGCTCCCTATATCGCTCAGTTCTTCCAGTCTCTCATCGGACAGAAAAGCAATGAAAGGATGGGCTTTCAGTTATTGGAAGCACCCAACAATAGCCTATTCGAGGTGGTTGGGAAAGACGAGGCATTAGAGATCAGGTACAGTGGCGAACATGAAGCTATGCATCGAGATCCCATCATCATTTCAGAGACTTTGATCGAAACAGAGGCATGGCCTAAGCTCCAGTTTGGGCTTCGACATGTGAGTTATTGGCAGCGACTGCTACAGCTCCAAAATCCTCAAACAGATGTAAGCTATCTGCGGTCTGAAATCGAGCTTTACCTTTCTGATATCAAGCTAGACTTGAAAAAGGCTGTACAGTTTGTGACATTAGATCAGGAGACTCACAGGGATCCTTACACATTTGCGATTGAGTCCAAATCTGACGATAGAATGTACGTCCGCCTTTTGACAATGGGAAGTGACATTTCCTTTCAAGAAACGAATGGGAATTTCACTCTCTCACCGCACAAAGGCAGAAAAATTTTGGATAAAGGAGCACTTGTATTACCTCCATATGGTAAAGGCTCCTATCATGATGTCGCCATTTTCAAACTCATCCTTAGCTTACAGGACCTTCCTTATTTACGGCTGGCATCACCTGAAAGCTTATCAGATATTTTGGATAAATTTGGTGAGACCTCTCCTTTCAGAAAGGCAGAGTCAAGCCCCAAGGATCTTACAGCCGCATGGTTTACTTATACACTGTACATCAAGCATCTGCTTACACTAGGTGAAGTCCATGCATCCGAATCCATCATGCCCGAAGATAGTATGCTGGAAATAGGAACTCACCCCACATTCCAGGCAAAAGTGAGCCTTAGTAGAGCCCAGAGGCAATATCTTATACCCAAGGTGGACCATGACATGCGATTTTTTGTTGAAAAGGCTGGCTTGGACCTGCTGGATCTTTCTATGAGTAAACAAGGACTTACCATACTAGATCTTCATCACATAGAAGCGGCAGATTCATTGGCCCCACACCCCCTTACCATTCATCTATACCCAGATTTGGAGGAAGATATCCAATTGCTCCCCATTACCCTCCCTCCTACCCTCGAGGCTGAGGATTTTCAATTTCAAACCCCAGGAGATTTTCCCATATGGGGAGACCCTATCATGCCAGATACAACAGGTAGATATACCTTCAAGATGTACCACGTCCCGACCAATCCACCTGATGGGAGACCTAGCCAGGTACAATCACTCAAGATCAGCTTCATCAAGATCCCTACAGGAAAGGAGATTCAAACAATAAGAGACGATCAGGGTCAAAAGTGGTGTGTATTGAATAAGAAATAAATCCATTGAAAGCATATTTCTACGGAATTTAACCAGGGTTTGTGCGCAAATCCTGGTTTCCGTTTAATAAGATATACCGTATTTTCACTCAAAGGTCTAGTCCCTCCACTCATCTATCTTGGCCACCCTTTTGGCACCTTCTACTTTGCTGTCGTTCCATCATTTCAAACCCCCAAAAGTAGAAGGTTATGCCTGAATTGATTCCTACCACAATCGACCAATGTTCCTACCTCTCAGACCTCCCACACAACAAGCTCCAATCTGTCATACCCCAGATTTTCGATGCCTTCCGCGCTTTTATGAATGGCGCATTTGACGATAGCAGAAACCTGCAAAGCTGGGTAAACGAACTCGAAGAAGATGTCCTCCCTGACTTATTGGATACCGACTATGAAAGAGATTTGTTCGAAGTACTCGATGTCGCTAAGGGGGTACTGACCATTCAACAAACGATTGGATTCAGTGTCAGCTGTTTCCCTGTGGCATAATACACATATCGAAAACCACCTTTTTCCTCCACACATGCCCCCTATTCCTTGCTGCGTCGTTGTAGCAAGGAATTTTCTTTTTCAAGTACCGTCACAAGTAACCCTTTTGAAAATAGATCCTAATTTATCTTCTGCCCCTGTCTCCCTGTTCAATTCACTTTTCAATATGTTCACTTCACATGAAATCCATCATCTCTATCCTACCTAAGCACCGTAAGCTAAAGATAAACAACAAAAACGCACATGAAAAAATCAGTTTTGTGGATCGTATGTATGCTATGGGCATTCGCATCCTTCTCTCAAAATAGTTCTGCCAAAATCCTGGGTAAGTGGACAAATGATGATCAGACCCGCGTATGGGAGATCATTCAAGAAGGAGAAAATCTGGAAGCCATCGTTATCAAAAGTGATGCCCCTGAATATATAGGAAAAAAGCAGATCACAGGACTCACTTTTCAAAAAGCGGACACCTACTCAAAAGGAGAGATTCATATTTTCCAAAAGGATGAGACGCTAGATTGTTCGGTTAAATTACGGGATGAGACCCAACTAGAAATAACCGTTAAGAAGGGATTGTTTTCCCAGTCAAATATTTGGACCAGAGTAACCGATAACTAATCGTAAAATGAACCATAAGTTATGGCTGCTCCTTCTCTTGTGGGGAGTAGTGACTCCGCTCCATGCCCAGCTTCAGTTTCAGACCATCGAAGATGTCCTTGCTTATGCAGATGATCATGCTATAGCGATACAGGGTGCGAAAATAGGAGAATCGCTGGCCATCGCAGGTAAAAAAGAAGCTCAGGGTTATCTGCTTCCCAGCGTCAGTGCGTCGGCTAGCTACAACGACAATATCACCCTTCAACCCAGCCTGGTTCCCGCTCAGATTTTTAATCCAGGAGCAGCAGAAGGCGCAGTGGAAGAGTTGACATTTGGCAGAAGATACTTGTACACGGTAGGGCTCCAGGCACAGTGGGATGTACTGAACTTTCAGAAGATGTTTGCTACACAGGTGGCCGCAATCCAGGTGAATGAAAGTAAAATCTATACAGCTACCACTCGTTTCAACACCTACAATGCTTTGGCTTCTCTTTATTACTCCATTGTCCTGACGCATGCGGCAATCCAGATTTATGAGGAAAATGTCAAAACTTCTCAGTCCATTCTCCTTCAGGCAAAGGAAAAATATGAACAAGGACTGTTGAGTGCAGGAGATTTGAATTTGGCGGAAATTAAAGTAAGACAAGACCAACAGGTTTTGAGTCAGAGCCAGCATAATCTCAACCAGTTTTATGTGCAACTTCAGACCCAACTCAATACATCCGAAGATATTCAAATTTTGGATGCGCCTGATCAATTTTTGCTAGAGACAAGTGAAATCAACAACCCACACATTGAAGTAGCCCTACAGCAAGTATCGGTACAGAAATATGCGTCTATCCTTAGGCAGAAGAAAGCTGCCTATTATCCCAGCCTCAATCTCTACTACCAAAACAATGTCAACTGGGCTGGAGATAACTTCTTCAATTTTTCTGATGTCAATCAACTCCCCCAGCAGGTATTTGGTCTCCAGTTGAATGTCCCTATTTTTAGAGGGTTTTCAACTAGGCAAAGTGTTCGTCAATCAGCTTGGGAACTAGACCTTCAGCAGCAGCAATTAGCAAACGTCCAGCTAGTAAAGCAGAAAGAAGATGAGCTGCTACAGCTACAATGGGCGCAGGCTTCGGATCAACTGAAAGGAAGTCAGGAAATCCTGGAATTGCAGCAAGAAAGCGATGTACATATAGAGAATCGGTATCAAAGCGGCATTATCGGTCTAGATGAACGCCTCAATAGATATAACGATTTGCTCAAAGTACAGGATCAGTATCTCCAAAGTCTTGCTTCCCTCACACTTTCTCAATACAAAATCTACATCCGACAAATCGATTTTCAATCTGAGCATAGATAGGTACCATGACATACAGCCAAAAAGGATACATCATATATTTGATTGGGCTTGCCGTCCTCACGGCCGCTTGCACCCAGCAAGAACAGACCCAGCCCGCCCTAAAAAATATCGAAGATGCCGTATTCGCCAGCGGATACATAGAGCAGGAATACAACTACACAGTCTCTGCCAAGGTGGATGGCATTCTTCTTTCCTGTCCTGTGAAAGAAGGGGACTCCGTCACAAAGGGGGAGATCATCGCCACCATCGAGAATGACGTGCAAAACAACCAGTTGCAAGATGCGCTAGCTGTATATGCGGATGCTTCTCAAAATGCTTCGGCTAACTCACTTCAACTTCAGCAAATCCAGACACAAATTGATCAAGCCAAACAACAATTGGCATTTGACAAAGAAAACTATGTTCGATATAAAGATCTGAGAGAAAAAAACTCCGTTTCACAGCTAGAATTCGAGAAAATCGCCCTTCAATATCAAGCATCTCAGAATAATCTTGAATCCTTGGAGCAAAATTTTGCAGAGGTTCAAAAATCGCTGAAGCTAACCGAAGAGCGAAGTTTGGTTCAAGTCCAAACGCAGAGATCCATGCTCAAGGATTACCAATTGACTACAGGCGTATCGGGGCAGGTCATCAACGTCTTCAAGAAGCAAGGGGAACTGGCACGAAGAGGGGAGCCGATTGCCAAAATCGGGAGTGGACAGTACCTGATCAAACTCTTTGTGTCCGAAGATGACATCACAAAAGTAGCCCTCGGGCAATGGGTCGCAACCAGTATCAACACCTATCCCGATGAAGCCTTTCGGGCACGTGTGACGCGGATTTATCCAGGATTTGATGAGGCGGAGCAGTCCTACATCGTAGAAGCAGCCTTCGAGCAAATGCCTGAGAAAATGTTTTCTGGCACCCAGCTGCAAGCCAATATAGAAGTAGGCGGTAGGCAAAACGTACTGATGATTCCCACATCCTTCCTGTCTAGAGGCAGCTATGTCATGCTGGAAAATGGCAGGGAAAAACAGATTATTACAGGCAGTACGAATAAGGATTGGACAGAAGTCGTATCGGGCCTTTCCCCAGAAGATATCATCCTCAAACCCTAGGACAGATGAACACCAATCAAAAAATCGCCAGCGTATTCCTTACGTCTCGCTTCAGACAACTGATCGTAGCTGTCCTGAGTGTTACCTTTGGAATCTCCATGTATGTAGCGATGAATAGCTTCATGGCTGGGGTAAATGACACACAGACCGAGATCACATTTACTGCTATGCCGCATATCAAAATCTATAACGATCCTCCCGAGGATTTCCAGATGATATCACCCGCACCAGCAGACAGCAACACCCTCCTGATGGTCAACAATGCGCGCAATATTCGCTATACAGAGGGGATCACAGATGTCGATGCCATCAAGAAAAACTTGGCAAATGTAGACAAACTCTTTGGCTACACAGCCCAGATCAACCAAAACGTCTTCATACGCAATGGGGTCTCTAGGGCCAGTGCCAACCTCTCTGGAATCGAAACGCAATCAGAAAACCAGCTTTTCAAGACTGCCGACTATTTGGTAGAAGGAGACTTGTTCGATCTGGATAAGCGAGCAAATGGGATCATTTTGGGGGTGGGTTTGGCAAAGAGAATCGGAGCAGGCAAAGGAGATAATGTGGTGATCAGTACCTCCGAGGGCGTATCTAAGACCTTCAAAATCGTAGGG
The DNA here is from genome assembly GCA_039820545.1 of Bacteroidota bacterium. Taxonomy (GTDB): domain Bacteria; phylum Bacteroidota; class Bacteroidia; order J057; family J057; genus JALEFZ01. The sequence goes on along the minus strand of JBCBPW010000021.1, from coordinate 26,538 downwards.
CTGATTGAAACAGGAGCAGTGACCTCTGACCGATCGCGTGCTATTGTCTCGATTCAGATGGCGCGGCAACTGCTGTCCCACAATCGGAGCTATGCTACTGAGCTTTTAGTCAATATCGACGATTACAATGAGGCGCGAGACGTGGCAAGCAACATCGCCCAGATCACAGAATACAAAGTTGAACCTTGGCAGGTGGGCAACAGTCAGCTAGACTCCTCTAGTCTCCTCCGTGATATCATTGCGATTTCGGTTTCCCTCACCATCTTGATCGTGGCAGGTTTTGGCATCTACAACATCATGAATATGACCGTCAATGAGAAAATCAAAGAGATTGCCATACTCAATGCGATGGGATTTAGTGGAAAGGACGTGATTGAAATATTCCTGCTTCAGTCGATCATCATTGGGTTCATAGGAGGGATCACAGGATTGATATTTGGGAATATCATCGTGCAGATCATTGATCTTGTTCCATTCGAAATAGGAACCATGACCACACTACCCGTTTCCTACCGCTCTTCAGATTATTTGATGGCTTTTGGATTTGGGATCATCATCACCTTTATCGCGGGATATTTGCCCGCAAGAAAAGCGTCTAAAGTAGATCCTGTGGAGATTTTGAGAGGGTAGAGAGAATAAGATATAAAAGTATAGGGAAGATTATTTTTCAATCATCAACAAACACATGTCATGACAGCATTGGCCGTCCAAAACGTAAGCAAATATTTCTATGAGCCTGTGGAGTTCCAGGTGCTTAAAAATATCTCTTTTGACATCCAGCGAGGAGAGTTTGTAGCCATCGTAGGAAAGTCAGGTTCAGGTAAGTCTACCCTACTCTACTTATTGTCGACAATGGACACGGATTACCAGGGAGACATCGCCCTCAACGGGACTCCCATCACGGGTCTCAGTCAAGGCGAACTTGCTGCCTTTCGCAATGCTCACATTGGCTTTGTCTTCCAGTTTCACTACCTGCTCGCCGACTTCACCGTCCTGGACAACGTCATGTTGCCTGCCCTTAAACTCAAGCAAAAGCGCAAGGAAGAGATTGAGCATAAGGCCATGGAGCTATTGACACTCCTTGACATCAAGGGGCACGAACACAAAAAAGCTTCCAAAATCTCAGGGGGTCAGCAGCAGCGTGTCGCCATTGCGCGCGCCTTGATCAACTCCCCTGCCATCATCATGGGCGATGAGCCTACGGGCAATCTCGACACCCAAAATACTCAGATTGTCTTTGATACCTTTCAGCAACTCGCGCGCGAGCAAGGCCAAACCATTATTTCAGTGACACATGATGAGGAATTTGCCCAGAAGTGCGATCGGATCATCGAATTGTCGGATGGTGAGGTGGTGTGAAGGGGATGGCAATTCAAATTCCCAACTCCAGTCATCAGTCATCCAAGGGAAAAATGCCGTATTTGATGGCATAGATGACTAGACCTGCTGTATTGCGCGCACCGATCTTTTCAAGAATATTGGCACGGTATCCGTCGATTGTACGCTTACCGAGATGAAGCTGATCTGCTATTTCCTTCGTAGTGTATTCCTCACAGATCATTTTAGGAATGCGCACCTCTATCTCATTGAGTTCTACTTCAGATGAAAAGTTAGGTGAGATATAATTTTCATTTATCAGATTCCTCAACAAAGACAGCGATACCTGATCATTGAAATAAAAACCTGTTTGGTAAGCAGACTTTATCGCCAACTCTACCTCTTCCTCTTCTGCCGTTTTGAGCAGGTAGCCGCTGGCCTACGATTGCCTCAGGATTCAGGTTCCCTCTACTTAAAAGCTACTGCGGGCACGGGTTTTGAAGCTGAAACTACGCTGGTCCAAGGAGCTTCCTATCCCGATGAGTTACTCATATAGCCTCAAGCAACAACGATCTTCAAAACCCAGAATTCTGCCATTGTGATACAAACTAAGATGATCAAAGCTACGGGCAAGCCTAGCACAAGCATCCCTATGAGCTTCACTGCTACGCAGTCTGATAGCTTGACCATCGGGAGATTCGTGGGTCTATTCGATGCACGGTCGGATGCAGAAGGTATCATGACAGCTACACTTCAGACTATCGCTGGAGATGTACAATCTGATGATCCTGTGATCATAGAAGCTTGCGCTCGGAACGATAATGGAGACCCTGTATGTGTTACGTTTCAGCTCAGGGTAGTGGAATAATTTTTAGCAGATAAAAAAGATTTCGTAGCTCCTGGAAATGTGACATTTTATGTGTCTTTTTTCCTAGAGCTATCATTTTCAGTGGATAGATAAAAAATATCATATTTAAGATATTGATTTTCAATAATTTACCTCAAACTCCTCTACCCGTTAGCTAAACTCTCTTATTTTCTTCCTACAGGAGATGAAACTAATTTTTCTTCTTCAAAAACGAAATTTTGTGAAGATTCCACGCTTTCTCTCTTATCTTTATTTTAGATGTAGGTAAACTATTTATTATTGAAGGAATCAAGTATCTATGAATACTCAACAAAAAAAGGCAGATCTCATCCGTTGGATACAAGATATAGAGAATGTAGAGCTGCTTGATCTATTGGTGAATATAAAAGAACAAGCACAGGATCTAGCCGAAGGAATACCTGAGCAGAATCTCCTCCTAAAAGTTACGCTGGAAGGTACTTCTAAGCCTCCAGTTTGGCGGGAGATCCTCATCAGTAATTACGCCAGTTTTGAGCTCTTGCATTATGTGATCCAGCTCAGTTTTGGATGGTACAATGCGCATCTGTGGGAGTTTTCGCCTAAGCCATTTTCAAGTCCCCGCATCGGCCCAAAGCCAGATGATATCATGGGTGCGGGCTTTGATTTTGAGGACATGGTTGATGCTTCCGATATGATATTGGATAGTGTTTTTAAGAAGGCCAAGGATCAGTTTTATTATGTCTATGACATGGGAGACTCATGGACACATAAGATTGTATTAAAGAATATCGTGGATGAAGAGATCACGTTTCCTACTTGTGTTGCAGGTAAAGGGGCTTGTCCACCAGAGGATTGTGGGGGGATTCCTGGCTATTATATGCTGGTGGAGGCCTTGAATAATCCCAAACATCCCGATCATGGACAGATGATGGAGTGGATGGAAATGGAAGCGGGGGAGTCATGGAATGTGGATGCCTTTGATTTGATCGAGACGCAGGCAGAAATAAAGGAAGTATTTACTGAGTAGATGATATTTTGGGAGGGAGGAGTAGGATTCTCAGGATGGAGAGGTTGTTTTTTGGGGGGAGGGTGCAGGATTCTCAGGATGGAGAGGTTGTTTTTTGGGGAGGGTGCAGGATTTTCAGGATGAGAGGATTGGGAGGATTGGGAGGATTGGGAGGATTGGGAGGATTGGGAGGATTTAAGGTTGTTTTCGGGGAAGGGTGCAGGATTTTTAGGATGAGAGGATTGGGAGGATTTAAGGTTGTTTTCGGGGAAGGGTGCAGGATTTTTAGGATGAGAGGATTGGGAGGATGTAAGGTTGTTTTTGGGGGGAGGGTGCAGGATTTTCAGGATGAGAGGATTGGGAGGATGTAAGCGGATTCTTTGAGGAGGAGAGGTTATTTTTTGGGGAGGGTGCAGGATTTTCAGGATGAGAGGATTGAGTTTTCTTTGCCTAATGCCATTTTATCCTTTTGCACTTTATTTCTACTTCGGTTATTAGTGATTATCACAAATGATTGGGTACCGTATTTTCTATGTAGAGACGTGATAAATCGACATCCCTACATAGAAAATAAATCCTATCTGAATTCATTCGTAATAATCACTATTCAGTAGTTTTTCGATTTGCTCGTTTTGCTGCTGGAAATAGTTGCAGATGGGTCGGCCCAGGACGGGTTCGAGGAGTTGGGATAACCGGAAGCAAAACTGCTTAAAGTCTCCTGTGATACGCTCCAAATCTTCTTTGCTCACACCATTGTGTCCATGGCCCAAAATGCTGTGGTTGCGGAGATCTGCAAGAGGATTGTCTTGATAATTGTAGCCTGAATTGAGTTTTTCAAGAAAGTCATACAACTCTCTGTGGATTCCTAAACTCTTGAACAGAAAGAAGAAAAGATATTTTCCACCAGCCGTATCTCCAACTCTAGAGTATTTTTTGGCTGTAGCTGGTTTATGTTTAAACACCCATACAGGCTTATCTTTTTTCGTTTTTCTAGCGTTTAATTCAATCAGGGCGTTTGAAGCTTTATCCTCAATAAGATGAATTTTAGCTGTTTTATCAGCTAAAAATTTATCAAAAGAAATCTTCTTTTTTTTCTGCCCTTTTATTGTGATTACACTGTCATCTGATGCTAACCAACCATTCTTTGCCATCCACCTGTACATCAAATATTGTCCAATGGCTTCTTCTAACCGCGTGATCCGCCCAATCACATCTGCATAAGCACCCTTGGAGAAACAAGCGATCATATTGGAATAGATCAATTCCATTGCCTCTACGCCTCGGACTCGGTAGGGCCGTGAAGGATCAACCAAATCCGTATTCAGGCTATAGGTATTGAGGGCGTTTAGGCTAATAGTATTGACCCGCAGGAGCTTATCCATCATAGGTAGATGGGGTTTGCGGCTGGGATAAATATAGGGCTGTAAAAGATTGATGATGCCCTGATAGTCATAGGTTTCAAGATTACGAAGGATCAATTCACAAAGTATCCTCAACTCCTGCTGTTGATAGGTGCTGCTCACTACCTTTTCTTCAAAGGGGCGTCTATCTTCAGCACGGCTATTGATGACATGTATAAACTGAAACCCACGAAAAAGGCCTGCAAAATGAGATGCCGAACGCATAGTCGGGGTTCCACCTGAGTTGGTGATGATGACTTTTTGGTCAGACTTATCCCACTTGTCGAAGAGCTGATTGTAGTATGGGAGCATGGGTTCCATTTCAGTGGGGTTACCTGTACAAAGATCTATATGGATATGATAGCCACGGGATTGGTACAATTTACTAGCAAACTCTGCAAATATATAGCTGTCTTGATGGTGAATACGCGTTTGTTTAGAGGTCGTAAAAACCAAGTGCGTAGGCTTCTCCTCTAGATGTGCGATTGAGGCATCGATCATAGGAAAGACCACTTTATCTTTTAGTTCCTCATAATGGTCGAGTACGTCTTGAGCAGCTTCAAGAAAGGTATATTCTGAATGATTGCGTTGCGCTTTATTGATGATGAGATGAGGGCTATCGTTATGAGAGACGAAGTATCGAGAGATGACAGGATGTGGATCATCAGCAAAATCTTTATGGATTTGTAGGTCACGGTTTCCCAATAGGCAAATGAGGATGGTTTTCATTGTAAGATGAAATTAATGGAATAAATACAAATATTAAGAAGGGGAAAGCCTTTGAGCGGAAACGTGAGGTAATTTAGAAAAAATTTTGAACACCGTAGCTACTTGCTGCAGCAAGTGCTCCCTTTTCGACTTTAGTCGAAATATCACGTACCCACGACAGTAAGTAGATACTAATATCCATAAACTCTATGGATAGAACTTGGAAGCAGATCACATCTTCATAACAGTAAAATATTTTTTATAAATAATTAACTTATTGATTTTCAATTACTTAAACAGCTATTCTTCTAATTAATGAAGAATATTTCATAGGACTACTTGATTTATTTACTCGAATTATTCAATTTAGATCTAATAAAACGCTTTCCTGAGCAAGATACCATTTCCCACTTGCTCCTCATTTCCCACTTTGTACCATTACTGATGGACTGACATATTGTTGGTACATACCTACTATGTTTGTCTTTCAGACAATAGACTGATCACTGTCTATGGAGACTTTATTTGTCAGACATCTGCTAGAGGCTGTCTCATATTTATATTATTTGAAGGATGATGGATCGGATTTTTCTCCTTCATGGAAAAAGTTTCTCCAATCCTATCTGGATGGATGTCCATGGTATCACTCAGAAGAAGACCTTTCGTACCTAGAGAACACGATTATTCACTTCCAAGGAGAAAAACCCACAAAAGATGTGCTTCAATCTATTTTCCCTCATTTGGAAAGGGAAGGAAAGCCCTTCTCTCCATCTCAAACAAGTGTTTATCGGGCTCAACCCCTGATCATAGGTTATGCAAGTCAGCAAGGACTATTTGTCTCAGATAATGCTAAATCTCATTTGACCACAGATTTCTCAAAGCTATGGAGAATCTTTGCTATTCAATTTTCCTACCTCCAATCTGTTAGCTCTATAGATGCTTTTACCGAATCCCTTTACAACTTACTAGAAGCCTTTGCCTCACGAGTCCTCGCCCCAGAAGCTGGTCCAAATAAGGATGTAAGCCTCTACAATTGGATGCGTATCAAAGCAGCCAAAGAAATATGTGATAAACAGAGGTCCATCAGCTCTAAAGCGGAGCCCTATCTCTTGCTAAAGGGGGATTTTACGGGCATCCAGAAATTCATCTATTCTCGCATCGACATGAGCACAGCGGGAAACCAAGGTGGACTTTCCAAGCGGCTTCGTGGTAGATCCTTTTATATAGCACTCCTTACAAATTATGCTGCAGATGAAATCAAAAGGCGTTTGGATCTTTCTGTTGCCAATATCTTATACACGGCTGGAGGTCACTTTCTGATGATACTTCCCAATAGAGAGGGCATACTGGAAGAAATAGCGGTCATCAAAAAGGAACTCAACCTTTACCTCCTTCAGCGATTAGGAGGACGAGTGAGTTTGCTTCTGGGACAGGTCGCTTGCGGCCCAGACCTATTTGACAATACGAGTACCTACTATCAAAAGCTAGGGGGTGCCATGAGCCAACTGAAATTCAAAAAATACCATGGCTACCTAGATCAGATTTTCGATCAATCACTGAGTCCGATTCTATCTAGTTCAGAGTTAGATCCTTCTCAAACAGATCAGTTTCAAGATGATCATTACCTTGGATTACGCCTTCCCTACAGCGGATTACTGCTATGTATTGAAACACAAAATGACGAATTCCGAACTCCTGACGAGCTTCTTAGGGTGGCTCATCTCGGTTATGGGGAAGGTCCCAATGCCAGACATATCCACTATTTTATGCCAGGTCTTGAGATTCCAAAAGAAAATGAGTCGCTTCCCTATACGATCAATGAAGTTGAGTTAAGAGCCATCAAGAAAATTGTGCTTGACACGGCACAACAATTGAAATCAGGGGACATCCAGCGCATTTCCATAAGCCAGTTTCGTCCGTTGAAAGGAGATTTTCAGGATAATCAGGAAACCGATGCCTTACGTAGCCTGATCAAAGCTACCGAGTTAGAAACAGGTGTACCCGTCAGTTTCGTCTTTGAACCTGTAGGAACAGATGCTCCTTTCAATGAACATAACGTGGTAGCTGATTTTGATTTCTTGGAAAGGATGAATGCACGAGAAAGGAATTGGAAAACGCCTGAAGGAATATCCTGGCAGCCTAAAGAGAAAGATACTTTAAGCTATCCACTGATGGCAGTAATGCGGCTGGACATAGATGATTTGGGTGCTTTATTTGAAAAGGGGTTAGGTAAAGATCATAGTTTCCAAAGAGTGGCAACGCTGAGCCGTGAGTTGTCCTTCTTCTTCAGCAGCTACTTCAATGTACTTGCTCGCAAGTGGAAGATCTACGTCACCTATTCTGGTGGGGATGATGCCTTTGTCGTGGGGTCATGGTATAATATTCTTCACTTTGCCAAAGAGTTGAAAAAAGAATTTGAGAAGTTTGTTTGCCATCATCCAGGAATCACATTTAGTGCGGGTATCTTCCTCTGTGATTCCCATTATCCAGTCGCCAAATTTGCGGAGATGGCTGCTGAAGCAGAGGAAAATGCCAAAAGCTATAAGTCCACAAAAACAGACAAGGTTGTTAAAAATGCTATTCACGTATTTGATCATACGCTGAGCTGGAAGCGATTTGACAAGATGATAGATTTTGGGGACCGTCTACTCTGCATCCTACCAGAAGCAGAGATCATGCCTCCAGAGGAGAGTCGCTATGGCCTAGCCCGTAGTTTGGTACATAAGATTTTGAGATTGATCAAGGGTAGCTTGGATAGACGGGGTAGTCTCTATCCCGAAAGCCTTATAAGGAATACAACTCAGCTGAAGTACATGTTGGCAAGAAGGGGCTATGGAGCCAAGAAGATGACTATGGATCTCCAAAATCCTGAAGTGCTAGAGGAATTGGGTAACCAAATAGAAGCCTTGACAATAGATATTATTCAACAGTATCTGGCAGGGTATGAGGATAAAAATATAAAAGAGCAGATGGTCAAAGATTATCTGATCCCTTCTCAATATGTGATCATGAAAACACGCAAAGTTTAATCTTCTAGAAGACTGTAAGTTATGGACGAATTACGAAACATGGCGACTATCAAGCCTGATGCAATTGTGAGGATTGCAGAGGAGCAGGGGCGCACATTTAAAAGTGCTGGAATCAAGACGAATCAGATCCGGAATTTTTATGCTGAGATTAATATGATGAAGCTGGATTTTCAGGAACTACTTAGAAATGTCCGAAAGGGGCATGGAGACTCCGCTTCGAATGCAGACAAGCTCGATAAACTCAATCGCCGGATGATTTTGCTAAAACCTAAGCTCGCTTATGCTGCTGGACGCCAACGAAAAGTAAAAGAGGTATATCAGTTTGTGAGTCTTGCGATAGAAGGTGTCAAAGAAGCCAGCAGGCACAAAAACGAGCAAGAATGGATCGATGGCTTGCAGAACTTCTTTGATCTCATAGAAAGTGTTGTGGCTTACCATAAGTATTATGGAGATAGCTAATTGTCACCTTATTCCATTTTTAACATTGATCTACAGGAGGTCGAATATGAATCCTTCTGCTATTTAAACCGATTCAACAGACCAGATGGTAGGAGGGAAACCCATTACCCAAAATTTCTCAGATATGGCACCAGAATTAAAAGCAAATATCATATTTCGCGGAAAGATCAAATGTCTGACAGGCCTCCACATAGGGGGTAGTAAGGACAGACTTGAAATTGGAGGTGTGGATTCTCCTGTATTAAGAGATCCTTACACCCGTCTCCCGTATATCCCAGGAAGCTCCATCAAGGGACGTACTCGAGCGCTATTGGAATACGCACTTGGTCACATCAATGATGGATTAAATCCCAAAGAAGAACCAGGAAGTGTGTCCACTGCAAAAGAAATCGTCAGCCTTTTCGGCAAGAGTGCAGGTGACGATGATATGAAGGGAAAAGAGCTCAAAAAAGTCTTGGAAAATCATCCAGGTCCTACTCCTCTTATTGTCCGTGATGCCTTACCTGATGAGCATACTATTGGCATGTGGAAATCTCTTGAAGGGGAACTTCAGTTCACAGAGTACAAGCCAGAAAATACCATCAATCGACTTACCTCTGCAGCTAATCCCAGATTCCTGGAGCGGGTTGTGGCAGGTAGTCAGTTTGACTTTCAGGCTGTTTACAGTGTATACGACCGCAAAGAGGGGGAAAATAGTACCTACATAGAGCGAGTTAACCGTGATCTCAAGAACTTCCTAATGGGGCTCCGTCTGGTAGAGGATCATGCATTAGGAAAATCTGGCAGTCGTGGATATGGTCAGGTACAGTTTAAACTAGCTGCTCCTGTTGTGGTGAAAATGGAGGAATATAAAGCCCCTACCGAGCAAAGGATGATCTCTCGTACCCCTCTAGAAGAAGACCAGCTCAAGACCCTTGATAACGAGCTATTTATCAACTATCAGTATACCGAATAATCATGCTTAATCAATCACAACATCAGATCGTCTTTATGCATCCACGGAGTACGTTTCGGGCTGCTTATCGTTCTGATACACTATGGGGCTTATTTTGTTGGGGTATTCGGATGGTATATGGGAAGGAGCGTTTGGAGAAATATCTTGATAGTTGTCTGCAAAATAAACCAGAGTTCATCATTTCTTCGGCCTTTCCTTTTGAGCAAAGGGATGGAGAGAAAATATGCTTCTTTCCCAGGCCTATTCTTCCTCCTTTTCAACTGGAAAATGCTACGGAGAATTTATCTAAAGAAGACAAAGCCTTCAATATCAAGGATCGGAAAAAACTAAAGAAAGTGAGCCTCTTGCCTCAGGATTTTTTCCTCAGGTTGCTGAGAGGAGAAATTTCTGGGCAGCAGCTCAAGAGCGAGCTATTGCAGATACAGGATCAGCATTCCATTCCTCAAATGGGGAAGGTCCATGTAACCCATAATACCATTGACCGCCAATTGGGTGGAGGCACCTTCAAGCCTAAAGGTAAAGCAGGTCTTTTATTTCAGGCAGTACGTATTGATCCTCTGTATGAAATAAAAGACCTGCTTTACCCTACTTTCAGATATTGGAATGGGGGGAGACAGAAGCATTGGCAAAGGATTTTTTGATTTTGAAAGTCAGGCCATCCCAGAAACCTATTTGCAAGGCCATCCCAATGCCAACGGCCACGTATTATTATCCCTTTGCCACCCACAAAAGCTGGAAACCCAGTCCCTGGATCAGAGTGTTTCCCATCTTCTAAATTATCAATTGACGGTCAGACAGGGAAAAGTAGGTATGATCGCCTACCACCGTGGAATCGCCAAAAAGCCCTTATTGATGTTTGAGGAGGGATCTGTCTTTCCCTATCCCTTGAAAGGACAAATCCAGAAGGTAATTTCCCAGCAAACAGGCGTTATTCCCTTTCCCGTCTATCAATCTGGCATGGCTTATACCTTGCCAATTTATATTCCTACAGCATGAAATTGAGATTACAAACATATAGCCCAGTACATATCGGAACAGGAGAAGAACTTAACTCCATGGATTATGTCATATTGGGTCAGAATTACTATCGGGTAAGTCTAGATAGATTTCTCCAGTTTCTAGAAGCTATGGATGAGCAGAAAAAATCATCCTTACCTTTGGCTGAACAATTTGGGGAGTGGGTTATAGCAAGGACAGAGGAATTGAATGACCTTCATGAGAATAGGCGCTATCACCAAGAAAAATTGGGAAAAAGAGACTACAATCAACAGCTTACGCAGCTTCAGCAGGAAACAAATCTTCTCAAGTTTTGTGAGCAACATCGCCTTAAGAGAGAATTTGAGTCTTTTTTGGAGCAATCCTCTCAAGATAAAACCATCCGGAAATACCAGATAAATTCGAGGCGAAAGTTGAAGGTCCGAGGGCAGTTAGTGAATGCCAAACATGAGCTTTATATACCTGGTACTAGTCTAAAAGGTGCTATCAGAACTGCCCTACTATATCAAGCAATGAAAGGATATGGCGCGGATTATCAGCGTCACTTGATTGATAGCATCGCCAAGGATATCCGTAAGCAAAGAAATCCCAGGCAGTTGGCCATGCGGGTAGGCTCTACTTTGGAGCCGTCGATGGCTTATGGAGGTATTCGGACTCAAATAAAAAATCAACAAGGAGAGAAAAGGACTATTACGAAATACAATGATGTCCAGCAGGATGTATTCAAGTTTCTTCGTGTTTCGGATGCTCGTATCCTACCTGAGCAGAATGATCCCATCGAGGTGGTAAAGACTGATCTATATCTAGTCAATCAAGTATCGCGCGATCCCAACAATCGTGCATTTAAAGCTACTAAGCAACCTCAATCCCCATATATTGAAGCGATCAGGCGTGGGGTGAGATTTGAATTTAAAGTAGAGGTCGCTGTGGAGGAAATTTATGCCATCTCCCAGATTCTGAAGAGCCCTAAAGATCGAAAAGAGTGGATCGATTTCGAGCAAAAAATTTTTCAGATCTATCAGATCGAAGTTGGGAAGCTCAGTCAGCACAAACTGTCAGAGGCAAAAAAAGAGGCTGAGGATCATATCTTGAACAGTTTGGCTCTTTTTGCCCAGCAGCAAGCGGCCTTTGAAGAGAAATGGCTGGAGAGACAATTTCTGAAAGAGCAACTAGACAGAGAGCGCATTCCTTACCAGACGGAGACCTTCAGAGAGGCATTTGATCCTATTTTCCGATATCCTAAAGGAAAAGGGAGAAGGTTAATGCGCGTGGGTTATGGGGGAGGATTTCCCAATAAAACTATGCTGATGTATTTCTTAGAGGAATCTGGATTTAAGCCCGTAATCAGGGAGATGATGGAGATTCTGGGGATTGGCAATCGCCCTGGCTCCAAGGGAACGTATACCGCCAATCTGGAGAAGTTTCCTAAAAGTAGAATATTGGTAAGCTATGAGCGATCGGTGGCCCCTCTTGGCTGGATGGAAATAGGGAGAGTAGAGGATTGGGATCAAATGCCCAAAATGTCTGAGTCTGTAGCTAATGATAAATCCCTAGCTGTGGAGAAAGCGATTAAGGCAGAATTTCAGAAGAAGTTTCCTAAGCGAGGAGATATCATCGATGGCATTTTTATAAGAAAAGGGCCAGGAAGACAGAAAATCTTCCAATTGTATCTCACCGAAGGAATCACTCAGGAAGGGAGTACTAACTACTTTGCAGATTTAGAAGAAGGGAAGATTTATCAGCTTCAGGTAAATGCCGCGGATAAAAAAGCCCAAAAGGTTCAGAGTTTCATTTGTAGAGGTTTAAAGAAACACAAGTCCTAATCCCAAAATTATTCCATACCATAACCCAAAAACGCCTGTGATGGAACCTCTATCTCCGCTTATATGAAACTTTCAAATAATGAGCCCCATGCTATCCTCCACATCCTCCCCCCTACTCTCTCTCCAGTCCCTCCACTGGCAGGAAGTCAAACTCATCTACGAAGTAGGCCGAAGCGGAGTACTTCCCTCTCTCAAGGGATCGGCATGGCGTGGGATGTTTGGGCATCTGCTACGAGACTGCGCACCCGATCTGTATGATCAGATTTTTGAATGTAAGGTCCCTGCTGATCATCCCATGGCTCGTCGCTACGCACAAGCGCCCAATCCCTATGTCGTATTTGTACCTAGCCATCGCAAAAGATTTGAAAAGGGAGAACGCTTCCAGGTAAGGCTGACGCTGGTTGGAAAAGCAGTCGAGGCCTTACCAAATTTGATCTTGTTGATCCAAAATATGGGAGGTATGGGTATGGGAAAAGAGAAACTCCCCCTCTCTCTCATCTCCGTCTTGCCCGAACCCTCCGATCCCATGGAAGTCCCTCAAGCAGATACCTTCGGCGCACGTATCCTCTTCGAATCTCCCATTCAACTGAAGTTCAAATCCACTCATACCCAAGGCCATCCCCTCCCCTTCTCTGTGCTGGTGCATCGACTGGCAGAACGCTGTCATCTTCTGGCGCATTTTCATGCAGGGGCTCCCTTCCAAGATCGCTTTGAGGAAGTAAGAGATAGGGCTGCCAATGTCAAGTTGACGGGATCAGCTATTCGCCCTATCACTCAGTCGCGCTTCTCTCGACGTACCGAGCGCAAAAGCCATATGAAAGGCTGGGTGGGACATGTAGATTATGCAGACATCCCCCGCGAATTATTTCCTTTGCTATATCTAGGTGCACACCTGCATCTGGGCAAGGGCACGACGTGGGGCATGGGAAAATTCAAGGTACTGATTCGTGACTAATTAACTACAGCATAACGCTGGCCCTATGATACCCATCAAAAATTGATGGGTATTTTTCATTTTTTGATGGGTTGGCACGCCTATACATGACCTGAGAGGCTTTTTGGCAAGGGTACGTCCTTTGGAACAGAACAGGGAATCTGGCGACGAACGCTGGATCTTAACCCTAATTCTGTTTTTATGAACGCTTTGAAGCTGGTTACCAGCGCTTTCCTAGGACTGTTCCCTTTTTGGGCTTTGGCTCAGACACCGACTTATGCCATCAGTCAGATCCCGACGACTACGGCAAACACCTTTGATCTCTCCATTGATCTTGAGACTACCCTGTCAGAGGTGCATACCCTTACCTTTGATATCTTCTGTGAAGATGGAACTTTTTCTACCGACTCCTCCTCTCGTTTGGTTTCAACTCAGACCTCCTGGTTTGGGCCTGATGGAACCTGGGAAGGAACATTCTCCCTATCTGCCGATGAACGCACGATCCACGTAGAGTTGTTCCGCACGGATGGAGGACTGGCCTCAGGCAGTGGTTATCTGGTAAGCCTCACACACATCGTGATTACGATAGATGACTTTAGCAAGCGATTGCCTGACTTGCTGGTGCGTCCTCGCTTCCAGACACGAAATGTCATTCATTGGGAAATCTCCAACCAACAACTGATCACCTATTCGGAATCTCCTATCTACAAGGTAAAGGTCCTTTCTCTTCAAGGAGAAACGATTCTTGCAACTTCGGGTTCTCGCCTCGACCTGAATCTTACCCCAGGAGTATATCTCCTTCACATCACCCACGGGCAGGGTGTGCTGGTAGAGCGGATGGGAATTAGATGATCATGGGTGGGTACAGGGCGAGCCCTGTACCTACTGTTTTTCCTTGATTTTCTGTAAGAGCCAGCTGAGGCCACTGACTTGTCTTTGCTCTAAAAGCTGATCGTGTAACTCCTGGAGCTGGGTGTGGTTCTCTGTACGCAGGAGTGATCGTAGGCCACTGAGAAACCGCTTATACCGCTCTTTATGTGGTGCTGCGATGCTTTTTTGCGCACGAACAAAGCGACGAAAGTTGTGGATCTCTCCTAAAAACCAGTCGTAAGATTCCTCTCGATTCCCCTCGCCTTGCTCATAATGGGCTTGCAAAAACAACATCCTGGCATTCAGCGTGTAGAATATGTCACTGAACCCATATCTGCGCTCCCTCAAAGATCGAATGACCTCCCCATATGCACCTGTATGGAAATCGATATTGGCGTGGTTAAATATTCCTACATCCTCTTGCTCCTCAGCAGGTACAAGGGATAGATAGTTGGTGACGACTGCGCGTGCTGTTTCCGCATCGTCTAGGATCAATAGAATGGTCACCAAATTTTTGAGGAGTACAGGAGATAGCTGGCCTTCTTCTAGTAGATGCTGGCTCTCAATCCCCCGCTGCATGAAGTTCGCCCACTGACGTCCTATCAGCGGATCGCGGGTCTGTCCATAATTTTGGCGGAGAAGATTTACCAAGACTTTGGTGAGCTGGGCCGCAGTTGCTGGCGACATGGCATCTTGCTGCATCCAAAACCCTTCGATCAAGGCATCATCTAATACATGAGTTCCCCTCAGCACGGAGAGAATGTCCAGATGTAGGTCCATCAGGGAAGATTGCATAGCACGCGCTTGTCTCTCCCAATCTGCAGGGTCTATGTGATCTAATGCCTTTGAAGAAACCTTCTGGCGTTTGCGCGCAGCATTGGCGAGAGCGATTTGCAACCAGACGTATTCCCAGAGCTGGTCATGCGCGTATAACTCGACTAGGTGTGATAGATTCGAGGCTTGAGGTTGATGATTTTCATAATGACTCTCGATGATCCAGGCTTTTTGGTACTGGGCGCGAGACACCTCATGGTCCCAAGCTGTAGGGTCAGGTATCTGACGCGCCTGCTTGCGCTGTGCCAGTTTGAAGAGTTCACTTGCATGGCGATGATGCAGTTCAGCCAGTAGGCATTCATCCTGTAGACTCGTACGGCGCTGAAATTGCCGCCATTGAAGGTATTGGGTAAGGAGTTGGGTGACCTTTTCGGAGAGGTGACGTAGGCGGACAGGGCGAAAAGGCTGGTCGGGATAAAGATATTTCCATGCAGTCTCTTGTGTGGGAGCTTCAGGTTGTTGGAGCAAAAAGAGGCAAAGCTTCTGACTATGCTGCTGCTGGATACCCAGAATCAGACGCATCCATTCGGGGATTTGTTTTTTCTCTTCTGCTGATAAAAGGGAGAGGTACTGCCAGACTTTCCAGTTCTTCATTGGGACAATTTATACTCAAAATCATTTCAATTTAAAGAATAATGAGGTTTTAGTCCATTATAATAAAAGGACAATAGTCTAAGTCTTGTCTCGATTTATCTGAAAAGGAGCACCTACTTTTACATCAGAATGGAAAGGGAAAGCCATTCTGGAAAGCGTTCTTAACCATTATAAGGGTCTCTGGCATTGCCAGGGGCCTTTTTTGGATTCCTTAATTGATACGCTGTAGCGGTGATCCTGTGAAATATACTTGGGCCCGTTTATATTGGGATAGATTTTTATATCCACCTAGCCAACTATAATTGCCATGCCTAGAATCATTGTCAACTGGATGTCTACCTACTACGACTTTATAGATGGGACCTATAGTATGGACGGCCCTACTTATGATTTTCACAAAAAGGCTTGGGATGACGATTATGAGAAACACATCATTATCAATAACTGGGCAGAAGATGACGAACGTCACGCTCAACTCTTGACCAAAATGAAAAGAGATTTTCCCGATCATAAAATAGAGATTTCTACACATGATGTAACGGATACACTGGATTTTAAAGAGGTAAAAGCTGTAGCCGAAAAAGTGATACAACCCTATGAGGATTATGAGATTGATTTGCTGATATCGATGGGTACGACACCCATGCGTGTGGGTATGATTTTGATTCATTTGGAAGAAAGTGATTTCAAGACTCATCTGATCCAGGGGGTCGACAAAAGGCGTGAGGGAGGAAGTACTTATTTTGAACGATTAAGCTTGAACGCTTCTATCTTCACGGGTAGGCTCATTGCTAAACAGGCTAGTTTCAGAGTTCCTAAGCGGGATACTTGGATACCCGATATCCTGTCACATGTGTATAAAGAAGCAGAGCAAATTGCTGCTGCTGAAGGTGTCACCACACTCATTTTGGGTGAAAGTGGTACAGGTAAAGAACATTTAACCAGATATATTCACAAGGAATCTAGTCGAAGTGGTCGTAAAATGATCTCGGTCAACTGCGCGGCTCTAGGGGATCAGCTCCTAGAATCTCGTTTGTTTGGTTTTAAGAAGAATACCTTTACAGGGGCTGAAGAGGACCGAAAAGGACTTTTCGAAGCAGCAGATAAGGGAACCATTTTTCTAGATGAAATAGGAGACATCTCTCCTTACATGCAACAGGCTTTACTCAGGGTACTCCAAGAGAAAGAGTTCAGCCCTGTTGGGAGCACCCGTCCTATTAAGATTGATGTACGGATCATTGCTGCGACCAACTGCGATTTACTCAAAAAATGTGAGGAAGGGACTTTTCGATGGGACTTATATTACCGGCTTAGTCACGCAGTCCTGGAGCTCCCTCCCTTTAGAACATACCCCAACTCGGACAAAAAAAAGTTCTTCGCACATTTTCTCAAAAGCAAAACTCATGTTGGCAGGTCCAGGGTTCCATTGATGCTTTCGCCAGAGGCAGAAAAATATCTGCTGATGTATGATTTTCCTGGCAATATCCGAGAGCTAGAGAATATCATCACCAACTTTTATGTGTTTGCGGAACATAAAGTGGAACTAGCAGATCTCAAACGCGCCTTACGCCAATATCCACATGCGCTCAGCATGGATTTGGAAAGCATCGAAAAGCAACATGTCCACCGTGTACTACGCGCGCATGACTACAACCTAACCCGGTCTGCCAAGGTATTGAGAATTGCCCCCAACACTTTAAAGCGAAAAATCAAGAAGTATCAAATAGCAGAATCTGGTACAGCCACTCCAGTTACATAGAAAAACCTCTATCCATAGATCGTTAATTCAAGAACGATACAGATAGAGGTTTTTCTTCCAATTAAGGTATGTGAATTTTGTCCTTTAGGGAATAATGACCACTCTTTGTACAAACTCCTCTCCTTTGGCTTCAAGTCGGACTACATATGTTCCAATAGGTTGAGGGCGAAGGTCTATCTTCTCTCTAAATACACCATCTAGTGTACGCAGTTGATAATTTTGAATTTTCCTTCCTCGTTGGTCGAAGATCGATACTTTGACCTTTGTGATACCTGGCAACACGCCATCTATTAAGAATACGCCTGAATTTGGATTGGGGAAGATCGTAATAACACCACCTGCAAATGCTTTCGTAATATTGGTCACGATGACATCAACCCCACCCGAGGTATCAGAAGCACAGGGACCGTTGAAAGCAATTACCCTATAACTCCCTGACTGAAGTGCTTCAATGCTTTGGGTAGAATCAGGAAGTAATACCCCATCTATGTACCACTCATAAAAATCAGCCGCTACATTGGCAAAAAGGGTATCGTTAGGCTGGATGATAATGGAAGGCTGATCTGGCACGGTGCGTACATTGACCTCGGCGACGGTAGAAGCAGTGCTGATACAGCCTAAACTATCGGTGACAGTTACGGTCCATGAGCTGGTCGAGTCAACCAAAATACTGGATAAGGTATCTCCATTGCTCCACAAGACACTTCCCTCGCCTACGACAGTTAATTCTACTATTTCTCCTTCACAAATCACAGTGTCTAAGGGTATAATAGAAGGCTGAGCGGGCAATGGATTGACTGTAACTAAGACAGAATCCGATGTAGGACTCACACAACCCAAGCTATCTCCTACCGATAAGAAATACTGCCCACTCTGGCTCGCAACAATACTTTGTGTCGTATCGCCTGTATTCCAGAGATAAGTTCCCAGTGCAGTCGTACTAATCATTACACTATCTCCCGTACAAAGTTCTGAAGGTCCATTGATACTGATAGAAGGAGCCAAGGGTAAGGGACGAATCGTGGTATGAATGGTATCCGAGACAGGACTTTCACAGTTATTGGAATCAAAGACGATCAGACTAAAGTTTCCAACAGTATCGACCTGTATACTGGGAGTAGTAGCCCCGTTGCTCCACAGATAAGATGTTAAACCTGTAGGCCCACTCAGTGTAAGTGTATCTCCTGAGCAAATTATCCCATTGTTCGGTGCGTCAATGACTGGTTGAGCTGGAAGGGTATCCACCTGTACATTTATCGGGAGGGAAGCAGGGCTCGCACAGGAATTGGTGTCGATGACCACCAAATGGAAGCTTCCGCTACTATCGACTGTAATCGTTTGGGTATTACTTCCGCTGTTCCATTGGTAGGCAAAGTTGGTTGGGCCACTCAGCTGCACCGTGCCTCCCTCGCAGAACTGTAGTGGACCTGAAGCACTGATGATGGGCTGCACGGGGAGTGGATTCACAGCCGTACTCACCGCTATTGAGAGCGGGCTTTCACACCCATTGCTGTCAATGACTGTCAACGTAAAGCTCCCGATTGTATCTACCGTGATGGTTTGAGTAGTGTCTCCCGAACTCCACAGATAGGCAAAGCCCGCTGGACCACTCAAGCTCACACTGTCATCTGTACAGAAAGTGAGGGCACTACTTGCAACAATCGTGGGCTGCGCAGGTAATGGATTGACCACCAGATCTACGGTATCAGATAGTGGACTTATACACCCATTGAACCCTATTACTTGTAGGAAGAAACTTCCAGATGTATCTGAGCTGATCGAAGGGGTATTCGCACCATTGCTCCAGAGATAACTCGCGTACGCCTGCGTAGCCCCGATATTTAAGGTATCTCCTGCGCAGATTGCTGTATCTGTGACCGTAAGTGGTGGCGCATCCGTCCTGCCGATACTAAATACCGAATCACTACGTCCGATGATCGTATCCTCTAGGGTAGCAATGGCTTGGACCAGTACATCATTGCTCACAGGGAAGGTAGGCGGAATGTACCATAGGAAGGAAGTATCCCCTGCGGGAATACTATCTGCTAAAGGCAAAAATGTCATTCCATTGTCGAGTGAGTACGCTATATTGACCTGTTCGACATTTCTCTTCTCCCAAGTAATGCGGATCGTATCTCCAACGCAAAACTGCTCTCCACCATTGGGGAAAGTAGGATTCACAAAAGCGGTGTCTCGAACCAAGAAGCATGCTAGGGGCGTCGTTGTATAGGGTTGAATGTTGACGACATTATCTCTTGCCAGCGCATATACACAGTGCGCTTTGTTTTGCTGACCTTCAAATCGAATCAATGTATCCTGGGTGATGCCTAAAGCAAGGGTAATAATGGGTTGTCCATCCACACTCAGGAAGAGATCATAGCTGTCGGTGCCTGAGGCTGCAGAATCATCAAAGAAGGTGATGTTTAACTCGAAACTATCTTGTACCAAACCCGCCACAGGTGCCAATTCCAGGGTAGGTGGCAAAGCATCAATCGTGTTAAAATGGGTATTGGTGAAAATCGACGGATTGTCATCAAAAATGATCTCAGCTTGTTCGTAAATCGTATCCCCTGTCTGAGCAGCAGGATTCGGCACGATGGTAAAACGTACATAGCCTTCTCCTGCGCGGGTGATCGTATCGTTGACGGGCAAAAAACCCAGGGTGGCATCTGTTGGCGGCAATAGCGTATTAGGATCTAAGGCCTCGAATCGCCAGAAAGCCCGATTGTTGGAAAAATCCAAGCCTGCAGTCATATCTACAATGACACCTAGGGAGTCTATCAGCGCTTGATCATCCAATCTGGTTTGATAAAATCCCTGTCCTGAGGGCACGGTGAAATTAAAGTCTCCAAAGCCAAAGTCCTGAATATTTAGCGAAAGCGGATTCAAATCATTATCCAGAGGCAGAAAGATCTCCACGATCTGTGCAGGAGCTGTCGCGAAGTCGGGATCATTTTCAAAAAGGATGGTATAATTGAGGGTATCGTTTACAGAAACCCACTGGGCAGAGTCAAAACCTGCAGGACCAATGATTTCATTAGGGTCGAAGGCGGCGATGGTAAATATTATCCATGATTCATTTCCACCTAAGCTATATCCATCACTTTGAGAACCATTTGAATTTAGGCAATCAGGGTCTGTTGAGTTTAATCCCTCGTCAATAGATTTTTTCAAGCCTGAAAGCCCAACCCCTGTAGCTATTCCTCCTAAAAATGCTCTTTTACGCTCTCCCCTAATAGATATTTCTAATAGATACCGAGGATATCGTGACCTAAAGACTTGGGACCTTAGAATTGTTATATTAATAATAGAATTTCCAATTGCTTTGGCACCAGCTCCCAGGGTTAGTCCCGCTGCACCAAATAATGCACCTGTACCAATATCAGCCAAATCAATACATTTGATACTCTTTTCAAGGTCTCCAGATTGATAATAATTACTTCCAAATTGTAACCCCGCTGAAATAGCAGCTCCACCAGCGGCTCCCGCGGCAATAGTCTTTATTGCAGCAATAAGTGATGGAGCTAAGAGAAATGCCAACTCCCCATTTGGATCTGTAAACAAGGTCGGGTTATTGGTAACATATACATACTTATTCAAAGATCCAGGCTCAGAATTTGTACCCTCAAACCTATCTTTACCTAAAAACCGTCCCACCTCAGCATCATAATATCTCGTTCGATAGTAATAAATCCCTGCCTGCGCATCCCATTCTCTACCCGTATAGGTATAAGGGTTCATCACATTCCCTGTCTGCGCTTTTAGACTCCCAAAAGCAGCATAATCATAGCTATTCACTACCGTTTGTCCTCCATCTGTCAGGGCTTCTACACTCCCCAAGGCATCTTGATGGTAATAATAGGTTTGCCCTCCACGACGCATACTCAACCAACTATCCATGGTCAAGCCACTGGTGTATCGCGCCAAAGTCTGTCCCCCAGGATTCATTTCCATCAAAGGATTGGCTCCATCGAGGAAGTAGCGAACGACCTGACCGCTGGTATCCGTACGTGTCAGTCTGTTGCCAAAAGGATCATAGGTATAACTAACCGTGGCTCCGCTTGGCAGGGTAACTTGAAGCAATCGATCCTGTCCATCATAGCTGAAAGTAGTCAGTCCCGTGCTGTCATCACGGCTGGTCATGTTGCCATTGTTATCGAAGGTGAAGCTGGCACTGCCTGCCGCCTCCAAGCGATCCGCCGCATCATAGGTATACTGTGTACCTATGCCATTCTGTACCAACTGTGTACGGTTGCCTGTGCCATCATACATGAAGTACTCCGTCTCTCCATTTGGATAACGCACGCTGTCGAGTCGGTAACTGCCATCATAACCATACGTATGGGTCCCACTGAGGTCGGTCATGCTCAAGCGATTGCCACGCGCGTCATAAGTGTAACTGTAGCGAAGCAGGACATTCCCACCAGCTTCTCGATGCACGATGGAGTCCACCCGATCTGCATCGTCATAGTAATACTGGACGTAGGTCCCGTTTCCATTGGTCTGCTGGGTCATCCGACCTGCGGCATCATAAGTGAAAGCAGTCGTATTCCCAGAAGGATCGGTGAGTTGCGTTAGTCGATTGTTGCCATCGTACTGGTACTGGGTGACGCCTCCGTCAGGATCGGTCATAGAGGTGCGATTGTCCGCATCATCGTAGGTATAACTGATACTTTTCCCCCAATTACTCAACGTCTTGCTGGTCAATCGATTGAGGGCGTCATAGGTAAAGAGCATCGTCACGTCATTGTTGGTGGCTGACGTTAGGTTGCCTTCTGCATCATAAACAAAGGTTTCACTATTACCTGGATAGCTGCGTCCTGTGAGACGATTGAGGGCATCATAGGTGTAAGTCGTCACTTGTCCATTAGGATCTATTTTCTGGATAAGGTTGCGGTTACTATCATAAGTATATTGAACCGTATTGCCCTCAGGATCGCTTTCCTCGACCAGCAGATTATCCCCATTGTAACTAAAGGTTGAAATGTGTCCATTGGCATCGGTCATTTTGGTCAGGTTGCCCACTCCGTCATACTCGTATACGGTGATACCTGCCGAGTCATCTACACCGATCAGACGATCCAATCCATCGTAGATATATTCTGTCCCATACCCGTTTTCATCCACCACTTTGGTGAGATTGTCCTCCGCATCATAGGTAAAGAACTGATCATGGCCCAGCGGATCTACTATCCGCGTCAAGCGATCCAATACATCGTATTCCATCGTCATATTGAACCCGTTGGGGTTAGTCATGCCCGTAAGGTTGCCCGCACCATCATACGTAAAACTCTCGTTCCCGATGGGATAAGTAATCTGGGTCAAATCACCTGTCGCATTATAGCCGAAGCTTGTGGTCTGGCTATTCCCATCTGTATAACCGCTCACTTGCCCGTTGCCGTTGTAGGCATACTGCTCGGAGATCCCCAAGGGACGATTGATTTGTGTGAGGTTTCCCTGACCATCATAGGTAAAGCTGGTACTATTTCCATTTTTATCGGTCAGCTGGGTGAGGTTATTAAAGGTAGGTTCGTATGCAAAGCTTCTAGATGCGCCCAATGGATCTACCAAGGCCAATACATTTCCCTCAGAATCATATCCGTAGTTGGTTTGGTTGCCATTTCCATCGACCAATGTATTGACATTCAACTCACTGTCATACCCATAATTGGTATTGAACCCGCAGCAGTTTCCTTGCTTTTCTAAGACATTTCCCTCCGCGTCAAAACTATAGCGCGTGATGTGTTCTCCTGCACTTCCTCTTTCTACAACAAAGGTTTTACCTTGTGAAGCTGCATACGTCACGCTGAGTTCGGCATCACAGGATTTGATTCGCTTGACGCGATCCGAACCATCATACACGATATAGGTAGGATCACCATTTCTATCGATCATGTTGGTGATGAGTCCATTGGAGTTATAGACATATTCAATGGCTTTGAACTCAGGATTGACGGCAAATCTTAGTAAGCTGTCCTGCTCATAGATAAATAACCACTGACGCTGAGGCGTAATATTGGCATCTACGATTTGAAAGAGTCGCCCGTTTTGCCAGTTGAGATTTACGCTGCGTCCTGAACTATGACTAATCTGGCTTAACGCTTCTCCTGTGTAGGTAAATATCAGCTCATTTCCATTAGGTTCTCTCATCCGGGTGATGCGCTGATGGCTGGGATCTTCGAAGTACATCTCCATCCCAAACTTACTTTCTAATACATACTCTCCTGGAGCTGTCTCGGTCCAGGTATCAAAGATTCCTGCTGGTGAATCAAAGCCCGAGCCATTGAAAGTATAAAGATCGCGTCGTCCATCTGGACGCTCCACAATGAGATCCTGACTCCCTGCTGTATCTGGATAATAGCGATAGTGATAGCTAAACGTCCAACCCGCTCCATATCCCCAATCTAAGGTATCGCGGTAGCTATTGTAGCTAAAATTCAGGTCAATAGGCATTCCAGGTCCAGGGAGGAATAGATCGATCCGTTGGAAAAACAAATTTCCCGTAAAGCTATTGATCTCCATTCCTGAAGGTCCCTGAATATTGGGACGGGTGATATTTTGCCCATAGCCAAAGGTGCCGATCAGGAAGGTAAAAAGAAATATGTAGGAAGATCGTACCATGATATATTCTAAGAAGATGATTCAGTCAATGAAAAAGGAAAACAGAGAGAAGAAAAAGAGAAAAAAGAGGGAAGGACACAAACACATGCTTTTCCCTCCTTATCATATCATTCCACTAGTTCAAATGTCAGAGGCGCAACAGCTTGTGAATAAACTGTGACAGAACCTTTGCCTCCAGGTCGTAAGATGCCTGGTGGACTACCCGATTCTGTAAACTCCATGAATAACTCTGTCTTACCTTCAGCCAATTCATCTGGTGTAAATCCAATAGGTGCTCCATTGGTAGAAAGCATGAATCGAATAGGAATGGGAAGGTCTACATTCCCAATATTCTCATAGTAAATGGTCATAGATACTATGCGATTCGGCCTTGTATTGGGTGGATAGTCAATGACCACTTGCAACAGCTGTCCGATCTCAGACACACCTGGAGAACATGTACCAGGGATGACGCCCCCTGTGAACCCATTGGCAGGGCCCTGCTGTACTGTGAAGCCCGAATCCAATGATGCCGTATCTAGCCCTACAGAGGAATTGATGTCCTTATATAAGCCTACATCATAAACTCCGATGGGTCGCCCAATCAAATCAAAGGTCGCCCACACTGCTGTCGCGTTGATGAAAATGACATCCGTCGCTACAATCGTACCAAGTGTAGAGCTTTCTAGGCGAGCCTCCATACCTGGCTCAAAGCGTCCTCCTTCAATTTTGACGGTCACAGGTCCCGTGTTTCCTCCATAGTTGACCATGACTTCACGGATTTCAAAGGGCAGGATTTCTGCCAAAAGCGTAATGTCCTGCTCGTTGCTTCCATTGGTCTGCCCATAGGTCAGGTGATAGTAGGTACCCAACTGAAGGTCTGGAGCAATGACCGTCTGATTGGCCTGGAAAGGAAAATCTACTGTATGATCATAAATGGTTCGACTAGGTACCGAACCCAATCGGAGATACTCTTCATTGAATGCATTATTCGTAGAATCTCCTGTCAGCGTGACAATCATCGATTCCCCTATCAGGTTACTGTCTACTTCTATCCGATAGTATAAAGCTTGCTGATTGATCAACGTATCAGGTGTAAGTACATCGAAGGGAAGGAGTGGAATCCTCACTTCCATGCAAGGCGCAGCCAATAGATTGTTGGCATCGCTAGCCTCGATGATGTTGTTGAGCACATCTGTGCGAACAAGCACATGGAAACAACCTTCGGGAACACCTAGCAAATCGCCCGTGAGTGAATAAGAAGCACTATCATTGGAGCCAAGATTCACGCCTCCTGAAATACTACCAAAGAATACATCATCTGAACTAAAGAGCGTATCTGATGAGATATAGACTCCCTGCGTCATAGTTCCATTCGCAGGATTGGCTCCTATGTTTTTGACAGTCCAAGCGATCGTCAAGGGATCGCCCGTAAAGGCTGTATCTGGCCTCACAATCTGAGACACGATGAGATCTGCGGGAGGTGTTGCGTCAATTTGCAGGTTGCAGACCGCTTCATTATTTCCTTCGTTTTGATTTTCAAAGACAATGTTGTTGCGATCGGTACGGATGATGATGTCATAAAATCCAGCAGGCAAGGAAATGGGCAATGTCAATGTAACCGAACCACTATAGGTCGCCCCAGATGTGAGGTTGCCTGTATAGCCAAAAGATCCCAGGAATATTTGTCCACTTGGGGTCTGCAAGTAGAATCCTTCGCTCCAACCTCCAGTAGTCGTTCCTCCACCTGATGTCGCATCATTTTCTATCGTAAAGTTTAACGTAATCGGCTGACCAGCTGTACCTGTCGATGGGCAAGAGAAACTATTGACCTGCAAGTCGGGGTAAACCGTTGGCTTGACAAAGATGGAATCACAGCGGTAGTTGTTGCTCGTATCCGCATCATTGGCCAACTGGAAGACATCTGCTACGAGCAGCAAACAGTAGGGACCTGAGGTTGTACCCAAAGGAATGTTGACCGTCTCGTTAAAACGTGCGTAACTCGTACCAGGAGGGACTTGACCAGGAACGATGACTGTAGAGAGCAATACATCTCCTGTATCCCATACGGAGTCTGTAGATAAATAAATGCCGTCACTCCAACTATTCGCCAAAGGCAATCCTTGTCCTATATTGCTTACCTGATAGTCAACCGTGAATGTATTTCCAGGCAAAATTTCTGAGCTATCAGCAGCAAAGGCGGTGGCTTCCAGATCAATCGGAGGATACGCACGAATGTAAAGCGGTACGCCTACCCAATTATTATTTTCTAATGTATCCTCATATATCTGCTCTCTATCATCTGTGTATACATACACATAATATTGTCCCTCGCCTAAACTAGGATCTGTCGAGACAGTTGCATTTTGCTCCATTGCCAGTGGGAAATAGCTATAACCAAAATGCA
>JBCBPW010000020.1:0-83595 GCA_039820545.1 Bacteroidota bacterium | reverse complement strand
TAGGTCTCAAACAGGGTATTCATCGCTCTTCGCGCAGAGAACCCCCCTTTCTGAATATCTGAGATAATGCCTACATGGTGAGACAGGGAGCAAAGAAATACAACCTCTCTGAGGATGATGCTTTAGCTGCTTACAATCAGTCTATCCTCGCAGTCTCACCATGTAGGCATAGGTCTCAAACAGGGTATTCATCGCTCTTCGCGCAGAGAACCCCCCTTTCTGAATATCTGAGATAATGGCTGCTTCGTTTATTTTTTTCTTATTGGAAAAAGGCTTGAACATGGACCTATAGTGTGAGAGGATTATTGGAAA
Organism: Bacteroidota bacterium; assembly: GCA_039820545.1. Classification (GTDB taxonomy): domain Bacteria; phylum Bacteroidota; class Bacteroidia; order J057; family J057; genus JALEFZ01. Next base: position 83,283 of record JBCBPW010000020.1, on the reverse strand, counting down.
ATGAAGATAGTCTTTCTTTTAGGAATTTTTGATTCACTATAATTATGGCATAAAAAATGAGATTTTGTTAAGGTGATATTTCGTTTTGCGTCTAAAACTACAAATGAAACCATAATCCATATTCATCAAGATGAAAAAATATATAATAACCGTTATTTATTTGATTTTTTGCTTTTCGATTCTCACTTGGGGCCAATCAGGCAATGTATCTACTGTGTGTCCGACAGGTGAAGTGCATTATAACTATTTTAATAAGAAACTAGAATACCTTGAAAATGTAAGTGTCAACATACAGCCTAGTTCTGGAAGTACCGAACTGATGGGTGTCCCATCACAGGCACGTGTCCAAGCGGTTGCAGGCAATCCTGACGCCTTTCTGGAGTATCTCTACGATTTCGAGGATGGACACTACTTCATGACGCATTTGAATCAAATTCCCTATGGAAGTATGCCTTTCAATGGTGGGAGTGAGCAACGCAGGGTATATATAACGGGGAAGTATTCGCCATTAGATTCTATACCTGATGATCCCGAGCGTTCGGCAGGAATGGGGACAGGCAATCCTGCGCCTAATGATCGATTCACAGACGGTTATGTATTTGTGGAAGCTAACAGATCTGTGGTACCCAATCAATCCATAACCTTTGCTATCTCCTATCAAGCGTACAACAATGTCAAACCAGATGGTTTCTTTTTTTTATACAATCATGGTTTTCCTTATGTAGGGTCCACAGTCAGTCTCAAGTGTGTGGATAGCTATCGTGGGGAGGTAGCCACTCCATTCCTCCTCAATGTGGGGCCTCACACATTGGCTAGTCTGGGAGTAGTGAACATTCCCCAAGCGGCGAATGGATACAGTGGTGCGGTGGAGTTTACCCAGATCAAACCCTCTTTATCTCAGGTGGGCTCGCCCGAGAAGGAGCATACCGTTTTTGTTACGTTTAACTCAGAGATTCCGCTTGCTGGACTAGAGGAGGGGCAATCTGCGCGCTTTGCGATTTTGCCTTATGTAGAGAAAGGCTCAGGAGAAAGAAGCAGGAAAGTACCTCTCGAATTTGTGGAAGCACCTCAACCTATCGCGCGAGCCCACGATCCCAACTTCATTATTGCAGATAGGAATTCATTTATACGAGGGATAGACCCAGGTGGAAACCCTGTTTACCCAGGATGTGTAGAGATTAATTATCTGGCCCACTTTCAGAATATTGGTGAAGCACCTGCCACTCGTGTAGATTTGGCTATTCCTGTAGATGTCAGACTACAAATAGGCTCGTTTGAAATCGTAGATTGGTCTCCCAAGGTCATGTTGACAGATCAGGATACAGCTTGTGCGAGCAGTAAAGCTCCCTATCTCTATTATGAAGTAGACTGCCAGAGCCCTGGAAGCCTGTATTTTTCCTTCCACAATGTCGCCATCCAAGGGACCAAGGACCAAAAGGCTGATCCTCGCCTTCCCAGTACAGGTTGGGTAAAGTACAAGATGAAGACTTTACCGATCTCCCAGCATGTGGCTTTGTTTGGCACGACGACACAAGCACAAGCAGACATTACGTTTTTTGATTCGCAGGGCATCTTACCCTCCATTCAAACCAATGTCTCCAAAATCGAACTGGAACTCAAGGATTTTGAGATATATGGAGCATTCCCCTCCAGTCAAAGTGTGACTATGGATCAATATTATCCAGACTGTGCAAGTATCCCCTGTGAGTTTGAAGTAACTCCCTGTCCATGCAAGGGATGGAAAGTCTTGAGACACTGCATCTCTAAATGGAAGGTGGTGGGCATGTTGATTTTGCCTCCGTTGCTCGTAGGAGTAGGCGTAAGTAGACGTAGAAGGAAGAATAGGCTTTAAGATAAGAATATTACAATGTAGAAAGTATTTATGTAGGGTTTTATAAAAAGAAAGGAAGGTTTGTTAAGGAAATGATCTAAGATCCGACTAAAGCTCTGAGTAAAACATCAATCCATCATAATTACCATGAGAAAAAGTGTGATCATATTCATTTGTGTAGTTTTGGGTACACAGTGTGTATCATTTAGCCAGGTGGGGCACGTAGAACTGAATATTTCTGCTGCTTCGATTACTTGGACCGAGCCCGCATCGCTTGATTGCCAACCCGCCAACATTCACTTTAATGCCAATGGACAGGAGATTGTCTATTTAAAGAATTTGAACCTAAATGTAATTCCTGGTGGTTCACAACTGACAGGGGTTCCTTCTCAGTCCGATGTGGAGACAGCCGCAGGTGATAATCGAGCCTTTTTGGAGTATCTTTATGACTTCGAAGATGGGCATTATCTACGCACCCACCTGAATGCTATTCCATTTGGAAGTTCCTATCAGCAGAGGAGGATTCATGTGACAGGAAAGTATTCTCCACTCGATTCTATCCCTGATGATCCCGAGCGGTCGGTCAATACAGGCACAGGAAACCTCGCCCTGAACGATCGCTTCGTGGACGGCTATATGTACATTGATCCCAACCGTTCGGTTGTGCCCGCAAATAATGTGACTTTTGCCCTTTCTTTCCAAGAGTTTAATGGAGTCAAGCCCGATGGGTTTTTCTTTTTGTACAACCATAGCATGGAAGAGGGCCCCACCTTTGAGTTTCGCTGTGCAGATGCTTATAGGGGAGAGTCGAGCATATTACGACCCTTGGGCGTGACGCCGTTTTTTCCACCAACGTTAGAGGACTATGGACTGGCCAATGTACCGCTAGAAGCAAGAGGCTATGGAGCGGCTGTAGAGTTTACGGGCCTCAAGAATTCTCTGGCACAAGTGGCGAACCCAGGACGCGAGCATACCGTATTTGTGACATTGAATTCAGTGGTCAATGTAGGAGAGGAGGGACAGAGTGCTTTGGTTGCTGTTGTTCCCTATTATTTACAAGAGGTAAGTAAGGGAAGGCCAGATCGGAAAATTCCCCTGGAGGTCATTGTGGCCCCTCAACCTGTCGCTCGTGCGCACGATCCCAATTATATCGTGGTAGATCGGAGCTTCTTTATTCATGGCGTACTACCTGGGCAAAATATTTATCCCAACTGTGTAGATCTCACCTACAAGGCGCATTTTCAAAATATAGGGACAGCTCCTGCAAACAGAGTGGACATAGACATACCGATAGACGATAAATTGCAAGCAGGTTCATTTCAACTGTTGGATTGGTCACCTAAAGTACCTCTTCGGACGCAGGATCTCGATTGTGCAGATGAAGAGCCTTTTTTGTATTATGAGGTCGATTGCAATGATCCTGGAAAACTTCACTTCTCCTTTCACAATGTCCAGATTGAAGGGACCAAAGATCAAGGAGCAGACCCTCGTAGGTCCACGACTGGCTGGGTAAAATATAAGATCAAAACCCTTCCTATCTCCCAAAATGCCCATTTATTCGAAACTACTTCAACCGTCGCGCAAGCGGACATTGTCTTTTACGATGACTTGGGGCAGCTGCCGATAATTCAAACAGAAGAATCTACGATAGATCTTCGATCAGGAGATTACGAATATTACGGAGATTTCATGGCCACTGATGCAAGTCAGATGAATCAGTACTATCCATCTTGCGGGGACATCAGTTGCAACCACCGTGTGACCCCTTGCGCTTCTGGGGGACAGGCCAGCAGCCACCTGCGTCCAGATCCTAAAACTGGCATGACGTGGTCTACACTTGCTGGGGTAGGTATGGCTTTATTGACGCTTTTAGGAATCCCATTTATTAGGGATAATCCAAGGAGAAATAGGTAAAAGGAAATCACTTATTTGTTGGAATATCATATTCCTACCTATATTCAAATATGGGTAGGATTTTTTTCTTTCTATGGTTTGTCTCTGGGGTTTTTGGACATGTGATATGGGCGCAGGAGTGTGCAGAGGACATATATAAGCAATCCAAACATGTCAAAGGAAAGCCAGAAGAAAAAAATATCCTGGAAGCGTCTTTTGCTTTGGCAGGAAAGGAAGAAGATATGGAAACCTTGTTGAGGGTGACTAGTCGCTTGGCAAACATTTATCACCACAATAAGGCATGGGAGAAAGAAGAGACTATCATCATTCGAGGGTTGACACATGCCCGTACATGGAAGGTGCCTGCTTCACAAAATGAGATGAAGTTTACAGGATGGCTGAATCTAAAACTGGGGCGAATTTACTACAGGCAGCAGCGATTTTTAGAGGCAATTTCGACCTACGAAAAGGCAGGCTACTGGCTGGAAAAGGCGGAGTACAATCCTCAAAATTGTGCAAGATTTGTGTATAAGGATTTGGCCAATATCTACACACGCCTCGGTGACTATGAACGTGCCTTATTGTACTTGAACCATGCACTAGACTTACTGGAATCGGAATCAGATAGATTGATTTATGCTTATTTGCTTTCAGATAAAGGCATTGCATTTATTGAAACAAACCAATTAATCGAAGCTGAAGAGACCTTGAATCAGACCCTTCAGCTCGCCCAACGACTGGGACACTCTGTAGAGGGGGATGTTTTCCTCAATCTAGCCAAAGTTGCCCAAATATCAGGAGAATCTGCGAAATCCGAAGCGATGGCAACAAGTGCCTTGAAAATCTACAGGAGAGATTCTAGTCTGCAGGACATGGCCATTGCCCACCTTGCCTTAGGTGTTTACACCGCTGCCCAGGGAAAGATTTCTGAAGCACGTACACACTACCAGACGGCCACCAATCTAGAACAGGGCAACGAAGGTAGTTTTAAAGGAAGACAAAGGGGAAAGATATTAGCGGCCTTTGCAGACTTTGAAGCGGATCAGCAAAAAAGAGCGCGGGCACTCGAACTATTCCAGCAAGCCATCCAGACAGTTGTACCCCAATTTTCTCCTCAAGACTTGATAGCACTCCCAGATGATTCCCTGCTCTATGAAGAAAATCTCCTTTACGAGTCTCTACTGGGAATGGCAGAAATATTCGAACAGGAATATGCAGAGACTTCCCAGACGAATTATCTACTTCAAGCGCTGGAAGCTCGTGAGAAAGTCATGCGGGTAGAGGATCTTTTGCGCGGTCGATTTGCCTATGAAGGACCTAAGCTTCAACTTCAGGCAGAGCGTCACGCACGTACAGGTAGCTTGCTGAGACTGGTGTCCAAACTATCCGAGGCATTGCCTCAGAAACGTGATTATTATCTCGATAAGGCCTTCCAGTACTTGGAACGCAACAAGGCGCTAGTGATGGAGGAGGAAAGCCGTGGTGCACGTGCTATTCAGCGCAGCGCCAATAGCGAAGTCTACCAAGAACTCAGTCGGCAGATCATTGAGCTGGAGCATGCACGTATGAGCGCCACCCTTGAGCAGGAGCAGGACAGCCTAAGGCGTCTACTCAACAAGCTTCAGCTCCAGGAAGCCCGCTTGGTAGACCCTATCAATGCATTTTTCTCCCAGAACCGTGCAGAAGATCAAGGGCCTCGTCTTTCTTTATCCGAACTACAAAAGCAGCTTCAAAAAGGACAGGAGCTTCGAACATATTATTGGGGAGATACTGTGCTGTATTGTCTTGCCGCCAATCAACAAAGGGTGCGATTGACGCAGGTAACCATCACAGAAGCAGATAAGCAAAACATCCAATCCCTGCGGACCCAACTTGCGCGACCTGATGCAAGTCTGGCAGGTCTACGACGATTTGTAGAAGACAGCTACAATTGGAAGCAAAGACTCTTGGCTCCTTTGTCTTCTGTGTCTCCTTCTGCTTATATATTTCTTTTAGATGGCCCCTTGGTTGAGATACCATTCGAGACATTGTTGGACGAACCCGTGGCAATTCCCAAGGACTTACCTGAAGTACAAGTTCCCGATCAATGGCGGGCTCTCCCATACCTTTTTTTGAGGAGTGAGATCGCCTACGCATTCTCAGCTAGAGATTACTTTCAGGAGAGGGTTGTTTCTGGAAATACTTCTTCTCTATTGCTAGGAATTGCTCCAACCTACCAGGGTTTGCAGCAATTGGTGTACAATCAGCCCGAAGTAAAGGCGATCCTCGCTGAGCAGGTTGGGAAGGCACTGCTAGGGACGCAGGCAACCATTGATTCTTTCCGGAGTGCTTTGCCAGAATATGATATCCTACATCTCGCCATGCATGGTTATCCTGATACTACTGATCCAAGTAAAAGTTACCTACTGTTTTCCGATGATGGGAAGGCCAAGGATCATCTCTATGCGTTCGAGATTTACCAGTTGCCTGTAGAGGCAAGGTTGACAGTGCTTTCAGCTTGTGAGACGGGATACGGGAAGCTAGCAAGGGGAGAAGGCGTTTTGAGTTTGGCTAGGGCCTTTCGGCAGGCAGGGAGCCGATCGGTGATTATGAGCCTATGGCTGGCAGATGGTAAGTCGAGTGAGGTCTTTTGGCCAGCCTTTTATGCATACCAACAGGAGACGGAGTCGGACATCGAAGCCTTGGGCTTGGCGAGGCAAGATTACCTCCGAGAAGCACCGCCACATCGTGTGCATCCTTACTACTGGGCAGGTTTTGTATGGAATGGTTCCTCGCATTCGTACACCGCCAATTTCTCCACCTATCTTGGAATTGCGAGTCTCCTTTTGGGATTACTTGCAGGAGTTTATCTGATCTGGCGAAAAAGTGTAACATAAAAAACTTCCGCAGAGCCATCTGCCCTGCGAAAGTCTGCTAAAAAGATCTACGAACTTATTTTTTATAGGATATTTAGGGAGCGCTAGCCATGATCGCATCACTAGCAATAGGCGCAATAGCAATCATATGATCTTTTCCATTTCCAAATGGAGGATAATTCGCACGTCCTGTATCTCTTTTGTGGTAATTTGTCTTTGCGGCACTCTTGCCATAGTATCTTCCGTGGAAGAGTGTATACCCTATGATGGTTCCTGAAGCATCTTTCTCCACCTCTGTGACTACTCCTACGTGGCGAATGCCTCCCTGCTTGAATAGGGTCTCTGCATCTACCGTCAAAGGATCTACACTTGGTTTGGCATAGAATATCACTGCCCCAGGCTTAATGTACGAGTCTTGTTTCAGAGGATCTGTGATCTGGACAAGTTGTCCTTTTTCATGGTACCATCTACCCAAGGAGCGAGAGTCCCTGTGAGTCTGGGGATTAGGAAAATCATGGGTCGGACATCTTCGCTTGAGGCTATCAAGTACTCGGTGAAAGATCCCAGAGCAATCTGTAAATGGCTTGTCGTTGTAGGCAAGGTTTTGGGATTCCAGACGTGTCGCTACCAGATTCACTGGAACGGCAAGGTTCATTTCTCCTCCGCCACAATTGATAGAAAGCCCTTCTAAGCTTGCCCATGCAGCCATGTCTATATTGGCGTCTGAACCTGCATCGGAGGTCGTCTCCTGATCTGCTGCGTCAGTAGCATTGGCTGAGTCAGCAGCAGTCGAATCCATTATGGGAGCCTCTGTTGGCATAGCACTATCGGTAGCAGAAGGGGCCGTTTCTGTGGAGGGCGAATCTCCCCCTGTATTTGCTTCACTCTGTTGATTACAACTGCTCAAGGAAAGTAAAAATGCAAAGATAAAGATGCTCAAATAGATGGTTGGGTTTGTCAAACGTTTCATATGGGAAAAACGATTAAATGGAGATAGTAATATTTATAGTTAATTAATCTATGGAATAATACATTTTTTCGCAATAAAATATATCCCCATATATCTCAATTTGTGTATAATTAGGTAAAATTACCTGTATGATTGGGTAAAATTCTCATTCCTCTTTAGGGGTACTTGATATCGAACAAGGCATAGCCAACTGCCAAATATGATATTTCCCCACAAATGCTTCTACAGTGTCTACTGCGATAGGTTGGAAGCAGTCAAATCTGTCAGTCTGTGTATGTATCTCCCCCGTCAGCGTGGCCCTAGAAAACAACTGAGGCTGATCAAGTGCATTGGAATAGACGATCCACTTCATCTGTAGGAGAGAATCGATGACTGATTGAGGGGCTTTGTATGCAGAGATAAATCGATCATTCCAGTCCTTACCCGTACGATAGTATAGTTGATTATTGATGATATTTCGCTCAGTCAAAATATAACGAGCCTCTGGATTTGTTTGGACAAATTCTACCATTGCCTCATCGTGATAGTAGTCATATTGGCATAGCGGCCATAGGCCAAAGGTGAAATTCCAGAGTAGTAGACAAAAGCCTAAGCTATAAATCATCGTGGGGGGAAATGTCCATTTTATCGCAACATACAGGACGAATATAAAAGGGAGCATCACCATGAATTCAGCATTTCCTGCGGCCCAAGTTGCCAAAGCCAAATGTCCGATCCCGATCCCTAGTAGTCCTCTCCGAATAGTCAAATGCGGAAAAGCAGGTAGCTTGCGAATATGGGGTAGAAAGCGTAATCCCCACAATCCGAGACCTACAGCTCCTAGAGCTGGCAGTATATACAACCATTGTTCTGTCAGGAGTTTGAATACAATTCCGTGTATTTGAACGAACGTTCGGAAAAGGTTGATGGGTGAAAGTAAAAACGCCCGTAGTCCAGGAGAGGCTTCCGCAGTACCTTGATAAAAATCCCTCAAGATGAAGTGGAGGATGGTATCCCATGAAATATCTTGACCTACATATCCTCCCAGTACTGTCAGATAGGTGAGAGGAATCAAAAGTGCAGGTAAGATAAAGGGAAGGAATGCTTTGCGACGATGAAGGAAAAACGCGAGGAAAAGCGCTAACCACCAAATGCAGTGAATCTGGTGAAATAAACAGGCAAGTACCATCGCCATACCCGAAAGCCAAATGTAGGTTTGTCGATCGGTCTGTACGTGATGGATAAAAGCCCAGGTTCCCAGAAGCGACCAAAGGATCGGCCAGAGATAGACTTCATTTTCTGTAGCAAAACGCATGATCCCAAAGCTGCTTCCTACCAAGAGTAGCCATGCAGCAATTTGTTTTTCGTCCTGCTCAAAGCCCTGAAGGATTCGCCCCAAGATCCACAAGCACAGGCTAGCCAAGCAGGCATGGATGATTTTTTGTCGTGCCAATACATCTACTGCCAGAGGATCATCTGGATAAAACAAGCGAGAAGTCGCAGAGAAGAGCAGATGATGAGGGTGAAAGAGATCGATTCCATGACGTATATCCCCAGCATAAGCCCATGCATCTAATGTAGAGTTTTGGGTGGGAAAAAACGCATACAGCAACAAAAATAGCGCGCAGACCAAATACCATCGCTTCATAAACTAAAACTAAGCATGGAATAGGAAGGAGGAAAATATTTTTTAGGAAGACAAAGAGGAAGGGGTATAGCGTACAGTGACTGTCATTTATTCACTGATCCAAAAATTTTCTCTCATTTTTATGGAAAATCTGTCTGTTTATCCTCTTCTCAATAAGCACGAAAACGCAAAGAAGAGCTTTGTCCAGAACGTATTCCTTTGGGCGATGATTTATCTTTATGATTCTATCCCTACAAGCACATCTCTTTCTGCTTTGTCAAATCATAAGCCCAATACTTGCAAGAAGTACTGGGCTTTTTTATGGCGCATCCTTTGAGGCAGGTAGTGACAGTCACCTTACTGCTTGATAAAAGCCTCTGTAAACTGTCGCTCTCCCTGTGTCAACTTTAATAGATAGGTTCCCGTTGCCAACTGATCCAATGGAATGGCCAACCTTTGGTCGGGAGTCGCGAGATATGCATCTCCTTCTTGTACAAACTGGCCCATGGGATTGAGGATTTTCCATGTGATGGGTCCTGGCTCCATATAGCTCATTTGTATAAATAATTGTTCATAAGCAGGATTGGGATACACGACTACAGTCGGGCTGACAGACGCAATTTCGGTTTCATTAGAGACAGAGATGTCACGCGAACCCGTAGAATACCATGTTCCCCACTTTCCGTTGGCGATCAAATTGGCAGGTGTAGAGGCACCGTTGATTTTATCAGCTTGTAGATTGACGACCTGTACGTATTCTGTGAAGCCTGTTTCGCTATTGAATATAATTTTATCATCTTCCTTGGAATAGTCGGGATAACCCAGGATCGGATTATTGGCTACGACTGTGCCGATATCACCCGTTTCCGTATTTCCTGCAAGGACGGCATTCGTCCCTGCACCTGCATCGAAGTAATCAAAAGCAATGATTGTCGGAGAGTTTTTGGAGAAAACGGCATTTCCTACACTCACGCCTTCGGGTAGGCTGTTAAATAACTTACTGATGAATCCATCTCCGTAGTCATTGGAGTTATTGTCCCACACCCTGAGGAAGCCTACATCCCAATACTCTAGGTCAGGTCCGTTGGGGTTAGGCAGACGATTAAATGCATCATAGAGTACAAATTGACCAGAGAAATCCCAGTTGATCGCATCCGCATATAGTACCCCGCCGATACGCTGTCCGCCATTGGAGGTTGTCGGATTGTAGAGCTTGAACTGACGACCCGTTACAGGATTGGCTGCCAAATTAAAAATATAGATTGAGGTGTCGATGACATTAGATACAGCAGCCAGCTTCGTCCCGTCTTTTGAGATGGCTACATTGTCCCACTCAGGATTGGTACTCAATCGTTGCTCATTGGGACTTGCTGGATTCATATTCAGGATGTAGATATGGTTATCTGTCCCTACAAACACACCACGTGTCCCATCGTCTGTCACACTCATGCGCGTACGAGGGGTCGTCTGCGAAAGGATCTGGAAGTTTTGACCTGAAGTATTGGAGATGTACCAAGTATTCACATCAAATACATTCACGTCGTTGCTGACGATGAAATCCTGACCTGGATTTTCAGGAACCTCGGGTGTCTCCGTCGTTGGGGTAGGATCGTTATTACCGGAGCTGGCAGGGGAGCCGATGCCTACAGCTGCAAAGGCATTTTGAGCAGCCGCGACTTCTGGGCTATTGTTTCCATACAGATCCTTGGCTGACTGGATGACAGCGATTCGCGCATCGATAAACTGAGAGGATCTCGTCAGATAGGTAGAGAGGGCACGATAGTACACTTGCTCGGCTATATCTTTGGATGTCGCAATGGCATATTTGTAGTAGGCAAAGTTGACAATACCCGAGTTGATATGGACGCCGCCGTTGTCTTGAGAGCCTGTATAAATCTCGTTCATATTGGCGGGTTGCCAGCCAGGGCTTTGCAGGCTTGTACCTCCATTGTTGGGATTGGACATGTCACGCAGGAAGCCCGTCGGGATAAAGTTGGGATTGGTAATCCCTTCACCCAACTGCCAGTCGTCTCGGTCGATCATGACTCCAAAAATATCTGCGAAGGATTCATTCAGAGCACCTGATTGTCCTTGGTATTCTAGATTGGCTGTGTTTTGGACGACTCCGTGCGACATTTCGTGTCCTCCTACATCTAGCGAAGCGGCCAAGGAAGAAAATGATTGTCCACCATTTCCATAAAACATCGCCTGACCATTCCAAAAAGCATTTTCCATACTTCCCCCATTTTCATCGGCGACATTCACAAATGAGACGACATCTCCTCCTTGTCCATTGATCGAGTTGCGGGAGAATGTATTGAGGAAGTATTCATAGGAAATCCGAGCATTATAGTGGGCTGAAACCGCATTGGGTGCCCAGCTCGTGGCAGAGTTGGAGGTAGAGTAGGTAAAAGTCGGATTGCTAAGATTGGTGTTGTTCATGTCGGCGGTCAAAATGTAACCATCTCCTTCGGCAGGGAAGTTATTTTGATTGCCTGTAAACATGGGTACGTCGACATCGATGAGATAATAGACGCCATTGTCTTCAAATACATTGAGGTTGCGGGTGACGCCATTGAGATCGGTGCCTGATCCAAGGACAGGACCAATGGTACAGGTGTGATTGTAGAAATTGAGGATTTCTCCTGTGTGGGCATCGATAAAATAATCCCAGTGCTCGATGACATTGGGGCGTGCTTCTATATGGTAGGCCAAACGCTGGGTAGAGACGTAGCCAGGAACATCGTAGACGATGAGTTCAGTTTCTGGGGCCTCATAATCATACATTTCTTTCCATCGAGGAGATAAGTCCTGAACGATGGTTTGCTCTGCTAGATGTGGCATCATGAATTCAATGACATCCGATGGTTCTAAGGTGGGGATGACATCCAGTTGTGGATCTATGATTGAATAACGGCCCGTCATGCGTACTTGATCGGCTCCATTCATATGGATGATGAGCTCCTTGCCGTAGACGGGTAGTCCCTGAAAGGTTTGCTGCATCTTGACATGTGTCATGCCGAGATCGTCCTGATCTATCTTCAACACAGAGAAAGCCTGTGCTGGCTGCGGAATGCCCAGGCTAGAAGCTTCCTGTACTAGGAAGTCCTTGGCCGCTTGCTCAGCGACTTGCCCCTGCTGAATACCACGGGCCGAAAGTCCAGGAAGGCTTCCTTCCAGATAGATTGGAAGCCCCGTTTCGGGCCCAAGGATCACCTCTGCGTGATCATGCGTCGGCTGGAAGCTGGACTTAAGCGTCAGCGAATGCGGGGCGGGTGCAAATCCTTGATGGGCACCATGTGCGTGGCGAATGATGGGAGTAGGGGCGAGGCCCTGAACAGACTGGGTGGCCTGTCCTTTCTTTTGCTTGGTATCAAATGTAGACTGAGCAAAAGAACAGGGAATCGCAAGGGTGAGTATGCCCAGCAGGAGCCAGGGAGAAATACGGTTCATGATGGTAATTTTTTTTAGTAGCAGAAGTGAAAAGGGTTGATGATGAAAAGAAATGCTAGTTATCAGGTGAGATAGATTCAGGTTTGGCCCCTTTCGCTATATTCATCAATTCGTAGTGTAGCGCACTGAGCTCAGCGTTAACTTCTGAGGACTCACTTCCCCATGTCACTCGGTGGGCGTTTTCCTGATCTTGTAATTCAATGAAATAAGTGATATTTCCAGGTTGAGAGACCTTCAGACTGGTCCAGTTCATCTCATCCAATTGTTTGAAAAATCGTTTGGCTTTCCCCTTTTTGACATTATCGAAGGCAGCCCATTCTCCGTCTATCTTTGCCTGATTGAAGAGTTGTCCGTTTTCTAATAGGAGATAAGTCTCATACTGTCCCGTGATTCCCCCCCCTTTGGCAAAAAGGATCTTCCTCCCCTCAAAGTTTTTAGGCGTGTAACTCGTGCTTTTACAGGCGCTCATCCAGATCAGGGTCAGACAGACCCCCAAGAGTATTTGTTTCGTCATTGTGTGTCTTACTTTCTTTATATCAGTGTATTTCGATATGAAAAGGTAAACAGGAATTTTCATTCTTTATTCACATTTTTCCATTGACTCGGCTTTTCTGACGGTCAAAGAAGGAATTTGTAACACTAATACAGGGATCATTCGTAAGTCGAATCAAATTTGCCTTTTTGCTTTTGCTAGCTCCCTTATCTGTGTCATCGTCACCTCTTATGTTGAACCCCGTTGTTCCTTTTCGTTCCAATAGCAATCTCTTCAAGGTATTTACCTTGTTGTCAGAATTCTTTCTGATCAATCTTTCTTGTCGCTTTTCCTACTATCTACGCTACAATGAGTTTAGTCCCATTGAGGATTACTATGTATCCTTTTTCTTGATCTTTAGTTTGGGTTGGATGGGGATTTCCCTTTCCAATGGAGGATATGACACACGCAACTTGATTCAGCTCAAGACTTTGGTTAGGAATATTTTTGCTTCCTCTACCCTTCACATTTTCCTGATCCTACTCTACATTGTGAGTACAAAAGCCCAGTATCTTTCCCGTTATTATTTGATTTTGACTTACAGTAGTACGATCTGCACCATCCTTACTTTTCGTTCCCTGCTATTTTTGGGTTACCAATACTTTGATTCTCTCAACTACCATATTCGTCGGGTAGTACTCGTGGGTGATCAACCCATCATCGAAGAAATGCGCAGTTTCTTTGGGGGACACCGTACACAGGTCCATCATTTCATTCGTTCTCTCGCACCGGAGCTAGAAAGCGAGGAGAAATCAGCCTATATGAAAGGAATCTTGGAGGAGGTTCAGGCATTTTGCGTGGCACATCAGATCAACGAGTTATACTTTTCCATTGATTTGGCTTCGGAGGAAACCATTGATACGCTCACAGACTTTGCCGATCGGCACTTCATCTATCTCAGGGTGATCACAGACCTTAATCCCCTGCGTCGAAGGACTTTTAATGTCGATTTTGTGGGACCTTTTCCCACCTTATCGATGCGTCAAGAGCCACTCAAGAAGCTCTACAATCGCATGATTAAGCGAGGTTTTGACATCCTCTTTTCACTTTTGGTGATTCTACTTGTATTTCCCATTGCACTTCCGATCATTGCTGTGGCCATCAAGTTTTCGTCCAAAGGCCCCATCTTCTTCAAGCAGCAACGCCACGGACGTGTCAACCGTCCCTTCACGTGCTACAAATTCCGCACGATGTATGTAGCATCAGATGATACCCGCCAAGCGACCAAAGATGATCCAAGAGTGACGCCTGTTGGCCGATTCCTTCGGAAGACAAGCCTAGATGAGCTTCCTCAATTTCTCAATGTATTGCGTGGCGAGATGTCTGTCGTGGGCCCTCGCCCCCATGCGGTCAACCATACAGATACCTTTCAAGAACATGCGCCCAAGTATCTGAGAAGGCACTTTGTGCTACCAGGGATTACGGGCCATGCCCAGGTTCATGGGTTGCGCGGCGAAATCGAACGACCCGAAGAGATCGAGGAGCGTGTATCTTATGATAGCTGGTATATTGAAAACTGGAACTTGCTGCTAGATTTGAAGATCATTGTGCAGACGCTTGGTGTCATGTTCAGACCGCAGGACAAAGCGTATTGATTGAGATTTTCGCCTGACTTTTCATTTCCCCATGCGCTATGCAGCCGATTCCCATCCTAAATATTTCCATTGATCCTTACCGTAGGCAAGCGCTTTTGGGAGAATTGAAAGAGGGAGTAGTTTTTACGCCCAATGTAGACCATCTCATTAAGCTGCAAAATGATCTTGCATTTTACGAGGCCTATCAGCAGGCAGCTTATCGTCTTTGCGACAGTCGTATTATCCTTCAACTTTCACGACTGACTACTCATCCTATTCCAGAGCAATTAGCAGGCTCTGATATATTTCCTGCCTTTTGTCAACACCACGCATCTAACCCTGGAATCCGTATTTTTCTCCTAGGCGGGACAGAAACAGGTGTGGACCTGGCTACTCAAAAACTCAATCAACAGGCTAGCTATACCCAAGTTGTAGGACGCTATTCTCCTCCTTTTGGATTTGAATCCGATGTAGAGGAAACCCAAGCCATTCTCTCACGGATTCGCCAATCAGGAGCCAATGTCTTGGCGGTAGGTGTGGGAGCACCCAAACAAGAGATCTGGATTGCGACGCATCGTGCTGCACTAGAAGCTGTAGGCGTCAAGCTGTTTTTTGCGATTGGTAAGACGATTGATTTTATCGCGGGAGAGACACAACGTGCCCCACGTTGGATTCAGCAATTGAATCTAGAGTGGCTGTACCGCTTCTTTCAGGAACCGTGCAGACTTTTTCGAAGATACTTCATCGAAGGTCCGCCTTTTTTTCTGCTTTTTATCCGCCAAATGAGAGGGACATATCAAAATCCTTGGAGCTGATGACCGCCTGCCTACCTACCACCCTTCTATTGACCATGATGCCTAACTGATCATTGTCACAGGGCAGGGAGTGATTCCTCATACAAGTATTGATTGCTTCTGGTGACCTTTACTGTATGGATAGCAAAGCAATGATTCTGATCATCATGGGTTTGCCAGGTACAGGCAAAAGCAGTCTAGGTCAACGGGTAGCCTTGGACTTAGGGGCTATCTATTTATCTAGTGACCAAATTCGAGAAATTCTGGGATTGAGGGGGCAGTATGCCTTCAAAGATAAAGAGGCAGTCTATCAAGAGATGCTCAATCGTCTGGGAGTCTTGCTGGATCATGGTCATAGGGTCGTCCTGGATGCCACTTTCAATCAAGAAAAGTATCGAATACCCTTCATGGAGCTTGCTGCATGGCGGGAGATTCCCATGTACATCATTGAGTTGATTGCCCAGCCAGATACGATCGCTCGTAGAGTAAAGGAAAAACGGCGCTATAGTGACGCGGATTTTCATGTCTATCAGCGTCTCCTCAAAGGGTATCAAGCACCGCTTACCCCTACACTGCAAATACGTACCGATCAACTGTCCCTAGACCAACAAGCCTCCTTGGTGACCGCCCTATGTGATGCTACGCCCCCTAGCTTTTCCTCCCCTTTATCAAAAAAAGAAAATGATCCCTCCCTATGACAAAGCATGAAATACTCCACCTCCTGATGCAGCAGGGGCCCGAAACGGACCCTCAAATCCATGAGACGCACATCTCCTGGGTATTATTGATTGGGGACTTTGCCTACAAGATCAAGAAGCCTGTTTGCCTTCCCTTCCTGGACATGCGCACCCTCGAGAAGCGAAAGAAGCTATGTATGCGAGAACTTACTGTCAACCAACAGCTGGCAAGTGAGGTGTATCTAGGAGTGATCCCAATCGTCCAGCATGGAGAAGACTTTTGGTTGGGAGGGACCAAAGGTCAGGTGGTGGACTATGCCGTAAAAATGAAACGTATGGATACAAATAGGCAGCTGAATCAGCTTCTGGAAACTCATGAGGTGTCTCTAGAAGAGGCCCAAAATTTAGGGATTTACCTGGCTCGGATGCATATAAATGCCCCCATTAGCTATCGCCCACTTAAGATCGACCATCAACTCAAGGCCTTCCAGGAGATTGCAGAAGTCTTGCCGATCGTGCAGGACCAACTGGGAATGAAATCTGCAGAAATCATTATTCGGTCTACTAAGACAGCAGAGCACTTCTGGATGAAGCTAGGTGATCAATTGCAGGGACGACTCATGGAGGGATATTTCCGTTTTGTACACGGCGATCTTCATAGCCGAAACGTCATCCTGTATGACCAGCCCATCTTTTTTGATGCGATGGAGTTCAATGACGAATGGAGGAGACTAGATGTCCTAGATGAGCTGGCGATGCTCTGCGTAGATTTTGATTTCTACGAAGCCGAGGCCCAGCAACATGCTCTGATCCGAACTTATCTCTCTATCTTCCCTTGTCTCAAAGAAGATGAAGGGCTCATTTTCCAGTATTATAAACTGTATCGCGCCAATGTAAGAGCCAAAGTATCCATCATCCGCGCCAGAGAAAACGACCAGTTGGATGCCTTATTTCAGGCACACAAATACATTGAACTGATGGATAGGTACAGCAAAGTCTTGCTGGAAGAACGATCGCCTATTTTAACTTAACCAGGTTGAATCAGATGATGTCTGCACCCTTGGAAAGGGTACTAGATTACCAATCTAAAATCGATGTGTTATTTTATTTAAGCATTCCTGAATGAACTTTCTGAAAAGAGGATTTTTTTGGTAAGTTTAATGAAAGGAATTATACCTAAACATAACCCGCATCATGGATAAAAATTTAGCAAACTGGCAAAAGGAACTGGATGATCTACAGGTAGATGTCGAGATGGATGTAGAAAAAGCCGCAGATACATTTGAAGAATACAAAGCTTCTTTCAATGAATTTGTCAATACGGCAACATCCAAGATTGAAGATACATTGGGAGAGAATGGCACCCAGCTGAAAACAAAGTTGGAAGAATTGCAGGTGCAGCTCGCACTAGGTAAGGCTGAGTCAAAAGATAAAGTCGAAGAGCAGCGCCAAAAGCTTAGCCATACCCTGCATGAGGTGAGCACAGAGTATGAGAAATTCAAGGCTGAAGCAGGTGATTCTTATGAGGATTTCAAAGAGGAGATGGGAGATCAGCTAGAAAAATTCAAAACGCGTGTGGATATCTTCCGCCTACATTTCCATCTGGGAATGGCCGATTCTAAGGACGAGTTAGAAAATAAGCGTGTCGTATTGAAGTCTCAATTGCATGACATCAAAACGAAGATGGACGAGGCCGAAGATAAAGCAGAAGATAAGTGGGATGATTTTTCTGAGGAAATGGGGAAAGCTTTTGGTTCATTCAGATCCGCTCTCAAGAAGCTGATAGACTGAGACTAAGTGAAAGAAAATAAATAGAAATTCCTGGCTTTTGGGTCAGGAATTTTCATTTTTTAAACCAACTTTCTCGTAAAGACATCGTTAAAAAAGTAAGAGAACTTCCCTTCATCCATTATTTTAAAATAATTATATTTCAATCCTATATATTTTTATATTTGGATAGGGTTCTTGCATGGAGAAGCGATTTTACCAATCTCCACGCATCTTATAAATAGTCCATTGAGTCATTAAGCAACGTGAGAGGAAGTGTCTCTTGGGGATACGCTGTCCTTGGATAAAATAAGTATGAGTATTATGAATGGGAAGCTGTGGATTTGTCTCCTATTGGGAGCGCATATGTACGGATTGATAGGACAGACGACAAACTCCGAGATTCAAGAAATCGTGAATCTACGAGATTCTGTCGTCCAGCACGTATTGGTAGATGACGACCTCTTAAAAGAAAACTGGGATATGCTCCCTGAGATCCGATTTTGGCGTCAGGCTATGAACCTCACGGGTGATTCTTGTATCATGAATATCGCTGATACGCGCGAAACATTGCTGATTTTTCCGACCATCTGGTACGACACACTTCCCGAACCTCAAAAAGCAGCTTTCAAAGATAGTTTAGTCCGAAGATTGGCTTTGCCTGAGTCCACGCGTATTTATGTCACCTACGGAAAGCGGGAATATTATCAATTTGACGAAATTTTAGGAGACATAGATAAGGGAATCACCATCTTTGAAGAAGAAAGAGTAGACCCCTGGTATGCACAGACGATCTTGCTGATTGAAAGTCCAGGCGTCAACCGCGTCTCTATCAACGGAGCTAGGGGACGATTTCAGCTGATGAAATATGTAGCGGTCAAGGAAGGCTTGACTGTCAATGCCGATCTAGACGAACGTGACGACTTCTACAAGTCGGCGCAAGCAGCTGCCAAGTACCTCCGTCGGGTGTGCATACCTGAGGCCAAGCGATTGATGAAACGGCGAGGCGTAACGGTCTCAGAACGAGATTTGTGGTTTCGCTTGCTCGTCATGCACGTCTATCATGCAGGTGGACGCAATGTCTCAGGAGCGTTAAGTCAAATACCCCGAAGCTATCAGGGAATGGAGCTGATCACTCAGTTGTGGCACACCAATTATCGAGGATTCCGAAATGCCTCCCAAAACTACTCACAAATTGCGGTGGCAGCCCTGCTAGAGTTGCACTCGATTGTGGAAGAAACCTGTGACCGATACTGCTATCAGCCTGTACTGCCTCCAGATACGCACACTAAAACGTAACAGTCATTCCTATACCTTCTGGGCTTACTTGTATCGTGTCGAGCAACTGCTTCAGACGCCCCTGATTGCCGTAGTGATGAAGGAGATATTGGGTAAGATCAAAGACAAAGAGGAATCCGCCTTGCATAATCAAGGACTGTCCATAACCTTCGAGTCTTTCAGGACGATCGTTGGCTCTCTTGCTGCGCTCGATCAGGTATCCGCCAGCCGTCATATAGGTAAAATTCAGGGCCATGTTAAAAAGCAGGATCTTCTCGATATTTTGCTGCGCGCGATAAGTTTCCCATGCTGTGTAGGTAGAAGGATCTTCTACAAATGAACCATAGAGTCCACCTGCAGCTAAACCCAGGTTCACGAAGTTCCAGATGGCATTCATCTCGTGGAAGTAGCGTACATTTCCTGTCGTGCGACTGCGGAGATAGCCACTCACGCCGATATTTCCCACAGCCCAAGCGCCCAATACATACATATTGCCTTTGTTGAGGCGGATGCGTTGTTGGTTGATTTCGTTCAGTAGCTCGGACTGTGCCCAGAGATCCTGTGGAAGGCATAGGAGACTGAGGGTAAAAATGAATGCTAAGAGAATGTATAGTCGGTTCATGCAAATGGTTTATTCATAATCATTGGCCAAAAAACCGCTAAAACAGAAGATGGTTCAACACATGAGGAAAAATGGATAGCGCTTCGAATTTGAGCCTAAACCCTACATCCTATTAATGGTATCCGCAACGTGTTAGCTTATCGCTTTTAAAAGTTTTATTGTATGACCACTTAATTATCACATTTTCTGAAATACCCCTATATTTACATCCAACAATTGATACAGATTTGTTGAATCTAAATGGACGAATCCTTTCCTTTTCCCGATATCCTTCCTTTTGTTTCCTCCTTCTCCATTGGAGTCCTATATAGGCTTACCAATTCTCTAGCAGGGCGTACACCTGCTAGTAGGAGCGTGAAACTACATTGTTCAAGAACAGAATGCCATCCTCCAGCGGATCTCTGGCTTGCAGTTCCTCATAGAATGGCATGGGATATCCAAGTAAGAAATCGTATTTTTCCTCGCTTATTTAATACTTTGGGCTAAATGGGAGTCATCGATCATACAGATATATTGGTGAGGGGCATCTTAATCCGCAATGGTGAGGTGCTGTTGCTCAAGCGCACACCAGAAAAAGGAGGAGGATTCAATCTCGTAGGAGGTCATGTAGAAGTAGACGAATCTCCTGCAGAAGGCTTGGTACGAGAGATCAAAGAAGAGATAGGGATTTTTGTAGATCCTCAGACGGTCGAATTGATCCGTGTCGTATACCGAGAAAAAAAGCAGTCATCACCCAAGCTCCACCTTGTTTTTTGGGTAAGCCACTGGAAAGGTGATCCTGTCAATTGTGAACCCGACAAATGTCTGGGTCTTCAGTGGTATGCCCTAGATGCCTTACCCCCCAATCTGGCTACTGTAGCAGGAATCGTCCTAAAGGCAGACCAAAACGATCCCTTTTATATCGAGTCTCGCAATCCTAAAAGAGAGGAAAACGAGGCGTAAGTGAGACAGACAATTCTCAACAGCCAAATGTAAGATCTCTAGTCTTGAGCGTAGCAAAATCTTTTTCGGGATCGCTTCTCAACATATGATCTCTTACGCAAGAATCTAAGGAATTAGTCCTTCTATTTCTTTTGCTAGCTCCAAATCCTTGTCTGTCAATCCTCCTTCATCATGTGTCGTCAGACGAATGTTGACGCGATTGTACACATTGGACCATTCGGGATGGTGGTTGGCGCGCTCAGCTAAGATGGCGCAGCTTGTCATGAACCCCCAAGCTTCGACAAAGTCCTTGAATGTATAGGTTTTCTCGATTCCTTTATCCTTAAAAGCCCATCCAGGAAGGGTAGCGAGTTTTTCGGCAGCAGTTGATGCGTCGTAGGTCGTCATAATATGAAAGTTTGAAAAATGCGTCTGTTTTTGTTGCGAGGATGTGGATTTGTATGATGAGTATTTGGTATGCTGAAGTCTAACATTTAATTTTTCTCAGGTAAAGCTAGACGTTCATAGGATCACTGTGATGTTAGAGGGATTTTGTATATCGATCATCTGCATATTCTGTTTACTCATCCAACATCATGCGTTCATATCCTAAATACTTAAATCTAAAAAACTATGAAAGGAAAATTGTTTTTGGTATGTGCATTCCTCCTTATCAGTTTGCCAATGTGGGCTGGAGAGGTTGTGATCAAAGGAAAAATTGACAATCCTGCAGGAAAAAAAGTGGCCGTACGATATGACCCTATCGTTTTGAGAGGATCATCTGTTTCTACTACAGCTGATGTAAATGATAAAGGGGAATTTTCCTTAAAGATAGAAACTGATAAAGCGCGCTTTGCCACTTTCTCACATGGACGAGAAAGATCGGATATCTATTTGATCCCTGGCGATGTGTTGAAGATCACGCTTGATACAGAAGCTTTTGACGAGACGCTTGCTTTTAAAGGTAAGGGAGAAAGCGTAGCGATCAACAATTACATGCAGATGCATTTCTTAAAGTTTGAAGATGACGCATACTTTGAGGAGTACAAAAAGATGACAGCTAATGAGATTCCCATTACAGATACCCGTGATTGGTATTTGGAGAAAATGGGGGAGCAGTTGAGTTTGTTGAAACAATTTTCAGATTCTGTAACCTTGAACCAGGATTTCTTGACCAAGATGGATGGGCGAATCCACTATCAATCGATGACACAAATGCTGAATATCGTGAGTTACAAGGCGTATCGCTTGAAGGTAGACATGGATGAAATTGAAGTACCCGACAATTTCTACAAGTTCCTGGCCAAAGTAGAGGTCGACAATCCAGCAATGGTAGGGGATCCTATTTACAATCGCTTCCTCATGAGCTATAGCTATCACAAATCAGGAGCTAGTCCCAGTGTGGAGGGCATGGCTGATATTCTGCAATTGGGGCGCGAATTATACAAAGGAGACGTTTTGACGATGTTCCAGGCATCCATGATTCACGATATGCTTCGATATGGAGATTTCTTTAAGGCAGAGGAAGCCTATCACAACTTCAAGGGTGCAAATCCCGAGAGCGAGTATGTAGCTACCTTAACAGATGCTTACGATAAAGTCGCAGTGCTTGCTCCTGGAAAGGAAGCACCAGGTTTTACCTTAGTCAACGAAGAAGGGGAGGAAGTATCCTTATCAGATTATAAGGGAAAGGTTGTCTACCTAGATTTTTGGGCCAGCTGGTGCGGACCTTGCCGAGGAGAGATGCCCTACTCCAAAAAGCTTAAGGCAAAGTTTGAAGGAAAGGATGTTGTATTCTTGTATGTCTCCATCGACAATACCAAGGATGCTTGGCTCAAGGGCATCGAAGACATGCAGATTGAGGGTGAGCATGCATTTGCGCCAGGATTTCAGCATGAAGTACCCAAGTCATATGGGGTAGAGGGCATCCCTGCTTACTTCCTCATCAACAAAGATGGGACCATCGCCAACTCGCGTCCTGCACGACCCAGCAACGACAAGATCTACGATCAAATCGAAGAGGCCTTGAAGAGTCCTTGATGACATACAGATAAAAGAGGGGCCTAAAAGGTCCCTTTTTTGTTCCTATACAATTCTTGGTATTCATCCTGAATACGGATATGTAGCATATGGAGTTTTTTATTACTTGAAGGTGGATAAAGTATCATGTTTCTTACCTTTTTTGATGTCTGATTTGTTAAATTTTTATGGTAAAAAATTAATTATCAGTAACTTGTGGGGTTTGTAGTTGTGGGGAATTTGAGTATTGACTTTTTGTAATACAGATCCTTTTGTGAATCTTTTCCGCCAATATTCCCAAATTTTTCTACTTTTGAATTATAAATCCCCTAAAAACCAGTAATTCATTTTCCTAGGAATTTACGATTGGCGAAAATGTTTATCCTTAACACACGGAGCAAGGCAGCTTTGGTTTTCCTGTTTGGAAGCTGGCTACTTTGCTGTATATGTCCTACCCTGACTATGGGCATTACCTATTACATCAGTCCCTCTGGCGACGATTCCCAGACGGGCACCTCCATTGCCCAAGCATGGCAAACACCTGCGAAGGTCAGTCAATCTACTTTTTCCCCTGGTGATAGCATCTTGTTCGAAGGTGGACAGACCTTCGTTGGAAGCATCAAGCTAGGAAGTAGCAGCAATGGAACCCCTACAGATCCTGTGTTGATCAGTTCCTATGGGACGGGCCGAGCCATCCTTTCTTCTCCTGACAGTATGGGGATCTCCCTTTTGGAATGTGAAGGAATAGAGATTCGTAATCTCAATGTCATCGGAAGTGTACTTCCCTTTAATGATGGCATAGGCATCTTGGTCCGCACAGACATCTTTCGTCCCAATCGCCTACGGCACATTGTGATTGACAGTGTGGAGATCCGCGGATTCAATTTGGGAGGGATACTCGTTCTGAACGATTTTCCTGGTAGTCTCTCTGAAGTGGGATATGAAGATGTTGTGATTACCTATGTGGAAGCTCATCACAATGGAGATCATGGAATTGCCATTCAAGGCAAGATACCTACCAGTGGAGTAGGATTTCCCAATCGCAACGTATATATCGCCCATTGCGAAGCTCATCACAACTTGGGTACGCCTATCATATCTTTTAGGCACTCGGGAAATGGCATCGTCGTAGGCAATACAGATGGGGTGACTGTAGAGTACTGTCTAGCCTACGAAAATGGAGGAAACGGTATTTATCCCAATGGCGGACCTGTAGGGATTTGGATTTGGGACTCCCGAGACGGCGTGATCCAATATTGTGAATCGCATCACAATCACACAAGTACGACCAAAGATGGAGGAGGCTTTGACTTGGATGGTGGCTGCATCAACTCTGTGATTCAGTATTGCTACTCTCATGACAATGACGGTCCTGGCTTACTGGTTTCAGGCTTCAATGCGTCTAGGCCTTTGCTGGAAAATACCTTGCGATTCAATATCAGTGAGAATGATGCTCGAAAAAATGATTATGGAGCCATTACGATATACAGAGCACCTGGAACAGTTTTTCAAGGACTAAAAGTTTATCACAATACGGTGTACCTCGAGGATACGATTGGGACCATCCCCAAGTCCGTCCAAGTCATCAGCAATGGCTACAGCGACATCGGATTTTATAACAATCTTTTCCTAGCAGGCTCAGGTTTGCCCTTTGTCGACAATCCCAATGCATCTCAATTGGAAGTGATGTTTATACAGAATTCCTATTATAGCCTGAGTGCAGGGCCTTTTCAGGTATTGGATCAGGGAACGACCTTTAATTCTCTTGCCAACTGGCAGACAATCAGAGGACAGGAAATGTACAACACCATTCCTGTAGGATTTACCAATGATCCGCAGTTAAAAGATCCAGGAGCGGGTATTACGATTGCCAATCCCTTATTTCTCGACACCTTGGAAGGGTACCGACCACTAACAGGCTCTCCCATCATCAGTCAAGCACTGGATTTGATTACTGCTTTTAGCATCAATATCGGGACGGTTGACTTTTTTGACAATAGCTTGACCAGTAGTAGTTTGACACTAGGAGCGGCAGCAGGAGACGGGGCGCAGGTTCCCTTGCCACTGGTGCAGCGTGCCTTTCAAGTTACCCGCCTCAATAGCCAACAAGTAAAATTGACTACAGATTTCACCTTGTCAGAGCGACCTGTTCGCCTGTGGGCGGAATTTACGTACGATCAAGCATTGAGCTATAAACAGACTGCCGACTTCGAAAGAATCGATCAGGCGTATCAATTGATCCACCCGAACAACTTCCAGGGAGAAACATGGTATCGCTTGGCGTGGGAAGATATACAGGGAGAAACCTATTGGACAGAGGGCCAGCGCGTGAGCGGAGAGGTGGAAGCAGCATTTCAACTCCAAGGAGTAGGGAGTTCCCAAGGTTGGAACCTGATATTTTCTTCCTCTGTAGGTGGGGATATAGTTCCTGTAGAGATTCGGATTACCAACCTAGAGGGGAAAGAAGTATATCATCTGTCTGCGGATAACCAGCAGCCCCTGAGCCTATCAGGAACCGAATCGCTTGCGACAGGCATGTATGTGCTAGAGGCAAGAACTCCTTACCAGAGAGTCACCCAGAAGGTCTGGCAACCCTAAGAGGCTCCCAGATCTGTAAGCTCTCCTAGCTCGACATAGCCCAACAATCCCCTATCTCTACATAGCCATCTCCCCTCAATCTAAGTAGCTCAACAATCCCCTCGCTCTACGTAGCCCCCAAATCTATGAGATTCCCATCTCACCACCCTCAGAGCCGTCAGCAGGAAGCTATAGACGGAGTCTACACCTAGCCGAAAACGCATATTTTCAAGATGGTATGCTTTCATCTATAAGCACAAAAAACAGCATACTCGAATCTGAGCGTGCTGTTTTTTATTCGATGAAATGATGACAACACTTAGTTGCTAGGAGCCTCCGTGACTACTTCTCCCTTGAAACGAAGGACAACCGTACGCTCTTCAAAATTACCTGTGACAATCACAGACTTATTTTGTATACCGCGCTTGCCACCGCTATTGAAAGCAACTTTAATCACGCCTTCTTCACCTGGAGCGATCTCCTCGCGCGTCCACTCAGGCGTCGTACATCCGCAAGAGGGCTTCACACGTGTGAGTACCAATGGCTCCTCCCCCGTATTGGTAAATGTAAACGTATGCTTGGCGATATCACCTTGCTTGATTTTTCCGAAGTCGTGGGAAGCTTCTGCAAACTTAACTGTGGTCTGAGGCATAGCAGCGGCTTTCTCCATGTAAGCGGGCTGCTTGACTGCGGGCTGCGCTGGTACATTTGTTTGCGCTTGTGGCTTGGGCTTCAGCTGCAGAGTAGAAGAAGCATCTTTAGTGATTGTCACGGGCTGTGCTTTCTCGGGTGTCGGCATGGCTTTCTCTTGCTGCGCATCTTGAGCTGTTGCCAAAGCCATGATTCCTAAACACATGACTGTCAATACAATATATTTCAATAGATTCATAAGAAATGGGTTTTTACTTTCAACTATAAGTTTAGTGATAAGATGGCGACTTGCCAAAATCTTTTCGCGCTCTTTTTTACCTGATGCTTTAGACAGTAACGTAACATTTACCCCAAACCCCGCAAGATACCCGATGTAAAGACTTGATCCCGAAGTTTTTTAGCCAAATTGGATCCCCAACCTAGTACAGACGGCTTCCAAATTCGTATGTCATTCGTTATGTAACCATTGATACAGGCCAAGCAAAAGATTTCCTGATTCTTTAACGCTCGATGGCGAAATTCGTATATTATTTGTTGAGACATCCAAGGGATTTGTAGGGCATGTGCGATGTAAAGGATGGATCTATAAAGTGAGAAATACAATGAATCAAACCACACATATAGAATGGCAGGTCAAAGGAATGACCTGTACACACTGTGCCTTAGGCATAGAAAAGTTTTTGGAAAAAGAAGGAGCAGGTGAGATTGCAGTAGATTTCAGTGGAGGTGAAGTCTCTTTTACCACAGAAGAACCCCAGAAAATTCCCTCTCTGATCAAAGGTATTCATAGACTGGGGTTCGAGGTAGTCAAGGAAGAGGATGCAGGAGAAGGGATTTCCCCGCTTACGTGGTTTTTGGGAATTTCGGCTGTATTTACTTTCCCGTTGTTGCTGCACATGTTCATATCCTGGCATCTTCTTCACGATCCTTGGGTGCAATTGGGGCTTAGTCTTCCTGTTTTTGGCATCGGTATGTGGTACTTTGGGCGTTCCGCTTGGGGTTCGATTCGTGCAGGCGTACCCAACATGGATGTGCTGATCACCATCGGAGCAACCGCAGCTATGGGATACAGCTTATATGGACTGATTGGAGGCTTAGGACCTGATTTCATGTTTTTTGAGACAGCAGCCAGCATCATCACGCTAGTCTTGCTGGGCAATTGGATCGAGCATCGAGCGGTCCGCCAAACGACGACCTCTATACAAGCACTTACAGCGCTACAACCTCAGCAAGCTACACGTATACGCCCCTCTGGTGAGGCAGAGACCATCTCCATAGGCCGAGTAGCAGTAGGAGATCAGCTGCGTGTGCTATCGGGGGATAAAGTTCCCGTAGATGGGGCTGTTGTAGCGGGAGAGGGGACAGTAGATGAGTCCATGATTACAGGAGAAGGCTTACCCGTTGAAAAGCAGAAAGAAAGCTACCTCACAGGAGGTACAGTCGTGTTGGATGGGCAGATGACGATGATAGCGGAAAAGGTGGGTAGACAAACGACTCTTTCGCACATCATACAACTCGTCAAGCAAGCGCAGCGTGATAAGCCAGAGATTCAGCAGTTGGCAGATCAAATCTCCGCGATATTTGTTCCTGCTGTATTTGGTATTTCTCTCCTCACATTTATTCTATCCTGGGCAGTTTTTGGCCTTAGCGTTCAAGCTTCCCTCATTCATGCTATTGCTGTTTTGGTCATCTCTTGTCCTTGTGCGATGGGATTGGCTACGCCTACAGCTGTAGTAGTGGGAATCGGGAGAGCTTCGCGAAACGGTATTTTGATCAAGGGTGGACGAACACTAGAGCAGTTTGCCAAGGTCCAACAAGTAGTTTTTGACAAGACAGGGACATTGACTACAGGAAAATTTCAGCTTGAAAAAATCCAAACGGCAGATCCTACAGACATTCCTCTGATCCAGCAAGTCATCTACAGCCTAGAGCAACACTCACGTCATCCCATCGCGCAATCACTAGTCGAGGCACTGGAAGGTACAACACCCCTGACATTGACGCAGGTCTCAGAACAGAAAGGGCTGGGCATGCTCGGATATGGAGCATCAGGCGATAGGTATCAGTTGGGCTCATTTCGAATAGCTACAGGGTATACCGATCAGGAATTTGACCTTTACCTTATACGAAACAATGAATTCTGGGCGGGAATCAATCTCGCAGATACCTTGAGACCTGAAGCGAAGGAAGCCATCGCAGAACTGAAGAAAAAAGGCGTCAGACCTATCTTACTCAGCGGAGACAAAGAGCATGCATGCGAAAAAGTCGCGTCGGAATTGGGGATAGAAGAAGTATATGCGGAGCAACTTCCCCAACAAAAGCTCGAACACCTTGAGCGACTTTCTGCGCACGGGATGACAGCGATGGTAGGGGATGGCATCAATGATGCCCCTGCGCTGGCCAAGGCAGATGTCGGAATCTCGATGAGTGGAGCGACAGATATTGCCATTCAAACTGCACAGGTCATCTTACTCAAGGGAAATCTCAGTTTATTGCCCGAACTCTTGCGCATCAGTCAGCACACCGTGAGGACCATTAAGCAAAACCTGTTCTGGGCGTTCTTCTACAACATCGTGGCGATTCCATTTGCTGCCGTCGGCTTCCTCAAACCAATTCTGGCAGCTTTGGCGATGGCTTTTTCAGATGTGATTGTCATTGGGAACTCTATTCGCCTGCGATTCAAGCGTCTGAAGGACTAGCTGGCTCAGGGCGATGCCGCAGGACGATATAGCCTACCAGGAGGATGGTACCGAAGACTAAGGTAAATAGGATGGCTTTTTTATTTCCAAAAGGATCTATAAAAGGAGCAAAAATATCTGCTAGCAATTGCAAGGGATCTTTGAGGATGTCCCAACTGTTTTTGCGTAGAAATCTCCCGATATATACCCCATAAGCCACTGCATACCATAGTCCCGCTAGAATCCATTTGCGGATACGTTCTCGTACATCTTGGAGCAAGTGGTTTTCCATGATTTGAACGGAAGAGTATCCAATGATCAAACCCGCAAATCCAAAGGAAAACAGCATCATCAGCTCTACCCATAGAGGCGCACCCACATCGGGACGGAGGTGAAGTAGATCTGTGACCAGATAGGGCGCATTGGGTAGAAACAGAATCCAAAGCCCAATGCCTATGCCTAATACAGGTTTGGGCCACTGCCGCTTGGTCAGATAGTGAGAAATGATCCACGGAATCCAAGCCAAGATAAGATTCCATATCAAGAAGCGGAATCCAAAAAGCTGGTAACTGGCGAAAATCCTATAGATCAGTGCCCCCATCGCGCAGGCACTGATCAATAGAAGTTTTGTTGCAGAGGAAGGAATCTTCAAAGTAGTTTCTTCCGACGTCTTTAAGCTCATGTATCTGAACGTGTAATGGAGAACCAATTGATATTTCTCGTCACCCACATACTCGCAGCCAGGATGATGAATAAGCCGATACTGCCTGCAAGTAAAGAATATTCTTCGAGTTGGAGTAGGGTATAATTGAAACTGTAAAGCAAACTCAACAACCCTGCCATGAGTAAGGTAAGCTTGTTATCTTTCCACACACTTTTCATATAACCTGTGACAAGCAAGATCACAGAACCCGCCGCGAATATAAAAGCCCGATTGAAACCGATTTGTTCGGACAGGGACAATAGCAATACAAAGAATACAATTTTGGATAATCCTACCAATGCATATTGGATGGGATGTGTGCGCTGTTGCGTCAGTACTTCGACGAAGAAGAAGGCCATAAACACCAGCGCGATGATCATAATTCCATATTTGATCGACCGTTCGTTCTTTTTGTATTCATCTACCCCAATCAACAGATTGACCCCTAGGGTTTGAGAATCCGTCTGATATTTGTTCCCTTTCCACTGCTGAGGATAGTTGCGGTTGAGATGGAGGACTTTCCAGTCGGCAGAGAATTGGTCTGCTTGGATGAGGCGTTCGTCAGGAAGGAAGCTTCCACTGAAATTTGGTGTATTCCAAGGAGCAGCGACATGTACTTGTGTCGTTTTGCCTACAGGCGCGATGTGTAGGCCCTGGCTCCCCATGATGTCCAGAGACAAAGAGAAGTCAAAAGCTCGGGTCTGTGTGGGGTCCAATGGGAAAGGCGTACTGAGCGATTTGGAGCCAAAGGGTTTGGCAAGTGAACCAGGATCAAAGGTGTGAGTGTCATCTCCAATCTTCATCCTGATGGAGTTTTGAATGCCTCTCAGATCTGATAACCCCATGACAAAAAAGGCTTTGTCATAGAGTAGATTCTCTGAGGAAATGCCTAAGGCGGTAAAGTTGGGCCACTGAAAGCTCCCTTCCACCATTTGTTTGGACTCATAGACGACGGATTCATAGATCCCGATGTGCAGCTTCTTGGGATAAATTTTGGCGTCAATATCCAGTCTCTCTGGCAGGAAGAAAGCATACTTAGTGACTTGCTCGGTTTGATATACAATAGATTGATTGACAGTTCTTTTTATCCTTTCCTCCAAGCGATAAGGGATCACAAGAATAGGACCTATGAGCGTCTGACTATTGCTCCATGATTGATTGATTTTGGATATAGCACTGGCTTGAAGAGACTTTCGTTCTGAGATCAAGATGTCTACCATAGATAGCGGTATCATCATCAGAAGCATGAGTATGACGATTGTTCCTACTCGGAAAAGCAAGTGTAGGTGGGGGCGAGTTTTTGCGTTATTCATTGATTCATGATTAAAGAGTTTGAAAAGAAATAGGAGGATGCGCTTTACAGTGGAAATCTCATAGTAATTGCGCGTTTGAAAGGGCCATTTTGAGTATTCGCTCTCAATGTATGATTATTTGCTTTGTAATACAAAGTACTTTTATAGAGTAGATATGATTTTTCTGAATAAATCCTGCCTACATTTTTTGACAAACTTTTCTCCCTCAATAGGATTGTATACTTTTGGACTCGAAAAAATTGGCCTGTTTATAATTGATAATTGTTTTATCTCCCATGCACGAGGAATTATTTCTGTCCGATCAGGAACTTGAACGTAGAAGTGAATTGAACCGTCTGATTGAATTAGGCATCAACCCCTACCCAGCAGAGGGGTACGAGGTCAATGTGACGATTCAGAAAATCAATGATGAATTTGAAGAGGGAAAAGAGGGTTTTGAGAACCTTTCACTTGCAGGGCGCGTGACAAATAAACGCATCATGGGAAAAGCTTCCTTTGCTGAGCTACAAGATGAGACAGGCAGTATACAACTGTACTTTCAGCGCGATGAGATCTGCCCTGGAGAAGACAAGACGCTATACAATGAAGTATTCAAAAAGCTGATTTCACTTGGGGATATCATCGGGGTAAAGGGCTATGCGTTCATCACGAAGACAGGTGAGAAGACGGTTCATGTGACGTCTTTTACCCTCCTGACAAAAATTTTGCGTCCGATTCCTTTCCCCAAAGAGAAAGACGGTGTAGTCTATGATACACTGACAGATACGGAGCAGCGCTATCGCATGCGCTATTTGGATATGATTGTGCATCCGCAAGTGCGAGAAGTATTTCGCCAGCGTACACAGCTGATGCAGACTATGCGCGACTTCCTCAATGAGCGTAGCTACCTCGAAGTAGAAACGCCCATCCTTCAGCCCTTGTATGGCGGAGCTGCTGCCCGACCCTTCAAGACGCATCACAACACCCTAGATATGACACTCTATCTTCGCATTGCGAATGAGTTGTATCTGAAGCGACTGATTGTCGGTGGGTTTGATGGAGTGTATGAGTTTTCGAAAGACTTCCGCAATGAAGGGATGTCACGCTTCCACAATCCAGAGTTTACCCAGGTCGAGTTGTATGTGGCGTACAAAGACTACAACTGGATGATGGACCTTGTAGAAGAAATGGTAGAGCGCATCGCCATAGAGGTGACGGGAGATACAAAAGTTCAAGTAGGTGAACATGTGATTGATTTTCAGCGTCCCTGGAAGCGATATACGATGTATGGTTCTATCTTGGAGTTTACAGGAGTAGATATTTCGGAGATGGATGAGGCGGCCCTACGCGAAACGGCCCAAAAATTGGAGATAGAAGTAGACGACAGCATGGGAAGAGGGAAACTCATAGATGAAATCTTTGGTGATAAGGTTGAGCCTTTGTTGATTCAGCCTACATTCATCACAGATTATCCCGTCGAGATGTCTCCACTTGCAAAAAAGCATCGCTCAGAACAAGGCCTTGTCGAGCGCTTTGAGGGTATTTGCAATGGAAAAGAGTTTTGCAATGCCTATTCGGAGTTGAATGACCCCTTAGATCAGCGAAGACGTTTTGAGGAGCAACTGGAACTGGGTAAGCGAGGCGACGACGAAGCAATGGTGTTAGATGAGGACTTTTTGCGGTCTTTGGAGTTCGGAATGCCGCCCACCGCTGGTTTAGGCATGGGAATTGATCGACTATCTATGATCATGACGAATTCTGCTTCAATTCAGGACGTACTATTTTTTCCCCATATGCGACAGGAGCAGAAAGATGTCGTGGATAGTCGGGCAGCATTTGAGGCAGCGGGCGTACCTGAAGAGTGGATCGCACCTGTGATCAAGTCAGGGGTACAGACCGTGGCGGCTTTGCATGAAACGAATCCCAACAAGTTGCATCAGGATGTATGTGGAATTAATAAGAAGTATAAATTGGGGTTGAAAAATCCCCCCAAGGAAGTAGTGGAGACCTGGGTAAATGGTCAGTAGTATCGAGATAAGTGGAGGTCGGGATCAATTCCATCAAAAAGATGGCAACTAAGGGAAATATTAGATTCCAAGGCATAGGGGATAATGAAAGTAGAGGGGAGAAATTTTGAGAAATCATACCTAAGGGCTCGGATTTTTCATTTCCTTAATCTTTCATCCACAATTAATTGGAAATAATTCACTTACTTGCATTCGCAAAGAGAATTTTTTGTTATACACGCACCAGGGCAGCAATTTTTGATTGTGCCCATGATTAGGAAAAAGGATAGCCCATGTTACCAGAGCAAGAGTTGCCAGACATGACTGAAAAGCTGGACGAAGAGGTAAACACAGAAAACCCTACGCCACAGGCAGAAGAAGCAGAAACCTCCGAAGCGACCGAGCAAACGCCAGCTGTAGCTGAAGAAAGCCCTGTTGCTGAAGCCTCCCCATCACCCGAAGAGGAAAGCGATGCTGAAGCAACTGTAGAAGAGGAATCTTCACCTGTAGTTGAAGAAGCAGAACCTCCAGTCGATTCCGCTGAAGCAGAAAGCACCGCAGAAGAAGCCCCTTCCACAGAAGAGGTCTCTGAAGCTCCCGCTGCTGCTGAAGCGAGCGAAACCTCCGAGATACCTACTCCAGAAGGAGAAGTGCAGGCAGAAAAGGGGGCTGTGGAAGAGGAAACGGTTCAAGCAGAATCACCTGAAGAGGCGCCTAAGCCCTTTGTCCTCCCAGAAAGTATCCCACAAGAGCTCTGGGACCGCATGGAGGAAATTCTCGCGAGTGAGAATCCTAGCCAGCAAATCCTTTCTTCTGCTAATCTCGACAATTTGATGGATCTGTTGACTTTCTTCACAGAGGATGCGCAGATTCTGAAACACACTGCTCGATTTGGTATTGTCAAGCGTACCTATGATGCACTCAAGTATCAGGAGACGTTTACGGAGGAGCAAGTCCAGGCCTACCAAGAGAAGCTTCAGGCATTCAACAAACGACGTGTCGAAGCACAAAAAGCAGTAGAAAGTCAGAAAAGACAAAACGCTGAGGCGAAGATAGAGCTGATTGCCCAGCTTCAAGCTATCGTAGATACAGAAGATCCCTTAAAGATCAAAGAAGTCAGAGGGGTTCAAGATGCATGGAAAGAGATCGGGCAGGTACCAAGGGATAAAGTAGACGAGATATACAAGCAGTATCGCACCCTACTCGACATTTTCTACAATCGTCGTGGGATGCACTTTGAGATGCTCGAGTATGACCGTCGCATCAATTTGGCGGAAAAAGAACGCCTTATTAAAGAAGCCCAAGGCTTAGTGCCACCAGAAGAACTCATCGAAGATGTCGATACATGGAAGGGCCGCATGGATCTCCTTTCAGAGCTGCAACAGCAGTGGAAGGCCGTGGGGCACGTACCCCGTGATGATATGGATAGGATCAACAATTCCTATCGAGAAGCCATAGATAAGTTTTTTGAGGCCCGTCAAGTCTTCCGTGAGAAGCAAGACACGAATCGTGAAGCCAACGCTACCATAAAAGAAGAGATTCTCGCCAAGATGGCGCCCTTCTCTGAATTTACGGCTGAGCGCCCCAAAGCTTGGAACGAAGCCACACGTGAGCTACAGGCCCTGCAAGAAGCATGGAAGAACTCAGGTCAAGCACCACAAGCTGTCAATAATGACCTTTGGAATCGCTATCGTGCTATTTGTGACGCATTCTTTGGGAAAAAAGCAGCCTTCTTCAAGAAATTTGATGAGTTCCGTCAGGAAAATCTAAGCAAGAAGCGTGAACTGTGCGAGCAAGCAGAAGCCATCGCCCAATCCCAGGAGTGGGAGAAGTCAGCTCGTGAACTCAAGCGTTTACAGCAAGAATGGAAAAAGATTGGGCCCGTACCTGAGCGTCATTCCAACAAGCTGTGGAACCGTTTCCGTGCCGCATGTGATGCCTTCTTCGAAGGCCGTCGTGCTCACTACCAGGAACTGCACAAAGAGGAATACGAAAATCTTGATGCAAAGAAGCGCTTGATAGAAGAAGTCAAGAAGCTCGCAGATGCAGAGTCTACAGATATTGAAGGAGACATCGAGCGTGTAAAAGCCATTCAGCAAGAGTGGAAAGAGATTGGGAAGGTTCCTTACAAAGAGAAAGATAAAATCTGGGATGAGTTCCGTGGTGAAGTAGACGAATTTTTCAATGGCTTGTCTAGCAAGCGTGGAAAGATTCGCGAGCGACGCATGAACCGTTCACTCGAAACGATCGCCGATCCCAAGGAATTGAGTGCAGCCGTAAAAGAGCGCATTCGCATCTTGAGAAGACAAATCTCCCAAGTACAAGAGAAAGTAGATCAGTACTCTACCAACGTACAGTTCATTTCGAAAGGAAAGAGTGGTGATGCCCTTCGTAACCAGATCAACAAGGAGATTGAATCTGAGAAGAATAAGATCGCCGATCTGAAGCGTCAGATTAAGGAATTGCAGGAAAAGGCCAAGAATCCTCCGAAGAAGGAGAAGCCTGTTGCAGAAGCACCTGTGACATCGGCTCCTGAAGTAGAAACTGCAGCAGAGCCAGCACCTGTCACAGAAGCTGAATCCAATGAGGCCCCCGCTGTGGAAGCTGCACCAGTAGAGGAAGGTGTGCCAACTCCAGAAGAAGCTCCAGTAGCTGAGGCTGCTCCTGCAGAAGAGGCAGAAGAAAGCGCAACGGAAGAAGCACCTGCAACAGAAGCACCCTCTGAAGAAAAGCAAGAGGAATAACAACGGTTTTAAGCTCCATCCATACAAATAGCCATCCTGTATATCGGGATGGCTCTTACTTTTGCAAGGAGATGAGTATGAGAAATGAGATGATGGCGAATGATCCTATAGTCTAGAATTGAAATCATCAAGGTGACAGAATACCATTTTTTGAGTGACTATGCCACCCTTTCAGGCTTATAGCGAATTCATAGTCTTTAAGGGGCAATTCATTGATTGAATGCTAAATAGAAATACGTAGATCGGAGTCTAAGCATTGCAAAAAACAGGTGTTTTCCATATGGTTTGCTTTCATCTGTAAGCGCCCTTAATCCTGGCCACCGCCAGGACGCTGATTCCGTCTTTGCTGCTGATTTTGGGCGATCTTCCCTAGGAGCCGTCTTCGCCACGATTGCTCTGCCTGATAAAATAGGACGACCGTTCGTATAGGCAATACTTCCTTGAAGCGATCGTGGTAGCGTCTTCGCACTTCAGCTTCCTGACGATCTAAATTTGCGTATTCATCGATGAGGGTTTCTAGAATACGTGGAGCATGGATCTTCATGGTATTCTCTAGCTGTTGCTTCTTGGCTTTTTTCTTTCTTGCGATGGTAAGCAATTCCTTCTCCCGCTCATCAAATACAGGCCAGAACTTCTTCGCATCATCTGGCGACAACTCCATAATACGAGAGTAGTGTTCGGCTCGGATGGCTTTGAGTTTAGGTCCTAATTGCACTTCCTGTGCCTGTAGCTGGAGCAAGCTGATCAAGAGTCCGACTACAAAAAAAGATATATATCGTGTCATCATTGTTCTGAAATTCTGTTCCCTTTATTTCTCGCTCCTACATGAAGTCCGTCATGATTACTTCTAGGTCTTCCTCGTCCAGCTCTAGTTCCAAATCCTCAAATTCTTCCAAAAGGTCTGACTCCAGAAAATCTACATCCCAAGTCTCTTCGTCAAATTCTTGTTCCATATCCGCAATGTCGGTCTCATCAAGCGCGTACATGAGGTCATACTCGTCTATATTTGCCTCATCTGCTATAGCCAGCATCTCCGTCTCAGAGAGCTCTTGTAAGACTTCTGTCAATGCTTTTTGATCTCTAGTAGATGAACCTGTATGCTGGAAGAATAGGCTAGAGGCAATCAGTAAAGTAAGTGCTGCGGCTATTCCTACAGCCCATTTAGCATTTCTCTTCCATAGGCTGACCACACGCGTCTCATTGCCGATGCGAGCCATGAGATGGGCAGGCAGCTCCTCAAAGTAACGAGCAGGGACGCTGAATATGTTGGTCTTTCCTGCTTTTTGAATCAAAGGAGCTTCTGCGAGTTCCTCTTCATCGTCCAGCAAGTCCTTGAATTGATCTTGAAAGCGATCAAAATATCCTGTGGGGGCATCGAATGCAGGATTCCCCTTCAAGCTTTTGAGCAAGGGAGATCCTTCCAGTTCCTGGAGGATGTCGTCATCATGTTCTCTTTCTTCCTTCATCTCGTGATACTCCTCTATTTAACAATTCAAAAGATAGAGAGATTCGATAAAATGGAAAAGTCTCCCTTGATCAGCTCTATCCTTTTATGTCTTATTTTTGACTGTGTCTAAAAGCGAAGGTTTAATTTAAATGAAATTTTTTTTGAGGGTATTTTAGATCTCAATCGTTGTGGATCGAAAAATCGACATAATATATTCATAATCAGTACCCTAATTGTCCATGTCTGCGGCTAGATATTTTTCAATTTTTTTGACCGCATGGTGGTAGCTCGCCTTCAAAGACCCAACAGATACCTCTAGTACCCCTGAAATTTCGTCGTATTTCATCTCATCAAAGTAGCGCATATTGAAAACCAGTCGCTGACGATCAGGCAGTGTTGTAAGTGCAGCCTGCAACTTACGCTGTATGCTGTCTCCATCTATATACTTCCCTTCTTGTAGACTGTGTCGCATATCGTTTTGCAGATCTTCAATATCTGTATGGGCCTGTTTTTTCTTTTTATTGAGATGCGTCAATGCCTCATTCGTTGCAATCCGATAGAGCCACGTCTTCAACGCAGCATCCCCTCTAAATTTATCGAGATTTTTCCAGGCCTTGAGGAGGGTGTTTTGTAAGATATCGTCGGCATCTTCGTGGTCTATGACCATACGTCTGATATGATAATAGAGCATCTGTTGATACGCTCGGATGAGTCGATCAAATGCGCTACGCCGGGTAGATGGCTGTTGAAGTTGGGCCAGGAGTTCCTTTTCTTCTGTCGCTACCATGTGTACGTTTGACATGCCCCTTGATCAAAGGTTTAATCTCGATTTAGATTAAACAGATGGAATATAGGAGAAAAATTAAATATCCCCGAAATCTACGTATGAGTTTTGACGCTTCACAAGAGGTATCGCAGCTAGTATTACAAGTGTCAAGAAAAGAACAAGACGCCTGTGAGAATAGCCGTAACGAAGAGAGTCAGTAATCCAATGTATACATTGTACTCAGGATTGCGTGTAGTAAAAAAGGTAAGTACACACAATCCAATCAATAGCCATATCATGTAAAATGGAGGAGCGTACAATGTCCCATAAACATTCAGCTCCTGTTCCTTTCCGTCTTTTATGACCAGTACTTTTACAGGAATGTGTCCAACAGGACTCTTTTTGAGGTGAATCTTATCTCCTTTGAAGAAGAACGGTGCCTCTGTTTTTTCCACGCCAAAGGAAGACTTGTCGGTGATGATGCGAATCATACCCGGAGTCGAAAAAGACCAAGGCATGAGCTTGTGGAGTTCTACAGTCTCTGCTGCTGTTTTTTGCGCTGTATATTTATCCAAGACCATCCCAACAGCAAAGATGAAGATCCCGATGATGACCACTCGCTGGATAAGCGCAAAGTATCTGAATCCCCTAAGGGTAGATTCTGAGCTTTGTACAGCATACTCTGCTTTGGCGGCAGCTTCCGACGCGTACGCCTCCTGATAGGATTGGGTGTAGGTACGTTCTCTTGGTTCTCGATCAGAGGTTGAGGGCGAAAACGTGCCCCCACGATACCGCATGCGTTGGGTATACATGGATCGGCCATAGCGACTGGCTCGTTTGCGTCTTACACGTTCCAAATGCGCATAACCCTCACTTGCTGTATTTTTTTGTGTCCCTAGTTGGTGATACTTGTCGTAGCGGATGTTGTATTTGCTTCGTGCAGCAGGCTGATTCAGGATTTGGTAGGCCTCGCTGATCTCCAGAAATCTACTGTGTGCTTCAGGCGCATCGTTTTGATCTGGGTGAAATTGCAGCGCGAGGTCTCGGTAGGCAGTCTTGATCTCTTCAGGGGTAGATTCCCGAGAGATGGACAACACCTTGTAATAATCCTTAAACTCACTCATGCCCTTGACTGCTATTCACTAAACTCAAACTTTCGCTCGAGAGGAGTTGTCGGCTCCACGCTGAAAATATTTACTTTTTGTATTTTTCCTTTGAGACTCACAGCTCCCACCTCCTCAAATTTATAATCGGGTAACATAGGCAGCTGATTATATAGATATTCTGAAATCAATAGTCTATGACCCAAAGGGTTACAACAGCTTTGAATTCTCGCCGCTGTATTGAGTACATCGCTATGATAGGCAATTTCTTTTTTCACTACCCCCACCTCTGCTGTCATCACGAGTCCCATATTTCCCCCTGCTTTGAAAACTGGGACAAGGTCGTATTTGTTAAAATAATAGTCAGCTCTTGCCTGTATCGTTTGCTCGAAGGTAAAAAAGGCACCTAAACAATTGCCGTTTTTGAGTCCTTGCGGCACGTGCCATGTCAGCACAGCTTCGTCGCCTACATATTGGTACACTTCCACTTCATGTTCCTGTAAAGCATCCGTCAGATCATAAAAACAATCCTGGATCAGTTCGCTGTATAGGATGTGACCCAATCGCTCCGCATAGGTAGTGGACGATTTGAGATCGAGAAACATGAAGATTCGCTCCTCTTCCTTAGGGTGGTGATACTTGCCGACAATGAGATTGCGAAGAACCCCTGGTCCAAACATGGCATCCGTCTGGCGAATGAGCCCAAATAAAATAGAAACAAAGGCTGTGTAAATGAGAATCACAGGAGCTGTTTTCGAAAATGAGCTATTGAGAATGAATTTTCCAACATGGTCGATTTCATATTGGCCGCTCATTTTTGCAGAAATCAGGAAGAGCAAACTCGAAATGAGTAGTGTGAAGATCAAATGTCCTACCAGGCGAATGAGAATGATGACTGCATAAGATGTCTTTCGGAAGGTCTTATGCTTTAATGCACGCTCCATCAGTCCAAAGATAATTCCGAAAGATGTACCTGCGACGAGTCCTTGAATCAGAATCAGCTGCCAGATCGAACGATTTGCAGCTACTCTAGTGTATACTAATTCCTCTTCTACTCCATACAAACGTACCAGGCTGAATAGGAGTGCAGCCACAATCCACGCCAGGGTTGTCGTTCCTATATGTTTGAGTGTAGAAGAGAGTGCCCTCGACGTCATTCCTGTTGTTCGCTTAGGTAGGTCATGGATTCAGCCTACACCTTGAAATTAGGATTTTTTGGGAATAGGTAGAGAAAATGCGAAAAAAAAGCGAGAGATAAATGAATATCACAAAAGATGGAGAAGGTAAATACATGCATGCGACAGTTGCGATACTTAGTGGTTTACAGCTATATTTACTTTCTCTTGTGACAAAGCACAAAAACCAACATGAAAAAGCATCTATGCATTCTATTGTATCTAATCGGCATGGCCTCTAGCCTCACAGCACAAAAAACAGCCGTTTATATCCATCCTTTCTTCGGTGCATTGACCGCCGATCACCAGGAGTTGGCTATTCTGCCTTTTGACGTAACCTTGGAACTAAGACCAAGAGAAGGAGAGAAAGTTTCTGCTGAAAAAATTCAGCAGTTGGCAGAAAAAGAAGGATTAGAAATCCAAAATACCCTTTATGGATTCTTCCTTAAAAAGTCGGTACAGAAGGATTTGACTGTGACCGTTCAAGATATAGTCACTACGAATGCATTACTGGCGAAACAAGGCATCACAAGAGAGAATATCCACGCCTACACTCCGCAGGAGGTAGCAAAATTGCTGAAAGTAGATGGCGTGATCATGGGGAATCTCTTGTCGAGTAAACCCATGTCCGAAGACGCTGCAGTCTTTATAGGGGTAGTTACAGGTTTTTATGGATCTATAAACTCAGGGAAGTGTACAGTCAAGGTCTACGATGCAAAGACAGACGCCCTGCTTTGGAGGTATGAAAAAAAACTGTCACGTGGACTAGGTAGTGGCACTCAAACCATCATTACAGCGATCATGCGGAGGGTCATTTGGGACTTTCCTTTTAGAGAGGCATAAAAAAAGCGAATAAGCTACTGCCTATCCGCTTTCTATCATCATCATCCATCATCAATTCAAAATCATCACACTTTCATCTCTCAGGAAGATTTTCTCCAGATCGATTTCAGGTAGCAGAGCGTAGCGGCCCGTATTATTCTCTTTGAACATGTCAATGTAGCGGCGCAGGTTCTTCGCTCGTGTATTGGGCTTTCCACCTAGTGCTGTCGTCAAGACCTTCAACAAGGGCTTTCCGTTATGCTCATACTTGTTCATAGACTCTTTGCGGAGCTGACGCTGCAAGCTTAGAATCTTCTGATTGGCTAGGTCAAAATCCTGCATCATGACATAGGTCAATGCGAGGAAGCATTTGATTTCTAGCTCTATGTGCGCATAGCGGCGCAGGTTGACCTCGTTGCTGAGGTTGTAGAGGATACGTCCTGCTTTTTTGTAGTTTTTGTCTGCAAAGTAGGCATGTGCCAGAAAACGATAAAAATTCACGTAGTACGTCACGCGATAAGGCTCTACCTCGATCTTAGACACGTAGTTTTCTACATCCTTCACCATCTGCTCGACCGTATTGGTGCGGAGGTGATAGCGCAGTTTATGGAAGAGAAATAGAGACGTATTCGCGTTGAAGTGATACTGCGTCATCAACTCTTCGATTTTGTAGTCGAGGATTTCGAAGTAGATCTTGGCTTTGTCGCGAATCTGATTCTTCTCGTAATAGACAAAACGAAGGAAGTTGAATAAGATATTGATATTCAGGTAGAACGAGTCGTCTTTATATTCTCCCAATATCTCAAAAGACTTCTCAAACATCACCTCTGTATCCTCTAGCTCGCAACGTATCGTCTGAGGGATCTCGATGAAGAGGGAGGCGTATATATGGATGATGCACTTGAAGATGTACAGTCTATGCGATTCATATAGATTGGTCAGATTGTCTATGCGTTCCATCGATTTGACCATATCTTGAAGATCCTTTTCCTTTCTGCCCAAAAAGTACTCATCAAATGAGCGGAAAAACTGTACGACGAGATCTACTGCTTGATCCATGGCCAATGCGTAGGCCACTTGTTCTTTATACTTGCTACGAAACAGCGTG
The DNA here is from genome assembly GCA_039820545.1 of Bacteroidota bacterium. Lineage (GTDB taxonomy): Bacteria > Bacteroidota > Bacteroidia > J057 > J057 > JALEFZ01. The sequence continues at coordinate 41,419 of JBCBPW010000020.1, read as the reverse complement.
TAGTTATCGTCAAAGGCATGCTGGTTTTGCAGCTCCTTATATACAATCATCAGTCCGTAGGGAAAGTCGAACTTCAGTAGCTCCTTTTCCAGCTTTCTGAGTGCTGCGACAGAAATTTCTCTTGGATTGGTAAATACCAAGTCGCTGGCATTCAGGACTCTGCGCATGACGTGGAGGTTAGGATCTCCTACGCGATTGAGTAGAAATGTCTCTATTTTTTGGTTGAGACGGGACTTGAGTACATAGAAGGCAGAAGGGGTAATGTCGAATTCCCCCAGAAATTGCTTGTCGGGAGTCTCTGGGTTTTCGCGAATAATTTTGAGAAAGGCCGCGCTCTTGTCTGCTTTATTTGCCGTAAAGGTATTGTAGATATCGGTAAATTCTTCCTCTGTGAGCTGGCTAATAATTTTGTAAAGGTCCATATTCGCTGATTTTGGGGTCTGAAGTGGGCGTGTCAAACAAGTAGTGGTAGAAAAGCGAATGAACACGCAGTAGTTTTGAATTTTTGATGAGTGAATTTAAAAAATCAAAATGCTAATTCGAATTTTTAAGTAGGCTATTTTTATTTTTCAAATAGCGATTGTTAAAAAACGACTATGCTATTTTGCATTTTCTACGTCAGCTTTAGTCAAAAAACGGATTTGTATTTGTGATTTCTAGGAGAGAATAGTGAAAAATATTACATGGTTTTGAGTAAGCATTAGCCTTTGATTATCTGAAAACCATTCCTTTCAAATTGAGGTTTAGGAATACAATTAGAAAATGTAGATTTTTACCTCACCTGTTTGATATAAATGAAGATAAGAGGTAAGTATCTGTATTTCAGTTATTTGTAATTTGTTCTTTTTCCAAGGAAAATTCATCATTATATAAACATATGGAACGCTCCGTGCCTTATGCGCTGTCACACTTGTCTTATCAGCGTATTCCCAGTAGAGAAGTATATATAGGTGATGTCCCCCTGGGAGGGACCCATCCCATCAGAATCCAGTCTATGACCACGACAGACACCATGGATACGATGGGAACAGTAGAGCAGACGTTGAGAATGGTCGAGGCAGGCTGCGAATATGTACGCATCACTGCACCTAGTAAAAAGGAAGCATATAATCTTGCAGAGATCAAGAAAGAATTGCACAAAAGAGGTTGCAAGGTTCCTTTGGTGGCTGATATTCATTTTACCCCCAATGCTGCGGAAATTGCTGCCCGCATCGTAGAAAAAGTACGTGTAAATCCAGGAAATTACGCAGACAAGAAACGCTTTCAAGAGATTGAATATACAGACGCTTCCTATCAGGAAGAATTAGACCGTATATATAAGCGTTTTGCACCCCTCGTGGAAATCTGTAAGGAAGAAGGGACAGCCATGCGTATCGGAACGAACCACGGCTCACTCTCCGACCGCATCATGAGTCGCTACGGAGATACCCCCAAAGGAATGGTAGAGTCTGCCATGGAATTTGTCCGAATCTGTGAGGACCTAGGCTTTTACAATATGGCGATCTCTATGAAAGCCTCGAATCCTCAAGTCATGGTACAAGCTTATCGGATGCTCATGGAAGACATGATCTCTCGCGACATGATCTATCCTTTGCATTTAGGAGTGACCGAGGCAGGAGAAGGAGAAGACGGAAGAATAAAATCGGCATTGGGAATTTCGACCTTGCTGATGGACGGAATCGGAGACACTGTTCGTGTTTCATTGACCGAAGAACCCGAACATGAGATGCCTGTAGCAGACTTTTTGGTGAGCCATTATATCCATCAGGCCAATAAACTTCGCTCTGCAACAAACGACCATCCCAAGCAAGAGAAAATCATCCTTCCTTTTGATCACCTACAATTCAAGCGCCGCAAGTCAGAAGAGATCGTCAATATAGGACATGATCAAGTGCCACGTGTCGTAGCCGATATGCGCCACAACTGGGAGACGGCTTCTGCCCTAAAAGAGATTGGCTATACCTATATAGAGTTGTTGGACAAGTACAACTTTGCAGACATTGCGGCAGACTTCGTCTACTTCGGGCGTTCAGTACCCGCCTATGATTTGCCTGGTGGACTCAAGCGCGTCTACGATCACGACACATGGAAGATGCTCAAAGACCATACGGTCAACTTCCCTTACTTTGATTCAGTATCAGCCTATCTTTCTGCAGAAGAAAGAAGCGAGCACTTGAATTTTGTTCAGGTAGATATACATACGATCGATAGGGTGGTAGCGCAAGCCGCCGCTTTCATGCATACGACTTTGATTCTAAACTCGACAGAGGTTATCCCCACGTATGATTGGCGCAAAATGGTATATGCCTTGATAGAGGCTGGTATCCAACAGCCCGTCATGGTCAAGCTGACACTGCCTGAGTCCTACGACCACTACGACAATGGGAAGTATCCTGATGATGTGCAGATTACGGAGGAGGCGATGATCCAACTGACGATGGCCAGCAATGGCTCTACCTTGCTGGTGGATGGCTTGATCGAGGGACTGTGGGTCGATAAGGCAGATAAAACAAGGATTCGCACAGCCTTCGGCATGTTGCAACTTGCGCGTCTTCGCATTACGAAGACAGAGTATATCTCTTGCCCTTCTTGCGGTCGCACCTTGTTTGATCTTCAAGAGACCACTGCCAAGATTCGCAAACGTACGGAGCATCTAAAGGGTGTCAAAATTGGCATCATGGGCTGCATCGTGAATGGTCCAGGCGAAATGGCAGATGCCGACTACGGCTATGTAGGCGTGGGCGTAGATAAGATTTCACTCTACCGTGGACAAGAAGTAGTCAAAAAAGGTGTAAAGACGGAGTTTGCTGTAGATGAATTGATCGAGCTGATCCGTGAGGATGGGAAGTGGGTCGAGCCAGCAGGCGAACCTGTTGGAGCCTAGTATGCCCATCCTACCAAGAGTTAATCCCAGTGTAAGTCTCTCTGTTGTTCAATAATGAATGACAGGGAGTTTTTTTTGAAATTGGCATTTGTCATCATATGAAATGACCTTTAGGTAGTAAATGGAAGGGGTAAATGTGTCAACTTATGGAGATCATACAGAATATTCGTAATTTTTGTCATTGCGGTATTCCTCCAACTCGAAAATATGGACTACACACTCTCCCAAAGCCTCGCTACGCGCACAGCACAGTTTTTGACTCAGCATCCTCCCTATTCATTCTTGGGAGAAGACATCCTCAAAAAGCTGGCCGCATCTATGACGATTCAATATTTCGCCGCTCACCAATTCATCTTTCAAGAGGGGGAGCCTGCCCGTCATATGATCTATATTCTACAGAAGGGACAAGTAGAGCTGATGCAAGAGGTGGAAGGAGAGACCCGTTTGATTGATGTGTGTGATGTGGGAGACTCTTTTGGGGTGCGCTCCTCGCTGACAGAGCGAAACTATATTGCCTCTGCCAAAGCATCCACAGATACGTTGGTGTATGGTGTTCCTAGCGAGGTATTTCGTGTATTTCTTTCTGAGTATCCCCGCGTGGCGATGTTTTTTGCCTCGGGTTTTGCCGCAGGGATGACCATCGTACGAGAGCAAGGAGCCAAAGTAGAAAAAGGACGTAAGCTCCTCCAAGCCAGACCTAAAGAAACGGCTTTATTCCGTGAGGAAGACGTCATCATCTCTAAGCCACAAGCCAAGGTCCTCTTTTGCCTTCCCCACAACACCATCAAAGAGGCTGCGCAAATCATGGCAGACTACAGAGTCGGCTCACTCGTCGTCGCCAACGAACAGCTTCATCCTGTCGGCATCCTCACCAATGTAGACATTACCCGAAAGATCGGCACAGGCCTGCATAAGATCCAGGAACCCGTCACCCATATCATGAGCCGTCCCGTGATCGCCATTCCACAAGGAGAAACCATCGCAGAGGTGATCCTGATGATGATGCGACACAATATCCGCCACCTTGTCGTAACAGAGGATGGAACACCTGATTCACAATTTGTCGGCTTGATCTCTGAGCACGATGTATTGCTCTCCCAAGGAAATAATCCCGCCGTCCTTGTCAAACGCATCATGCACGCCACTAAGGTAGAAGAACTAGCTGAGATTCGAGATAGAGCAGAGGAGCTGATTTTCAGTTATCTGGAGCAGGAGGTCTCGATTCCTTTTGTGACCGCTACGATGACAGGGATCAATGATGCTTTGATCGAGCGTGCCATAGAGATGAGTTTAACTCGCCTGGATGAGGAAGGTTGGAATCGACCTAGACAGCCCTTTTGTTGGATGTCGCTGGGTAGCGAGGGGAGAGGAGAGCAGCTCCTGCGTACAGATCAAGATAATGCCCTTGTCTATGTCGATCCACCAGAGGAAGAAGCAGAGACGGTCGCTTTTTATTATCAAAAGCTGGGGACATACACCACGGATATCCTCTTGGCTTGTGGATTTGCTGAGTGTCCAGGAGGCATCATGGCGAGCAATCCCAAATGGAACCAACCCTTGAGTGGGTGGAAAAAGCATTTCTCCCATTGGATTCGAAAGCCAGAGCCGCAGGCACTGATGCATGCTTCTATTTTCTTTGATTTCAGAGGGAGTTTTGGAGACATGGAATTGATAGATGAGTTGAACGCGCATTTATGGCATGAGATGAACCAGGAACCTGGCTTTATCAACTTCCTCGCCCAAAATGCCCTGGATAGCCCGCCACCCCTGAGCTTCTTCAAGAATTTCATTGTAGAGCGCAGCGGAGACCACAAGGATGAGTTTGACATCAAAGCTAGAGGGATGATGCCGCTGACGCAGGCTGCCCGTGTCTGGACGCTTGCACACAAAGTGCCCAATATCACCCACACGGTGGAGCGTTTTGAAAAGCTGGCGGAGCTAGAACCACAAAACGCACAGGTCTACAAGGAAGCGGCCATGGCTTATGAGCTCATGATTCGCTATCGTGCCTTGAATGGTTTTCGTAATCAAAATTCAGGTCGGTTCATTCATCCCGAAACACTGAATAAGATCGAGCGACAGACGTTGAAATATACCTTCCGCACCATCGAAGCCTTACAATCTGCTTTGCGCACGCGCTTCAATTTGGCTTTTTTTAGAAATTGATCCCCAACCCTCCGCCTATGTTTGACTGGTTTCAAATTCAAAGACTCAAAAAAGCCAAAAATCTACCCGATGCTTTTGCAGAGTACCTGAATACCTACGATCAACTTCCTGCTAAAGGAGATCTGTGGGAGTCGCTACGCATGGTCGTCTTTGATACAGAAACTACAGGACTGAAGATAGAAACAGATAGAATCTTATCCATTGGAGCGGTAGCTGTGGAAGGCGGTCAAATTGTGATTGGAGATTCCTATGAGGTCCTTGTCAGTCAAGGAGAACCTCAGACGCATGAAGCTATTCCTGTGCATGGGATTATTCCTTCCGACGTTCGCCAGAGAGGGATCCTTGAGGCTGAGGCGATGAGTAGTTTTTTATCTTATATCAAAGCAGATGTCCTCATAGCCCACCATGTGAATTTTGATGCTGGGATTGTCAATCGTGCCTTAAGGCGACAGTTCCATCCCCAAGCGTTCTTATTCAATCATGTCGTAGATACTGCCTCCGTTGCACGCAAACTAGAGCATCCCCATCGTCCCCATAGCTATATTGACCACAAGCAATATTCTTTAGATGCGCTCTGCGATAGGTACCACATCAGCATGGAGGATCGACATACAGCTTGGGGAGATGCCATGATCACAGCAAAATTACTCCTTCAACTGTTGTACAAAGCGCGATCAGAAGGGAAGATTTCCCTTAGGTGGTTGATGCGTTAAAAGAAATTTATATAGGAATGAATGTGTAAAATTGTATGATGAAAATAGGCCATTTAATCTAACTTAGACGTAACTGATTGGGGGTATTATTGTATGTATTTCCCTAGAATTAGGTAGCTTGATTCCTGTAGAAAGCAGACATGAAAAAATATATACTCATCATAGGATTGTTGGTCCTCCTGATTACGGCAGGAGTCATGCTGCAGGGAAAGGCCAGACAATATTTGGGAAATTTGGATGCCAGTCGCAACTATCAGACGTATTGTGCCTCTTGTCATGGGGAGCAACTGAAATCATTTGTGGATCGCAAGTGGACCTATGGCAAGTCGTGGAATACGGTCTTTACGGGAATCAAAGAAGGCTATCCTGATGGAGGGATGCCTGCCTATGGCGAGACATTGACAGATAAGGAGATCGCGGCACTCGTGAACTATATCTTGACAGGAATCGAAAAGACCACCATTAAATCGTTCCAAAGCCCAACTCCTCCTCAGGGCATCATCCAAACACAGGACCATAAGGTGCGGATAGATACAGTGGTTGGAGGAATCGATGTGCCTTGGGGGATTACCTTCCTGCCTGATGGCGACATGCTCGTAACCGACAGAAAGGGCGATTTTTATCGATTCAGGGAAGGAGAACCGCTACATAGGATTGGGAACGTTCCAGTAGTTAGAGCCGCAGGTCAGGGAGGCTTGATGGATGTGGAGGTCCACCCCCAATATGCCCAAAATGGTTTTATCTATCTGTCTTATTCCAAGCCGAAGGGAGTAGAAAATACTACTGCTGTCATACGCGCTAGATTGGAGAATGATCTGCTAGTAGACGTAAAAGAAATCTTTGAGGCACAGCCTTATGTCTCGACAAGGCACCACTATGGCTCTCGCTTAGCGTTTGATACAGCTGGCTATGTATATCTCTCGGTAGGGGACCGCGGACGGAGAGAGGATCATCCCCAGTATCTGACCAATTCTTGCGGAAAGATACACCGTATCCATGACGATGGAAGCATTCCTGAAGACAATCCCTTTGTCGATCAGCCAGATGCTGTGCAATCCATTTTTTCTTATGGACACCGCAACCCGCAGGGGCTGGCCATGAATCCTGAGTCAGGGGAAATATGGGACAATGAACATGGTCCAAGAGGAGGCGACGAGATCAATCGAATCGAGAAAGGAAAGAACTATGGCTGGCCTGTCATCTCTTACGGGATCAACTACAATGGATCGAAGTTTACAGATCTGACGGAAAAAGAAGGCATGGAGCAACCTGTGGATTATTGGGTGCCTTCGATCGGAGTATGCGGAATGACCTTTGTGAGTGGAGATCAGTTTCCCAATTGGAAAGGAGATATTTTGTCGGGCTCCCTTCGATTCAATTATATCCACCGTACGATCATGGAGGGAAATAAGGTAGTAGGTGAGGAAAAGCTGTTACCCAATATCGGAAGGCTGCGCACAGTCGTCATGAGTCCTGATGGGTATGTATATATCGGTAAAGAGAATCCTGGATATGTGTTGCGTTTGGTTCCTGTACCTTAGTCTTCCGCAATTCCAGGATAAAAAGAAAGAACGTTCACCTACACAAGCGTCGTTCAGAATGAGAAGTTTACTTCAGAATTGAATATTTTTTTGGTAAAGAGAAGTTTATTATTTGCGAATATTAGAAAATGACCTGCATTTTTGATTCTATTTTCTTAAATTAAATCTTCAACCTTTCTAATATTTTCATTCATGGGTACGAAATCGGGCATACCGCTTATTGTATTCTTCCTCTGCTTCCTTGTCCTCCATTTATCTATCGATGCGCAACCTTTCAAAAACTGGGAAAAAGCCTATTTCCCTAGAGGAGTTGATAAGATTTCCTTTGGGATGTCTTATGATGACCTTCGAAAAAAGCGTAAGAATACCCAAACGTCGCGTGACAGCAATGATTCCTTCCGTTTCATTTTACAAGAGCAAGTAGATGAACAAGAATTTATCGATCTGATCTATTACATAGACAAAGATGGAGAAAGACCCCTCTATGAGGTGCTCGTCGTCTATCCGATCGGGACAAATGTACGTGAAGTGGCCGAAGAATTATACGGCGCGCCCAATCAAGGAGAAGAATGGTGGTTTGAGCATCCCAATGGATATCCTATCAATATTTGGGTATATGAACAAAAACTCGTGATCGCAGCTGTTTTGCCCGATACGGAGTGGGATGAAGATTGAGGAAAAGAACGCCAAGAACTTAGGCTAAAAGACCGAAGGGGTGAGGCATGCACGCTTCTCGCCTTCCTGATTTCGTAGAAATTAGAGGGAAATACAACAAAATTTCCCCATATCCTCAATTTGCCCGTATATTCATGGAAATGATCCTTTTTGAATCTCATCCATGAATCTTTTTCACCAACTTCATCCACATCTCAGTCTCTCACAGCCTCAACATACAGATCGTCCAGAAGACTACTTACTCAGTGAGGAGTTGATTGGTGCTGTCAATGTAGCGATGGCAAGTGGACAACCCCTACTGATCACGGGTGAGCCAGGTACGGGCAAGACACAACTCGCCTACAAATTGGCGATCGAGCTTCACCTGCAAGAAAGTCTATTTTTGCGTGAACCTTTGGTGTTTCACACAAAGACTAGTTCTGTGGCTTCCGAACTGTTCTACACCTATGATGCGTTGGGACACTTCCAAAAAGCTAACATCAAGCAGGCAGGCACACCTACATCTTCTGTTGATCATATCCAACTTCAAGCATTAGGCAAAGCCATTGCCTTGACGAATGCCAGCCAGCATCCCCGCTTGTTATCATCAGATCAAAATTCTCATTCAGTCGTGTTGATTGATGAGATAGACAAGGCGCCACGTGATTTTCCCAATGACATTTTGAATGAAATTGACCAACAGGAGTTTTATATCAAGGAAGCAGACAACTATCGAGTCGAAAAAGGAAAAGAGGGAAAAATTCTGGTCATCATGACGAGCAACTCGGAGAAAAATCTGCCTGAGCCCTTTTTGCGTCGCTGCATCTATTTTCACATTGAATTTCCCAGCCATGCACAGCTGAGAGACATTGTTTCCTTGAAGTTGGGTTCTCAGTCTCGTTACCTAGACGATGAATTGATCCAACATTTTTTAGAGATTCGAGAGGCTGTCAACAAGAAAAAACCAGCAACAGCTGAACTTATCACTTGGCTCCGTGTACTAGAGGTCAGCCAGTTTATTCAAGACGACTTCAACTTGTACGAGCTGACTGAACGTCAGCGGTATATTCTGGCTTTGAGCTATTCGGCCATCGCCAAAAATAAGGAGGATCTGGCACTGATCAAGTCGAGATTTCTCTCTTGATGAGTCCTTATCCGTATCAAGAAAAGCATCATATAAAGCACAAGGAAAACGTTCTCCGCGTCTCAAAAAATAATCCTGCCATTCCATGCGCGATACATCTTATAACTCCCTTCCATTACAACCCTTGCTTGCCTTCTGGGCGGCAGAGGTGAGATTGATCGATCCCGCGACACAGATTCGCATTCAGGAGACCCTCAACGCTTATGGACCTTCTTTGATACAGTCGGGCAATCTCGCACAGCTGCGCATGCTCATCGGTCCTATTCTCGCCCAAACTCCTGAAGAGCAGGAAATCTTTAAGCGTATATTTCATGAGCAGTATCTCCCTCTAATCACAGATCATGTGGGGAAATGGGAGGAGCGTGAAAGGGTATCCCTGCAACGACCTTCTGTGGAGGAACGAGCGGCTAGCCAAATCAAGAAATTGCGTCCGCTGGTGTATGCATTGCTGATCTTGGGTGCAGTAGGGCTAAATGTAGGTTTCTTTAAGAACAATATGCCTGCGGTAGTCCGTGTGGAGGAACCAAAGGTAGAAGGACTTCGAGACCTGCCTGATGTAGAACTAGAAGAAATAGAATTGTCCAAATCCTATCTCAATGGTCCAATCGTAGCGTCTGAAACGCAGGAAATGGATTCACCTGACATAGGATCTACGGACCAGCGGCTTACTTTTTTAGCTACACCTGAGAAAAGCTATGAGGGGGTAGACACTCGCAAACCCCTTATTTTTACGCCAAATCAGAATTCCCAGTCCCAGTCTTATGCGTATAGGTGGAGAATTGGGGGGGAATCCATAGGGGAGAGCCAAACAGCCCGCTATCAATTTTTCCTTCCTGATCTATACACAGTAGATGTCGATCAGCTCGGAAAAACAGGGATCGATGCTCAGATGAACGTCCTTTCCAAAGGGCAGGGAATCATCTTTGTCCCCAAAATCAACCATGACAAGCAAGAATACGATACCTTCCATACCGAAATAAATGAGGGCTTGCAGGACGACATGAAAGTGCGGGTGTTGTTCCTGTTTTTGCTGATTGTATGCTTCGCAGAAGGCGGCCTGAGACTCTTCAAGCGTCGGGCGAAGATGCTCGCCTTCAAGAGCGAGTTTGAGAAACTGGGAGATAGGGTTCAAGCATTGCCCTTTGAACAGAGAGAGAAAATCTTCACCTCAGATGAGGATCTCGAAAAATTGGCGCGCCAGCTCCATAAGCGTAAGGCCGCAAACAGCAAGCAACTCCACATCCCCAGATCCATTGATCAGACGATCAAGATGGCGGGTATGCCACAGCTGGTCTTCGATGCGCGTACGCGGCAAGCAGAGTATGTATTCTTGCTGGATGATGATCCCAAGTTCGACTTTGCTCAACGTTCCATGTATGGACTGATCGAGTACCTACAAGATCAGGACTTAGCGCTACAGCAATATTTTTTCGAGAAAGATCCCACAGTGGCCTTTCACCCTGCTCAGATAGAAGGTTTGGATTGGGAGCGCATTACCATGACCCATCCACACAGTCATCTCATCATTTTCTCTGATGGACATCAGTGGTTCGATGCACAGACAGGTAAGCTAAATCCTATTGTCTTCAAGCACTTTGACTTGTGGGTAGAAAAAACCTTGCTTACGCCGATTCCTCAGGCACTTTGGGGCAAGCAGGAACAAGCATTGAGTCGATACTTTACCCTTTTGCCATTGGAGCGTGTCCATGAGTTGGGAGCATATCAAGGAGAGGTATTTGCAGAAGTTACTTCAGAAAAAGGAGCAGAGTCTATTCCTCAGACGTTGGCGGAGATCGAAGCTCAATTGGGGAAAGATCTAAGTCAATGGTTGGCCGCTTCCATGATCCATCCCCAACCCAACTGGGAGATCCTGATAAAAGTCGGTCGTACCATCGAGCGGGAGACGCAGGAACAAGAAGGGGACTTAGGAGAAATGGAGCGCGAAGAATTGGTCACTTGGAAAAATCTACAGCTGCTTTGTCAGATTCCATGGATGAAGACAGGAGAGACTTTTCCTGAGGGCTTGCGTCGCGAGATGCTGGGGCATCTAGATGAGGACTTGGCGTACCAAGTACGAGAAGCGATTTTAGATGTGGTGGAAGCTGCTCCTGTAGAGGAGGGGAGTCTAGCCTATTATGAGCAGCGACGACAGCGTGCCATCCATGAAGCCATGCTAGATCCTGAGGATAAGGAGAAGCAGGAAAAGCTTCGCTACCTTATGATGAAGGATCAGATGGATGCCTTCAGTTGGGAGTCTGAGCAAACTTCAATAGGTTGGATGACGCGACTCGGCAGGCACATCCAGCACCCTGCGATGCGTGCATTGAGTATGGTGGCTGGGATCTTGATCTTGGGTATGCTGGGAGGCGCAGTGATTGGTCGATATCAGGCCCATCAGCGCGATCATATGGTACAGCGTCATCTCGTAGATTTTACGGGAGCGTCGCTTCCTAAGGAAACCATGCCGACAAGTGGCCCAGTGAATCTCGACGAATTGGCACCTAAAGAAAGAATCGCACGAATTCCGATCATGATTGAAGGAGGCTTCTATGTTGAGGCGCTTTCCCTGCTGAGAGAGTGGAAAGAGAAGGGCATGTATGATACAGCAACTGGTGAGGAGTACGTACTCAGTCAAGACCTCAAAGAAATGCTGCATTTTTATGAAGCATTGGCCTTACTAGGCTTTGAAGATCAAGAAGTAGTGAAGAATCAGTTGAAGGAATTGGTGGAGGAAAGTCCCAGTTACTATGTCCGTGAGCGAGCTTTTATCTTATTGTGGGACATGAGCCGAGGGTACTTTCAGTTGCCAATTGATCCTGGAGATTACTTAGATTTTTAGGTTTGGGTTTAAAGTTGGATTGAGAAGAACGTATATCCTTATCTAGCTAGAAGAATAAGGAAGGATTTACAGAATCGGAGCGGATTTTGTAAATCCTTTTCCTTTTGGGTAAAAGCAACTTTTCGCTCATGGGTTACGACTAGTTTATACCTATGAGTATTCAACATAATTCAACAAAGCGAATCAAGCTAAGTACCTACAGCACGTTCAATGATAGTCGCACTTTAGGTCTCTTGTCTCGTTTCTCACTTCTATAAGTCTGTATATGAACATGAAAACAAAGTGGATCATGCTCCTCGTGTTGGTCCTAGGGATAGTATCGTGCCGTAATGAAGAAGATCCCAGAATCACCGTATTTGCCTACGATTGGGAGGTGAATAGCTTAAAAGCTGAAGGTAACAGCGAAGTCATTTCAGGGGGGCCTTACCTCTTGCAATTCGACAATGATACCACGCTTGAACTGCTTCTAGATATCAATGCCTGTGACATGTACTTCGAATTTGATTCCACACAACAGGTGAATTGGAAGGGTGGGGGAGCCTGTACATTGGTCTGCTGTGACAGCGATTTTGCTACACAGATTTATCCCACCTTGCTGACGACTACGCATTTTGAATTGACGAATCGTACCCTTCGCTTTGAAGGACCGGATAGTTATGTGGAGATGCAGCGAGGGCGGATGCGTTAGGGAAAATGATGATAAGGGAAACATGTAGTTGCCCCCCCGTTTTCCTAACCAGATAATGTCCTACACCATGAGAATCCTCTTTCTGATTTTCTGGATGATTCCTATGCTATCCATTGCGCAACCGAGTCGTTCCATTGGATCTGTTTCCAAGGGAAGCCTGCAAAATGGTCAGCGGTTGGCTTACAAGGGATCAAATTATGCCTATTTCAGTCGGCTCAGTTATCACCTGCTGCGCCGCGCCCATGTGCATCACAAGGTGAAAGCGATTGTAGAGGAGGCTTATGCCGTTTGTGAAAAGCACAGTCCTGAGTATAAGTATCGCGTCATGGAGTGCTCCCGAAAACACGGAGGGAAAATGTGGCCGCATCGCACGCATCAAAATGGGTTGAGTGTGGATTTTATGACGCCACTGATGAAAAACCAAAAGCAATACAGGTGGCTAGATAGATTGGGTATCTGGCATTACTTATTGAGCTTTCGGAAGGATGGGAGTTGGAGGATGAACCGCAAAGTGCGCATAGACTATGAGGCGATGGCTGCACATTTATTGGCTCTGGATGATGCGGCGAGAAAACGGGGGATGTATATTCGCAAGGTAATCTTCAAGGTAGAATTACAGGGACCTATTTTCAAGACCTCCGCAGGAAAAAAGTTGAAGAAACGAGGGGTGTATTTCGTCCGTAAGTTGTCTCGAACGATCGATAATTTACATGACGATCACTATCACGTAGACTTTGCATTTAGATAAAAAAGTCCTCATTGAGTCGCGTTAACACAACTTTGTGATATGCCATCTCCTTCATGTGAGAAAAAATGATCAAAATAAATATCTGTAGATCAGGGAGATATACGCTTGTACATATCTCCCTATTTTCTTGTGCAATTTTCACCCATAGCCTCAGCCCAGAAAAACAGAACCCGCCTTCCCCATCCCCGTTAACCCTATTGTCTTCGTAGCCGCTTGCTGCAGCAAGCGTAAAATATACAAGTAAAGCCCATAATTCGTAGATGTTTGTCATGGCAAACACAAAATACGTGCGCTTGCGACGGCAAGCGGCTACGGTCTCAAATCGTATTTCAACACTCCAATATTTCATACAAATGCAAATCAAGCAGTCAGTATTCAGTTTTATTTTTGTTGCGTTCGCAATGTTCGGATTTTCTCTTCAGGCACAGGAAACGGCCATGGTAGGTGGGGCCAGCATGTCGTCCAAGCAAGACATCGTCGACAACGCCGTCAATTCTAGCGTTCACACCACGCTCGTAGCTGCTGTCAAAGCCGCAGGACTTGTCGAGACCCTCAAGAGTGATGGACCCTTTACCGTCTTCGCTCCCGTCAATGACGCCTTTGAGAATCTACCCGAAGGAACCGTCGCCACCTTGCTCAAGCCAGAGAATAAGTCAACATTGAGCAAGATTTTGACGTACCATGTAGTAGCGGGGAGCTATGACTTTGATGCCATCGCAGGGCTGATCAAGAAGAGCGGCGGTACTGCCACCATTCCTACTGTCAGCGGTGGTAAGCTGCAAGCCATGATGAATGGCAAGCACAACATCATCCTCAAAGATGAGAACGGCAACATCGCCAACGTCACGACCTACGACGTCCACCAGTCCAATGGCATCATTCACGTCATTGACGCGGTGGTATTGCCCAAGTAGGTCCATCGCCACGGCGTGTAGGCCCACCGCTACAGCGTGGGTATTATAAGGAAAAGTGAAACACGATGCTCTGCGTAGTCCTCTTACTACGTGGAGCACATTTTTTAAGTACCCTTCCCCAAGAGATCATGTAGGAGAGATCCTCCATTACCTGCTTTGCATAGAACTAGCCCCCTTCAGTTTGTAACGGAAGCTTCCTACATGCTCCAGATACAATCTGATGAAGGCAGTGTCCCACTGTTTAATTTGTGAAGGTACTCCACACACAAGCAGATTATCAGATAAGATCTGATTCTCGGATGGATTTTTAAGTTCCCTCATTTTATTCCCTGACTGTCCTTTCAAAATCTCACGCATATCATTCACGAAAGACCAAAAAAGTCCTATCTTATTCAGCAGCATCATGACTCTAACCCCAGGAATTCATGTCTAAACCGAACATCATCCTTGAAATTGAAAAAAGTATTGGTTTTCCTCTACCAGAAATAGCGCTAGACGAAAACGGGAACTTCCAGGATTGGAATATGGGGAAGTATATTCGGTACATAGCTGGCACCAGAGGCTATGTGGTTGACCAAAATAATCAAATAGTTGCTTTAGCTTTAGACTATATCCATGAGGGCCAGATTCCTTGGGCGATCATCCTCCATGAGTTATCTCAATTACAGAAACTGAGTTTGAGAGGAGGCATGAGTAAATGGCCAGATGTCTCTCATAAATTAAACCATTTAAGAGAACTAAGGATAGGATATAATCCAAAGTTGAAGGATTACAACTTCCTTTACAATCTACCTAGCTTAATATCGCTTTCATTGAGGAATAATAATTTAAGCCAAGTAGAATTTCTTTATCAACTGCCTAGTCTAGAAGTACTTGATTTAAGAAACAATAATCTGAGTCAAGAGAATTTTCTTAGTCGACTAGTCAACTTGACTTCACTCGATTTGAGGAATAATAATCTGAATCGAGTTGCTTCTTTAAGCCAGTTGACGAGCTTGGTATCACTTGATTTAAGTGACAATAAAGAAATTGAGAATTATAACTTTCTTGGTCAATTAACTCAATTGACATCCCTTTACTTAAGCTCCAATAGACAAATCAATGACTATGATTTTCTAAATGAGTTGCCATGTTTGAACACACTTTCACTGAGGAATAATAATTTAAGCAGGGTTGATTTTCTAAGTCAATTAGCCAGTTTAACCTCATTGGATTTGAGTGAAAATAATTTGGGCCGAGCAGATGCTTTAAGTCAATTGACTGGCCTCACTTCACTTGATTTGAGGAACAACAGCCTCAAATCTGGAAGTTTTGTCCGTAAGCTGGCTTCATTAAAATTACTTTCATTGAGTTCCAATCATCTAGACTCTTTAGATTCCTTAAGAGATCTGGATAGCCTCATTTCCTTAGATTTAAGTGAGAATCATTTGGAGCAGGTAAGTTTTCTAAGCCAATTAACGAGCTTGACTTCATTAGATTTAAGAAATAATAATCTAAGTCATGTTAATTTACTTGGTCGATTGACAAATTTAAACTTGCTAGATTTGAGTTGGAACAGCCAGATCAGAGACTACAGCTTTTTAGGCCGACTGACTAATCTGACCTCCCTCTCGCTAAGGAATAATGATCTTGAACATGTTAGGTTCCTGGGTCAATTACCTAATATAACTTCACTGGATCTAAGTTGGAACAAGCAAATCAAGGACTATGATTTTTTGGATCAATTACCCCATCTGACTTCATTGTCTTTAAGAAATAATGACCTCAGAAATGTAAGCTTTCTTGGACGAGTAACTACCTTAACGTCATTGTCGCTAAGGAATAATGACTTGACCTCCATAGACTTTTTGGATCAACTACCTAGTTTGACTTCGCTCTCATTGAGGAATAATCATTTACATCATATCGATTTTCGGGGTCAATCGATCAGCTTGATTTCATTGGATTTAAGGAATAATCATTTTGAGCAGGTTAATTTTCTTCGTGGATTCAAGAGTTTGACATCGTTATATTTGGATGGAAATAACTTACATACCCCCCCACCTGAGATTATCTCCAAGGGGCTTGAAGCCATCAAAAGCTACTTTGCTGAACAAGAAAAGGGAAAACCACAACCACTTTATGAAGCGCGTGTACTCTTTGTAGGCCAGCCTGGTGCAGGGAAAACGACCCTCATGCGTAAACTTATCGATCCCACTTACCAAGTGCCACAGGAGCAGGAGTCTACGGTAGGGATCCACATTCACAAAGGGTGGGAATTTGATTGTATACCCAGTCCATCGGGTAAATTCCAGGCGAATCTGTGGGACTTTGGTGGGCAAGAGATCCAGTATCAGATCCACCACTTCTTTTTATCGTCTCGTGTACTCTATGTGCTCCTAGCAGATAATCGGAGACAGGATACAGAGTTTGACTACTGGTTTGACATCATCCAGCGATTGGGCCTGGATCAAAATAAAAAAGCAAGCCCTGTACTGGTAGTCCTAAATGAAAACCAGCATAAGAGTGTCACGAATTACGATGAGGAGCACTACAACAGGCTGTATCCCGACCTTCCCAAAGTCAAAGGAGAAGTCGATCTCTCTGAGCCGCATGATCCCAAAAGGAAGATATGGAATGGTCGTTACTTGGATGTGCGGCAAAAAATCTGTTCGATGCTCCAGGGATTGGACCATGTGGGGGACCTGTTGCCACAGAGTTGGGTGGAAGTTAGGCAGGACATCGAAAAGCTCGCGGACACATATAAGCATATCGGTTTGACAAAGTATCAGGAAGTATGTGTGAGCAAGGGAATAGAAAATGAGCGAGATCAACTGGTCCTCTCTCAATACCTTCACGACCTGGGGCTCATGCTCCACTTCCAGCACGATGAGGCGCTGGTAGAGTTTATCATCCTGCAACCCCAATGGGCAGTCAATGCTATATATGACATCCTCTCTGATCAGGAAATTGAGAAAAGTGAGGGGCAGTTTACGCAGGAGTGGCTGTATAGTCGCTGGGGTAAGCAATATACAAACCGAGAAAAGGGAAAACTCCTCACCATGATGAAGAAGGACCAGTTTGACTTGATTCATCAGGTGAAGAATGTTAAGGACACCTATATGGTCCCTTCTCTTATGTCGGACAAGGACCCTCAAAACGACTGGAACTATCGAGGCAATCTTCGTTATCGTTACCAATATGGCTTTATGCCCAAAGGATTGGTGCCCAGACTTGCCGTTCGTTTAGGGGATTTTACCCAGTACATTGCAGGGAAGCCCCAAACATGGAAAAAAGGAGTCATTCTGGAATATGAAGGGGCGATTGCTAAGATCGAGCTATCCTATTATGATGATGCTAAAGGAATAGGGATCTCTATTCAGGGAGGTGCTACAGAAAGAAAGATCTTGCTCGAGCGCATCCGTATGGAGATGCCGAAGCTACATGAGAAGTTTAAGGATTTTCCTCCCAAGGAATTGATTCCTTGTCATTGCCCTGTCTGTGAAGGGGCTATAGAGCCAAATTATTACAAGGTAGAGGAGTTAAAGGGATACTTGGAAGGAGGGGAGCAAGAGGTATATTGTATCAAAGGGAAACAAAGGGTAAATATTCTGGGCTTGATTGGAGGTGTAATGGATTATTCCTATTCAAGTGAACAAACGCATCCCACCATGGAGTTTGGGGTGAAGAATTCTGACTCTTCTCCTAATATTCGAGAGGATAAATTGATAGAGCTTTTGAAATTAGCCATAGTGAACTCAAATAATCCCAACGCCCTTCAGGTCAATGTAAACCAACAAGTCGCCCAAACCAACAAGGTCAACATCCATCTAGAGATCAGACAGGACTGGGTAGATCTCCAATCTCATTTTGAAGACTTCAAAGATTGGATGCTGGAAGAGGTCGCGCCTGAGGACGAAGCCAAGCTCGAAAAGATTCAGGATAAGCTCGATCAGACACAGGGCAATGAGGAAGCCATCCAAAAATCGGGTTTGATGCCCAAGGTCAAACGCTACCTCGAAAAGAAGTTGGGAGCTACTTCTGCGCTGGGAGACAAGCTGAGTAAGATCCAGAAAGGCCGCGAAGCGATAGAGAAATTGGCAGACTCCTTCAACAAGCTCGCCAAGAATCTCGGACTCGATCAGCTAGATCCGACCGACCTCATCCCGTAGGCCCACCGCTAAAGCGTAGGCAAACATCCTCCCCACCCATTCAAAACCCCTTATCCCACCAACAAACCCCTTCCTTCTTATTTATCCAAAGTCAAGCATACATCCCTATTGATACAAAAATCAGACAGCTAAATGAAGGAGTTCAGCATCGATTTTATTCAGGAATTACAGGCGCGAAACGAAGCACTCTTTTGGTCAGGGGTCTTGATGTTTTTAGGAGCAGCCGTGACGGGGGGACTCATTTTCCTGACAGGTCAAAAAGTCCTAGGTATCAATGCATGGATCAAGCCTACGAAATTCTTCCTTTCAGCAGGGATCTTTGTGTGGACTTTGGGATGGTTGCTGTACGAACTTCGCTCGCCTATACAAGTACAATGGTTTTCATGGGCAGTGATTGCGATTATGTTTTTTGAACTGATCTATATCACGTGGAAGGCAGGTTTGGGCGACCTCTCCCATTTCAATACCTCCTCGGCCTTCCATGCCAATATGTTTACCCTCATGGGAGCCGCGATTATGTTCATGACAGCGTGGACGGCCTATATAGGTCTGCTTTTCTTTGTCAAGGACCTATCTCACTTACCCGAAGCCTATGTATGGGGCATCCGTTTGGGGATCACCTTATTCGTCATTTTCGCGATGGAAGGGGCGGTCATGGGGCGCCAACTGGCACATACCGTAGGAGCACCCGATGGAGGAGAAGGATTGCCCGTCGTCAATTGGAGCAAACAACATGGCGACTTACGGATTGCCCATTTCTTTGGTATGCATGCCCTCCAAATCCTCCCCTTGGCAGGTTATTATGTCATCGAAAGCAAATGGGGGATCCTCCTTTTTAGCTTGGCTTATCTAGCCTTTGTCAGTTTTACCCTCTGGCAAGCATTGCAAGGAAGGCCTTTCTTGGGTTTATAAGAAGGTCTAGATTAGAGGTACAGGTTGTTGAGGGTATATGAAAATGTTCCAGAAATATTTCGAGAAAGCTTTCTATTCCTTTCGTGGTTGAGGTTAAGCTGAAGTCTCAACGCTTTTCACTATGTACAGACCCTGATGGAGTATAGGATGTGCAATATTATGTCTGATCGTCAGTATATACCATTTCTGCGATCCGCTCTTTATGTTCATATAAGTGAGTAACAGTCGCATCCTCCAATGCTTGTCTGAGACAAACATTGCCTGGATTATCAGGCATACTTTCTACAGCACTTTCAGTCTCCTGGTGGCTTTGAGTCGTTTCGTCACTCATCGCGAAGATCACAAGATTCAAGCAGAATAATACACAAGCGATTATTGGAAGGTACTTATACATGATGGTCTGTTTGAAATAAAAGGATGTTTGTTTGGGGAATCACGATCTAAAGACCGAGCAGGAGGTGGCCCACCTACCCCCTTGCAGAAATAGCCAAAAACAAAAAATTCGGATGCTAAGAAAATGTAGATCAAGAAACCGTATCGTATATTGGATGAAACAACCTACATCTATGAAAAATATACTACCCTTCCTCTTATGCGGATTCTTACTTTCAAGCCTAGTTCATGGACAGGATTTTTTTAAGTCCACGAAGTTTTTTGCACCCGAAAGGAACATTGGGGACTTCTTAGGATCTACCGTCGCTATTGATGGCGATTATGCCATTGCAGGTTCTAGCTTGCACGATCTCGATCCACAGGAAGGAGATTCTTTGGCGAATGCAGGTGCAGCTTTTATCTATGAGCGAGATATGAATGGTGATTGGCAATTCGTCCAAAAGATTGTTCCCTCCGATCGCATGCCCAATGATCGATTTGGATTTAATGTAGACATAGAAGGGAATTATGCTATCGTGGGCGCTCCCAACAAAAGCCAGGCTGGACTCAATGGGGTAGGGGCCGCTTATGTATTTGAGCGAAATGGACAGGGTGTATGGCAGGAAGTCGCAGATCTCTTTCATGCCAACTTTGAAACTTTTGATAACTTCGGCAGCGCAGTCATTCTCAGAGGAGATACGGCAATGATCTCCTGCACATTTGAAGATGTAAATATGATCCGCGATGCGGGGGCCGTTTATGTAGCTAATCGCAATATGCAAGGGGGCTGGTCCGTCAACCAGCGGCTCACAGCTTCAGATCCGACGAGGAACGCTAACTTCGGCTCTGCCGTGGACATCGAAGGGGGAACGGCCATCATTGGTGCCTGGCGCTTACCCAATGCCACTGGCGGAACCAACGACGCATCCGCAGGAGGGGCTTATGTGTTTACCTTCGATCAGATGAGCCAAAACTGGACCCAGTCCCAAAAGCTCCTGCCTGATACAGCAGACTGGATCGGAGGAGACCTCTTTGGAGGATCGGTCGCCATCGAGGGCGATTTTATATTCGTCGCAGCAGACGGAGACGACAATGACGAAGCAAACTTGAACCCCATTTTTGACGCGGGCTCTATCCACATTTTTCGAAAAAATATGCAAGGATCATGGGAGGAAACCCAAAAAATCAATGCAGGAGATCGCGAAGAGGAAGCCTTCTTTGGTCAAAGGATAGGGACCTCAGGCAATCGGCTGGTAGTGGGCGCACCTGGGGAGTGGGAGAGTGTATTTTTTCCTGATTCGATCAATGATGCAGGAGCGATCTACCTTTTTGAGAAGGACAATATGGACCAGTGGATACAAGTGCAAAAAATTGTAGCACCTGATCGCGAGGCCACAGATTTTTACGGCTTCTCTACGGCCATTTCAGGAGATTTTATCATCGTAGGCGCTCAGGCTGAGGATACAGATGAGGGGGGAGCGGATTCGACTGCCAATGCGGGTGCGGTCTATTTTGTCGAGCCTTGCTCCCTGGATACGGCGATCAGCACAGTACCTGGAGGTATCGAGGCAGATCTAGCAGATGCGACCTATCAGTGGTTTGCCTGTGGCATAGAAAATACACTCCTAGAAGGCGCCACGAACAAGATCTTTTTACCCACACAATCAGGAGACTATGGCGTCTTGCTGAGCAAGGACGGATGTACCCTGCCTACAGCTTGTCAAAATTTCATGACGACACGTGTTAGGCCTACATGGGAAGCAACTATTCGTTTATATCCCAATCCTGTAGTAGATCTTCTCAATATGACATCAGAATTCACCTGGTCAGATGTATCAGTCACCATCGTAGATACGAAAGGAAAGGTGATTTGGTATCAGACTTATCGTGATTGGCAAAATAGTCAGGTGGATGTATCAGATTGGGTTGGGGGCGCTTACATCGTCAGGATAGAGACACCTACTGGTACTTGGTCACAGCCTTTCTTGAAGTAAGAAGGCGAAAGGACAAGGATGAATCATTAGCTCTATAAGGGAAGAATCTGCGAAAATCCTTTGAATCTGTGGGAATCAGATGTACTTCACTACAGACTACAGACTACAGACTACAGACTACAGACTACAGACTACAGACTACAGGGATTTTCACAGACTGTACTTAGGATTTCCTACGAATATCCAGTTTTTTCATTTTATCTCGGAGGGTACTGGGTTTCAGGTCCAGCACTTGAGCAGCACCATCTTTTCCTTCGATTTTCCAGTTGACAGCTTCTAGGATTTTGAGAATGTGTGTCTTTTGAACGTCTGCAAGTTTTGTTTGTGTAGCGATAGGAAACAAGGTGCTCACATCTAAAAGGGAACCCCAGATTCTGACTAGATTTCCATTCTCCACGACACCTTTCATGCTATTATGAAATCGTTTCGTTTCGCCTGCCACATTTTTTTCTTCTGTTAGCATATTTTCCCAGCTATAGCCACTCTCGATGAAGGTTTCTGTCAATGCCAGAAAAGCTTGCAATTCCTCTTTGGTTTCTAGATGCCAAGCTTTTGCAATATGCCCCCCGATCACCTCTTCTTTGCTTGAGAGGCCATACATCTGAGCTGCTCTATTGCTACAGTCCTTGACATAGGCATTTTTGAAGATGAGCTGCGCTTGCTCCTGGGCTGGTAAGTCGGTGGGAATGGCTTTTTTCATCTCAATCCAAAAAACGGCGCTGATATTGTCTTCGAAAAATGTCTGATATCGAATCTGGCTTTCTAGGACCTCGGTGAAATCCTGAATCGTCCCTATAAGTCGATTCTGCTTCCCATTTTCATCATAAAAAGTTTCTCCAAAGGCTCTGATGTGTCTGATAGATTGATCTGATCTTCGGACGATGCGATGGGAGGACTGATAGGGACGCATCTCCTCCGTCGCTTCCGAGATGGCTTTTTTTACCAGCTCTTTATCTTCAGGATGGATATCATCTAGAAATTGATCAGGGGATAGTGGTGGACCTTGAGGGTCCATGCCATAGATTTCAAACATTTCGGGTGTCCACTTGACTTCTCCTGTTTGGATATTCCAGTCCCATCCTCCTAGTTGTGTGATTCGCTGTGCTTGTTTCAAGATCCAGTCTGTCTCACGTAGGTGTTGTTCGATATTCCTTTGATTGGTGATATTGCGTGTCATGATCGACACGTGGGTGACTTTACCGTCCTTCAAGATGGGCCCTATGTAGTTGGCAGTCCATTGGTTGAGGCCAGGGAAAAAGGATTCATAGTAGCCTGCTTTACCTGAGGCAAAAACAAAGCTGAGCTCATCTCGCACGTATTCCTGCTGTGAGGGGTCGATGCAGTCAAAAACGGTCATCTTTCCGATCACATCTTCCTTATCAAAAGGGGGGGCAGTCCTGTTTACATATTGAAATGTACCTGAAGGATCGATAATCATGAGCCAGTCAAATGGATTTTCTGCGATGGATTTCCATCTTGCTTGAAAGGCTTCGGCGGTTTGAGCAGCCTCAATTTGGGCGGTTTGATCTTGTACCGTGCCGATGACCCTGTAGATTTTCTGCTGACTGTTTCTCAGGACCATTCCAATGGTCCGCATGTGATGGATCTTTCCATTGAGAATCACACGATAGGGGTCATCAAAGAATTGTGTGTCTTGATCTTCGAATAAGCCTTCTGTCAGGAACTTGACCATCGCTTCCCGTTCATCTGGATGCATGATCGACAAAAAGTAGGCATTGCGATCTACAGTTGAGGAGGGAGCTAGATGGAAAATTTCATGCATTCTTTCATCCCAAAAGATGCGATTTTCTTCTGGGTACCAGTCATAAGTACCTAAACCAGTGGCTTTCATTGCCAGTAATAATCTTTCCTCACTTTCCCTTCTTTCTGGTTGAAGTTTCCAGTTTCTTTTGTCTATCAGTGTGGCCCTTACCAACGGACGTTCGTAAGGAGGAACTCGGATCAATCGAACCTCACATGGAATTTCTTCACCAGATTGATGTATATGTATCCAATCGTATACAGGATTTCCTCCCTCAAGTGCTTCTTGAATCCTTTCTGCGGCGATCTCATGCACTGTTCGCCCTCTTATGAGTGAAGGGCTTATATCCTTGATTCCCATTTGCCTCAATTCCCCCTTGCTGTAACCCAAAAATGCTACCGCTGGTATATTCATGTCGACGAATACTTCGGTAGATACATCGAAGACGAATGTAGGATCGGAAGCTCGATGAATTAAATCAAAGGTTTTATCCTCTGTTGGGTTGGCATGCATATCAATTAGGGTTTAGTTGTGTAACATGCAAATGTAAAGATTATACTCACGGTATACCGCGAGATGTAAGATTGAGGTAGATTCTATAGATGACCCTTGTGGTAGATGGTGCTTAAATGCTTTTGGCACCTGTATATGCTTGAAGACGATCTTGGATTTAGCTTAAATAAGGCGTAAGAAATTATGTTTTTATATATGAAGCTTATGAGCTATGAAAATAAATGAGACTAATGTGTGATGAGAATACAGCAAATTTAAGAGGAGAAAATAGTTTTTGCTTTCCTTGGTGGACAAACTAGACGGATGGGGAATAATATTTTTGATCGACAAAATGAATGTTTTGTATAGATATTATATTCATTTATAGAAATAATAAATTTCAGCAAACGAAATCAATTGGAAGTTGTTGGAGGGGTACTTACATGTCATTTTTCTAAACCCTAAAAACAATTATCATGCAAGTAAAACTACTGTTGCTCAGTGCGATCATCTGGATCGGACTCGTGGCATCTCACACACTGCACGCCCAAGTCGGTACACCCAATGGGACCATTCAATTTGCTACAGCTACTAATTTTGCGGGAACAGGTCCCTTGGGGCATCGTCAGTCTGGGACCTTTGGGGACATCGTCGGGCTAGGGTCAAACTGGGCCGCGCTAGGGCAATCTCCTATTATCCCTGGCTTACCGACGGTTTACGGACTGAGACTACAGCGTAATTCACAGTTTGCTGTATTCAATCTCGTCACTTCTCCTTCTGTTATATCGAGTTTCCCTTCACCAGAAGATTTGGTCATTGGATTTGGAGAGAATAAAAATTCCAAAATTCGTCTTCGCTTCATTGCCGATCAGTTTGCGGGAAAGTTCACTGATGTCTTGACAGTCGCTGCTAGCAACTCTGTGGGAGTCAACGAATCCAATCCCTCTGCCAACACAGGGCTGACCGTCATCAAGAAAGGGGGGAAAAGTCCCGAAACAGCCATCTTGGCGATTTCTGGATCATACATCGGAGTGGATGCCTCATCTCCTGTCTGGGGTGCCCGTAGCACTGTGAACTCCTCGGGCAAGGACGTACTAAGAGGATATCAAGCCGTCGTCACGCGAGGCGTACAGTCTAGTCAATCTACCTTTGGGGTAGAATCTATCGTGAAGACAAGCAGTATCAATACCAATAATTATGCAGGATTCTTCCAGATGATTGGATCTGGTTTTGCAGGGTTCTTCGATGGAGATGTGACAGTAACAGGTGCTTTTTCCTCTGGCTCGGACGTGAGGCTCAAGCGCGAGATCAAAGAGGAGACACAGGCACTTGATCGCATCATGCAGCTTCAACCCACGACGTATTTCTTTGATCGTGAAGAATATCCCCAGATGTCCCTTGCCAAAGGCTTGCAACACGGATTTGTCGCACAAGAACTCCAGGAAGTATTTCCTGAACTCGTTACAGAGTCTGCGCATCCCAACCAGTTGGATCCAGAGGCTATGGAGGCGACGCCTTTTGAGTATCTTTCTGTCAACTATCTGGGGTTGATTTCCATCCTTACCAAAGCCGTGCAGGAGCAACAACAACAAATCCAAATGCTTCAGGCACAGGTGAAAGACAATGCAACGACACCTGTCACTGAGCCTGCTGCTTTAGGTACATTTGGCAAAGCAACCTTGTTCCAAAATACTCCGAATCCATTCTCCGAAAACACCCTCATTCGCTATCAACTCCCTCAGCAATATGGACAAGCGGCCATTCTATTGTTTGATATGCAAGGGCGTCAGATTCAGACATATGATGACTTACCCAAGGATGGACTGACCATCGATGGCAACTCGCTAGAAGCAGGCATGTATCTGTATTCTTTGATCATAGACGGAGAAGAGATTGCCACCAAGCGGATGATTCTGACCAAGTAATTTGAACGTATACAGCGCCTCAGAATATGTATAAGCTTTCTAATTTTATTTGATCAAGGACTTAGATCAGATTTGAAGTTTCAAACATGGTCTTATATTCAAAGTAAAAGGAGGCCGTTTTAAAGCCTCCTTTTATTTTCATTCATCCCAAATCTGTCCCCTTACCTTTTCAAAGGTGAAGGTATGGACCATCATAAAAAAAGGCCTCCCCGAATTCGAGGAGACCTGTTGCCTAGTGAACCAACCTATTGACAAATGTTGCCATCTGTATTATCTGAGAATGTGTTGTTACTTTCTGTAAGGGTCGCGCCACTTCTCACGAAGATGCCACATCCACCACCTTTCGTTATGCTACTGTTGGTGACTGTCATGATACCGTCTCTTAGGAAGAGATTGGCAATCGAGTTACAGCAGTATACATAGTTGGTGCCTGCGTTTGTGATCTCTGCGTAGTTGATGACATTGGCGGCACTGTTTGTTTCTGAGTGGATTCCTCTCCAGTATCCTGATACGTTGTTCAAGCCTCTGAACTTGACCAGTTGCCCAGAACGACCGCTTACGTAAAGTGATCCATTGTCGTAGACACCTAAGCCTGCATTTGCCTCAAAGACCATATCTGTTCCTTGGAAGATTCTCAATGGCTCAATGATGTCTGTAACAGACTCGAAGAGGTAAGGGACATCGTTTTTGTGCCAGCTCCTAGCTTCATCGACCTGTGAGTCATAGATGCGGATGTAATCATCGTCATTACCTGTATAACTAGAGCTTAAGCTATCCAAGTCACCCGCTGTATTTGCAGGAATATACATAGGAGAACTCGTGTGCGTAGTGATCGAGTTGTCATTGTAGCCGTTGAATTCAAAGTCTTTCCCTGCGTATACACCATAATTGGCTCCATTTTTAAGAGATGTATGGCTAAGTTTCAATTTACCTTCTTTGAGGAAAAGAGAAGCGATGGTGTTACAGCAATAGACATAATCGGATCCTGCTTCGGAGATGACGGCGTGTTCAATCTTGTTGCTGAGGCTGTTAGTCTCTACGTGGATACCTCTCCAGTAGCCGCGTGTCGATTGCTCTCCACGCATTGTCACAGGGCTTCCAGAAGTCCCGTTGATAGACAAGATTCCATCATCGAAAACACCCCAGCCGCCTCCAGCTTCAAAGACAATTTCAGTTCCAGCTTCGACATCCAGTCTTTTGGTAATGTCAAACACTTCTCCTTCAAACAGGTACGGTACATTCAGATCCTTCACTTCATTATCCACACGAGAGTCTGATCCAAAGACGTAGACAAAGTCTTCACTGTTTCCTGTATAGTCAGAGCCATTACCATCCAAGTCTTTGGTTATTTCAAAACCGATAGAGAGTGGGTAAGAATTGTGCGTCGTGATGGTTACGTTGTCGTACTCTGTGACTTTGGCACCCGTACGGATGTAGATCCCTGCGGCATCCCCATTGCTCAGCGTCATATTTCTAAAGCTTACATTTCCAGGGTTCTTGACATAGATAGTCGCGATGGGATTACAGCAGTAAACATAGTTTCTACCTGCATCAGATATTTCTGCATTTTCGATAGAGCTAGAAAGCGCAGACTCCAAGTGAATGCCTCTCCACCATCCTTTGATGCTTTCGGTTCCACGCATGATGACAGGCTCAGCTGAAGTACCTTGTACGATCAATTTGCCATTGTCATAGACGCCCAAACCTGAGTTCTCCTCAAACTCGATGACTGTTCCCGCTTCGATACGTAGCTCAGCGATGACGTTGAGCACACAACCAGAAGGTACGATGTAATCTACAGCTGCTGCACCGTTTGTAAGAGTCGTAGAGGAGCTGATATTCGAGCAATCGAGTGTAACGGTTTCTGCTCCGCCAGGTGTAAAGGCATCTTTCTTCACCCAACGCTGCTGGTTGCCAGATCCATTGTAGTCTACCGTAAGGCGTAGTGTATCACCGTCGAGGACCATTCTAGAAGGATAGTAATTTCCATCACTTCCCAACTCATCATAGTTGTAATTTTTTCCACCTGACCATGCGATATTGATCCACTTGAGTGCACCGAGAGGAAAGCTGGATTTAGGATTATCCGTTACTTCAGCTTGTGTACCAGCGACTGTGACTTCCATCCCATCATTGGCAGGATTGTTGGACTTTACACGAATCCAGCTATTGGTGAGATTGACGATCGCACCTGTAGAACCTGAAGTGTAAGCGGATATTCTGACCCATTTTTGCACATTGCCTGCGCCACTAGCTCCGACGCTGATACGAAGCGTATCGTCTGTTCCCAAGCTCATTGTCGCAGCGTAATAGTTGCCATCAGATCCGAGTTCTTGGTATTCGTAGAGGCTTTCACCTTGGGGAGAAATCCCTTGCCACTTGGTTTCATTGAGACGAAATCCGCTATTGGCAGGATCAATGATGATACCGTCGGAGTCGGATACGTCTACACGCATGTTATCATTTCCGGGGTTGTTGCTCAAGACTCTGATCCAGGTATCTTGGATTCGGGCGAGTTGTTCTTCATTTTCTATACGATTCCCAAAAGAGGAACATCCGCTGATCAGTACAGAGGCAAGGGCCAATATACATAAGTACAGATTTACATTCATTTTTATAGCTGTCATAAGTCACTAGGTTGTTTATGGTGAAAGAAAATAGGTTGATTTGCAGGGACTCCTGTAAAGAATATGCTCCTAACTTAATGTATAGATACATTCATTATAGTGTCTTGTCAGCAAAGGGAGCTTTCCTGTCATCGAATGTGAGACAGATGTCAGTGTTTTGAAGAGAGGCAAAAGGAAAGTAGGAGAATGGATCAGGAATAGTTCACACAAAAGAGGAAGAGAAACGAGGTAGGATCAAAGGCGAATATTCCGCTGTAAGTACGTCAATAAAAAAAGGTAATAGAGCCTGTGAGTGCAGGTTCAATTGACGTATACACACACATTAGAAAAAGTGTATGTTTCCATTTACTAGCACTTGCAAGCCATAACGAAAATAGGGAATTCACCTGCCTATGAAGGAATCTGTAACCAACAGCAAACAAGATCAGGATAGGAAAATGAAGCACAATTTATACCTGATCTCATAAAGCGTTTCATCTAGCCCGTTCTAATGGCTGAAGGGATCGTAGGTTTATTTTGCTCCTCAGGTGTCGGAGCGACCTGAATGGGAGGAGGAGGAAATTGGAGGAAGACTTGTTTCTGGGCGATGTTGCGAAGAATCGGACGCAAGACAGTCTGAGCCTTGCTGCGTGCACTATCCATGATCCCGTAGGTCATGGCCGACTCCATGAGCTTCTGCTCTGCAATAAGGAAGGTCTGTTGGATGACTTTGTTTCCTTCTGAGTAAATAGAGGTGTACTGCGTATTGACAATCTCGGACCGCTCATGGTCGATCTTGGAATAGCAAATCTCGGGATTAGGCAAAGTGATATAAATGGAGTCTCCTTGGACGAAGATGTCCGCACTATCAATTTTGGTAAAATCAATACACGCTACGGTCTCCCCAAATGCCTGAAGCCTTACTTCTGGATCTGGCCAGTAATCGATCTTTACCTGATGCTTGACGATGTCGCTAAACTTATATTTGACTAGCTCCATTTTGCCCATTCCACTGATCTCTTCCACAATGACTGTATGTACCTGGATAATTTCCTCAGGTTCAAGATCAGGTAGATCTGGTATGTTAGGCATCATGTTGGGGAGAATAGCTGTGAAGAAGACAGCAGCCAATACGATCGTGACGATCAGCGCGATGATAGCGTAAATGAATTTTCTCATTCCTCAGAACTGAAAGATAAGCAAGGGAATGATGGGCTTAATGTACAACGCATGAGGTAAACTCACTCCCTTGATTTATCTATACAATATCCAATTTTTCTCTGTGGGATGAAAAGGTTCCTTTGCGTTTTTTGTAAAAGAGGGGTTTGGGCCTACCGTATTTTTCTCATCTTTGTGACCTTAAATCTGAAGACAATGACCCAAATATTTTATTTATCTACTTGTAGCACGTGTAAGCGCATCATCGGCGAACTCAATCTTGGTTCAGATGTAGTGATGAGAGAAATCAAGTCTGAGCCGATGACAGCGGAGGAAGTTGATCGCATGAAAGACTTGGCAGGCTCTTACGAGGCTTTATTCAGTCGGAGAGCGATGAAATATCGTGCATTGGGATTGCATGAGCAGGAGTTGAGCGAGGAAGACTACCGACAGCATATATTGGATGAGTACACCTTTTTGAAACGACCTGTGATCATGGTGGGAGACCAAATATTTGTGGGCAATACCAAGAAAGTAGTGGCGGCAGCTAAGGAAACGATGGAGTAAGGAGAAAGAATAGCTAGTGCTAGCCTCTACCTCCGCGTTGGTCGCAAAGATTGGATTTAACATCATAAACCATTACTTTGGATTACAAAGCACTTTCTGGATGAATGAATACAAGCAACAACTCGAAGACATCACGGCTATACGCCAAATGATGGCAGAATCCACCCGATTTCTTTCGCTCAGCGGCCTTTCGGGTGTCAGTGCAGGCATCGTCGCCTTGATCGGAGCAGCTGTCACCTATCTCTACCTTGAAGGTCAGGGTTTGTATGGCCAGATGGCCTCACGGAGTGTCGTCATTACAGTGAAACTTTCTCAATTGGCGACGCTGGTCCTGATTGCCCTAGGCATCTTGCTCATCGCGGCTACGCTTGCGTTTGTTTTCACCCGCCGCAATGCACAAAAACGTGGGCAGCGCTTGTGGTCCCCCAGCTCAAGGAAGGTGTTGTTAAATATGCTAATTCCCCTCGTAGCTGGTGCTTTATTTTGTATACTCCTAACTTATCATGGGTTTGGGAAACTGGTAGGTCCTGCTACACTGATCTTTTACGGATTGGCACTCGTCAATGCAGGGAAATATACGCATCAAGAAATCTACCAGCTGGGTCTGGTAGAGATTGGGTTAGGCTTAGTATCAGGTATGATGCCAGGCTCATCGATTATTTTTTGGGCCATAGGGTTTGGGGTATTGCACATTCTCTACGGTATCATTATGTATTTCAAGTACGAACGACAGCGTGAAGGAAGCCCTCAATAGACTAGACAAAGTATTTGAAAGCAAGGTGCGCCTTGGCATCATGTCCCTACTGATGGTGGAGGATTGGGTGCATTATAGCCATTTGAAAACCACCCTGGGTCAGTCCGATGGGAACCTTGCCTCCCATATCAAGCAGCTTCGCAAGCACGCATATATCGACGAGAAAAAGGAATTCATCAACCGAAAACCGCATACGACCTATCAAGCGACGCCCGAAGGCCGCAAAGCATTTGAAGACCATCTCAAGGCATTAGAGGAGATCATCAAAGGAATAGGCTAAGATGAGAGGACTGTATCAGGGCTCAAAGTCATCTATCCTTATGCTATTGGGAGGATATAAGACCATGTTTGAGACCTCAAATCTGCGAAAAGTTTGTGCTTTCAGAACCTGAACTTCATCTATTTTGGGGGATTTAGTGAGGCTAAATCCCCCAAAATAGCTTTCATCACTGCTTTTTAGCTAGATTTTCATTGTTCCAAACGGGGTCTGAATGTTTTAAATTCCTCTTTTGTCAATCGATATTGAAAAACGGTCTCGTATATCCCTTGTTTCTTATAATGGTCTTTCATTTCCGCCTCACGTATCATCCCATTTTGCTCCATGATTTTGCCTGAAGCGGGATTTGAGATGAAGTGTGTCGCGAAGATTTTATGCAACTTCACTTCTTCAAATCCAAATTTTAACACAGGGCCAATGGCTTCTTTCATCAATCCCTGATTCCAAAAAGGCTCTCCTAGCCAGTATCCCATTTCTGCTCTGTTACTTGCCTTGTCCAAGTGCAGTCCGATTTCACCTATCAACTCATCTTCCTCTTTTTGGGTAATGGCAAATACAAAACGCTGTTTTTCCTTAAATCCTTGGAGAATGATGTGCATCCGAAAAATGGCATCTTCTTCCACATAAGGATAGGGAAAGTTGAGGATCTGATCCGTGATTTTGGTGTTGTTGACATATTTCAGCAGCGAGGGAATGTCACTTGTCTGCATGCGACGCAGTCGGAGTCTGGGTGTTTCGAGGATGGGGAAGGTATTCATTGTGATGGGATAAGGATGAATGAAATCAAGCGGTAGAGGAAATGGTGGAAAACAATAAAAATTTAGATGAAATCATGGGCGATGATAAAAAATCAGTTCAACGGCTCTAATCGGATACTCCATCCCTTTCTCACGGCCAGATACCTGATCACCGTCACAACCAAAATAGCCAGAATCATATTCAAATCGCTATTGGCTAGAAATTGCTCAGCCGTCAAAAAGACGATCCCACCGAGGGCACACGCAGAGGCATAGATTTCTTTTCGGAGAATGAGTGGAACCTGATTGGCCAGTATGTCTCGAATCAGTCCTCCAAAAGAGGCAGAAACGACGCCCATCAAAATTGCAATCACAGGAGAAAGTCCCAAACTCAAGGTTTTTTGCAGACCCAAGACAGTGTATAGCCCGATGCCGATGGTGTCAAATAAAAATAGACCCCTCTGCAAGCGAATGATATATTTTTTCGCCAGA
Organism: Bacteroidota bacterium; assembly: GCA_039820545.1. Classification (GTDB taxonomy): domain Bacteria; phylum Bacteroidota; class Bacteroidia; order J057; family J057; genus JALEFZ01. Next base: position 8,929 of record JBCBPW010000020.1, on the reverse strand, counting down.
TAGCAGATCGGTACGGCACCAAAAATGACGATTACATAGGAGATGTCCTGCATCCATCCTACGGGCGTTTGCCCGATCAGCATGTCCCGCAGCGATCCCCCTCCAATGGCCGTCACAAATCCCAGCACAATCGCACCCACCAAGTCAAACTTTTTGTCAATGGCCATCAAGATCCCACTAATGGCAAAGACAAGGGTCCCCAATAAGTCAATCGCATAAATCAGGCTCATAGCATTTCAATTTGTGCCAAAGGTGGGAAAAAGGATGAAAGAAGGGAAGCTGTGGTAGGTAAGAAAAAAACTGAACTGAAATGCTTGATTTAGGCGAATCCATGGCTATGTACATCCTTTCAACTTGTAATTGATGTTGACAAAAGAGCAAAAGATAGATCAATTAATTGCGATTGTGGACCCGTACTTTTCACTACGAATTTTAGACCTTATGACAGAATATCCAGCCGTGTAGGAAATGATTCCTAATAATCATTACTTGTGGTAAAAGTCAAAACGCATGGCATTCAACGGGCGTTTCCTACTCAATATGATGCACTTTGCTGCAAGGCAAGGGGCAGATCTGCAAGTGCTTTTGGCTCTGAGTGGGTATAGCGCGGAGGTGCTGAGTCAAGAATCCTGTAAGATAACAGACCGTGTGTACAATCAGGTGATTGAGCAAGCCATATCCTTGACAGGTGATCCTTTTTTCGGGCTACATGCAGGTGAGAGCCTGAATCTGACAGCTGCAGGTCTGATTTCCCAGATTTCCCAAACGAGTGAGACGGTCAAGCAAGCCTTGGAATATTGCTGTCACTTTGCCAATCTCGGCTGTAGTGTCTTGCCTATGAGTTTGAAACAGGGAAATGGTACGTACAAGATTCAACTTTCTCCCTACAAGGCCTGGGTAGACCAATCCTACACTGCTTTTCGCCATACAGCAGATGGTGTATTGGCTTTTTCCCTGAGAGCGTTTCATTCACTAACACAAGAGCAGCATTTTCCCCTGGCGGTGTATCTACCTTGGCAGCGTCCTGCAGAGATAGACGAATATGAACGTATATTTCGGTGTGCATTGTACTTTGACTCGGAAGAAATCGCGATGGTGATGCAAAAATCGCATGTAGAAGTCCCGGTGGTGACAGCCAATTTCGACCTGCTACGCATTCTCGTCGCTCACGCAGAGGAGAAGTCTGCCCAGATACAGCATAAACAAGGCTACGTCGCCAGAATCAAGGAAAGTCTCCTCCATATCGGACAAAAGCGATTGCCTACCATCGAAGCAATGGCTGCGCACCTTCATACCAGTCCACGGACCCTTCAGCGGCGCTTGCATGTTCAAGGATATACCTACAAGCAGCTGACGGATGAGCTGCGCAAAGAAATGGCGCTTAGCTACCTTGAGAGACCCCATCTCAGCATAGCCGAAGTAGCGTATCTCCTCGACTATGCAGATGCTAGCGCTTTTATCCGATCCTTCAAGCGGTGGACAGGCGTGACACCCAAGACATATCGAAATCAGCTACCCTGACCGACTCAGCACCAACGGGACGTTGGCACTGTCGCGGCTCCGCCGCTCTGCGTAGCCATCTAGCTACGCAGCACCTCAATCTATTAGTTTCCCAACTAAGCAAGCTGCCGCGATAGCCTACACAATCACCAACGGGACGTTGGCGCCTGAAGTATCTAGATCACTCTTGTTCAAGGCTGGGACTTCCCATTTCGTAGATAGAGTAGGGGACCGACAAGTGGAACAAATATCGAGATGATGACCCAAACGAGCTTATCATTAGGATTAGCAAATTCTCGTCGAGAGATGTGAACCAAAGCTTTGATCAAAAGGATGGGGATGGCGGCAATTAGGGCAATAAAAGCAATAGCGAGAATCCATTCCAAGATGGTAACCTGTATGCGTGTGAGTTCCATAGTAGGCGTGTAATTGATTTTTCGTATGAAGAAAACAAGATAAGAAAAAAGATTGACCAGTAAACACCAGCCAATCTTTTATTTCTAAAAAATGAAAGATGAAAAATGAAAAATGATCACCCTCCCAATCGTTGCAATAGCTCAGGCCCTTCAGTTAGCGTAGTCGCCACCACCTTCATGATGATGTCTCGCCCATGATCTCCATTGGTCATGATGATGAGGCCGCGCTGGGATTCTGGGAAAAAGACCATGATGGCATTCGTGCCAGGATCGCTACCTGCATTGAAGAGCGCGTATTCCTCTTTTTCTCCTACTTTGGGAAATATGATCCAGCTCAAGCCCATCTCAGTTCCAGGCTTCATTTCGGAGTAGGGATGGATCATTTCGTTGTACAGCTTTTCTGAAATACTTTTTTGGGCGATTAGTGCCTTGCCAAAAGTCGTCATATCCTGTAAACTGATCATGAGATCGTCCGATGCGACGGCCTCTTTACGTCTGTAGCCTTCGTGTAAGGTACCCGTCTCCTGATGAGGCAGTGCCAAGCGTGCCGTATCGAGCTGATCGCGCCAGATCATATGGCTATCCTCCATTCCCAGTGGCGCAAATACCAAGGAGTCTACCAGTTGTTCAAATGTCATGTTAAATTTCTTCTCCATGGCTTTGCGCATGTACTCAAACCCTTCACCAGAATAACCCAATTGGCTCCCAGGTGCATGGTCAAACGTCAATTTTTTGGTCGCGTGCATCCACCGCCAGTTGACAAAACCCGTACGATGGCTTAAAACATGTCGCGTTGTCAGTTTCTTGTGCAGAGGATCGTCTTTGACATCGGGATCTACCCAGTAGTGATACAAAGGCTCATCGAGGTGCCAATCTCCATTGGATACCAAAATGAGGGTGAGATAGGTAGAGATAGATTTGGTGAGCGAGGCTACATTGAACATTGCATCAGTAGGAGCAGGCACTTCGGGTGCTAGCTCACCTTGTACGATGTACTGATCGGGCACACCCAAAGCGAATGTTGCTATGGCTACAGCAGGGACCTTGGACTCCGCCAGCCATGATTGCAGAGTTTCTTCTGAAGGTAGTTGTAAATCAGTGGATTCCTGTGCCTGTAGAAAGGCGTTTACCCAGATCAAACACATGAAAATTAAGATAAATGATCGCATAGTAGATGGATTAGTGAGTGGGTTAAATCTAACTCACAGACGCATAGAGTCCATCGCATATGTTGGGGAAAATTGCGGATTCAAAGATTGCCTCAATCTATTCCATACTGTGATAAAAGAAAACGCATACGCGCAAAGTGCTTAACTCTTGATTACGATTTTTTAAAATCTGATGTCTTGAGTGCAGCGAAATCCCTCAAGGGATGATGTCTACTTATAGTGACTCAACCGCGATTTCCTTATCTATCTCTTCGATCAATTCTTGGATTTTCTCTTTTGTGTTAAAGTAGAGGCTAATGACAAACTGCCGATTAAACTGGATGCGGTTGACATATATATGAAATGCCGCTTTTTGTTTAGAAGATAAAGGGAGTGGCTGAGCGAGAGTGGTCATTTTTCCATTTTCATCAAATGCCATATGATCGGTTAGTATGTCGTTGATAGGATGAAAGTAATTCTTATCAAACTGATTCTCAGAATAATTTTCTTCAAGCTTCTCAAGAATTTGATAGTGAAAGTCATACAAAGAAATGATGTGTAAACGAAGGGAATCATTTTCTATCAATTCTAATCCCTTTGATTTAAGAGACTCGTAGCCCGAAGCATTTTGGATGGAAATATAGTCCCTCAAAATCGCATAATAATGAAAGCCCAAAGAGTCTGGACTGGCCTCGTCTCCGCCGATCATCTTGCGAAAGTAAATACAAGCTTTGATCCCCTGTCGATGGCCATTGATGTTTTGCTCCATATCTAGCAGATCTAGCGCCAAGCCATGCCTTATTTCCAAAAGGATCTTGGTTTCAGACAGCCTATCCCTTCTATTTTCATTCCACTTGTCTAAAGCAAAAGCCATCGTCACAGCAATGAATATGGAAAAGAATTCTATGGCGAGGGCAGTCCAATTGATGCGATCTGTTGTCATGAGTGAACTTATTAGAGAATTCTAATATAGGTACTTTTGTCCTAAAATGAACCATTCCGCATGAATCCTAAATGCTGGGACTTCGCACGTTACGGACTTCCATCCTTCAATGTTCTTAGATAGGTGCTGGGCCAGCCCTTGATCTCGTATCTCAATCCTATTTGGAGGGCGTTGTAAAGCGGAGAGACATTGTCGGGTACGACTAAGTTGCCATCTGTCCACTCTAGGATGGAGAGATTCCAGTAGGTGGTGATGTCGACGTTCAATGCCCAATGGGAATGAAGCTTATAGAGTAATCCTACACCTGTCACAAGTTGTATTCTGAACTGCATTTGGGGCTCACCATCGTCTACGTAAGCTTTTCCCCTCCCTTCAAAACTATCGTCCCAATCGATATTGGTGTTGACCGAAATGAACTGACGGGGTACTTGTTCTTCAAAAGGGATGATCTGAGCAGAATCTGTGAAGAGGTATCTGTTGCCATTTTCGTCTAGAGCATTGACGCGTACATCTGCGGCATGCAAGCCGACGCCCAGGCTGAAGTAGGGAGAGAATCGTGTTTGGTTGGTATAGAAATTTTTTCTTAAAGGATGTAGCTCACTTTCGAGATAAAGAGCCATAAATCTCGTCTGACTACGAACGATGAAAGGAAAATAGGTAGTGTCATTGACGACATAGGCTTGATAAGCTTCCCGTCCGATGGCGTCGCGAATCCAGGCCCCTCCCGCACTCTGTCGATATCGTGTGCCCCCCATCAAGCGTACTTGTAGGTGGCTGACCCGTGCCTTGGTCACCTTCCCCACACTTAGGGAGTACCAATTGGGAGTCAAACCTTCTACTCGTCCTGCCCCTCCCTCTACGGTGATGTAGTGGGGGAGGAGGGATTGACATTTTGTGGGCGACGAAATCATCCCAAGGACGAGCGTGAGCAAAACGCTCAGAAAGAACGAATAATATTTTTCTCTTTGGAGGTGCTGGTGAAGGTTGGTGAGAGTTTCCACGGAGGCTTATGATATGAGTGGACAAACATGATAATGGTCGTTTGGGGGAAAAGGGACATGAATCTACAGTTTACACCTGCTCAGCCCTGGATCGTGCAATACCTATAATATCTAGCTTGAAAAACCGTTTCTGAGCTCCTTGTCCGTGAGTGGAGGCGGAGCGGCAGTATTTGGAGGCATCCTGTCAGCGAAGGGAATTTTGTCTGTAGCGAACGAGGCTATTCTTGCCAGTATTTGACAAGCTGCTGGCGTCCATTCCATGAAAATGATACAATATAAAGTCCTCGGGAAAGCTCAGGGGTCGCTATTTGGCTACCTTGATCCCATGAGATAGGTACAGTCCTTCCCTGAAGATCCGTCATGGATATATCGAGTAGATCGGGTAGGATACCTTCAGCATGTAGAAGTAAACCCGTCCTGTTTGGATGAGGCGAGATCCCTTTGACAAGCCAAGAATTTAAGGGATCGTTTGAGTTGATGATGACTTCTATACTTTGACAAAATGTATCTCTACAGACCAATCCCATTGTATCCGCAATAGCAATCAAGCAAGCGGTATATACACCTGGCGCAGGATACGTATAGCTAACCGAATCCCCTGGCGATGTGAGAAGCGTATCATTTCCATTGCCAAAAAGCCATAAACTCTGCGTTATATCTGCTCCTGCACTCTCATCGACAAAAATTACAGGATCTTCCCATAAGAAACCATCCCATGAGAAGTTGCTTTGTATATCCAGATCCGCACAAGTGAGGGGATCAAGGATAGAGACTGAGATAGTCAGGCAAAATGTATCCTGGCACATCAACCCCATGGAGTCGACTTGTGAGATCAAACAAACATCGTACGTGCCGCTGCTATCATAAACATGGGTAACAACCGAATCAACTGATCCAAACAGAGTATCCCCATCCCCAAAAGTCCAAGTCCACGAGGCAGATGAATCACCTGTGCTGACATTTTGAAAGCGCACTTCCCCACTGGTATCCACTAACTGAACCCACAGAAAGTCTGATCCAGGCTCCCAATCTTGACAGGTGAAAACAGGCGTAGGCAAGCAACCTTCCAATGTCAAGATCCAGGCTTTTCCAGTATTGTTCATCCCGTCATCTGATCCTGGGGTGCCGACGATGATTTCTTGGAGGCCATCTCCGTCCCAATCACCGAGGCCTCCGACTCCCCAACCAAAGAAATCATTGATGAAGAGTGATCCATTGAAATTGCCTGAGAGGTCGCCTATGCTGTCTTGGGCTTTCACGCTGCCATCGGTATTCATATACATGATCCAGATCCTTCCGTGATTGGACCCTCCTTCATTTCCTAGGGGTTCACCTACCAGCAGATCGTCGACTCCATCTCCATCGAGATCTTCGATTCGACTTACGTCTGTCCCTAACCAGCCATTGTTGCTGGCATTGCCTGCGAATCCCCCCAGCCCTTTAGAGATATTTTGCGAAGCCTTTACACTGCCATCTGCATTGAGGAAAAGTATCCACACACTACCCATGTCCGACCCTGAGGCATCATTTCGGGGGCAACCTACCGCGAGATCCACGACACCGTCTCCGTCCAAGTCTCCCATATTGGATAGGGAAGACCCAAATTGATCGCCTGCCCCCAAGGGACCTGAAAATCCGAATAGTCCAGGAATGATCTTTTTGGCTCCATTTTGCTTTACGGTGCCATCGGCATTGAGGAAGAGAGTAAATACGGCTCCAGGGCTGTTGGCCGAAAGCCCTGCCATGCCTACAGCGATCTCTGGAATGCTGTCCCCATCTAGGTCCCCTAGTCTAGCTACACCCTGTCCAAATCGATCGTCTAGTTGGAGAAACTGGTTGAGGTTGCCAGTTGTCTGGCTGATTTTATAATGGTTTTTGACGGTGCCATCTGCTTTGAGAAGCAGGATAAAAACGGCGCCATCACGTGTCACGAGTTCGTTTTGTCGGGGAGCGCCTACCAACAGATCGGGGACATTGTCTCCATCAAAATCCCCCAAAGAATCAATCGCGTATCCAAACCATGCATCTCCGCTGATGCTCGCTTGAAGTCCTCCGATTCCCTCCCCAATTTTTACGCTTTGGTTGACATTCCCCAATACATCCATGAAGAGGATATACACAATTCCTTTTCCCACTCCTGTAGAGTCATCTTCGGGTGCACCTATTGCAATCTCGCTCAGACCGTCTCCATCCAGATCTCCAATAGCTACAGGACTGTGCCCAAATTTTGCTCCTGGACTCAAGGCTGTCAGACCAGGAGTAGCTTGATTAAGGGTGAGTTCATCCAGGACGTTGCCACACTGGGCTTGTAGTAGATAGGGAAGGAGAATAAGGGGAAAGAGGATGTATTTCATGATTGGCAATTAGGTAAAAGTCCACTAAAAATGAAGCCCTTTATCCAATAAAACCGAAAGGACTCATCCGAGTACACGAATGAAGTCCTTCCGATAGTTGGCGATTGCCTAAAATAAGTAGGGGCTAAAGGGAAAATTATTGAGAAGCAGATCCAAATAGGTTCCATCTCGCAAAAAATCCCCAAGCGTTATTGGTAGTCGAAATCCAGTCTCCCTCGAAGTGCTTGCGGTATCCTTTTCCATATCGACCTTCAACACCTAGTTCGACGCGCTTGAAAAATGTCAAGCTAGCACCTGCCTGAAGGTATACACGCTGTGAAACCCCTCCCGAAAGTGGAAAATAGTCATTGACAAAGGAAAGCTCCTCATAAGACTGCTCATATTCGAATTCTTCTCCTTCAGGAAAGGAACTAAAATTCGTATTGGCAAAGGAAAGATCTGTTGCTGTGACTGTCTCCGTTGTGAAAATCGAAAGGTCATTGGCAAATGAAAATCCAAGGTTGGTCCCGACGCCACCATAGAGGCTAGCAGGTCCGAAACGCTTGCGCTGAATCAGTGCTAAGCTAGCACCGACTTCATTGCTCCGCGTATTGAGCGTCATGTAGTTGTCCCATGAATTGGGAAATTCATTGTCTGAATAGTAGGTGATAGCATCTACACGTCCGAAGATTCCCATGATCGAAGTGTGAATCTCGGTGTTTTGCCATTTGCTCGGGGCTACAATGGCTTGCAAATGAAAGTGAGGGTTCTCACATACCCCACCATACTTGGAGGCATTTTCGAGGTTAATGTTTTTTGCTTCTAATAAATCTTCTTGTCCTACCATTCGCAGCAAAGTTTCTCCGCTGAATCCATTGACACGATCCTGCTCGACGCCAAAGGAGACACCTACGCTTTTGACATTCCAGGTTTTGAAGAGGCCCTGTGCTTGGAGACCTAAGCCAAGCATCGATAGAAGTAGTACAAAACCAATTTTTCTCATGGTAAAGGGGGGTTAGTTATGTTTGTTTGACTTGCAAAAATAGCCACCCAATAGTCAATACATGGGTTAAGGGCTAGCTTTCTGTTGTTAAAATGCACAATTGATTCGAAACTGAACATCCCAATCTAGAGGGACACCTTAAGTAAGACGAATGGGAGGGATAAAGTGCTAGTTTGATGCTGTGTATTTTTCGAAATTGTTCTTGATCGCACAATGATTACATAAAACGGAGAATATCATAATGCGTTTTGGGAAGAAAGCAAACAAACGTCGGCAAGAGAAAAATCCACTAGGACTTGAAATGTCTGAGGAAACAGGACCTGTATTTTTGACGAGTAGAAATACTGCCCTCAATCTCAGCATGGACTTCATAGATCTTGGCCACATTTTCATCGCGCTAAGGCAGCATCTCGTACAAATGGATGCGTTTTTAGTACACCACAACTTGGATCCAGATGCTTTGCAGCGTGGGATAGAACAAGGTTTGGAGCCATATGCAGTCGAGATAACAGACATTCCTGAGAATCTCTATCTAACCAAAGTAACTGAAAAGGTTTGGAATGAAGCGAACAAATGGGCAATAGA
>JBCBPW010000019.1:0-89292 GCA_039820545.1 Bacteroidota bacterium | reverse complement strand
ACAGGGCACGCCTAAGTTTTAGGCCATCCATACAAGATTTGTACATCTACAAAGGTCGAGACGGGTTCTCGGCCTTTTTTTTGCTCTATAGCTACTTATACAAATGGCGAATCCCTTCCCCAACCTTCTAGGTGATTTTCCGTATGTATGGGTCGAACACCTAATCGGTCCCTATCCTCATGTGTAGAAGCATAAAAGGGATCTTATAGATTTTGAGGTACATACTTACCAGCCTTTTCCTCTTACAGAATATGATATATCCCCTGTAAATAAGGCTCATACCCTCAAGATATCGTTCATTTAATTCCTTTGTAAATCTCCCCTAAACTGCTATCTTTGTGTTTAATTCAAAGCGCTTAATAGCAAAGGGAGCATGCTCCCTTATTTTTTTAGCATGATTTCTGAGGAGATTCTACAAGAATTAACCGACCTGATAGTTGAGACCCTGCCTGCTGCCTTTGTGGTGGACATAAACTTGACACAAGGAGGGAATAGGATACTGTCCATCAAAGTGGATACAGACGCAGGCATCACCATGTCTGAGTGCGAAAAGATTAGCAGAGCCTTGAGCTTTCATTTGGAAGAACACACGAGTTTTGATTTTAAATACAGACTCGAAGTAAGTTCGCCTGGTGTGGGTTCGCCCCTTAAACTGCTAAGACAATACAAGAAAGAAGTGGGAAGATTTCTCAAGGTTGTTTTGAACGACGAGCAAGAAATCAAAGGAAAACTGGAGACAGTAACTGAGGCTGAGATCACACTGAGCCCCGTACCTGTCAAGGGTAAAAAGAAAAAGAAGAAAAAAGGAAATGTCGTATTTAAAGATACGATTACTTTCCCAGAGATAAAGGAAGCTAAAGTCATCATCATATAATGGCGAGAAGAAAAACCGTAGATCCTGGAATCAATTTGGTAGATGCGTTTACCGAATTTTCGAGGTTCAAGAATATCGATAGAGCTACCCTCATGGGGGTACTGGAGGAGGTCTTCCGTACCATGATCCGAAAAGAATATGGATCAGATGAAAACTTTGAGATCATTGTCAATGTTGACAAAGGAGATATACAGGGTTTTCGTGAGCGCGAGGTAGTAGAGGATTTTGATTTGGAGGACGAAACACGTCAGATTCCATTGAGTGAAGCCCTCTCTGTCGATCCTGATTATGAAGTGGAAGACGTATTGGCGGAAGAAATCAACTTTTTCTCTTTTGGGAGAAAGATCATCCAAACTGCCAAGCAGACTTTGACACAAAAGATTCGCGATCTGGAGAAGAAGAGCATGGTGGACCAGTATCAAGATATGATCGGGACCATCATTGTAGGAGAAGTATATCAGGTATGGAGAAATGAGATCCTCGTTTTACACGAAGGAGCAGAGTTGATCCTACCCAAAGGAGAACAGATCCCAAAAGATCGTTTTCGCAAAGGAGATGCCCTTAGAGCGGTAGTAGCCAATGTAGCGATGCACAACAACAATCCGCGCATCATCATCTCACGTGCTGCTCCTTTATTTCTTGAAAAGCTATTTGAACAAGAAGTTCCTGAAATATTCGATGGCCTCATCAACATTAGAGGGATTGTTCGTGAACCTGGAGAGCGGGCTAAAGTAGCAGTAGAAAGCTATGATGACCGTATCGATCCTGTAGGGGCATGTGTGGGGATGAAGGGAAGTCGTATCCACGGTATTGTACGTGAGTTGCGCAACGAGAACATTGATGTCATCAGCTATACAACCAATGACGATCTCTACATTCGCCGTGCGTTGAGCCCTGCGAAGATTGTAGATGTCAAATTGGATGACGAAAACCGAATGGCTCAGGTATTTTTGAAGCCTGAACAGATTTCTCTAGCTATTGGGAAAAATGGTCTAAATATCAAACTGGCCAGTCAGTTGACCAACTTCCAGATTGATGTATTCAGAGAGGCTGAGCCTGATGAAGAGGATATCGATCTAGAAGAATTCAATGACGAAATCGAAGATTGGGTCATTGAAGAACTCAAGCGTATCGGCTGCGATACAGCAAGAAGCGTCCTTGAATTGTCTGTCGAAGAATTGACTCGTCGGACAGATCTCGAAATAGAAATTGTGGAAGAAGTCGTCCGTGTGCTCAAATCAGAATTCGAAGAAGAATGAGAAAATGATTAAATAATCGCCTATGAAGCATCATTGACGGTAAAAACCGGCTCATTTTTCTATTGTTGCACGCGGCTGGGAGAGGAAAATCCGCTTCCACGAGTATTTGTTTTTATAAAAAATAGTAAATTTGCGTAATTAAACTGTTGTTAAGAGTCTTTTTTAGATTACGCATCCCAAAAACCAAGCATGCCGGGAAAGAAGCGAAATTACCGATTGTTCCAAGTCGCCAAAGAACTGAATGTGGGAACATCTCTATTGGTCGAGCACTTGCAAGACAAGGGCCACGATATTGATAATTCCCCCAACAGTAAGATCGACAGCGATCTCTATGCCATGCTCCTCAAGCAGTTTGCTTCCGAGAAGCAGATGAAAGAGCGTGCAGATCAGATCCTGGAGAAAAGAAAAGAAGAGCGCGTGGCAACAAAATCTCCAGAAGAAGGCACAACCGAAGAAGAAGGCGAAGACCCTATTTCAGCATCCGATCTTCGCAACCGAATCAAACCCAAACGTAGAAGGAAAAGTTCTCCTGAATCTGATCAGACAGAACAGCCTCAAGCAGAGGTCGAACCTACAGCTCCTACTCCTCCTGTTGCAGAAACACCTCCTCCTACACCGATACAGGAGAAGGACGACCAAGGAGTAGGACTACGCGTCGTAGGCAAAGTCGATCTCAATAAGTTTAAGGCGAAACCTAAGCCTACGAAAAAAGATAATAACAAAAAGACTGAATCTCCTGCTGCTCCAAAAGCAAAAGTAAGTGAGACAACACCTCCTGCACCTAAGGTAGATCCTCAACCCAAACCTCAACCTGAGGAGCCAAAGCCACCCGTGGTCAAGGAAGAAAAGAAACCTGTTCCACCAGTCGTCGAGAAAGAACCTACACCAAAGGTAGCTAAGCCTCAACCACCTACAGAGAAGCCTCAAGTTCAGCCCAAAGTAACTGTTGAGCCTCCCAAAACTCCAGCGCCACCCAAGCCTGAAAAGCCTGAAGAAAAGAAGCCTAAGGCTGCTCCTGCTAAACAAGAAGCCGCTACTGTGGCAAAGGCACCCCAATCTGAACAAGAGGAAAAGAAAGCCGAAGAAAGTGCAGAGACAGAAAGCGGCGTTATCCGCGCTGGAGATCGTGCACCGAACCTTCGAGGCCTGAAGGTAATGGGGAAAATTGAACTTCCTTCCGACCGTAGGAAGCGCAAAGGAAAAGAAGACAAGTCTAAGGACGACAAAAAAGACACATCTAAACCCGCAACTGCAAAAACAGATGATGGGGATTCAGATGATGCAAAAAAGAAGCGCAGAAGACGACGTAAGAGAAAGCGTAAACCATCTGAAGGAGATGGATCAAACGCCAACACTAACTCGTCCAACAATAGCAACAGAGGCAATAGGAAAGAAAAGCCCAGTGAGAAAGAGGTGGATCAGTCCATCAAGAACACGCTCTCACAGATGGGACGAGGGGCCTCAAGGAATAGACAGCGTCAGCGTCGAGCCAAGCGTGATGCTTTTGCCGAAAGAAGGGCACAAGCAGACCAGATGGCGGCAGAAGAAGCAAAAGTACTGGAACTTACCGAGTTCATCACAGCAAATGAGTTTGCACAGATGATCGAAGTACCTGTCAATGATATTATTACCAAATCTTTTCAGCTCGGTATGATGGTTTCGATCAACCAAAGATTGGAAGCCGATCTACTCAGCGTATTGGGAGAAGAGTTTGGATATGAGATAAAGTTCGTAGACGTCACAGAGAAAGAAATTGAGATTATTGAAGAGGAAGACGATCCAGAGGATCTTATCCCACGTAATCCAATCATCACTGTGATGGGACACGTTGACCACGGGAAGACGACTTTACTGGACCACCTTCGTAAGGCCAATGTGGCAGCAGGTGAGGCAGGGGGTATCACCCAGCACATAGGAGCCTATCAAGTGAAGATGGACGATGGGAAAACCATTACATTCCTTGATACACCCGGTCACGAAGCCTTTACAGCAATGCGTGCGCGTGGTGCAAAAGTCACAGACGTAGCCATCATCGTCGTAGCAGCTGACGATGCCGTGATGCCTCAGACACGAGAAGCCATCAACCACGCACAAGTGGCAGAAGTGCCCATGGTCTTCGCGCTGAATAAAATCGATAAGGCAGGAGCTGAACCAGAAAAAATCAAAAGCCAGCTAGCAGAGATGAATCTGCTGGTAGATGACTGGGGCGGTCCTATCCAATCCCAAGAAATCTCAGCACTCAAAGGGATGAACGTAGAAGATCTGCTAGAAAAAGTAGTCTTCGAATCAGAAATACTGGAACTCAAAGCCAATCCCGATCGCGCAGCGACAGGAACTGTCATTGAAGCCCGTCTCGACAGAGGCCGTGGTAATGTAGCGACCTTCCTGATCCAAAATGGAACCCTCCGTGTGGGGGATGAGATGGTCGCAGGTATCCACTATGGAAAAGTACGTGCCCTCATCGACCAAAAAGGAAATAGAATCAAAGAAGCAGGACCCTCTATGCCTGTACAGGTCCTCGGACTGACGGGTCAACCCACAGCAGGGGATAAATTCTACGTCTTCACAGACGATGGAAAAGCCAAGGAGATCGCCAACAAGCGTCAAGAACTCTTCCGTGAGCAGCAATTGCGTAAGAACAACCGCCTCACACTGGAAGAAATTGGCCGACGCAAAGCATTGGGCAACTTCGAAGAGCTGAATGTCATCATCCGTGCCGATGTGGATGGTTCTGTAGAAGCCCTTTCTGGTGCCTTGATGAAGCTATCTACAGAAGAGGTACAAGTAAACATCATCTGGAAAGCAGTAGGTGCCATCACCGAAGCAGATGTCAACTTGGCGATCGCTTCCGAAGCCATCGTAATGGCCTTCAACGTACGTCCCAACTCACAAGCCAGATCGCTCGCAGAGCGTGAGGATGTGGATATTCGTACCTACAGCGTCATCTATGATGCCATCGACGATGTGCGTGACGCACTCGAAGGACTCCTCTCGCCAGAGATTCGCGAAGAGAAAATGGGTACAGCCGAAGTACTGGAAGTATTCAAGATCACCAAAGTCGGAAACGTCGCAGGTGGATTGGCCACTTCTGGAAAGATCGACCGAAACAACCCTGTGCGTCTGATCCGAGATGGTATCGTAATCTACGAGAATACCCTTGGCTCCTTGAAGCGCTTCAAGGATGACGCAAAAGAAGTGATCTCAGGACAAGAGTTTGGTTTCACCATCACCAACTATGATGATATCAAAGCTGGAGATGTGATCGAATCGTTCAAAGTGAACGAGATTCGCAGAAAACTCAAGTCTTAAGATATATCAGACGTCCCCACAAAGTCACAGCTTTGTGGGGATTTACTTTCATTCTCCCAAATTCTCACTCTTTCTCCCTCCTGGAGAAAATGAAATTTCTTGCATGGGCATTCCCGCTAAGGACATTATTCGCAGCATAGAATCCTGGGCTCCCCCCGCTATTGCAGAGTCATATGACAATCCTGGATTACTTGTTGGTCTACCCGATCAAGAAGTAACAGGGATCCTGATCAACCTAGATGCGACGATGCCTGTAGTGGAAGAAGCGATTGACAAGGGCTATAACATGATCATTGCGCATCATCCGATATGGTTTACAGGACGAAAAAGGCTAAATGGGGAAGACTACGTGAGCCGTACCATCATGGCTGCTGTCAAGCATGACATCCTCCTGTATGCTTGCCATACCAACCTGGACAACGTCCGTACAGGAGTCAATCACATGATTGCCAAAAAGCTGGGACTGGAAAAGGTAGAATTCTTACAAGCCAAAAATCCAGAACAAACAATAGGATCGGGTATGATGGGCTCGCTTCCCGAGCCCATCAGTAAAGCAGATTTTTTACAAAAAGTGGCGTCTACCTTTCAGGCAAAAGGGATTCGATACGCAGACAGTGCCCATAAATACATCCAAAAAGTCGCTATTTGTGGTGGGGCAGGAAGCTTCCTGACACAAGAAGCAAGAAAGCAAGGGGCAGATGCGTTTGTAACAGCAGATATCACCTATCATAAATTTTTTGACAACGAAGAGGAAATGTTACTCTTAGATATTGGACATTATGAATCCGAACAGTATACTTCTGAGCTGATTCACACGTACTTATCAGAAAAATTTCCTAACTTTGCGATCCATTTATCAGATGTTCATACCAATCCCGTAAAGTATTTTTCATCATGATAAATGTTAAAAGAGGTCAAACTGTCTTTTTGATAGTCACTTCTTTATTCATGTAACCCTGTTTCGTATAACAATTTAGAACACTTAGTAGAAGAAGATATAGATATGAAGAACCGGGCATAACTGAAAATATCCCTTATCCCGTCTCTTCTTTTCCTCTTCTCGCATATCAATACAACAAGAAGCATATATGGATAACGCCATCGTTATAAGATTGAAAGCGCTCAGCATGCTCCAGGTTCTGGACTCTAAGATGGACGAAATTCACCGCCTGCGTGGAAGTCTTCCGGAGGAAGTGAGCGACCTCGAAGATGATCTTGAAGGACTCGAAACCCGTCGTAAGCGTATTGATGATGAAATCACGCAGTTAAAAACTGACATCAAGGAGCGCAAGACCCGTATCCAAGACTTCGGCGCTCAAATCAAAAAGTACGAGTCTCAGCAAGATAACGTAAAAAATAACCGTGAATTCGAAGCACTTCGCAAGGAGATCGAATACGCGAACCTTGAGATATTGACATCTGAGAAGAAGATCAAGCAATACACCGATCAAATCGCTCAGAAGGAAGGTCTACTAGAAGGAACAAGCGAAGAAATCCAACATAAGAAAGAAGAGCTCGAAGAAAAGCGTAGAGAGCTAGAGGTAATTATCGAAGAGACAAAGCTCGAAGAGAAGCGCCTCAAGGAAGAAGTGGTCAAAGCTGAACAACATATTGAAAAGCGTATCCTCACAGGATATCGTAAGGTCCGTGCCAATATGCGCAATGGACTCGCAGTAGTGACCACAGACCGTAGTGCTTGTGGGGGATGTTTCTCTATCATTCCACCTCAGGTCCATATTGAACTGAAGCAGAGAAGCCGTCTGATTCACTGCGAGAACTGTGGACGTATCCTAGTAGACGATTCCTTTTTCGACGAGGCGAGAGAAGTTCTTGCCGAGAAAGCATAAGCATAAAGTTTTCGATTATTTGAGGCCTTTTCCCATCTAGGAAAAGGCCTTTTTTTGTGGCCTGTCCAAACCCCTATTTACAGGGTTCACTCCCCGATTTCCTGTACTGATCCCCGATTACAGATCAGCAACCTAACCTCCCCTTCTCATTCTGAGTATAGTACATCAACCCCCTATTAACGCTCAACAAGAGATTCATTATGAAACGTTCACTTGCCACCCAGTTTATTTCACTTTTTTCCTTTGTCCTTCTTCTAGGCTTTGCTTCTCAACTTCAAGCACAGAATTTTAAGCTTGGTCCTAAATTTAGCGTCAGCTCTTCAGGGATCTCAGGGACAGATTTTCAAGTACAAAACCTACAGGATCTGCGAGAACTCCAAGTTAGCCTACAAGAAGCCAGCCCTGAGTATCATGTAGGAATCTTTAGCCGATTGACCTTACTCGGTTTTTATATTCAACCTGAACTTGCATTGACGACCTCGCGTGTGAGCTATCTGGTAGAAGATCTCACAGGCGGAGGGACAGAGGCAGCCAACGAACAATATCTAGGACTGGAAATGCCTATCATGGCGGGAATCAAATTAGGACCTTTTCGTGCCAATGCGGGACCAGTCTATCGCATGAACTTGACCAGTGTCTCTGATCTAGCCGATGTACAAGGATTCGGCAGAAGATTTCAAGAGTCTACATTGGGACTGCAAGCAGGTGTAGGACTAGATTTAGGTAAAAAAATCGTGTTGGACCTTCGTTATGAAACCAATTTGAACCGTCCCACAGATGAGGTTACAGTATTCGGACAGACGCATAAACTTTCAGAATATAGTGGTCAATGGGTAGCAGGTATAGGGATTGCCCTTTAATTCCTGCATCCATATCAGGGGAAGCGGCAGCTGCAAAGTTGCCGCTTATTTTTTATCTCAGATTTTATCAGCTAAAAAAATGTCCGCGAACACTTCGTATCCGCGGACTGCCATTCAACAAAAAAGGTGCTATATAAAAATGCCAAGTGTGATCTTAAGGAGACGATTAGAAGTCAGAATCGATCCCAAAAGGGATCACGTCTCAACATCTGACCTCTTATCTAATATGACCATAGATGATGCTCAAAAGCGACGAGTTCCAGCCTTCTTTGCTCAGCCTCAGGTAAGCTCTGCACACCATGCCCTGAGACATTGATCACAAAGCTGTGAAACAGACGCATCTCCAAAGCTTCCTTCAGCGTGCGATCCTCTGCATCATTATGACGATTGACCCAAGGAACTTCGTCTAAGACATCCTTCACTTCATCATATTTAAAAACAAGCAAACTCTTCTCAGGCAATGCCTCCCCTGGATCAGTCCAAATAATTTGGATGTATTGAATCTGCTTGATCATCTCACTACGGTTTTTATCAAAAACCCAATCCTCTACAATCTGCACAACTGACTCAAAAGGTCCATAATCAGGATCGCATTCATCATTTTCATTCATCACAACTGTATCCTCAAGGGTTCCAAAGGGCTCAGAATCTTCCCAATCGCTGTCCCATTCCTCATCCCAGCCGTCTTGCTCAAGATAAATCGCGTTCATTTGTTTGATGCGCTTGCAAATCGTATCGAATCCCAAAGGCGTGAGATAATCGTCAGCACTATAAGCTGGAATACTCCCTTCTTCTAGTGCCTGCATCAAAGAACGTACGAGTCCTGAATATGATTCTTGCTGCCCCGCTAGCCTTCGGGCTGTTTGCAGAGGACGATTGATTTTTTCATTCAAGTCGATTCGTTGTACCACTGTACGACGATAAAAATGATCTTCTTTCCGAATCTTGGGTTGTGCCGCAAGAGACATTGTCAAAACAAGGGCTAGGGTAGCCAACGCATAATTTTTCATGATAGCTAATGTCAAGTAGGTAAAAGAAAGGGCGCCCTGTGTTTTTCTGAATCCATAAGAGAGAGTCTCAAAAAGGTTACATACCTTCGTATGAATAAATAGGATTTTATGGAATGGGCTTCTCAGATAACAGGGTTTATGCAGCAGTTGGTCGCGCGATTGCAGCCATTATATGATGAAGCTGAAGCAAGAGCGATTGCGCACTTTTGGGCAGATGAAAGATTGGATATCCCGCGACATCGACGGTTCCTGAATGATGAGGTAGAAATTTCCCCCATACATCAACAACAATTCCAGCAAGAAGCTCATGCCTTAGTATCGGGGAAACCTGTACAGTACGTGACAGGACGTGCGTATTTTTATGGAGAACCATTCATAGTCAATGAATATGTACTGATCCCCAGGCCTGAAACGGAAGAGCTCGTCGCTTGGATATTGGAAACGATCCCCAAAACGAGTACCCCCCAGCGCATACTCGATATCGGTACAGGAAGTGGTTGTATCCCCATCACGCTCAAAAAACAGCTGCAGAATCGAGCAAAACTCACTGCTTATGACATCAGTGAGAAAGCACTCTCATGCGCACAGTTAAATGCTCAACAACTTCAAGTAGCAGTAGCTTTTCTACAACAAGATATTCTCCAATCTCAAGCCGAAGATCATACAGGTTGGGATATTATCGTCAGTAATCCTCCCTATGTCCTTGAACAAGAGGCTAATTCCCTCCATTCTAATGTGGTTCAGTACGAGCCACATGTAGCCCTTTTTACGCCCGATGACGATCCCATCATGTTTTATAAAAAGATTGGCGCACTAGGATTGTCATGGCTCAAAGCAGGAGGCTATCTATTTTTTGAAGTGCACAGAGATTTTGGAGAAAAGATCAAACAAGATCTTGAGGAAAAAGGATATCAAGATGTGACCTTGAAAAACGATTTAAGAGGAAATCCACGTATGATTCAAGCAAAAAAGCCTATAGCATAACTTTTTATGGATACTTTCATACAAAAGCAGAATATGATAGTTTTATATGAATAAGATCAACATTGATCCTATTTATATTTTTCCGAAATACGCATACATGCACTCCATTCAAGATAAACTCTCCATTCTACGCGCTTCTCTCGATGGCGAACTGTACGACGACAAAACGATGCGTATCCTGTATGCAACAGATGCCTCTGTTTATCGTGAAATGCCACTAGCAGTCGTTCATCCACGCCACAAGCATGACATCATCCAACTGATTCGCTTCGCCCAGAATGAAAGAATATCCCTTATCCCTCGAGCCGCAGGCACCTCCCTAGCTGGACAGTGTGTAGGAGAAGGAATCGTAGTGGATGTGTCCAAATACATGACCGATATCCTGGAAGTCAATCAAACCGAAGGTTGGGTTAGGGTCCAGCCAGGTGTTATTCGGGACGATCTCAACCGATTCCTCAAGTCCCACCATCTCTTTTTTGGTCCCAATACATCTACGGCCAACCGTGCCATGATTGCAGGGATGGTCGGAAATAACTCCTCTGGCTCCTACTCTATCGTGTATGGGACGACACGCGACCACGTCATGGAGTTGAACTGCATCTTAAGCGATGGATCAGAAGTAACTTTTGGGCCTGTGGATCGAGAGACTTTTGAGGAAAAGAGAATGCTTCCAACGCTTGAAGGGAAGATCTACCAACAAATGTATGCAGAGCTGATAGATCCTGAGCAGCAAGAAGAAATTCGCAGTCAATTCCCCAAGCCCTCCATTCACCGCCGCAATACAGGCTATGCAGTAGATGTCCTATTGGAGACAGAGATTTTTACAGAAGGTGGAGACGTATTCAATTTCTCCAAACTCTTGGCTGGATCTGAAGGGACACTGGCCTTTATTTCCGAAATCAAAATTCATTGTGATCCACTACCGCCTACACATACGGGGCTACTCTGCGCACACTTTCATTCTGTCCCAGAAGCCCTCCAAGCAGTAGTTCCTGCCATGAGTTTCAAGCCGCGAGCAGTAGAGTTGATGGATAAAATTATCATGGACTGTACAAAGGGGAACCGACTGTATGAAAAGAATCGCTTTTTCATTGAAGGAGATCCAGAAGCAGTACTCGTGATTGAAGTGGGGGGAAAGGATCAGGAGGAAGTAGATGAAAAATTAGCGGTCATTGAGCAAACATTGACAGATCAGGATTTGGGGTATGCTTTCCCTAGAGTCAAAGGTCCTGCCATCAAGCGTGTCTGGGATCTTCGCAAGGCAGGCCTAGGTCTCCTAGCCAATGTCCCAGGTGACGCCAAACCCGTCGCGGTCATCGAAGATACAGCGGTAGAGCTATCCGAGCTGTCGGATTACATCGCAGATTTCACAGCAAATATGGAGCGATTTGGACAACGTGCTGTCTATTATGCTCACGCAGGAGCAGGAGAGCTACACTTACGCCCCATTTTAGACCTAAAAATAGCAAAGGACCGCAAGCTGTTTCGTGACATCGGCCAATTAACAGCCGAACTCGTCAAGAAATATCAAGGTTCGCTCAGTGGGGAGCATGGAGATGGCAGGGTGCGAGCAGAGTTTATCCCGATGATGATTGGAGAGAAAAATTATGAACTACTGAGAAGGATAAAGGCGACCTGGGACCCACACAACATGTTCAATCCAGGGAAGATCGTCGATGCACCACCGATGGATACCTCCTTACGCTATGATGCTGGACAGGATACACCACAGTTTGATACCATTCTTGATTTCTCCGATACGGATGGCATCCTACGCGCCGCCGAGAAATGTAACGGATCAGGTGACTGCCGAAAGACGCATCTCTCAGGTGGTACTATGTGCCCTTCTTATATGGCGACCCGCAATGAAAAAGATACCACACGCGCACGCGCCAATATCCTGCGAGAAGTCTTGACCCGATCGGATGCGGATAACCCTTTCGCGCATGATGAGATTTATGAAGTCATGGACCTTTGCCTATCTTGCAAGGGCTGTGCTTCAGAGTGTCCCTCCAATGTAAATGTAGCGACCCTCAAGACAGAGTTTTTGCATCAGTACTATAAAAAGCATGGAGTCCCCTTCAGGGCGCGTGCCATCGCCAATATCGGCAAGCTGAATGCCCTAGGCTCAAAGTTTAGAGAAATAACGAATTTCTTCCTCAGCAACTCCCTGACAAGTGGTGTCCTCAAGTCTATCTTAGGTGTAGCACCCAAGCGCTCCTTACCTACCCTTTACAAGACTACATTGAAAAGTTGGTACAAGGTCAACGAACCTGAACTTCGTGAACGCGCTAAGAAAGGCGGACGCAAAGGATCTGTGTACTTTTTCATTGATGAGTTTACAGAGTACAATGATACAGAGATCGGGACTAAGGCGATGCTTCTACTCGCCAGTCTGGGTTACGAGGTGCTTTTCCATGAGCATGCTGAGAGTGGGCGTGCCTACATCTCTAAAGGCCTCCTGAAGGAGGCACGACAGATGGCCATGTACAATGTGAGCACCTTCAGGAAGATCATCTCTGAGGAAATTCCGCTCGTGGGCCTAGAGCCTTCGGCCATCCTTGGGTTTCGCGACGAGTATCCCCGCTTGGTGACGGATGATCTTCGAAAGGATGCACAGACGATTGCCAAGCATGCCTTGACGATTGAAGAGTTTTTAGGGAAAGAAATCGAAAGAGGGCATCTTACCCATCACGCATTTACCGAGGATCAACAAAAAGTCCTTTTGCATGGGCATTGTCACCAGAAAGCCCTAAGTTCTATTGATCCGACCATACAACTCCTCTCGCTTCCCGAAAACTATGAGGTAGAAGTCATTCCTTCGGGATGCTGTGGCATGGCAGGTTCGTTTGGCTATGAAAAGGAGCACTACGATGTCTCTATGCAAGTGGGAGAATTGGTCTTATTTCCTGCGGTACGAAAAGCTCATGGAGAAACATTGATTGCGGCACCAGGTACGAGTTGTCGTCACCAGATCAAGGATGGGACACAAAAGAAGGCTTTACACCCTATCGAGATTTTGTGGGGTGCTTTGGAGAAATGACCCTTTGGTAAGATTCCTTCTTCCTTTTTCAAATAAAAAACAACCTTCAGCAAAATTATCCGTTTGTTTAGGCAGCGTAATCACCCTCATACTATGGCTACAATTGTTTCCTTTCACTGGTAAATCATAGGAACCATGTTTCTTAATTAACCCTCCCAACCTACATGTCGAGGCCCGCCAAGGCCACCCGTATTCTCTAGGCAGTTGAACAACTACTTCATGAGTCAGTTGTGTTTCAACCGTTTGGGACCAGATTCCATATTGTTTATAGATACTCGAATCGCGTTTCATCTTCAGGTGAAAGGATTCCTACCTTTTGCATCTGATAATCGAAAGAGGATTCGGTTCATTGCTTTGTCTCTGCTACACACCTACATTTGCACTCTCTAAACATCTATATATGCTGCTATCATTGCAGAACTTTAGAAAAGACTACGGAACACATTTTAGAGAAACGATCAAGCTCTCTATTCCTGTGATCATCGGCCAACTCGGTCAATACCTCATGGGGTTTATTGATAACCTGATGATAGGACAGCTAAGCTATGTCCATCTCTCGGCTGCCTCCCTAGCCAACATCATGTTTTACATACTGACGATCCTTGGGATGGGCATCACCTTTGCCATTTCTCCGCTTGTGGCTGAGGCCAACGGTGCGAACAATCATCGAAAGGTAGGAGATTACCTGAAGCAGGGACTTTGGGTTTCGGTATTTGCTAGTGTAGTCCTTGGAGCCGCTGTTTATTTCAGCGCATGGGTCATCCCCTTTATGGATCAGCCTGAAAAAGAAGTGGATCTCGCAGTCAGTTATACCAAGATCCTCTCTTACTCGGTACTTCCCATGATGGTCTTCTTGATTGCCAAGCAGTTTACAGACGGTTTGTCTCTCACGCGTCCTGCCATGTTCATTACGCTCATCGGACTTGGATTCAACACCTTCGCCAACTGGATTCTGATATTCGGTCAGTTTGGTATGCCACGTTTGGAACTCGATGGAGCAGGATATGGTACGCTAGCAAGTAGAAGCCTGATGGCAATCCTCATGATGGGTTATGTATTTTGGCACAAGCGATTCAAGATCTACGAGGTTACCTCCAACTGGATGAAGCTCAATGGAGCCATCATTCGAAAGATTTTGGCTATCGGTCTCCCTTCAGGCATGCAGTATTTCTTCGAGGTAGCAGCCTTTGGTGGATGTACCATCATGATTGGATGGATGGAAGACGGCTCTGCCTATCGGGCAGCGCATGTCATCGCTTTGCAAATGGCCGCATTGGCTTACATGGTCGTCTTAGGCACATCTGCGGGTGCTTCGATTCGTGTGGGGACAGCTCTTGGCCGTAAAAACTATATCAATGTTCGCCGAGCAGGATTCACAGGTGTCATCCTTGCTACAGGTTTTATGATCATCGTCGGGATTGTCTTTTCCCTCGGCAATGAGCTATTCCCCTCGTACTTTATCCAAAGTAACAGCACAGAAATGGCCGCCGACAAGGACCTCATTGCGAAGTTGCCTCTAGTTGCGGAGACTGCGGCCAAACTCATGTACATTGCTGCAATCTTTGCTGTGTTTGATGGGGTGCAAGCAGTGGGTGTCGGAATCTTGAGAGGGATACAGGATGTCAAAATTCCTACATGGATTACCTTTTTCGCTTACTGGGTCATCAACTTGCCCCTAGGATACTTCCTGGCCTTTAATCTGAACATGCAAGTATATGGCGTGTGGTGGGGATTCGTGGTCGCTCTGGCATTTGCGAGTGTCGCCTTGATTTGGCGCTACAACTGGCTGACCAGCAAGCTCATAGCGAAGCAAAAAAGCGAAGGGCAACATATCGAAAACTTAGAGGAACCAGAACAATCTGCTGATCCTGCGCTTCCTGCGATCTCATAAAAAATGGCTGCCCAGTTTTGGGTGGCCTTTTTTATACTTTCAAAGTTCGCAGGCAAATCGACTTTTTTTGATTTGTGCATAATACTATACTCGTAATATCAGACTTATTTCCGTGGATGATACAGGGCAATGACTTCTCTCAAATACTCTCGATCTATGTGTAGGTAAATCTCCGTCGTCGTGATCGACTCGTGTCCCAGCATCTCCTGGACAGCCCGCAGATCCGCTCCTCCCTCCAGTAGATGTGTGGCAAATGAGTGGCGGAAGGTATGAGGAGAGACTTTTTTCTGAATTCCTGCCTGCTCAGCAGCTCCTTTGACGATGTAAAAAACCATGACTCGGGATAGCTGCTTTCCTCTTCGATTCAGAAAAACGAAGCGCTCATGACCTGATTTGGGCTCTATGTGTAACCTTACCTCACGCTGGTATTTATCCAACCATTTGAGCGCCACCTCTCCCAAGGGCACCAAACGTTCCTTATTTCCTTTTCCAATAACTTGAACAAAACCCTCCTCCCTGAAAATGCGATCCCATGTCAGATGGATCAACTCAGATACGCGCAATCCACTACTGTAGAGTACTTCCAGAATTGTTCGGTTGCGAATTCCTTGGGCATGCGTCAGATCCACAGCTTCCAAAATGGATTGTACTTCAGGTATATTGAGCGTTTGGGGAAGTTTTTGGGAAAATTTGGGCATTTCCAACAAAGCACTAGGGTCATCTTGGCTCCATTCATCCAGCATCAAAAATCCATGGAAGGACCGTAAGGCCGATATATTTCGAGCAATACTTCTTTCGCTGAGAAAACAGTCATTTCCCAAAAAAAATAGAAAGTCTCTTAAATGCTGCTGTGTTGTAAGCGCGGGAGAAGCATATTCCCACTCATAGCGCGCATAATCGGCGTATCGGTGAATGTCTCGCAGATAATCCTCTCTGGTCTTGGCAGCCAGCCCTCGCTCAATGGTCAAATACAATTCGTACTCATTGAGCGCTACCTCCCATGTAATCGGATCAGGGGGATTCATGGGTTTTCATATCACCTGTTCGTGTGCGGGCGAGGTAAATCGCGCCAATCAATGCGACCAATAGCAGTACGGACATCGCTTCGAAAGGGAGTAAATACTGGGTCAAAGTCAGCATGCCTATCTGCTCAGGATTGGTGAGTGTGGATGCTGCTGTCGTAGGAGAAAGCCATGGAGGAGGGTTTGTAGCAAAACGCTGGACAAGATAACCTAAGCCTCCGACAACTGAGAAAGTGATCAGTACTGCTGGCAAGACATTGACAAAACCTGTTTGTGGCTCTGCATGTTGGTCGCGCTGTGTCAGCATCACCCCAAAGATGATCAGCACCAAAATCCCACCTACATATACAATCAATTGAGCGACTGCGAGAAACTCTGCTCCCGTGAATACATAAACCGCACCCACGACAAGTAAAACAGCAAAAAGCAAAAAGGCAGCGGTCATTAGCTTCCGCGTGAATAGCAAAACACCCAGTGCCAACATACCCAATACCGCAAAAAGGACAAACGTAATCAGTAACCAATTGGCTTCCATGGGGACAATTTACAGAGTTTTCAGGGAAATTTGGGAGTTGAGCACTTTCTCTGGTAAATTCAGCTTTCATTCTGATCTATTGCATATGAATATTAGTCTCACCGGAAAGCGTGCCCTTGTAGGCGGCAGTACCCAGGGTATCGGCAAAGCCTCTGCCCAACTCATGGCTTCGCTGGGAGCGGAGATCATTCTTATCTCTCGAAGTGAGGAGAAATTGAAAGAAGTATGTGCTGACTTACCTACAGAACATGGGCAAACACATCAGTATGTAGTAGCTGATTTCTCTCAACCTGATCAGGTAAAGGCAGCTATTCATGATTTCCTTGAGACCTTTTCAAACCCTATTCATATCCTGATCAATAATACAGGAGGACCTCCAGGAGGACCTGTGGCAGAAGCTTCTATAGAGGAATTTTATCGTGCATATGATATGCACCTCGCGTGCAACCATCATCTGGCGCAAGCTTTACTTCCAGGGATGAAAGAAGCGGAGTATGGCCGTATCATCAATGTGATCTCCACATCTGTCAAGATCCCCATCAAAGGGCTGGGCGTGTCTAATACTACGCGTGGGGCTGTCGCGTCTTGGGCCAAGACATGGTCCAATGAAGTCGCAGCTTTTGGAGTTACAGTCAACAATGTTTTGCCTGGCATGACGGCCACAAACCGATTGTTCCAACTGATCGAGAAGTGGTCCAAAGACCGAAAGCTAACAGAGGAGGAGCTTATCAAAGGACTAAAAGCAACCATTCCTGCGGCGCGATTCGCTGATCCAGAAGAGGTCGCCAATGCCATTGCATTCCTCGCCTCACCCGCCGCCAGCTACATCAACGGAACGAGCATACCCGTAGATGGAGGAAGAACAGGGGCCATTTGACAGGTTTCTTTTTTCATTCTTCAGGACATACTGATATGGCAGCCTTTCGCAAACCGCTCTACGTAGCCATCAAGCTACGTAGCACCCAAATCTATTAGACTCCTGTCTAACAACCCCTGAAGATCGTTAGAGAACAAACCCGCTCTACGTAGCCATCAAGCTACGTAGCACCCAAATCTATTAGACTCCCGTCTAACAACCCCTGAAGATCTTAAATATAACAGAAATAGCCTTCTGAAGAATTCACCCTACACCTAGGACTCTGTTCCCCGAAAAATTAAAAACTCCTACTCCCCTTCCACGATCTCCAATAACTCCAAATAGCGATCCGTTTTTTCATCGAGTTCTTGGGAAAGGGATTCAAACTCCTGTGACCATTGCGTGAGCTCTTCGTAGTCAGTGCCGCCTGTATTGATTTTTTCAGAGAGGGCAGCTTTCTTTTCTTCCATCTCCTCTATTTCTCCTTCTAGAGATTCGAATTCCCGTTTCTCTTTATAGCTCAGTTTACGAGGACCTGAAGAAGATTTGGGTTTGACCTGCTTGGTTTTCTGTACCGTAAGCACAGGCTTCTCCTTCTCTGCTTGTTGCTTTTCTTGCCACTCTCGGTAGTTGGAGTAGCTGCCTGGAAAGTCCCTGACTTTTCCTTCTCCTTCAAACACAAACAAATGATCTACCAATCGATCCATGAAAAATCGGTCGTGCGAAACCACAACTAGACATCCATCAAAGGCATAAAGAAATTCCTCTAACCTTCTCAATGTCACCAAATCCAAGTCATTCGTAGGCTCATCTAGGATAAGGAAATTGGGATTGGTCATAAGCACACGAAGTAAGTGCAAGCGTCGCTTTTCTCCTCCACTCAGCGTCTCCACCATATTGTAGTGCATATGACGAGGAAAGAGAAAATGCTCCAATAGCGTAGAAGCAGAAACCCGCTGATTCTTACTCAACTCCACCTCTTCGGCGGCCTCAGTGACGACCTCTATGACACGGGCATTGTCTTTAAAATTAAAGCCTTCCTGTTTGTAGTAGCCATAGACGATGGTTTCCCCTGTGCGTACCTTCCCTGAGTCTGCCATCTCTTCTCCCACGACCATTTGGAGAAACGTAGTTTTGCCTACACCATTCGGCCCTACGATTCCGATTCGATCACGCCGATTGAATGTGTAGGAAAAGTTGTCGAGGATCTTGAGTTCACCAAAACTTTTATTGACGTGCTTCATCTCTAAGGTGGTCGATCCTATCCGACGGCCTTTTACTTGAAGTTTCACATCGAGATCTTGGGCTTTGTAGCTTGCACGCTCCTTGATGCCATCCGCTGCTGCAATACGGGATTTTGACTTAGTGGTGCGGGCCTTGGGAGAACGACGTAGCCATTCTAACTCCTTACTATATAATGATTTGGCACGGTCGGCTTCCGTCTGACGAACCATCTCACGTTCCTGTTTCTTCTCCAAGAAGTATGCATAATCTCCTTTGTAAGAATGAAGCTCCCCACGGTCCAACTCATAGATCTCATTGGTAATGGAATCCAAAAAATAACGATCGTGTGTGACCAAAAATAGGCTTTGTTTGCTTGTCGCCAGGAATTTCTCCAACCACTCGATACTCTCCAAATCCAGGTGGTTGGTAGGCTCATCCATGATCATCAAATCAGGCTCGTAGATCAGGGCTTGCGCCATGGCTACCCTTTTCCGCTGCCCTCCCGACAGAGCCGAGATGTGCCGATCCAAGAAGTTCACATGTAGCTGACTCAAGATCTGATTGATTTTCACCTCATACTCCCAAGCATTTTTGGAGTCGATTTCGGACATGACTTCGTTGAGCTCATCCTGCAGCTCAGGATGAGTCGCTAGTTCCTGTGTCAGTTGCTCGTAGCGCTGAATCAATTTCACCTCTGGTAAGTCCGAAGCGAATACAACCTCTGCTACCGTCTGGTGGAGGGGTAAATCAGGTTCTTGTGGTAAGTATGCAATACGGATGCCTTTTCTCCGCACAATCTGCCCTTGATCAGGGGTCTCTACTCCTGCAACGATTTTCAATAACGTGGACTTTCCAGATCCATTGACACCAATCAAAGCGACTTTCTGTCCCTGGTCTAATCCAAATGAGAGATTTTCAAAGAGAAACTTATCCCCAAAGGACTTCCCAATATTTTCTGCAGAGAGGTAATTCATAATTTCGTATAAGGCATCAAACAAGCAGGAGGTATCTCAGAAAGGATTATATCAAACTCAAGAGACGAGAATATCAAAATAAAAAGCCTGTGTATTCCTTCGAATGCCCAGGCATACAATTGAAGCTATTTAGCATTGGTCAACTCAGCCAATGCTTGCAGTACATGCTGCTCTATGCGCTGCCTAGGATCTTCGATGCCATCCTTTTCGAACTTACGCCCTGTGACCGTTTCGTACAATTCGATGTAGCGATCACTCACCTGCTGGACAAAAGTATCGGGCATTTCAGGCATGACTTGGCCATCCAATCCTTGAAAGCCATTTTCCATCAACCACTCACGCACAAATTCCTTCGATAGCTGGCGCTGCTGCTCTCCTTTAGCTTGGCGCTCCTCGTACCCATCGGCATAGTAAAATCGAGAGGAGTCGGGTGTATGTACTTCGTCGATCAGATAGATGTCATCCTTATAATAGCCAAATTCGTACTTGGTATCTACCAAGATCAAGCCACGTTCTGCTGCCATCTCTGTCCCTTTCTGGAAAAGTGCAAGTGCATAATGCTTCAGCTTTGCCCACTCTTCAGGCTCTAGTAGCCCCGATCTGAGAATTTCTCGCTCGGAGATGTCCATATCATGCCCGATCTGAGACTTGGTCGCAGGCGTGATGATGGGTTCAGGTAATTTATCCGCTTCTGTCAAGCCCTCTGGTAGAGGTACCTCGCAAACTTGTCGCTTACCCGATTTATACTCTCGCCAAGCGTGTCCTGCCAAGTAACCACGTACAACTACCTCGATCGGGATCGGCTTACACGCACGCCCAATAGTCACATTAGGATCAGGTACTGAAACGACGTGGGTAGGGACGATGTCTTTGACTGCTTCAAAAAAGTAGGCAGCTGTCTGGTTGAGCACCTGACCCTTATAGGGAATAGGTCTAGGCAAAATGTGATCAAAAGCAGAAATACGATCGCTCGCCACAATCACCAATAGCTCTTCGCCAATATTGTATGTATCACGGACCTTACCTTGATATTGAGAGGTCTGAAAAGGAAACTCAAATGAGGTTGCAGAAATCGCCATATGCTTGTTTTCAGTCAGATAAGAGTATGCATCACTCCTGTTTTCAGACCGAAATTTACGCCTTTTGTTGGATAAAAGGATGAATGGAGGCAATTACTTTTCATCGTTAGAAGGGCAAGTCTTCCTCATGATGAATAAGGACAATGAGGATCTTTTGGGTCAGAATTTGGAAAATGATCCGATAATCCTCTGCAAATACTGCCATGCGATAGGTAGCTGATGCACGCGGCTTGTCCAAGCAAATAGGAAAACGACTCGGTTGGGCAGCAATCAAGGTAAAAGCTACGTCGAGGAAATCGTCCATCAATATTTGGGCTTCTTCTTGTCCCTCTTGGGCTATGGACTGCTGATAAATGTAAGTGATTTGTTCGTTGGCTAACTTAGTGAGGACAACCTTTCGTTTTTTTGCCATGTAGGATGTAGTTCAGAGAATTGTGCTGTAGTTAATTCGCCACTCATTTTAGATTCGTCTATCAAATCCAAAACGGCATCAAAAGTCATAGCTTTCTTGGAGACTTTCTTATGGGCTTTGGCACGCTCTGTTTCCTTTACCTTCAATATGACTCTCAATAACTCGTACATCTCGGGTATAATTTCTGGATTATCTTCCAATCTAAGATTCAATCCTATTTTTTCGCCTTCAGTATTTGTGATATATGCTATACTACCCATACGACTTTCTTTGACAATAAGATACAAATATCCAGGGAATATTCCCTACGAATCTTGGCGCTACATGTTGGTTTGCTAGCTACTTTTTTGCCTGGGCGATCATCTCAGGATTGTACAGATCTTTTAGCACTTGGAAAGCGCGCTGGTTAGAGGGTAACTCTAGGCTGTGTTCGATCATTTTCTTTTCTCGCTTGGTCAAATGCCAGCTCAAAGATACAGGCTCATCGCTCAACTCACGTGGATAAATGACAGGAACAACCTCTACATGTCCATCAAACCACTCGTGCACTACCTCTAGCAGGTAGTCATTGTTGATGTCCTTGGCCTGTGCCATTGAATAATATCCTCCTCCCAGCGGCGCGAATACCTTACTGAAAGAGTGCTTATTATAAGGCTCACGAATGGGGTTGTTGAGGACATTGTCACGGATCTGTAGAAATACAATACCGCTCGTATTTTCTGCAAACCAATCTCTAAATTCGTACAGATAGCGCAGACCTGCCTGGTTCCCGAAATTGTCTACTGCTCCTGCATCCATGATCTCCATAGAAGGTACAGTAGGTAGCTCCACCACTGGAAGGATAATAGGAAAAGTGGCATTCATCCTCAAAGCCGAGATCATACTCAAGCTGTCAGGGCTATGATTTTCAAAAAATCTACGAAACTCGACTCCCTTCACACGGGTACGAAATCGGGAAGAAATCTGGTTCGACCTTGTCAGATAGGATACGGGATTGGAAGAAATATACAACTGTCTCCCCTGGTTGATGACCGTAGGGGAAAGAATCAATTGCGGGATGGTTCCTTTGGCTTCCCATTCGGCATAGTCTCCCAGCTTACGCCCCGCAAATTCAGGCATATTCTGTGCTACCTGATGGTCGAAGGAGTACCCTGTTTCCCAATCGTATTCATTGCATCCTACTTCGACTTTTCGGGTAGGTAACAGAATATCGGTGAACATCTTAAAGAACACACGATTCAGCAGATCTTGAGAGATTTTTTCTCGGTATTGGGGATGAAAAGGATCAATATCTTCTCCTTTTTGCTGGCGCAGATAGAGTTCTCTGAAGTATGACGCACCAAACATTCCACCTGAGGCTCCTGTCATAAGGCGCATATTGTCGCTCGCCCTGCCCTCGGTCACACTGTCTATGTGCTGAAGGACATTGAAAGTCCAGTAAGCTGAACGCAAACCACCTCCTGAGGCAGAAACAAATACTGCCCGAGGCTTTTGGAGGCGTCCATACTTGAATTCATATTGACGCTTCCAGTTTTCCAGCATCTCCAGCGTATGGCTACGATCTGCATGATAGAACTCCTCTTTGTCAATCGCATTCAATGCCTCTAAAGAATAGGGAACGGCTGGAACGGAATAGTCGAGCCCAATGGCTTGATTCTGCTCTTTAAAATAATCCAAGTTACTGTATAGCACCAGCGTCAGCCCTGCAACGATCAAGGTAGGTGCCCCCCACTGACGAAACCAGAAGCGCATCGCTGCGATGATTAACATGAACAGGGAGAGGAGGAGAATCAAACTGGCTCCAGCAGGAATCTGAAAGATGGGCCGACTCTCTAGCAAACCTAATACGGCAATTAAAGCAAATACAAAGACTTGTACCAAAAGTTGCTTACCGTGGTGCTGACGCAAGGTCTTAACCACCGAGCGAAAGTCTCCATAAATCAAACTATTGACTTTCCTGACCTGGAAGGGAAACAATACATAACAGTCGGCTCTCTGCTTGTCTTTAAATGACTCACGGGCCTTGTCAAGAATGATCTTCTTATTTTGTTTGTTGCTATGCGACAGTCCATCTTCCAGCTTTTTCCCGTAGCGAGAAAAGATCGAACGCTGAGCAAAAAAGTAGAAGGCAGAGATCAAAAAGACAGCTAAAATTCCCAAAGTCAAACCTCCTACGCGTTGTCCCACCTCCCAAGAAAATCCATCATACACACTCACATGGTAAGATATAAAGCTATAATAGTACCAGACAATGAATGTCAATGGAATCAGGAGATTGTTGTAGGCTAGGACATAGAAGGGATGTTGTGTGGCAGAAATAAAGTGGAAACGGTAGCTCTCGTTAATGTAGATAGTGATCATGTAGGCAAATAGAAAGCCTCCGAGTGCTGATCCCACCAGGAAGACTGACCAAAAATTTTCTTCCCCCAAGTATTCAGGTTCGAGGAAGAGAAAAGCACCTCCCAAGTTTTTGGCGATCGCCCCTGAGATGATTCCGAGCAGTATACCCCAAAATACCAATACCGACTTATGATGCTGAAACTGGCGGATCATAAGACGAACAGGCAAAGAGTAACGAATCATTTCTAAAATAGGGCGAATCTTCTTCATCAATTTCTATATCAATCTACATCAGCTTATATGTAATAGCTTCATTTGAATTCTTAAGAACAAGATCATATGTTTTACAATATGAAAGGTTCAACTGTAAGACTATTGTATAATTTATATACGGACTGTCTGTAAAAAAGGTAGCCTTTTGTTCATATTTTTATATTTCTTCTTCCTGAATTGTAAGAATTTCATATTAAATGGATGAACAGCGATAACCCAGTAAGTCGAAACGAAAATATTTTATGTAATAAATTAATTACCAGTGCTTTATTATTATACCTCTCGTTTCTATCTCCACCGTTAACATAGACATTATCCTATTTAAACTTACTTTCGACTTACAAAGAAATGAACTCACTATCAGCTGCTTAGTTTCGCATAAATAAAATTTACTATAAATAAAAAAGGGGGAAATTTTTCATCCCTATAAATTTTTCTAACTCGCACGATCAATTATTTTTATAGTAAATCGTCCTGCTTTTCATTTCAAATGAAGAATGACTCCATGAATGCACATCTCATGTATCCAGAAGAAGTTTTCCAGTTTATCTGGCAACAATTGTACTTTCAGCTCCATACCCTTCAGACGACAAATGGACAGAAGATACATATTGTTGACCCTGGTATATGGAATAAAGATCAAGGCCCAGATTTCCTGGATGCGACCATTCATCTGGATGGAATTACTTGGCGGGGACACGTGGAGATACATAAGACGACGGGAGACTGGTACCACCACAAGCATCATCAGGACCCACACTATGACAATACGATCTTGCATGTGGTGTACAAAAAAGGAAAGGTTCCTGCCTGCCGTACAGATGGAACTATTATCCCAGAATTGGTTTTGGAGGGCTTGATCCCTGCGAGCTTTTGGCGCAACTACACCTTTCTACAAGATACACAAGCCAACCTCCCCTGTCATGCATTGCTCATTCAGACTCTCTCATCATATGACCACTGGATCAGGCAGCTGGGATGGCAGCGCCTACAACAAAAGACAAATACTTGGAAAGAAAGACTCTCCCACTATCAGGGTGATTTTCGTGAACTCTTGTGGCATGCGATCTTACCTAGACTAGGAGGTAAAGCGAATCATACACCCTTCGAGATACTCGCCCAGCGCATCCCATTTGGGTTGATTCAGCGGTATCAGGAAGATGTGTTTACGGTCGAAACGCTTTTGTTTGGGGGGTTAGGATTGTTAAAAGGCCAAGCCAAAGATGAATCGCACCAACGCTCTCTTGATCGTTGGTCCTATCTGCGTCACAAACACAAGCTAGGAGAGATGACAGCTCTTCCTGTCAAACACAGTCGGATGCGTCCACACGCCTTTCCTATGCTCAGGCTCGCACAACTTGCACAGTGGGTACGCTTGTTTCCGAAGTGGACAGATCTTTTGAGCATGGAAGGGATGCTCAGATTTCTACAAACAGATTTAGGTGTCTCTAACTATTGGCACACACACCATAGCTGGGGCGTGACTCACAAGCTTCTGCGCCCTTGTCTTGGGAAGCAGACCAAAGAAATGTTGATCTGGAATGCGCTTTTGCCTGTGGCTATGCTCTATGAAAACCAATATCCAGCGGGCCAATCGAATACGTTGCGCACGTTTGCCTATCAATTAAAGGCGGAAAGGAATACCATCACCCGAAAATTCTCTAAGTATCCACTTCCGCAAAAACACATAGTGGATACGCAAGGAATCTATCACCTGTATCAATCATACTGCAAAGAAAAAAAATGCCTGTCCTGCGAAATCGGACAGACATTACTTACAACAGGTTTGGGGAAATAGTTAAAACCGGATATAAAAAATGTATTCAGAGGTATGTATGGTCAAAGAATATAGATCGGTTAGAGATTCAATGGAGCTATCCAACTACGTTTATGATGATTTTACGTAGTATTTGATCTTGCTACACTTGCCAAAGCCTTGCTTGATGATGATGATGTACTCACCCTGTGTCCAATTTTCAGCAGATATATTGAACTGTGTGCCCTGAGGGACGCTGTACTGACGATCTTTGAATATGCACCGTCGCTGCGCATTGTAGACTTGAATGGATACCTCGTCGGTACGAATGCGCTTAAAGTTCAACACAATCTCCGCACTACCTTCAGAGATATCAATCCCTGTCGTGTTGCTAAGAATAGTGAGCACTGTTTCGGTTTTGGGTCCTTCAATGGGAAGAGCGGAAGTGGCAAAAACAAGTTGAAAACAGAAGGCTAGAGTCAAAAGAGGGTAAAGATTTTTCATGTGCCTTTTGTTGGGAATCTTCGCTTTCAACAATTCAAATGAGCAAAAATCAACTCAAAGCCTACATAGAAAATCGATGAATGGTAGGGTGTAAGGGTTTTTTAGAATTGTGTAAGGGTTAAAAGCCTTGGGCTGCTTAGGAGAAGGTTGTAATTTGCTCCGTCTGTATCTACATGGGACTGTACTCATTGTCTTTTGAGCATTTGAGCTCCATTTTCCATCGTTTCTGAATCATTTGATCGTATTTGTATGTCTCCTACAACTGCCTTAATTCTGATCCTAGGCTACTTCCTTATACTAGTCGCGATATCTTTCTTCACGAGTAAAACGGCTGATAATCGATCTTTTTTTACTGCCAATCGTCAGGCTCCCTGGTATCTCGTCGCTTTTGGGATGATCGGCGCGACTCTTTCAGGAGTGACATTCATATCCGTTCCTGGTGCAGTAGGCGCAGGTGGAGCCAATCAAGCATTTGCTTATTTGCAGTTGGTATTGGGATATGTGGCGGGCTACATTGTGATTGCGCAGGTCTTACTTCCCGTCTACTATCGCCTGAATCTGACCTCCATCTACGCCTATCTTGACCAGCGCTTCGGCAACGCCTCTTATAAAACAGGTGCAGGATATTTCCTGGTCTCAAGGATCATCGGAGCATCCTTCAGATTGTATCTAGTGGCCATTGTATTGGATAAATTCATTCTCGGTCCTTTGAACATCCCGTTTGCGGTGACCGTCGCAGCAGCTATTGTACTTATCTGGATCTATACATTCAGAGGAGGAATTAAAACTGTCGTATGGACAGATAGCTTCCAGACAGCGGCAATGCTCCTCGCGGTCTTCCTGACGGTGGGCGCGATTGCTGGGCAGATGGATCTAGGAATCGGAGGGATCTTCGATCGAATCGGCGATAGTCCCTATGGGAAAGTATTTTTCTTCGAAAATGGCTGGAGCGATCCCAACAATTTCTTCAAGCAGTTTTTAGCGGGGATGTTTCTCACCATCGTAATGACAGGTCTAGACCAAGACATGATGCAGAAAAACCTCACGGTCAAAACCTTAAAAGACGCCCAACTCAATATGTACACCTTCACAGGAATCCTGGTAGTGGCTAACGTCTTATTTCTTACGCTCGGGGCCATGCTATATCTCCATGCGGGTGACCAAGGGATTGCCATCCCCGAAAGTGCAGACCAATTATTCCCGACAATTGCCCTAGAACACCTTCCCCCCGTCATCGGCATTGTCTTCCTCTTGGGATTGATCGCCGCGGCTTATTCTAGTGCCGACTCAGCTTTGACCGCATTGACGACATCCTTTTGCGTCGATTTTTTGGGTTTTGAGAAAAAGCCGTATACACCTCAACTCAAACAAACGAGATGGCTTGTACATGCTGGTTTTTCGGTCGTTCTCTTTATTGTCATCATCATATTTAGAGAAATCAATGATCGCTCTGTGATCAACCAATTGTTTACGGTTGCAGGATATACCTACGGACCCTTACTAGGTTTCTACGCTTTGGGACTATTCACCCGTGTACAGATCAGAGACCAGTGGAGTCCACTTATTTGTATATTGTCCCCTATTCTCACCTATATTATCAGCACCCAATCAGAGGCTTGGATTGGATATAAATTTGGGTTTGAGTTACTCATTTTAAATGGCCTTCTTACTTTTGTTGGATTACTACTTATCCAAAAAGATCCAGACGATTCATCCTCTATAGATGACATTGGATCCAGCTTCTAAGCCCATTCATCGAAATAAACAAAAGACTCCATCCATTCATTTTTCTAATCAGTATAATAGAGAGAGATTCAACTTTTTTACTTTTTGTTTCAACCTCTACATTTTCCGCTCGTCTCTCTTATACTGACAATGAAAAAAATGGAAAAAACATCTCCCCTCCCTGAAGGTCCCTTGACTGTAGATACCATCAAACGTGCCATCGACGATGCGTACGCCCAAAAGCCTGATAACGATTACACATTCTGGGCTATGTTTCAGCACATACTCAGCAACGGACTGGATTACTCTCAGGGAAACCCTATCAAAATCGCCGCTGAGTATTGGGAGGAAGTAGATAAAGCTTATGAGACCAAAGGGAAGAAAAAGCGGAAATGCAAAAAAGGACGCTACCACAAGGTAGTTTCCTAGCTATCCATTGCCTAAATGGCAAAGAAAAAAACGGAGTGACCGATTGAGTCACTCCGACTTGTTTGTAGCAAAATAAGGAAAACTCTTAAGCGTCTGTTTGTCTATCTTCCTTAATAGCTCCAGAGATGATGCTCAAACTCTACAATTTCCTGTCTTCTCTTCTCAGCCTCCCACAAGGATCGGATCGGCTGCCCTCCGACATCAATCATGAATCCATGGAATAGACGCATCTCAAAAGCATGTGCCATCGACAGTCCTGTCGCATCATTGAATCGAGCCTTCCATTGGGTGCGCTCTAGCTGGGCTTTGACGTCCTTCCATAGGAATCGAGCCAACACCTTCTCAGGCAAAATACCTGTAGGATCTACCCAGATAAGCTCGAAGAAATCAATTTTATTGACCATTTGAGATCTTCCTTTGTCAAAAATTCGATCCTCCACCATATGAAGAATCTCCTCATAAGGCCCTAAGTCTAGCTCAGCCTCCCTACCAAACTGCGGTGCATCATCAAAATCGTCTCCCCAGTCGTCATTCCCTTCCTCTGTATCCCAGACATCCGACTCACTTTCGTCGAAGTTACTTTCTTCTTCCTCCTGGTACTCGCCTTCCCCCCAGGGATTTCCATTGACCGCTTGATCAAACTCTTCCATTCGCTTGAGGATATCGTCATAAGTCATGGCACGCTCCCACTCATAGGGATCATAAGCAAGGTATTTACCTTCTTTCAATCCATTGATCAGAGAAGCAACCACGCCATTATTTTCCTTAAAGCCTGACTGACTTCCATAATAATTGGAGGTATGATAGACCAGGGGTCGGTTGATCTTTTCTACAAGACTGATTCTATTGACAACTCTTCTTTTCCAAAATTGATCTGCCTGACGTACGGCTTGCTGGGCATGCGCCTGAACGAGGAGCATTGATCCCAATACAATTGTCACACAAAGGTTTTTCATAGCACGATGTGATTTACATGAATAGCATATACATGTCTCTCAACTAGGGTGAAAGGGTGCAGTATTCCCTTCGCAATTGTTCGACATGTTAATTCAAAAAGTAATCGTGCTTCATTCAGATGAGATAAGATAGGTAATGTTGATATACATGAATGAATGTAACGGAGCTTCATTCTCCCTACTTTTGATGAGAAATCAATACCTACAACATAAATGAATCTCAAGGATAGAACCTGGTCTCCACCTCTGTAATATGCTCATAATCAAACTCTATAGCTTCTTCTGAAACGCGCAAGTTCCACCGCCTGTCTACATTGTAGCGATATTTTCCTAGATGACGCATGATCACAGCAGATGTCATCATGGCAGTGGCGAGGACAAAGTTGTGTGGCTTGGGATTTTCTCGTTCTACCAGCGTACGCATGGAGCTACTACCGATGATGACCGAGCCACCTGTAATGGCTGTACGATAATAAGTACTGCGAAAGCGAAACCACCCATTATCTGGGAGGATAAATACGGCGTGAATTTCGTCTAGCGGAATGATCGTTTTAGTAGAATGGACAGAACGGCCCTCAGGACTGGGCATCCAGACAGACTGTGCAATCGTGATACTTGAGTCGGAGACATGTTGTAAGACCCCACGATAATGTATGATCTTATCTGCTCCCTGAAAGTGTACATGCTCACCAGGTTTTAATAAGATCTGTTTGTGTTGGTTGTGTGTTTCTAGGATGAGGTATTTGCTGTTTTGTCCATAGACCAGAGAAAGGAGGGATAAGGTAAAAAGAGCAATAACACGCATACAGAAGGATTAGGTAAATATTTTTTGCGAAAACAAAAAAAGAGAAGATATTTGCACCACTTTCACATCAAGGGCGGATGTGGCGGAATTGGTAGACGCGCTAGATTCAGGTTCTAGTGGTAGATAATACCGTGGAGGTTCGAGTCCTCTCATCCGCACACAAGCTGGGCTGGTCACTCGACCAGTCTTTTTTTGGTCCAGCCTGAACCTGTTACAGCACGTTAAAAATCAGAATTCCCGAGAAGTTGCCTATCGCGAGATTGATGACACTGAGTGTAAGTCCTGTGACGACGATCTCTTTGTTTTTCAGCGCATTGGCAGCAGGTCCGATGAAGGGCGGGCCCATAACCCCTGCTATCCCTGTGATCAACACCGTATCTGAGTCAAGCTTACAGATGCGCGCTAAGAGGGTATGCAAAGCGATCCCACCATAAACGATCAATCCTAAATAGAGCAGCAGGTCTAAAGTATTCATTTTCAATGCCTGCACATCCACTTGCGTACCCACTGCAACACAAAAAACCAGAAAAAGGAACTCTCCTGTTTCGTAGCTAGCAGGTAAATTTTGAATGCGGCCTATCGTCGAGGCAGCCAGTCCCATGACTGTCAAACCTACCAAGATAAATACCTCGTCCAGCTTCCCATAAATCAGCAAGCTGAGGCCTACCACTATACCTAATATAACGATACTTAAGATCAGACTCAACACAATGTACTTGAACCGTTCTTTTGCGCTATGTATATGGTAACTCGTGTGGTCGACATCACGCATCTCTGCTTCAGGGGCAATTCTCTCTTTTTTTAATGAGTGAATGTCGTAGGGAGGGAGGAATAATTGATAAAATTTTCGACCAATGGTGAGCATCAGCAGGAGATAAGGCACAGAAACCAGAATATCGGTCAGATTCATTTGTACAAATAGCTCAGGGGGAGCACCTATCGCTACCTGTACTGCCGCCATATTGACCGTGCCTCCGATATAGACGCTGGATGCCATGCCTGCCACTGCGTCGGGCGTAGCCAGAACCGATTCCCATATAAAAAAACCTATGATGGTCATCGTCCAGATGGCGATCACCCACAAAATCCATGAGAGAAACACCTTGGGAGCGAGCTTGAACCAGTCTTTGATGTTGGCAGAAAATAAAAGTAGGGGAAGTGCCAAGACGACAACAGCTTCTGTGATGGTCTGCGCAAGTGCTGTGTCAGGAT
Organism: Bacteroidota bacterium; assembly: GCA_039820545.1. Classification (GTDB taxonomy): domain Bacteria; phylum Bacteroidota; class Bacteroidia; order J057; family J057; genus JALEFZ01. The sequence goes on along the minus strand of JBCBPW010000019.1, from coordinate 58,113 downwards.
TCCACCCCATCCCCAAGCCGATACCTACTGCATAGCACCAAAAAGCGGGGCTTAACCAGTTGATGATGGGGATTCTTCGCTCCAGATTGAGCAAAATAATGGGGACACCAAAGACTAAGACGAGCGTAAGAAGGGAATCACTGGAGACCGAAGCAATGTTCATAACCGCAAGTTAACCAAGCTTCCCAACAAAAACAGGTCACCCGCTACGATGACCTGTTAAACACTCAAAAAATGTATGGATGAAGATTGTAAGGTCAGAACGAAATAGATGAATGAATTATTGACCCTTATTTCTTTTAGCCGAAAATTTCTCATTTCATTATTCAATAAACGGCTGAATATCAATATTTATACCCTTGCCTATCTTCACAAAAAGACTCTAGCATGTCCTGCACCAACGTCAGATTAGTTATTTTTTCGAGCGGGGCAAACATACACATCCGCCTATTATTGCCCAATTTACCCTGAGGTTTGCCTTCATGCATCCCTCAAGTTGTAATAAAGGTCATATAAATCAAGTTAAGTAAATAGCAACTTTGGGGATATAGAAAGTAGGGTAAAACCTATACAAAGGGGTTTAACCCACGAGTAAAGCCATGATAAAAGCCTAATTTGAGGGTGAATGAAGGTCTTTCCCAGCATCCATAAGTTCTTTCACGACTTTGAGGGCATCGTCGATATGTTGATCTATTTGAAACATCGACGCAAAGCGATGTCGGATGATACCTTGCTTCCCGATCACAAAAGTCTCTCTACCAGCCAAAAGGCTAATACCCAGTGCACCTGTACTCACTGTGTATAATTTACGGGCTTTACCTTTGGGATCTGACAGCAGATGAAAGGGCAAGCGACGATTCAAGGCAAAGAGTTTATGCGAGTCTACCGAATCGGAGCTAATCCCGATAACTTCGGCTCCAAGCTCTTGAAACTTTTCATAAGAATCGCGAAAACTACATACTTCTTTGATACAACCCGGCGTTTCGTCTTTGGGATAAAAAAAGAGTACAACGTTATTTTCGCCTTTAAACTGACTGAGTGTGACGGGTTCTCCGTCTTGATTGAGAAGCTCAAAGTCTGGAGCTTGGTCTCCAATAGTAAGTTTTGACATGGACGCAATATTATTTGGATGTATCAGACGAATGTAAATTATATCTATTTCGTTACATTTACTATTCCCTAATCAATCACGTACCCAAACCTAACCTTAAATCATATGAGAAGAGTTATCCTTTCACTGGGCTTTGCTATGCCCTTGATTTGGCTCCTAATAGCTCCTACAGCGAGCTTTGGCCAGATCTGTACACCAGGTACAAATTATACAGAGGTGGGGCTTTTTCCTGAAGTAGTCCCGACAGGTGCTCTGGGACAGCCTTACAGCGAGAAACTAGACGCGGCCCTTCCCAAAGACACGACTTTCGGTAACATTACCCTTGACTTTTGTAGCTATCGCATCGACAGTACACAACCCAATCTTGCGGATTTTGGTCTCTCCTTCGATTGCAACGAGCCTGGGTGTTCCTACAACGTGGACCACGACTTACCGCTTAACTTTGGGTGTGTGGTGATTTCTGGTACACCCACACAGCTATTCGACGATTCCATTCAAGTATTCATTTCTGCTAAAGTCGGAAACTATGACGACCAAACAGATGTCTGTACGATTCTCGATTCTACAACCTTTGCTAAGATTGTCATCAAAGTAGCTTTCAAAATCGACTCCACCGTCACAAGTGTAGATGTACCCAAGCAGTTGGATATGAACATCTTCCCCAATCCTACAGAGGGAGATGCCGTGCTGCGGATGCAAACCTTGACGACTGACCATACCAAGATCACCATCATGGATATCCAGGGAAAAGTCGTAGCTACTGCATGGGACCAACAACTTTTTGCAGGAGAACATACAATCTCTTTACCTACAGCTACGTTAGATGAAGGAATGTATCTCGTGCGTGTAGAAACGGCCAAACAGGGCGTCTCTCAGCTCCAGAAATTAATCATTCGTAAATAATTTCCTGTATCACAGTATCCTATAGTCTCTGGCCCTCAGCAACCCTCTGGGGGCCTCTTTTTTCCACTTAACTAGATCATGATGCAGCAATTGACAACTCGCCTATTCGCATGGGGACTCGTGATGATGTTCAGCCTCTCGCAGTTTCCACTTTTTGCCCAAGAAGATCTTGTGACTGTCACTGGCCAAGTGGTCGACAGCGAAACTAACAGCCCACTGATTGGTGCTACGCTGGTAACCAAAGGAGGTCTCGTAGGTCAGCTTACCGATGAAGAAGGGAAATTTTCCATCCAGCTCGATAGGTCTTCTTTCCCACTTGAACTGGTCGTCACTTACATAGGATATGAGGCCAACAACTTCCAGGTGGACTTATCATCCTATCGAGATATACGTATCCCGCTGTCCGCAGAAGGCGTCTCCATAGATGACGTCGTCATCACGGCTAGTAAGGGTTTCGAGCAATCGCAGGCGGATTTGACAGCCTCTATTCAGGTGGTCAAGCCTCGTGCCATTGATCTCCAGGCCCTTCCGAGTGTGGATGATGCCATCTCCCTGATCCCAGGTGTGGACAACCAGGATGGCCAAATCAACATCCGCGGGAGTTCAGGTTATGCCTATGGTGTAGGAAGCCGCGTCATGGTCACCTTGGATGGTCTTCCACTGATCACAGGCGATGCGGCCTCCGCTTCGCTTGACCTTGTACCTGTAGATAACATCGCCCAGATAGAAGTGCTCAAAGGCGCCAGCTCCGTCTTGTATGGATCAGCTGCTTTGGGAGGGGTCATCAATGTCATTACTTCAGATGCACAAGCCACGCCTAGGACTGTACTTCGCGTACGTGGAGGGATTTTTGACCAACCTGCCAACCCAGCACTAGATTGGGACGGAGATGACAATGCACGGTCGGGCTCTATCCACCTGTTTCACAGCAGACAACTCTTCAAGGGCAGCAAACTTGGACCTGTAGATTTCACCCTTCAGGCCAATGCCATCAAAGAAACAGGTTACCGCCAAGGAACAGATACGGAAGAGTACCGTGGTGTCGCTATGCTGAAATGGCGTCCCATCAAAGGGCTAACGCTCGGCGTGAATACCAGTATCTCGATTGATTCGAGTGGGCAGATCCTATACTGGGATGGTTACTTCCCTGACACCTTGATCGAAAACGGCCAGACCATCGTCTCAGGTGGTGCTTTGACGCCTACACAAGATGATGGCGGCTTCCGACGCCAGCTACAAGTTCAAACCGCCATTGATCCTGTCGTAAAATATGTGAATGACAAAGGACAGATGTTCTGGTACCGTGGGCGTTATTTGACGACGAATAATCAGAACAATACCAATCAGAGTACAAGGAGTTCCATTTTCTACAACGATTTCCTCTACCAAATGCCTGTAGCAAAAAAGCTCAACTGGATCAGTGGAGTAACTTATACTGCTTCCACAATCAATGGAGATAGCTTGTACGGAGGAGAATATGTGTTCAATGGAGATACGATTTCTAGTAATGGAGACCACACAGGCAATAGTCTGGGGATCTATACACAGCTAGATGGAAAATTTGGCAAGTTGAATACGAATCTCGGCATTCGATATGAATCTGTCCAAATCGACAATAGCGCAAGAGAAGCCCTTCCCGTCTTTAGAGCAGGGCTGAACTATGAAATCGCCAAGGGAACCAATGTACGTGCCTCAGTCGGGCAAGCTTTCCGCGTCCCCTCTATCGCAGAGCGCTTTGCCAATACATCTGGTGGAGGCGTCATCGTCGAGCCCAACCCTAGCATTGGTTCTGAAAGAGGGTACTCAGCCGAGGTGGGATTCCGCCAGGGCTTTGCGACCAAAGGGCCTAAGTCCTCCATAAAGGGTTACTTGGATATTGCCGCTTTCCGCATGCAGTATGAAGACATGGTAGAGTTTGGGGTTTCACCCTCCAATACCTTTGATCCGCTGTCAGGCAATTTTGATGTAGGTTTCTCCTCCATCAATGTCGCCGATGCACGTATCACTGGTGCCGAACTGACAGGTCTGTTTGCAGGGCAGTTTGGTGATGCATTTGTCAATCTAAGTGGGGGCATCATGTACATAGACCCTCAAAATCTGAATCCTGCACCACCAGATTCGCAAGTAGACCTCTCCCAGGGGGATGGAGATGTATTGAACCTATTCAATGGCAATAAAGTCGATCGCCCTTCCTTCTTGAAGTATCGCCAAAATTGGACGATTCGCGCTTCATTATCTGTCGGATACGGCCCCGTCAGCCTCACGGGTAACTATCGATACAAAAGCTTCACAGAGACCATTGACCAGTATCTGCTTGTGGTCATCCCTGACTTGAGAGAGTTCCGTACCTTCTATCCTGAGGGGACCACTGTGCTAGATTTGATTTTAAACTGGGACGTGAATCCCACGCATCAAATTTCCTTCATCGTGAATAACGCGCTGAATGAAGAGTATACGGTCATTCCTGGATTCCTGGCACCACAAAGGAAATTTACGATACAGTATAGGTTGCAATTGTAAAAGGAAGATATTGCCGCCCGTATATCTCGACCATTATCCTCATATGATTGTAAGGATGATGGTCGAGATTTTTTCATCAAAAATAGATAGCTCGTTTCCAAAATAGGTCCACTCAACATGAGAGCGTATCTTTCTTCCTGAAACGTTGTATATTTGAAAAGAGAGGCTGTCATGATCAAGGAACTATATCTTGAAAACTGGAAGAGTTTTGGTAGCAGTCGATTATACATTGACCCTTTGACGATCTTAATTGGGACAAATGCAAGTGGCAAGTCCAATATACTTGATGCGCTGCTGTTTCTGCAGAAGATTGCAAACGGTAAACAAATAACTTCTGCCATCAATGGTGACCAGGAAAATGCAGGTATAAGAGGGGGCTTGGAGTGGGTAATCAAGCGGAATGAATCTATCGCTAGAATTGAAGTTGTGATTGCATCTCGTGTAGATCAGAATGTCGATTATAAATATCAACTCGAGGTTGCTGTGGTAGACGATACACGAGTTGAGATTCTCTCTGAATCTTTAGATAAAATTAAAACCACTCAGAGAACCAATCGGATAAGTAATAAGCGACTTTTTTACACATCACAAGGTGAAATTCGTGATCCTAGCATTACAGTTTACTTCGCTACGAATACACAAGGCAGAGGAAAAAGAGTAGATCTTCGAAGATCTTTTACAGTTTTAAGTCAAAGTAAGCCTCTAAAGCTTCTTAAAGAAGTCAAAGAAGGTATAGACGAAGTATTAAGTAGTGTTAGCAAAATCTTTGTCTTAGATCCTATTCCCTCTCACATGCGAAACTACGCCAAGTTTTCTGAGAGGCTAGAGGCAGATGCTTCCAATATTGCGGGTGTCCTAGCTGCTTTAGATGAAAAGCAAAAAGCAGAAACTGAAGAGATCTTAACCCATTACTTCCAAAAGTTACCAGAGAAGTATATTTCAAAAGTATGGACGGAGCCTGTGGGTAAGTTCAGATCGGATGCTATGCTATACTGCTCTGAAAAATGGAATAAAACTGAGGAAGAATTCATTGTAGATGCCCGCGGTATGTCGGATGGTTCCCTGCGATTCCTAGCCATTATGACAGCACTATTGACCCTAGAGCCTGGTAGTCTACTGGTTGTAGAGGAAATTGATAATGGATTCCACCCCTCCAAAGCTAAACTTCTTGTTCAGTTCTTAAAGGAAATAGGTACTGAAAGAAGGATCGATATTATCTGTACCACACATAATCCTGCCCTACTTGATGCTTTCGGCAATGAAATGATTGCATTTATATCCTTAGTTTTTCGCGAGCAGGAAACGGGAGCTAGTGACATAAAACTCTTGGAAGACCTAGCGGAGTTACCTCGAATTATTGCTAGAGGCTCTTTAGGTAGAGTCACTACGCTGGGTTTACTTCAGGATGCATTGAAAGAATAAATAAGCTCGTGAGGAAAGTATTGATATTAGATACAAGCATTCTGTGTGTATGGCTCCAACTCCCCAACTTTGACACTTGTGGTCCAGATGGAGAAACATGGGATTTTGCGAGGGTGAAAAAAAAGATAGATCAAGAAATTGCAAATGATTCTACCCTCGTGCTTCCACTTGCCACCATTATTGAAACAGGAAATCATATCAGTCAGTGCGTGAGAGACAGATATCGTCTTGCCCAAAAGTTTGCTGAATTACTCATAAAATCAATTGACAATACGCATCCCTGGGCAGCATTCTCAGAACAAGGAGACTTGTGGACGGACGACCGATTGAGGGAATTATCTACAAAATGGCCTCCTTTAGCTGATGCAAAGATCTCATTGGGAGATGCTACCATTACCGATATAGCTGAATATTATGCAAAAAGCGGATTTGAAGTAGAAATTTTTATAGGAGACGTTGGACTAAAAGCCTATGAACCCAAAACTCCTCCACTGAAACCGAGAAGAAGAAAGAGGAAACACGAGACATATCTATCCTTTGACTCAATGTATAGCTTCATACCCACTTGCTTTTTAGCACATTATACCGTAGATCGCATCTGAAATATACACCCCATATGCTTTTTACTCGTATCATCCCACTTGATCGCTACAATTGGGAACTTTGTCTCAACATACGCCTCACCCCTGAGCAGGAATCATTCATTCCTCCCGTATTATATTCACTTGCACAAGCCAAGTTTGAGAATTTACAGCCCTTCGGCATAGAGCATGGATCGGAGATCGTCGGTCTGATCATGTATGGACAATTTGGAGGGATCTGCTGGATCTCACGTATCATGATTGACCAAGCGCATCAGCGAAAAGGAATCGGCACCAAAGCCCTCCAACAACTCCTAGATCAGCTTCAATTGAAGTTTACCTGTAAGGAGATTCGCACTTCGTATACCCTCAATAACCTCGGAGCTGCCCGATTCTTTGAAAATATGGGTTTTAGGGAAATGGAAAATGCGCTCGATGATGAAATTGTAGCTGTTTATCAGCCTAGAATTTAAGCAGGCATCGCAGATGCGCCAAAAATAAAAAGCCAAATACCCGCAAAAGGATATTTGGCTTTATGCTTTTATCGACAAAAAGATCAACCTCTTATTCAAATCCATCCAAATCATCGGAGCTGATGACCTTGGGTTTGTCTGCTTTGCGTTGACTTGCCTCATCATCTGCTGGACCGCAGTTCATGTTGACATAGTAGTTGCGTGGACGCTCAAAGCGTTCTTGTGTCATCGCCAACTCCTTATCTTCATACAAGCGCTTCATATATAACGCCCAGATAGGAAGTGCCATATTGGCTCCTTGGCCGAGTTTCATACTACTGAATCGCATCCGGCGGTCTGAGCATCCTACCCAAACACCACCGACAAGTTCAGGCGTCACACCAATGAACCATCCATCTGAGTGATTTTGGGTTGTACCTGTCTTCCCTCCCATCTCGTTACGGAAGCCATATTTGTACCTAAGACGGCTAGCCGTTCCTTCGTCTACCACTGCCCGAAGCAATTCTAGTACTTTATATGCAGTCTTAGCAGAAAAAGCTTCCTTTGGCTCTCCTCCAAAGTTGGCAAGTACATTTCCGAAGCGGTCTTCGATCCTTGTGATGAAATACGGCTTGATGTGTACACCTGAATTGGCAAAGGTCGCATAAGCACCCGTCAATTCTTTTACCTTGAGATCCGTAGTCCCCAAACAAAGAGAAGGCACTGCTTCGAGGGGTGATTCAATCCCAGCTGCGCGTGCAAACTCTACTACTGCAAAGGGCTTCACCTCCTTCATCAAACGTGCAGTGATGAGATTGGTCGAGGTTGCCATTCCTTCTCTCAGGGTCATCAACCCCCCAAACTGTCCGTCCGCATTCTTGGGCGTCCAAGTCTCTCCATTGCCATCTACATTTTCAAATGTGACAGGCTGGTTCAATAACTCAGAACAAGGATCATAATTCTCCTTCATGGCCACGCCATATACAAAGGGCTTGAAGGTAGATCCTACCTGACGTGTTCCCTTGTCTACGTGATCGTATTTGAAGAATTGGAAGTCAATGCCTCCCACCCAAGACTTGATCTGGCCATTTTTAGGATTGATCGAAACAAATCCTGTCTCTAGGAAGCGAGAATAATACTTCACGGAATCTCGCGGCGTCATTGTAGTATCTACAGGGCCATCGTAGGAGAAGATTTCCATCTTGACAGGCTTGTCAAACTCTTTTTGAATCTCTGCGTCGGACAGTCCCTTTCGTTTGGCTCGAATGTAGCGGTATGACTGGCGCATGAGATCCTGAATAATACTTGGATTGTATTTGTAGGGCTCGTGGCCTTTGATATGCTTATCAAACGTACCCTGTAGTTCCGATAGATGCTCTACTACCGCTGACTCTGCGTGACGCTGCATGCGTGCGTCTAGGGTTGTATATACGCGAAGACCATCTGTATAAAAATTGTAGGGATCACCGTTTGCCTTGTAGTTGTTGGCGCACCAATCTGTCATGAACTCACGGACCGCTTGTCGAAAATACTGTCCCGTCCCTTGCTGGTGGGCGTATCCCTGAGCCTTGACCACTAATGGCAAAGCCTGAATGCTGTCTACATCGACTAGAGCTGTATCCAAGAACCCGAAACGAACCATGTTATTGATGACCAGATTGCGGCGGTCGCGCACCTTCTCGGGGCGACGGATGGGATCAAATACACCTTGTCCTTTCAGCATCGCAACCAAAGTCGCAGCTTCCTGAACTTCTAAACGCTTGGCTCTCTTCCCAAATAGTCTCTCAGAAGCCATCTCTATCCCATATGCATTCCCGTAAATATTGACGGTATTGAGATAAGCCTCTATAATTTCCTGCTTGGTGTAGTTTTTCTCCAATACTGCAGCTACAATGACCTCCTTGATCTTACGATTGACTGTACGGTCTCTCCCGACTGTATTGAAGAGGTTACGTGAGAGCTGCATAGTGATTGTACTGGCACCACTGGATGTCCCACGGAAGAGATTTCTGATCACAAGCGCAGGTATAGACCATTGGTCTACTCCTGAGTGATTGTAAAAACGGGTATCCTCGGTTGCAATCAGCGCATCTACTACATAGGGGGAGATCTCGTTTAGCCTGACAGGCACGCGATTTTCTCTTACAAAGAAATTATCTAAGATCTCTCCATCAGAGGAATAAACCTGTGTGGATAGCGCAGATTGTGGATTCTCTATTTCATCGAGGGGGGGAAGATCTGTAGAAGTATAGATCACAAAGCCTAAGATCCCCAAGAAAAGGATCATGACAAGGCCTAAAAAGATTCTTCTGGGAATTTTGTAGGATCGGCGCTTCTTCTTTGAAGCCTGAGTAGCGGTTTCATTCGCACCCTTTTTAACTCCCTTTTCTTCCTTGACGTTTGGGATCGACATTGGATATTCAAGTCAATAGTTGCAAAGATAAAGACAAGTGTAGAGCTGTATCTTGCTTATGAAGCGCAAGTTACGGAAAAGTCATCCTACCCGCAAATACCTGCCCTTTTGCCCTAGCTGTCACCCGCAAGCATGTAACGTAAACTTTCCCTGTGGCTCTACTGAAAAAATACAATAGCCTAGCTATCAAAATATTAGCCCTAACTTACATGAAATGCATCTTCTCTTCTACAGAAAAAGTGGATAAGTTGGTGGAAAAATGGTGCTTGTAGCGGGCCAATCGTATTATATATTTGTTATTCCCATTTACAGGGTTTCAGTTGTAAATAATGAATTCTCAATACATACAAGTTATATCTCGCGAACTGGGTTTGCAAACCCGCCACATCAGCAATGTACTCAACATGCTGAGTGAAGGTGCTACTATCCCTTTCATGGCTCGCTACCGCAAGGAAGCAACAGGGAGCATGGATGAGGTGCAACTGGCCCAAGTGCGAGATCGACTGGAGCAACTGGAAGCACTTGACAAACGTCGAGAAGCCATTCTGAAATCGCTAGCAGAGCGAGAGCTACTAACAGATGATCTCAAACAAAGCATAGAAGAAGCACAGACACTCACGGAGCTGGAGGATATTTATCTACCTTATCGCCCGAAGAGGAGAACGCGTGCTACAATCGCGAGAGAGAAAGGATTGGAACCTTTGGCCAAGCAAATCTTTGAACAAGATAACGATCTTGATCCTTTGAAGGCGGCTACTACATTTGTCAATGCAGAAAAAGAGGTTGCAAATGAAGAAGAAGCGATCAAAGGTGCCAAAGATATTATTGCAGAATGGATAAATGAGGATAAGACAGCCAGGGGGAGAATTCGCGACTTATTTGCACATAAAGCACAAGTCTCAGCTAAGGTCATGAAAGGCAAAGAAGAGGAAGGTGCTAAGTATAAGGATTACTTCGAATGGAATGAAGGAATTGAATCTATCCCTTCTCATCGTATGCTGGCCTTGCGACGTGCAGAAAAGGAGTTGATCCTTAGTCTATCCATTCGCCCTGATGAAGAGGAAGCGATCTACCGATTGACCTACCAATTTGTCAAAGGCAAAAGCAAGTCTGGTCATGTAGTTAAAGAGGCTGTAGAGGATGCATACAAGCGTCTCATGGGGCCATCCCTTGAAACAGAAACACGTATATCCGCCAAAGATAAAGCAGATGCAGAAGCTATTCGCGTATTTGTGGACAACCTTCAGCAGCTCTTGATGGCAGCTCCTTTGGGGAAGAAAACCGTTTTGGCACTCGACCCAGGGTTTCGTACAGGATGTAAGGTTGTTTGTCTCAATCCCGAAGGTAAACTCCTGGAGCATACGGCTGTTTTTCCCAACCCTCCTCAGCGACAAACAGCTCAATCGGCTGCTGTCATTCAGGACCTCGTAAAGAAATATCAGGTAGAGGTCATCGCAGTCGGAAATGGCACTGCCAGTAGGGAGACAGAATCCTTTTTGAGAGAGATCGGCCTCCCCAGTTCGATCACGATTGTAATGGTGAATGAAAGTGGAGCATCAATTTATTCGGCTTCCGCAATTGCTCGTGAGGAGTTTCCCAACCACGATGTGACCGTCAGAGGTGCCGTCTCTATAGGACGGAGATTGATGGATCCGTTGGCAGAACTAGTCAAAATCGATCCAAAGTCTATCGGTGTAGGGCAATATCAGCATGATGTAGATCAAAATATGCTGAAAAAGTCCCTGGACGATACCGTCGTCTCCTGTGTCAATAAAGTAGGCGTCGAATTAAATACAGCTTCCAAGCAGTTGCTTACCTATGTTTCAGGCCTCGGGCCGACACTTGCCGACAATATCGTCAAGCATCGAGAGCAAAATGGCCCCTTTCAATCTCGGAAGGACCTCCTGAAAGTCACGCGACTAGGACCTAAAGCGTTTGAGCAGGCAGCAGGTTTCCTGCGTATCCGCGAAGCTAGCAACCCACTGGATAGCAGCGCAGTACATCCTGAAGCCTATCATGTTGTAGAACAAATGGCAAAAGATCTGGGCAGTAATGTGAAAGAGCTAATGTCCGATCCGACTTCGCATAAAAAAATAGATCTACAAAAATATACGACCGAGACTATCGGACTACCCACTTTGAAGGACATCATGGAAGAACTGGCTAAACCTGGCCGTGATCCCCGTGATCAATTCGAGACGTTCCAGTTTGCAGAGGGGATCAATGAGATGACGGATCTGAGGGAAGGGATGGTTCTACCAGGAATTGTTACCAACATCACAGACTTTGGTGCGTTTGTTGATATAGGAGTACATCAGGATGGATTGGTTCATCTGAGTCAACTGGCCAACCGATTTGTGAAGCACCCCACAGAAGTAGTGAAGGTGCATCAGCATGTGAAAGTACGTGTGGTATCTGTAGATATAAAGAGAAAGCGCATCAGCCTATCTATGAAATCTGAGGAAGAACGAAAACCGCGCGCAAAGAAGGCGAAGCCTAAAAACGCGCAGGACTTGGCGCAGATGAGTGAATATTTTCGCCCCAAAAAACAGCAGCGAAAGAAAGGTCGTTAGCAGATTATTCAGTATCTTCGACTTTAGGAATTATTCTCATACAGATAATAAATTAGTTATCAAACAAAAGAGATAATTTCGAGTTTGAATTATATATTTTAGAGATACATTTTTTTGTATAAAGAGTCCCTTATTTGGCTACAGTGTTTGTATGGCCCACCATTGGTGGGCTTTTTTTTGCATCATCGGTAATATTATCTTTTGACTGCACAGCAACCACTATTCTACCTGGGCAAGCCTTAAAAAATAATTTCCTTTTTGTCTCACCTTGAGCTCTTTCTGTATCCCAAAATCTTTGCGCAGATCACTGAATGATCGTTTTTTCCTTTTAACCTCAACCAAACACTTTCGTTAAAAACTCCAGATTATTTTTTTCTCCTTGCTAAATTTTCTCATCCCTCAACAAACTTGTACTTTCCCCTTATGAAACTCTACATCATCGCAGGCGAGGACTCTGGTGATCTCCATGCTGCCAACCTCATACGCGCCATCAAAGTGCGTACGCCACGTGTCAGGACACGTGGAGTCGGGGGAGATCAACTTGCAGAAGTAGGGACGAAGTTGGTCGCGCATGTGCGAGACATTAACTTCATGGGATTCTGGGAAGTCATTCGCAACCTACGAACGATTCGCCAGCTTTTTTCCACAGTAAAAGAAGATATCAAACAGTGGCAGCCAGACGCAGCTGTTCTGATAGACTATCCTGGCTTCAATCTTCGCATGGCAAAATTTCTCAAACGCCAGGGAGTCCAAGTCATTTACTATATCTCTCCTCAAGTCTGGGCATGGAAAAAAAACCGCATCAAAACCATCGATCGATATGTAGATGAGATGCTCGTCATCTTGCCCTTTGAAAAAACATTTTATGCAGAAGAAGGGCTAGAGGTACAATTCGTGGGCCATCCCCTACTAGATGTCATCCCTCCGAAGGCTCCCAAAAGCGCCGCCATCACAGGAACTATTGCCTTACTTCCAGGAAGTCGTAAGCAAGAGATCAAACGCATGCTTCCCTTGATGCTAGAGCTTGTTCCTAGATTTCTCGAATATCGATTTGTTATCGCAGGAGCTCCCAGCCAGTCAGAGGAGTTTTACTATCCTATCATGGGAGATTACCCTGTGGACTTGGTGATGAATCAAACACATGAACTCTTGCAAAAGGCAGATTATGCGGTAGTGACCTCAGGTACAGCCACCTTGGAAACTGCGCTCTTTCGCGTACCTGAAATCGTCGTCTACAAAGGCTCAAAAATCTCATATGAGATCGGCAAAAGATTGGTCAACATACCCTTTATTTCCCTGGTCAACCTTATTCTCGGTCGTGAAGCTGTCCGCGAACTCATACAAGATGATTGTACGCCTGACCATATGGAACAAGCCCTTCGAGAACGGATGATCATTGAGCAAAATCAAATCCTTCAGCAAGACTATCAAGAGCTTTATGAAATGTTAGGCTCGAAAGGGGCTTCGATTCGAGCAGCTGAATATATCATCCATCAGGTGAAGGGAATCCAAGCTTACTAAGTTGAGAGACGAGAGATTTTGAGAACCGAGACTTCAAGTACTTGGCTCAGGAAAAGCTGTATTGAGTATCCACATTTTGGATTTATTGTCGTAGACAAATCCAAAGAACACAGAATCAGCCATATAACTATTATACTTAGTCGCTACCCCATTATGATCTGCTTCTGTACAAGCGTATGCGCCTAGATAATCCAATCCCAATAAAGAGAGTGAGATAGACTGCTGTGCTTGTTTGCGCGAGCAGTTGACTGGATTGGTAATTCTTGGGCTATTCAGGTAACGCTTCCAGACATCCAAAAACTTTCCTTTTGCTTCAAACAGCGTTTTGCCAGCTTGAGATTTACCAGGAGGAGGTACAAGCCCATAAATATGCTGTGTCAAATGCCCCCCCATTTTTGTATTTTGAGAAGGGTCAGCACTTTGAAGCACGGAAGTGATTGTTCGACATACCATGATAGGGAGACTAAATTTTATTCCTAGACAAACTTCTCAAGAAGCTGCATTTAATACTATTCAAGAAATGTTCATTGAGGTAAAATATATGAAAATTTTGTTACACATCGTGCTCACATATAGAAATACCTAAAGATCACTTCTTCTCTATAAATTATCCTTCCCCAAATCCTGATTTTCACTATTTTTACTTCTTATGAAGCAACGGATCGTCATTTTAGGAGGAGGACTTGCAGCGAGTTTCATGGCTGCCCGATGTGCGCTAAGGGGTCATAAGGTGACCATCATAGATGATCAGCATCCCAACAGCGCCTCTAGAGTAGCTGCTGGCTTATTCAATATAATCACAGGGAGGTTTGGTGCCCTCTCATGGTTGGGGCCTCAACTCTTGGAAGAAATTCAGGCTTTTTTCTCACAAGCTGCCTTTTCAGAGTTACAGTCTCACCTTCATTATGCCCCCATATATAGACCTTTCAAAACCATCGAGGGATATAATAAATGGATCGGACGATCGGTAGCCCCTATCTTCCAAGACATTGTACAGTTCTACGAGCAGCCTCAGCACCCACATCTCCTGCACAATGAGATGGGAGGGATCATGATCCAACCTTGTGGCTGGGCAGATACGGGTCGGCTACTTCGCGGATTTGAAGAAGTATTGACAAGAGATTTTGATGTCCAGTATGTCGCAAGAGAGATTCCCTACACTGCTTTTGACTTAGAAAAAAAAACTATCAGTCTTGAGAAAGAGCCGTACGCCTTTGACCACGTAATCTTTGCAGAAGGCTATCGCATGATACATAATCCTTGGCTGAAGGATGTCCGCATCATTCCCAATAAAGGTGAGATCCTATTGCTCCACGCGCCAAGTTGGAAACTGCCTTTTGTCCTGTCTCGTAAGGTCTACCTGGTACATATCGGAGACGATCAGTATGTATGTGGATCTACATACCGTAACCAGTTTGAGACTACCGAGCCTACAGAGGAAGGCAAAGCAGAGATCCTCTCTCATCTTGCCAAAGCCGTCAAAAAACCCTTTGATGTAGTGGGACACTGGGCAGGGATACGACCGACGACTCCGAATCGACGTCCCATCGCAGGAAGCCTACCTAACCATCCTCAGGTACATGTTTTGGGGGGATTTGGGACAAAAGGAATGTTGCTTGCTCCCTTCACCTCTCGTCTCCTTGACCAGTTGATATTTGAGGGAATAGACGAAATACCCAAAGAGGCACATCTCGATCGTTTTTTCTCCTGAGCATACAACCCTCAGTTGGTGAAACGCCACAATTTCTGGTATCTTGGAGGGTACTAAGTAAGACAGACTTTAGTAAGAAGTCATCCCGTAAGGGATTTCACTTCGTTCAAGATATCAGACTTAGTTACATCCTTGATGGGATACCCTTTTTATTTATCAGTCTACCTAGAAATGATGAAACGCGCGCTGATCGCCCTGATACTTTTGGGGAGCTTTTCTCTCCCTACATGGGCCCAACCCAAACAACTCAGTCCCAACGCGGAAATATACGTCATGACCATCGCCGCAGGTGCTGAGTTATACTCTGCCTTTGGTCACACAGCGATATGGGTCAATGATCCCAATACACGTACGAGCACCATCTATAACTATGGAACCTTCGACTTTGATCCACCAGGATTCTACCTAGATTTCACGCGAGGCAAGTTAAATTATAGA
The DNA here is from genome assembly GCA_039820545.1 of Bacteroidota bacterium. GTDB lineage: Bacteria > Bacteroidota > Bacteroidia > J057 > J057 > JALEFZ01. The sequence continues at coordinate 42,468 of JBCBPW010000019.1, read as the reverse complement.
TTGGACATCGAATCTTTCAAGCGCTTCCAGCGGATCTATCGGTACTACCAACGAACCTACACTGGGCAGCGACTCCACTTGACGCAAGATCAAACCCAGCGGACATATGAATTCATGGAGTACAACTTCCTTCCTGCCCACCGCTACTACCTTTATGACTTCCTGTATGACAACTGTGCCACGCGTGTCCAAGATATGATGAGTTACATCCTTCAGGATTCGATCGACTGGGGAGACAGCGAAGCCGAAAGCGAGCTGAGTTTTCGAGACATGCTGAAGCCTTATCTGGTCGAACGTCCCTGGCCTGATTTCGGCATTGCCTTGGCCTTGGGGTCGGCTGTAGACCGCAAAGCAAAATATCGGGAAATGGACTTTCTTCCAGACTATCTCGCGATCGAACTCGGCAAAGCCAAAGTGAAGGATACTACAGGGCAGTGGGTACCACTCGTGGATCGTGAAGTCCCTTTCTATGAAGGCGTATCGGCGGTTCCTCCCACACCGTTTTGGACGAGTCCACTAGCCCTTTGGTGGTCCCTAGCGATCATCAGCTTTCTACTTTCTGGCTGGGAGCTCTTTCGCAATCGGCTATTCTATGGCTTGAACAAAGGAGTGTTCTTTGTAGCAGGACTCATGGGATTCATTTTATTTCTTGCATGGTTTGCTACAGAGCATAGTGTGACCGAGTGGAACTACAACCTACTTTGGCTCTGGCCTACACACATCGTAGCAGCATGGTGGATCAGTCCTCACGCCAAAAGCTGGCTTAAATATTACTACCTCGTTGCGGGGATTCTACCCTTACTCTTGCTCATCGGATGGAATTTCCTGCCTCAGGCACTTCATTCTACCTTTATTCCGATGATGCTTATACTTTCGACACGCGGTTTGGGGTTATTTTATAAAATGAATAGAGGACTCGTGTGACTTTTGGTTCTCTTTTGACACTCAATGAAAACTATAAGATGAAAAGTATTCTGACTATCATTCTATTCGCGCTTGGCTTCACGACCATCTTCGCACAAGATACGGGGATCTACGAGCGTGCATTCGAGTTTGACAAGCGTGTAGCTGCCCAAGCCAACGGTCTCGTGTACAAAGCCAATGCGCCTAAGGCGCTTGTTCAAACTGCCATTGACAAAAAATTTGATGAGGTGAAGTCCAAGTCCAAGAATATGAGGAAAGACCTAATCATTTTTGAAGGGGTCGTATTGGGTTCTGTTTCTATGCAGACGATGGATTATTACTTCCGTCTCAAGGAGCTATCTCCCGAGCAGACAGAAGTACAAATGTTTGTTTCTCTAGGGAATGACAACTTCATCACAGGGGAGAAATATCCCAAAGAAGTAGCTGCTGCTGGTGTGTTCTTAAAGGATCTTACTAAGGCTGCGCGCATCACGCAAATGGAAAAAGCCATTGCCGCGCAACAAGCTTTATTGATACAGAAGCAAAAAGAGCAAGAAGATATCCTCAAGCAGGCTAAGACGCTTGTAGAAGATAAAGTCAAACTAGAAAAAGAACTTGAGGATAATAAAGCCAAGCAAGCAAAGTTGGATCAGCAGAAACAAGATAAGGCGGCTCAAGTGGAAGCCGAAACCAAAAAGCTAAACGAGATGACTTCTAAAATGGTCAAAATCAAAAATCAGTAGCGAAAAGATAACTCCTCAGAGTACCTCATCTCACTTTTTCTTCACCTGAGGCATACAAAATGAAAAGCGGAGGCTAGTGAATAGCTTCCGCTTAACTTTTATAAAAAATTTGGTCTCGGGACGAATGGGAGTATCAACCTAGAATCGGTTACGCAAGAGAGTAATAAACTCCTGCACGACAGGATCTTCTCTATTGAGTTTGGCATTACTCAGCACGAATTTTTCCAGAATTTCTTCTGTCTCATCCTTATCCTTCGCGTTATTGATCTTATCTACGATGATTCGGAAGCGTACATTATTGCCATCAAATACTTTCTGTACGTACTGATATTGCTTGTGAATTGGAATCTCATCTAGGCGGATCTTGCGATTGCCATTGAGATTTTCTTTGAGGACTTTTGCGCCTGTCTCTGCCAGCTGATCAGCTGCATTTTGCCCCTGCCCTTTGAGACGATCCAAGACGGAGGTTCCTGTCTTACTCTGTGGCTCTGGCTCCTCTTCCTTGGTTCCCTTTCCTTTATTGAATCTATCCAGGAGCGTTTTCGGCTTTTCCTCTTTTGCGTGGTCCACATTTGCAGGCACTTCTTTTGGAAGGTCTGGAATAGGTTTCTTGTCCACTTCTATAGGAGTAGGTGTGGGTGGCTCTGCTGGTGCGCGCCACTCAAACTTGGGCTCTTCTTCTGCTTCTGCCATCGTTTCGTGAACAGTAGGAGCTGCCTCTGGCTTCACTTCTTCTACCTTTGCAGGATCAGGAGTAGCTGCTACAGGCGTGATAGATGGAGCGGGTGCTTCTTCTTTCTCCACAGGTTTCTGCTCGACTTCAACCTGGGGTTCTGGCTCTGGTGCTTGCTTATGCACGGGCGGCGTCTCCAAAAGAGGTTTCACCTCCGCTTGAGGTTCGGGAGTTTGGGCAGCCGATTCCTCTTCATCATCTAGATCGAAGAAATTATCTCCACTTTCTAGTGAATCGAAAAAGCTGATTTTTGTCTTCTTGGCTTCTTCCTCTTTTCTCTTCGCCTCTTCCTCAGCTTTCCTGCGTGCCTCTTCTTCCTTGCGACGCGCTTCTTCTGCTTGCTTTTTAGCTTCCTCTTCCTTGCGGCGTGCTTCCTCTTCTTTTTGGCGTGCGTGCGCCTCCTCTTCTTTCTTCTTGCGCTCTATCTCCTCTAACAGACGCTTGGCATCATGCTCGACTGAGGACATCTCCTGACCCGTAAGTGCTTTAAACTGATCCTCTCGATATGAATCAAACGTCTGGCCTGATTTGCGGTCAAAAATTCCGATTGCTTTCTCCATTTTAAGGAAAAAGACGTCCTTTTCGACCTGCTCCATACCTGCCTTCTGATGGTATCGCAATATGCTATTGACTATGAAATCCAGATCTGAAAAGAACTGTGCATAGCGTTGATATATTTGGAGAGAAATTTTATCTGTCTGTGCAAAAAAGAAGCTTTCAAATGTATCCTTAGGAGAAAGTAGCAACTTCAAGTTGTTGTAGACTGCCCTTTTCAAAAGTGGTTGAAAATCCTCTTCCTTTACGATGATCTGCTGAGATATCTGGTTTTTGAGGGTCTCTACGGTTTGCTTTATTTCTGGAGCTTCTAAATTAAAATAGGGATGATACAGCTTATTGATCTGCATTTCCCATACTTGATATACCTGAAAAAGAAGAAACTTATTTACCTGTTGGTGAGCAGCAAAAGATTTTAGTTCATCTCCTTTGATTGTACCCTGCTCAAAATAGTGTCTATTCACCAGGCGTGCACTTACCTCCTGAGCAAGTTCATTTAGTTTCTCTTCCGGCAGTATAATTTGTTTCATGCGATATTTTTTCTAGAAAAAATCTACCTATCCGCGGCAGTTAAATATACAGTTTTTGAAGTCGAAAGAAAATTTCATTCCCTGTGATATTTTGCCACCAAGTGATATAGCAAATGTACGTTCTGTCTTGGATAGTTTCTATCAACATAGATACGAATCTTACATCATATCGTTGTGAATGGCTTATATAAACGGCTGATTTGAAGGTTTTTACTCAAACCTTATGTCTTTCTCATCGCAAAATAATGTGAAGAAAAGTAAAAATATGTTCCAAGAGATCCATAAATTTAGAGAAATAGAAGTAAATTTGTTCTGTGAATTCTTACAGGTACATGTGGGTTATTGTCTTAATAGGAAGTTTTTCCTGTGCGACCGACCTTCCACCTACTGAGCTAGTTCAGGTGCCCATAGACAATCTCTATGTGATCCATATACCAGATAATCTACAGCCTGGCTATGACATGCACGACTACGCGAGTTTACAGTACTACAACTCCGATGAAGGTTTTTATATCCTGGGTATAGAAGACGCCAAAGAAAACCTAGGAGATATAAAGAGAAAACGACTGAAGCTCAAGGGTTATTATGCCTTTGTCGAAAACACTGTCTCCAATCCCGTCGATACCCTCTTCCGTGAATCTCTTCAGTATTTCACAAATGCGCAAGGTTTGAGCGTCCGAATTGGAGATTATTACGCTAATAGTCAAGCCTGGAATTGGGATCCTCTGTTTTATCGTATCGCCGTCTACGAAAGCCCAGAATATTTTTTCCAACTCGTCATGTGGATGCCCTATGGTCCACACTGCGATCGTGTCGCAGTCCTAGATTCTATCGTTTACTCCTTCAAATTTTTGACCTCCCCTACAGAAGAAACCGCAGGTTTGCGTTAACTTCACTTTTCCATCCTGGAATCTCCCGAATGTAGGCAACATTTTGCGCTACAGCCGATTTCAACATTTTACCCCCATTAATCATTGGACATGGAACTCAATTCCTTGACAGCGGTTGGCCCTTTGGATGGCCGATACAGAAAAAAAATTGAATCGCTCGATCGCTATTTCTCCGAATTTGCGCTGATCAAATACCGTACACAGGTCGAAATCCTATATTTCATTCAACTCCATACGCTGGATCTTCCTCAACTTCCTCCTATCAGGCCAGAAGATGAAAAAGGATTGCACGAGATCTACCAACAGTTTAGTCTCGCTGATGCAGAAAGTGTCAAAGCCTTTGAAAGACAGACGAATCATGACGTGAAGGCAGTAGAATACTTCATCAAAAAGGCACTTTCAGAGGGGAATTTCTCAGAGGAAGTCAAAAGTCGGAGTGAGTTCATACACTTTGGCTTGACTTCTCAAGATGTGAATAATACTGCGACTCCCATGATGCTGCGAGATGCCTTACACATGGTATATCTCCCGCAACTGGAGAAGGTCATGAAGCAATTGGAGGAAATGTCCGAGCAATACCGAAAAATTCCCTTACTCGCACGCACACATGGCCAACCCGCTTCCCCTACAGGATTGGGCAAAGAAATGGCTGTATTTCATATGCGCCTACAAGCCCAATACAACGGCTTGAAAGACTTATCCATCAAAGGAAAATTTGGAGGAGCTACAGGTAATATGAATGCACATTTTGTCGCATTTCCCCATGTAGATTGGAAGGGATTTGCTGATGGTTTTGTAAAAAATGTACTCAAACTCTCTAGATCTTACCCTACCACTCAGATCGATCCTTACGACGGACTGGCAGAAGTCTTTGATTATCTAAAGCGCATCAACACCATCTTGATGGATTTGTGCCAAGATATCTGGATCTACATCAGCATGGATTACTTCCAACAGGAGATCAAAGCAGGAGAGGTAGGATCATCTGCCATGCCACACAAAGTCAATCCCATCGACTTTGAAAATGCAGAAGGAAACTGTGGGATGTCTACCGCTATTTTGGAATTTTTCAGTCGAAAATTGCCCGTCTCACGTCTACAAAGGGACCTCACTGATTCCACTATTTTACGAAATGTAGGGGTCGCCGTAGGATACGCTTTCCTTGCCCAGCAGTCTGCACTCAAAGGATTACGCAAGCTCAAAGTAAATGAAGTGAAAATACAAGCTGATTTGAATGCCAATCAAGCAGTGCTGGCAGAGGCCATTCAGACCATTTTGAGAAGAGAAAACTATCCCAATCCTTATGAAGCCTTGCGTGATCTGACACGTACGAATGCACAGATTTCCGCTGAAGTATTAGGAATATTTGTGGAGACACTGGATGTATCTGAAGCTGTCAAAGCAGAAATCCGTCAGCTATCAGTAGAGACATACGTGGGCAATGCCCATAAGTGGTAGGCGTAAGGAATCCCCGTAGAGGCACGATGGATGTCATGCCTCTACGGGATATTCTATTTCAATCAATTGGATCGAATGTAGTACAAATGTGGCTCGCTCAATAAAGCCGAATATTCAATGCCCATGAATATAGGAATGGTCGACTGACTCGTCAGCCAATCCATTTCTAAAGCACCAGCCCAATCAGCGAAGTAATCGTGGGCAATGGACATAGAGTTCATGCCTGGAATCTTGGAGACAGTCTTCATAAATGCACTATTTTCTCCTGTTAAATATGAATTCCAGAACTTTCCATTTTTGGGAATGCCGACATTAGGGTTCCGAGGATTGATGACAGACACATGTTGTCCATTGTGGGTTTTGTAGTCGGACTCCCATCCTTCGGATGGTCTCAATGTAGCCCCTGCATCCTCAAGAAACTGTGCCTGATCCGCCTGATTCCCTGGCCAGCCTGTCTCACGGAATTGCTTGATGGCGCGCCACTCCACAAAGGCATCACGTCCCCAGCGGATCATATCTCCAAATAGAGAAACCGAAAAGCCATCTGAAAATTCTCCACCTCTCAGCTTATTGGAGAGGCCATTGACGGCACTTGTAGTGAGGGATCGTCCCATCTGGATGGCGATACGCTGGCTGGTGCTCAAAGGATTATTGGGCCGTGCAATGGAACTCGTCTGCATCCAGGTAGGAAGGATCTGATCTATCCCATACATGAGTCCACCCGATAAGGCCCCTGTCAGTCCTCCCATCAGTCCTGCTTTGGCAGCCATGCCAAGGTCTCCCGTCGCTACTAGCGTAGCCCCAAAGGATCCTGCTGCTCCTGCGGCTGCTCCCGAAAGGACTGCGGCACCTAAGCCTCCCCAAAAACTCCCCCCTAGCGCACCCGTCAACAGCGGATTGACTACTCCAAAGGTCAGGACCGCAGCCACTACCCCTACGATAAACGCAATAGGGTTCTGAAGAATCGATTTTACAATCCGTTTGAGTGATTTAAACAGCTTTTTGAAGAAAAACCCACTAGGATCTACCAGTGAGAGGGGATTGTTCATCACATAGCTGTAGCGGTTGAGGCTTTGACCTGTGCCTTCAAAGGATACAAAAGGATCCGCACTCAAGAATCGGCCAATACTCGCATCGTATACCCTGGCCCCCATGTGAATGAACCTTTCCAGATCCAGATGCTCATGCCCTGTAAATCCACGAGCAAAGCTCGCCCCCACGCTCGACTTGGCCTGCCATGTATAGGGATTTCTTCTCTGTCCCCATGCGTCATACGAAAGGACCTCCGTCACACTGCCTGCTCCGTTGGTGATGGTCTGGACAGAGCCGATATGGTCTCTATGTAGATAGAGCGTTTGTGTGAGAACAATAGGCTGGACCTCACCAGGTATAGAAATCGCACCGACCTGTCCTCCTACCGCGACCTTGATAGGTTGGTCATCATGAGGGGCCTGCTCCGTCTTGGTATGGATGGCAACTGCCTTATTGCCTGCCATGATGTAGTGGATCTTGCGTGTAGTCCCGCCTATCTTATGTTGCTCGTAGATAGATCCTACATACCGAATGGTCTTCTGTAAGGAATTGCTCTTGTACACGCGCTGCGTCTGACGCGAACGGCCAGGACCATAGTCAATTTCGATCCTTTCTCTTCCTTCTTGAAATTCGTAGGGCTTATTGTAGGAGGTATATTTGATTTTCGCGTTATCGTTTTGGGTCATATTACCCGAAGCATCGTAGCTGAAGGTCTTGAGCGTCCCTCCTGCATTGTCTTTGAGTCTTGTCACTGCCTGTGGACCTGTGCCTCCATATTCATAGCAACCTGCATCTGAGCGATAGGTAATATTGCCAGCTTCATCATATGTGATCGTAGTCGAACCTGCTACCCCTGCATGGGTACTGATCAGGCGATTGAGCCCATCGTAGAGGAAATCTTCTGTCAGATTACGTGCAGCATCTCGTCGTTGGGTCAAGTTGCCTACCTTATCGAAGGTGAAGTGCAGATCTTGAACACCTTGCGTATAGATGCGTGTGACTACCCCTCGATCATTGTCATAAGAATAATTTGTGACTTTATTATTTCCCGCGCGGGTACGCGTCCACTGATCCCTTGCCGTCATGGCTTCTAATGTCCAGAATTTCGCATTGTTATTGGCATTCCGCACTTCGTAGAGATAGCCCGCCACATCGTAATGATTCTGAGTTTGGAAGTTGGTGGGATAGGTAACCTTTAGAGGACGCCCATAATTGTCATAGCTAGTTTGAATATTAAATGTCCCTCCAGGTCCTGAATATCGCGTCTTGTACAGACGACTGTAGTTGTCATAGGAGTAGGTTTCCTGATACCCACTCGGGCCTGTGACTTGATATAAGCGACTCTTGGCTTTGTTGCCGATATCATAGATCCAAGTAGTGGTACCTTCAGGTTCGACACGCTGCGTCATACGCCCCAGTTTGTCATAACTAAAAGTTGTGGTCTGATTACGCGCATTGATCTCTGTCAACATCTCATTGAATGCATTGTAAGTGTAGTTAATCGTACCTGCATTCGGATCTTGAATCTGCGTTTTTCTCCCTAATAGATCGTATTGTATGTGGGTTTGCGTACCCTTCCCATCTCGGATTTCTATGAGATTATCAAAGGAATCATAAAACTGGTAGGTATAATTCCCCAGATGGTTGAGTGTTAAAACCAAATTCCCAAAAGCATCTCTTGTTTCAATAAGCTGCTGTCCATTGGGATTGGTCGTAGTTTGGGTAAGGCCATCGTAAGACATGGTGCGCACGCGATTCCCTGGTGCCGTTTCACGAGTCATCCGATGCAGCGCGTCGTATTCATAGACTGTGTAAAGGATGGATGAACTTGTGTAAAAGGGCTCGGACATCTTCCATAGCCTACCTTGACTATCATATATGTATGTCTGATAGATCCATGTCCCATTAAACCCTTGTTTCATATTCCGTGTCTCCCTACCTGATACATCATAGTAGGTCCGCATGGAAGGTCTGCCTTCTGTAGTTTCTTCTATATAATAGATCTCATTACCACTACCGAGATAGACATATGCGTAGCTCTTATCTCCTCCCCCTGGTGTAGACTGGGTCAATTTCCGTCCAAAAGCATCGTATGTATAAGTCGTTTGAATCCCATTGGGGCCTGTAGACAAGATGACATTTCCAAAGCGCTCGTCGTAGGCATCGTCACGGGTATGACCCAACTCATTGATCTTACGTGTCTGGAAACGTCCCTTAGCATCATATACAAATTGCTTAACGCGGGTTTCTAGCCCACTTCCATTGTCTCCCTCAATGGTGCTACGTATGATATTTCCGTATCCATCGTGTAGGTAATCTTTGGTGACACGAAGTGAGGCGATGAGTGGTTCGATGGTTTCGCGAATCATCAGCGTACGTGCGGCGTTGTAGCTATAATCTATCTGGCGAGCCAGGGTGGGTTGTCCACTTCGTGTACGTATCGTACGCTCGCTCGTGAGTTGGCCCAAAATCCAGGTTGTAGGATTGTTATAGTAATATCTATCTACTGTCTTGGTATGTCCTCCTTGATAGGTAATGGTTTCTTGCGTGAGGTTTCCATAGTTGTCAAAGGTAAAATCAGTCAAGGTTGTCGTGACCAAACCTCCTGTCAGTTTATAAGATCTTCGGGCACTATGACTGACCCAAGACCTGTTTACATGTCCTCCAAAAGTCGTCTGATAAGTAATGGTATTGACTACTTGTGAAACCATTACGTTATTGGAAATGAGACGCTGTTCTGACTTTTTAATCTTTGAATTTACACAGCGGTGGTCGCGCTCAAATTCTGTAATTTCCTTTAAGCCTGTCGTGTAATTGGCAGCAGTAATTTTCTTAAATCCTCGAAAACCCCTTCCTTCCAGATCCACATGTGCGCCTTCATATGTGTAGGTTACATTCGTGAGACCTCCCACCCCATTTGAGGTTTGTACACGGGATATCACTTGCATGGCTCCCTGAAACTCCATTTTGGGGTACGTTTCCAGGTTATATTTTGTGTACAATGATGCGTTGGTCAGGTAGTCATAGGTAAGATGTATTTCCTTCCGCATATTGGTGATCTGCACGATCTTCCGTGTATCGGAATTGGGATTATTAAAGGAAACTTGGACCCCAGCATTGGAAAAACCAATGAAATCATTATTCCCATCGCCATCCACATCTGCCAAGGTTCGTGGGTGATGATTGACACTCCATCCTCCTGCAGAACTCCCATAGCCAAAGGAACTGATTGTATGAACAGAGGGGGCGAAGCTATCTCCCTCAGAGTAGGATACTTGTACTCCTATATTCGCACAGCCGACCACATCTGCTCTTCCATCTCCATTGACATCCACGACGTATCTCGGATGGCTCGCATGATGCCAACTTCCTGCCTGAGAGCCAAAATAGCTGATCATATGCTGCGCATTGTCGAAATCTGTACCTGTAGAAAAGGAAACTTTTACGCCATTACTCGCAAAACCCACGATATCTGCCATGCCGTCTCCATTCACATCGGCTAGCATGCGAGGATGTGTGCCTACGCGCCATCCACCTGCGTTATAGCCAAAATTGGCGAGTTGTAAGACGGGAGTCGTAAATCCATTTCCAGTAGAATAGGCGACGACAACTCCATCATTGGCAAAGCCTACCATGTCTGCCATCCCATCTCCGTTCACATCAGCCATCAATCGGGGGTGCCTATCGACGCGCCAACCGCCCGCAGCTCCATCGTAGCCAAAGGCATTGAGTTTTTTGACAGGAGCCGTAAAACCACTTCCTGTCGCATAAGAAACATAGAGTCCATCGTTGGCACAGCCTACCATATCTGCACGCTTGTCTCCATTGACATCTACCATGAAGCGCGGATGACGGTCTACCCGCCACCCTGCGTTGTAGCCAAAAACGCTGATTATTTCTCGAACAGCTGGCGCAAAACCTGTAGCTGTTGCATAAGAAACGTAGACTCCATCATTGGCGCAGCCCACGATATCGGCTTTGCCATCTCCATTGACATCTGAGAGAAACCGAGGATGTCGGTCCACACGCCAACCCGCATTGTAGCCAAAGGTCCCTGAGACCTCTAGTGTCGCGCCATTGAAGCCTGTGCCATAAGAATGGGATACGTAGACACCTGCACCAGCAAAACCTACGATATCGGCCTTGCCATCTCCATTGACATCTGCCAGCATGCGGGGATGATTGCTATTCCATCCGCCCGCGTGCGCGCCAAAAGAGGCTAGCTCAAAAGAAGGAGCTGCAAAACCTTCTGTACGCGTACTCCATTCAAACTGTATCGCTTCTTTGCAGGTCCCGTTTGCCCCGCACTCCCTGATAGATTGAAGGTAGGATCGACTTCCTGTCCCTACATAGCTGTACGACAAGTTATAAATCCGCATGAGCAGTCCTTGATAGTAGGCTTTGACGGACTTCAGACGCTTGGAAACCGCCACTTTGCTTCCGCTCACATATTGAGCTACTTGATCGGTTCTATTTTCATACTCAAATCGTACAGAGGCGTAAGTAGAGAGCCCCATACTGACATTGCCTGTGTAGTCGATACGGGTAGGATAGGATTCGGTGTTTCCATTTATTTCGCCGTAAGTGATGGTATAATAATTCCCTTGTCGATCGGTTACTTTGTTGAGTCGCCACAACATGGCATCTGCTCGACCTTGAGCTTCCACGCGAGAGTCTGTCGTATATCCATATTCGCGGATCATTCCATCCTTCGTCCAGACCTTGAATCGCTGAGGACCTTGACCTGCTAAGTCATAAGAGACGATTTTTGTATAGGATTCTTGCTCCGTCCTATACTCTGTATGAGATGCTCCATAAGGTCCCGATACGTGGATCAAGCGCTCCCCATCCAAAGTAAATCGATCATCATTATCAAAGTCGACTCCATCTACAAAATTGTCTTGGGCGATTGTAGCAGGTGCGCGAGTGATAAGAGACATGCCACCCAAGGCCCATCCAATTCCTAAATGCCCATCGCCTTGCTGACTTCCATATACAAAGCTCAATTTTGGTACTAGGCCACGAGTTCCAGGCGAAATCATGATCGGTACTTGATAAGCAGCCGCTCCATTTTCACTGACTCGGAATTCATCCGTGGTACGACCTGCGACCTGTCCATGCAGGTAGCAGGAGAGGGACGCTCCCAAAAGGAACATACATCCCAAAATAAATTTCTTCATTGTGTGTGTATTCGGATTAAAAAGATGAGTAGATTAACATGTGTAAGAGATAGTTTCTGATATCATCAGCTATTTGAATTTCGAGTTGGCTTGCTTAACGAACGTGAATGAGTTTTTTCTTCCAGGTCTGGTCAGGGGTTTGAATCAAGACAATGTAATTCCCCGCGGCCCAGTCTCCCACACTCAACTCTATTGTCTGCGGACCGATGTGATCTATCGTCACGAGGTTTTGGTAGACTTGCTGTCCTTCTGCATTGTAGATATTTACATTGGCCTCTCCTGTTTGTATCATAGGAAACTGTAGATACAGGATTTCTGAGAATGGATTGGGTTTGGCTCTAAACGCCATCTCAAAACTAGGTGCAGGAGGAATCTCTGCATGCATAGAAGGGGTGACAGGCTCCACATTGAGCTTATCTGACAGAAAGACTGGACAGGCATTTTCCCCCATGGTCGCGACAGCTTGCTCCCACTTTTGTCCATTGTCACGACTGATCAAAAGTATAGGCTCATTGGTCGCATCGAGGATGTGATACAGCCAAAGTGTAGCTGCAGGTACGTGTCGTGCTTGATGAGATTGGCAGGCACAAGTGCTGGGATCTTTTGTCAGAGGATTGTCATTCTCCATAACTGCTGACTCGGATAAATCATGCGTGGGAAGCTGCTGCACAGGAGCAAACTGCGTATGGATACCTTTTTCCAAGAGATCATTTGTCTGAGGATCACTTAGGAAAATCTCTAAGATGTGCATTCCAGGTTCTAACTCCATCAGTGGAAGGACCAATTGCACAGAATGGCCAGGAACAAAGACAATATTTTCACGCGGCAGATCGAAGCGTGTTTTGTCAAGAACGAAAAAGATCTCTCCCAATCGCTGTAGATGAGCGCCGTGATTGTTTACTTCCAGCACAGGGTGAAAGCTGAGTGGACACTGAGATAAGGGCTGACTATACAGTGCGGACACACTGAGCCATACCCCTAACCAGAGGGTCAGGGTTTTTACATTCATCATGTAGAGCTATTTATCTAGGTTATTTATGACACCTGAGACTCCTCTCTTTATCCCATAAACTTGCCGCCCAAAGACTGGTGCGAGATCTTGAGAGAAGGAGAAATATGTATATCAAATGATTCACATACGAATCCAAGCTCAAACACATCGGTTCAATTCCCTAAACACCCTTGAGGCAGACACTCCATGAAATGAGGCGAGGTGAGAATGAATGTATTGATCATTATGGATTCTCTACTACCTAATTTCTTTCATCTTCCCTAGAAAAAGTGGGTATGTTCAGTTGTGATCAGATATTTTGTAACATTTCCCAATCGCGTGTGTGACCACTACGCATAGCTTACGTGAATTACTTTATTTAGAGGACAAGCTTTGCGCATCCGCATAGATACGTTGACCTATCTCTCCATCAAAAAGTCTAGGCTCCCCCCTTTTACTGTAGAACTATTACGCTTTTGATAACACATGATATAATATACATATAATTATATGTTTTATATTGGATATATGCAAAATATTTTACACAAATGGACAAAATTATTCTCGAAGCTTTCTTTCCTACGAAGCAGATCCTATAGGTAGATGAATTTACGCACAGACAGTACACAAGCTCTCGTTTTCCTTTTCCTTGGGAGAAACCGTGACTAGATATATAAAGCAAAAGCGGCTATCTGAATCAGACAGCCGCTTTTTTTAACCAAAAATTCTTTTCCTATTGCTGTACTTCTGCACTTTCGATATCGTAGGGCACAAATACAAACTGTCCTGCTCCTTCGTGGATCACAAATACACAGGCGCGTTCCATCGGATCACCAAAAGTCTTTTGAAAGTCTTTGATGCGATCTCCTTTGACGATCTCTCTCCTTGTGAAGTCTTCGAGTATCGACACGTAGAAGAACCAGTTGAGCTGGACTGAATCGCGATCAAAGATCTGCTTGCCTATGTCCACAAAATCTTGCGCTGCGATGAAAACGGGGTATTCTGAGATTCCTTCTTCAATGACTTTCTGCGCAATTACCTTCAAATCTTTGCCGATCAAGGCTATATCGTTTTGGACAGATTCCAATATCATGGGGAAAATCTCCTGTGTCATCTTATTTGGATTATGGATGTAGTAAACCTATTGGGCTACAAATCTACGGATTTTGCAGCAATAGGTTAGAAATCCCATGACGAGGAAGGCTTTGTGTCTATTCCCAGTAATTCAAGTCCTTATTCTTTTGCCTTTTTGCTTTCCCTACTACGTATTGGAGCAAGCGAACGGCAGCGATAGGGTCTATACTTGCCGTAGGTAAGAGGCTTTTTGTTTCGTAATAATTATAATATCGCTGTCGGGCGACCATGAGTCGTTCATTGCCGTCTCTCGGTAAGGAAGCCATGATGGCGTCCAGTGTCTGGGGATCTAGATTTTCTCTTGCTCTGGCTTCAGGCGAATCCTCCAATATGTCCATATTGACGACTGCGGTTCGGATCTCTTCAGGAGTATCATAAGGAAAAATGACGACTTCCTTGAGGGTCACAGTATCTCCATAGAGATAATTCACTACATAAATATAGTTGGGATCGTCGCCTTGGTACTCTCTCATGTAGTCCCGGATGATCAGACGTCCCTCCCGATACCCCAAGTGATTGAAGTATAGCGTATCTCCCAATCCGACTGGTATACTATAAAATCCATCCTCATTGGCCAATGCTCCTCTACGGGTATGGTTGACCTGGATACGTGCATAAGGGATAGAATCCAGTGATTCGGCGTCCACAATCAGCCCTGAGACCTGGATAATGAATGGATCTTGTCCCAGGCCAAAAGTGGGAAGCAAAAATGCCAGTCCGATGAGTAATAGGAGATGCTTCATACAGTCAAATATAAAATAAAAACTACCCTTCTAAAATGCATACGCAGTTGACTCAGGCAAGTTAAGGGTGGATTTATACTTACCCAGATGTTATTTCTCATATAGTGAGATGAGTTTCCCGTTCCCAATCGTTGCATGCGGATAAAAATTATTCTTCCTTTAAGCATAGACGAAGAGTAACCTGTGTTTTTCCCCTAGACTCAGATCAAAACTTTTCTTCGAAATGGAGCTTATGTGTTTCCCATTTTGAATTGGATATTTTCCTCATCATGAACCTTCGGACACCTTTATTCCCCATTCTACAGTCTCCTTTTATTTCTCACACAGATAAGATCCTGACGTTAGGGTCCTGCTTTGCAGATATGATAGGAAACCAGTTGGCTCGACATAAGTTTGACGTTTTACATAATCCTTTGGGTATCGCCTACAACCCCCTCTCTCTTTTCCGTATGCTAGAGATCGGACTTGGCACTATTGCCGTCACTTGGGATCAAGCCCCACATGGTAATTACTGGCACAGTTTTGACCTCCACAGTCAGTTTGTACACCCAGACCCTATGCATGTGAGAGACCAAGCGTCACATGCTCAGGAGTCCCTCTCTAAGCAGATCGATCATATGCAATGGCTTATCCTCACCCTGGGCACAGCTCATGTCTACCGCCATCTCGAACGCAACCAAATCGTCAATAATTGCCACAAATATCCCAAAGCTACCTTCGAAAAATACCTTCTAGACCTCAACGAAATGACTGCTGCTTGGGAACAACTTTATCCTCAACTTCCTCCCAATATTCATATCTTATTGACCGTAAGTCCCATTCGTCACATCAAAGATGGGATACCCGAAAATATGGTCAGTAAGTCATTATTGAGAGTATTTTGTCACCAACTGACCACGAAGTACGAAAATATCCATTATTATCCGTCCTATGAGGTAATGATGGATGATTTACGCGATTATCGTTTCTATAAGGAAGATATGCTCCACCCGTCTACTCAAGCCGAATCTTATATCTGGCAGCACTTCACGAAAAGTAGAATGGACGTGGATACGCAGGCGATCGTCACACGCTGGGCTAAGTTCCTCACGAGCTTTGAGCACAAACCGTTACAGCCCTGGTCTCCCCAATACAAAGTTTTCTTAGAAAATCTGCTCAACCAACTCCAGATATTCACACCTTTATTTGATACTGATAATGAGGAAACTACATTAAAAGAGCGAATCAACCTGCTGGGTTAAAATGGAATCAAGGTAAAAATATTTACTACAGGTGGCAGCCTTTTCAAACAAGCTCCCGTTATCGAGATATGTGAACCAAACTATTAACGGGGTAAGGCTACAATCGCTTTGCCCCTTTTTCTATTCCCCCACTAGGTTGTTTAACCCCCAAAAATAACCGTCGAACCCCTACTTCCTATTTGCCCATCCTTAAGGATTATTTTAGGCCATATTTGGAACTTCAAATCTGCGAAAAGTTTGTACTTTTTAGCTAGATTTTCATTGTCCCAAACATGGTCTTCAAAAAATTTTCTTTCATATTTATTTTTCAGCACATGATACGCGGAATCACAATCACTTTCCTTATCCTCATTATCTCTATTATCTGGATCGTAGATACGGGCAGAGGCACCGCTGTCTTAGATATGGTCCATAGAATTCCGCTAGGAGATAAAATGGGACACTTTTTTCTTATGGGTATTCTTTCCCTCCTCGTCAACCTCTCCTTTAAGCTCCGAACTTTTACTGTTTGGGGAAGAGAAGTATTACTTGGGACAACCTTGGTATTGATCGTCGTCACTTTAGAAGAACTGAGTCAAGGATTTGTGCCTACGCGTAATCTTTCTTTTCAAGATTGGGTGGCAGACTTCCTAGGAATCGTACTTGCTGGGCGTTTGGCGCAGGTACTCTACCCACAGTTGTTTAAGCAACAGTCATAGGCTGCATATATGATCTCTGCACGCGCTGCGGTGGATGTTTGGGTATACTTATTGATATATCCTATCAATACTTGACTTTATACGAAACCCTCTAGCTACCCTTGAAAAATTTTAGAAATACGAGGGGAATAAGCACTTAAATTGTTATAGACAGAGTTATGGATAAACAACTTTCGATAGGGTTCATCCGTCTTTAGCCCAAAGACTTAGACCATACATAACGCCAAAGCAACAGATTTTTCCACATATTCATGATATACTTTTTTGATCGCTTGTCCGTATCTTCGACCACCCCAACATTGATTGATTTCTTTACGTCTCCTTTTAGGTAAATGGAATCAATTGAAAAAAAATTTTATCACTTAGAACATTATCTTTTAAGAAAGAAGAAAAACCAATCATAGGTTGTAGCACATCTGGCAGGCCATCGCTTTAATAATGCAAACACGACTTTACCAATCCAATTAATCCTCAACTTATATGAAAAAGTTACTTTCACTCTTTATTTGTGGAGCTATCATCAGCATGATGAGCATGTTCCAACAGGTACAGGCACAAAGCTGCACACCTGATACGAGCTTTTCAGCTACAGGAATCTATCCATCCACTTTGCCTACTATCTGCGAAGGGAGTCCTTACGATCAAACCATTACGTTTGTCATTCCAGCGGATACGCTACTGGCAGGGTTTGGCCTTGTGGACATTGATAGTATTGCCTTAAATGGTATCATCGGTCTACCGACAGGTCTTTCATTTTCATGTAACCCTACCTCATGTAACTTACCTGGGGGGGCCTCAAGTTGTATAAATATATCTGGTACAGCGGCTGATACGGGTACATTTTTATTGGACCTCAATGTCACTTTCTTTGCAAAAGTAGGTGGTACATTTCCTGTCACTTTGCCATTCCTGCTAGAAGATACACTTGTCGTGACTGTACTTCCTGGGGTAGAAGGTACCACCTCTATCACAGCTGCCAACTGTGGCTTGACAGATGGAACAGCTACTGTTAATGTAACCGCAGGTACACCACCCTACACATATCTCTGGAGTGATGGACAGACGACAGCTACAGCTAGTGGCTTGGCAGCAGGTGCTTACACAGTGACAGTAACGGATAGTAACGGTTGTGCCAATGACTTTGATGCAGTGGTCACATCACAGGGTGGGGGTGCCACGATAGACTCAGCGGCTTCCGTACTCGGCTGGGCTGGCTGTGCCGCAGACGCACTCGGATTTGTCAATCCCAATGTCTCAGGAGGTACAGCTCCACTTACCTACTCTTGGTCAAATGGTGCTATGACACAAGATGTAGATAGCCTCGCTGCAGGGCAGTACACGCTGACCGTAACGGACAATGTAGGCTGTGTGACTGTGCAAGAATATACCGTTTCAGCACCAGATGATCTTGTCCTTAGCTCAGGTGGACAGGCAGCTGTCTTATGTGCTGGAGATGCAACGGGCAATGCCACTGTCTCAGCTACAGGAGGAGTAGGAGCCTATGCCTACTCGTGGAATACCACGCCTGTACAGACCACAGCTACTGCGGACAATCTGGCGGCAGGACAGTATCAAGCGACGGTAACAGATGATGCAGGATGTAGTGAGACCTTTGACTTCACGATTACTGAACCAGACTCACTGGCTGTTACAATCTCTGGCACGGCTGAGACTGAACAAGGACTCAATGACGGTACAGCAGAAGTAGAAGTTGCGGGTGGATTGCCTCCTTATACTTTTGAGTGGGACAACATGACCATGGCTACGACTGACAGTATCGGAGACCTCGCGCCTGGTACGTATACCGTCACCATAGAAGACGCCAATGGATGTACCATTTCTGCTTCATTCACAGTGGATGGAGGAACTGTCTCTATCGACAAAAACCTTTTGTTTGTGACAGATTTGAGTATCGCTCCCAACCCTGCCAAAGGAACTTTCGAGATTGTCCTTTCTCTGAATCAGCCTCAAACGGTACAGTTTAACCTCATCGATCTACAAGGTCGTAGAGTACAGCAGTTTGACATGGGCACGATGAAGGAAGGTAAGCAGCAAGTACAGGTTGCGCAGGCAGGCATCTACTTCCTACAAGTGGTCGCAGGTCAGGATGTACTCACGCGCAAAGTGATCATTGAGTAAATATTAAAACTGGCTACCTTCAGTTTGTAACTGAAACTACATATAGGCTCCAGATCCAATCTGAGAGGAGGCAGTGGTCCACTTATACTCAAGTTATATCGTAATAAATGGCGGCTACACATGGGTGCAGTCGCCATTCTTTATCCTGAAAATCAGGAACAGATCTAAACTTTTGATGCAAGCTATCCCAAGCTTCAGCTACAAACTGAAGAATGCCAGTTGGGTGGGAGAGAATATAAATTCTACTTACCCAGCTGAAGCTGAAAGACAGATTTCGTATCGATAGAATCCCTCCGCAACGTACTGTATACCTTCTGGGAAGTAGACGAACGCCAAACTTGTAGGTCAGACGAAGACTCAATGATACGGAAGGTATAGGTCTGCCTATTTCCAAATAGGGGTTGAGGAAAATCAAACCTCATCGTCGTCTCCGAAGCATCGCCATCATATGTCCATTCAAAGGGATCTCCCAACACGGTATCTTGCTTGACTCTCAACAGACCATTATCCCATAGTCCTGTTCCATCTTCATAAAAGAACATATTGCCGACCTGAATCGTATCCAGGCTTTCTACCACATCAAATACTTCTGTGTATTCGTAGACCATGCGCGAAACTCTCCATGCGGATTCTTCGCTGATGATTCTTTCCTCTACATTGACGCAGGCAGTACAAACGACGAGGAGGAAAATGAGGGGAAATATATGTTTCATAGTACGATTATTTTCATTATTCATACATTCTCTCTAAACCTAACCTAAAATACGTTATAGATAAAAAACGTTGAAGGGGCTACGTTGCGCAGTTTGGCCCTACAATCCCTTTGTATACAGGCTTTGGAGACGGATTATTTTCTCTATCTTTCGGGTGAAAAATCAAGAAGGCATGAAACGAATTGTTGTCCTCTCAGGTTCAGGCATCAGCGCGGAGAGTGGGCTCCAGACTTTTAGGGATACAGGGGGATTATGGGAAGGGTACAGCATCGAGGATGTCGCTACTCCAGAAGGATTTGGGCGCAATCCCGAGCGCGTACTAGCCTTTTACAATGACATACGAAAAAGAGTGCTCGCCGCAGATCCCAATCCTGCGCATAAGGCACTTGTAGAGTTGGAAACGGCTTTTGAAGTACACATCATCACCCAAAACGTAGACGATTTACATGAGCGAGCGGGTAGCCAAAACGTCCTCCATCTACATGGGGAAATCAGAAAAGCACGAAGTGTCGCCTCCGCAGACTGTATCGTCCCCTATGAGCAAGATATCCAGCTTGGCGATCTCGCTCCAGATGGTTCTCAACTACGGCCACATGTCGTGTGGTTTGGGGAGATGGTGCCGATGATGTACACCGCCGCAGAAATCGTGGAGACAGCTGACCTTGTCATCATTGTAGGAACTTCTTTGGCGGTCTATCCTGCCAGTTCACTTGTAGAGCTTGCGCCCACTTCTGCGCCCATATACGTCGTCGATCCACACAGACCGAGTTTTCATATGTCTTCTATACAGGAGGACCGCCTGAACTTTATCACAGAAAAAGCAAGTACGGGCATTCCAAAGCTTGTTTTACATTTGATTTCTACTCGAGACGGATTATCAGATTAGTATTCTTTTAAGGAAAAAATAGCCCTTTAGACTTTTGACACACTTATCTAAGACCATATTTGGAACTTCAAATCTGCTAAAAGTTTACGCTTTCAGAACCTAGGCTTTATCCATTTTGATTGTCCCAATTTTGGTCTTAAAGCAATCGAACATTTGAACTTATGGCACTTTCTATACTCGTTTCTAATGATGATGGGATTCACGCACCAGGCATTTTGGCTTTGGTCGAAGTGGCAAGAGCGTTTGGTGATGTGACCATCGTAGCACCTGATAGCGCCCAAAGTGGGATGGGACACGCCATCTCAGTGGGTAAACCTTTGAGGATTTATGAAGAGGACATGCCTTTTGATATGAAGGGATATGCCGTCTCTGGTACACCAGCTGATTGCGTAAAGCTTGCCACAGGCGTCATTATGGATCAGGATCCCGATTTGATTCTCTCAGGGGTCAATCACGGCTACAACTCCTCAGTCAGTAGCATCTATTCAGGCACATTATCCGCAGCAAGAGAAGGAGCGATTCAGGGGATTCCTGCAATTGGATTCTCACTGGGCAACTACCAGCACAGTGCAGATTTGAGCACGACCAAGGCAGTCGTTCACGCCATCTTGCAACAAGTCACTACGCATCAGATGCGCCCAGGTCAGTTACTCAATGTCAACATTCCCGATCTTCCCCTCTCCGAGATCAAGGGATTTCGCGTAGCGCGTCAAGCTATGGGACGCTGGGAGCAGGAGTTTGACGAGCGCACAGATCCACATGGCCGCAAATACTATTGGCTGACAGGAAAATTTGCCTTGCAGGACAATGGAACCGATACCGATGTTCATGCCTTGACTGAGGGATATGTCGCTATTTCACCTATGATGCATGACCTGACGGCACATCAGGAGATTGCCCCTTTTTCACAGTGGGATTTTCAATTGAAAAAATAGTGCCTTACTTCGCACTACTTATCAAGAAAAACCCCTCCACAGTTATACTGCGAGGGGTTTTTGAGTTATCTATCTCCAAATTAACTTATTAGGCTAGGACTTGGCTGCTATAAAAAGCAATGACATCATCTAGGATGCCATCTAGATCATACTCAAGTTGGAAATCAAGCGTCATTTCCAGCTTTGTAATATCTGCCGTCCTGCGGTCCATGTCCTCATATCCCTTACCATATACTTCCTCATACGACTTGTGTACGACGCGAGACTTACTGCCAGTTTTCTCCACGACCTTCTCGGCTAGCTCATTCATCGTGATCTCAATGGGGTTTCCTACATTGAACTCTTCTCCAATACCTTTTCCTGTAAACATCAGACCTGTGATCGCACGTACAGCATCATTGACATGCATGAAGGAACGCTTCTGATCGCCTGTACCAAATACGAGGACATCTTCACCTGCTAGCGCACGCTTGACAAAATTGGGGATCACCATGCCGAAATTCCCAATCTGGCGAGGACCGACTGTATTGAAGAAGCGAGAAATGACGACTTCGGTCCCATACTCTTTATGATAAGCAAAGGCCAGGAACTCGTCCATGGCCTTGGTATTGGCATATGCCCAGCGGTGATTGCGTGTGGAGCCTTCGACGCGATAATCTGTCTCTTTGAGCTTGCGTGTACCTGTGGCATCCAGGAGATCTAGGCTCTTGCCATAAATCTCGGATGTAGAAGCAATCAGCACCCTTTTCTTAAACTTATTGACCAACTCTAACATGAGATCCGCTCCACGGATATTGTCCAAAACCGTCTTCACGGGATTTTCCATGACGTACTTCACACCCACAGGAGCTGCAAGATGATAGATATGGTCAGCCCATTCTATAGATTCTTCCATGAGCTCCCGATCTGTCACATCTCCTTTGATGAACTTCAGATTGGGGTTTTCTATCATGTGCTGGATATTATCAATAAGGCCCGTGGAGAGGTTGTCAATAATACGGACCTCATGCCCTTGTGACAGAAGTGAATCGGTAAGGTTGGATCCGATGAAACCCGCACCGCCAGTAACCAGAATTTTCATATGTAACAGGTTAAAAAGGGTTGTTTTTCTACTCTTGCTAAATATACGGTGAATAAGAAAATATCAAATGGCATCTCGTAGGAATCCTACATTCTATCTGCAAAGAGGCGAGAACCGAGAGTAGAGTCAATTGATATTCTCTAAGTACTACTTGCTCTTATACCGAACGCATGAAATTCCTCTCATGATCATACCCAAATGTGATACTCCTATCTAATCATTTTCTTACTCAGCAATTCCCCTCAAATCCTAACGAAAAAGAAGGAGCCTTATGCTAAAAGCTCCTTCTTTTTGAAATGTTTTCTTTCGTAAATTTACCTCTCTTCCTAGTTCACCGCGACGGCTTCTTTCGGAGCCACTACGCCTTCTAGAAACTCAAACCATGTCTTGTACATAGTCACCGTGTTTTGCAAGCCTTTGATTCCATGCCCCTGTCCTTCAAACTCGACCAACTTATAGTCCTTATTGTACTTACGCAGGCTATCGGCCATCATACGACTTCCTGCAATCGGTACCCGACTGTCATTCGTACCGTGCGTCAGCAATAATTTTCCCTTCATCTTATCTGCATGGTACAAAGGAGAGCGATCGCGCAGTTTGTCTGCCTCAGTCTTAGGATCACCTGCCTCTAAGGTCACCCAGTCAGGAATGTTGCAGTTTTCGTAGAAATGGATGATGTCGCTGAAGCCTGCATGACTAATCCCGAATCCCCAGTCAAACTCCGCTGTATTCCCATTGATCTCACCAGGGAAGGTTAGTGTACGCATCGTCGCATATCCTCCATGACTCCCACCAAATACGCCAATGCGAGAAGGGTCTATATCCAACTTTTCGGAAATATACTTTGCTGCGTAAAACACATCGATGATCTCATTTCCTCCTAAGTCTTTATCATTCAGAGCAAAAAACTCACGTCCAAATCCGCTACTTCCTCTAGGTGAAGGACTCAAGACATAAATCCCAGCCTCAGCCAAAATCTGATAACGCATGGAAAAATTATTCCCTCCCCCGTAAAAAGACTGGATCATAACCGCCTGCTGATCTTTGGGCAGCGGATTCTTGGGCTTATAGAGATACGCGTGGAGCATACGCTGCTCACCTGTCTTCTCATCTATGTCAAAAGTAGGAAAAGAGATGCGTTCAACTGTAGACTGATAAAGCTGGTCTTTGAGGGTCTCGGAGACATCGACAATGGGCGTGAACGCAAAGCCATCGTCCTGTAAGGACACTTCCAGTTCATCCATACGAAACATACTCTTGTTAGACGTAGTAGAGATCATCATCTTACCGTCTTTCTCATCCAGCACGCCTAGATTCACATCGCTGTCTTGCTGCAGTTTGATCTCTCCCGATGCGAGGTCCATCAGATACAATGTAGTTTTGATGGGGTTGCTTGTCGTACCAAAGAGATATTGTGTCCCGTCCTTTTCGATGATTTGCTCATCCCCAAAGTCCACCTCAAAATTCGTGAGTTGGGTATTCTGATTATTGCCAATGTCAAATGTGTACCCATTGCGAAAGCCTCCTTCATTAGAGAAATACAGTAACTTATTTTCGCCTAACCAATCCGTATAGGCAGTAGGGAAATATCGAGGCTGGTCTTGCTTCAAAAGCGTACGCTGGGTTTTCTGCTCTAGGTCTACATAGACCAAGTTGCCATACGTGCGATCCGCATTTTGGACTGCGTTTAAGACGACACCTTTGCCCTCAGGCTGCCAAGAAGGACTGCCCCATGTAAAGCGCATCTCAGGTGTATCTTGAATGATGGTTTCTTCTTCACCTGTAGTGAGATCAAGGATTCGAAGCTCTCCAAGACGGGCCTCTTTATTGCCCAGACGGGCGACATACGCAATTTTATCTTTTGCCTCGTTCATGTGCCATCCAAAGATATAGGGCACATCTGTCAGTTTCTCAATTTCTCCTGTCTCAATATTGAGTCGGTAGATATTGAAAATTTCATCATTTACTTCATCCCCTCTCCAATACAGCTTCCCATCTGCTTTGTTATAGGTCATCGCTCCTACATTTCTTTTGGAGTAATCAATATCCGAGATGGGCTTCCCTTGGTTGAGGGCAGGTTGTCCAATCAAATCTAGCGCAAGGAGCTGGGTCGTCTCGCCACTTTTCATGTAGAAGAGCTTATTGGCCTCATAAGAGGGGGTAAACCTCGAATAAGGAAAGCCTTCGACATAAGGTTGCAGATCTATCGACCGACCCAGAAAAGAAACGGTCTGCTCCACGTTTTCTGCGTTTTGCTCTTGTTTTTCATTTGGCTGACAACTCACGAAAAGGAGTGTCAGAATGACAAAAAAGTAGTGGTAAGTATGATTCATTTTGCAAACATTATACTAAAACCGAAAAATATTGCGTCAAAGATCTAATATACGCCTTAGCGGGAAGAAATAAGCATCCATTTGACCATAAGCGAGGGTCAATGGCAGAGGAAAAATACAAAAAAGCCGCCTTAAGTAGGCGGCTCACTTATTCTATAAAATGTGAATTCATATGCGATGTTGCGTGTTCACGAAGGGCCACTCCATCAAGGATCTCCTTACACCTTCAATCCGAACTTGCTCTCTGCCATGCGGCTCACTTCTTCCCCGATGGCCAAGCCAGCTGTAGCAGCGGGAGAGGGCGCATTCAGGATGTGAATCGAGCGATCTTTGTATTCGATGCTGAAGTCTTCGATCATCTCACCTTGCGGACCGAGGGCCATGGCGCGTACACCTGATCGACCTTCGACGATGTCTTTCATCTCCAGGCTAGGTACGAGACGACGCACCTGGTTGTAAAAACGACGCTTAGAGAACGCACGACGATACTCGTCTAGTCCAAACTTCCAGTGCTTCATGAAAAGCTTCCAGGTCCCACTGTATGTCAAGGCATCTGTCGTATCTTTCCAGTTGAAGTCTGTCTTCCCGTAGCCTTCACGCTTGAATGTGAAGACCGCGTTGGGTCCACACTCTACCCCGCCATGAATCATACGGGTAAAGTGTACGCCCAAGAAAGGAAATGCAGGATTGGGGACTGGATAGATGAGGTTTTTGACCTTGTGCTCCGCTTCGGGTGTCAAGTCATAATAATCACCACGGAAACCGACGATCTTGGCTTTTGTATCTACCCCATCAGCCTCTGCTAAGCGATCCGAGAACAATCCTCCACAGAAAATCATACGGGAACCGATAAAGCGTCCCTTCTGTGTCACGATGATAGAGTACTCCGCTTCTTGCTCGATGCTGACGACACGCTGTCCAGTAAGGACCTTGGATGCTGGATTCATGCCTTCCAGCAATTCTGCCAACTTGAATACGACTGCTGCATAGTCGATGATCCCTGTGCAAGGGACGTGGATTCCTGCGATAGCCCCACAGTATGGCTCAATCTCACGAACTTGATCACCTGTGATTTTCTGGATGCCCTCGACTTCGTTTTGAAGTCCGATCCCGAAAATCTTTTCCAAGAAAGGAAGTTCGCTTTTATCGGTGGCGACAACCACTTTCCCACAGACGTCGTGGGGGATTTTATGTGTTTGGGAGAACGCCACTAATTCTCGGCGTCCTTCTACACAGTTTTTGGCTTTATAGGAACCAGGTGTATAGTACAACCCACTGTGAATCACTCCTGAGTTTCTACCTGTCTGATGCTGGGAGAGTTGGTCTTCTTTCTCCAGGACCAGGATCTTCAGGTCAGGATTGCGAAGCTGGAGTTTATAGGCGGAGCTCAGTCCGACAATTCCTCCTCCGATGACGATCACGTCGTAGCTTTCGATATTTTCCATTCGGCAAATCTCGTAAGGGTCTGTTTTTTTTCAAAATAAGGTAAGCACACAAGTATAGGAATTGTTTAATTTTCCCTTTTCTTTATGAATAGACAAACAGAATGAAAGAAGTCACCCTATAAAAGATTTTGTTACGCTCAAAGTAGTAGACATTCTTATACTGGCAATCCCATGACTGTATATCTCATATAAAGCTTGACTGTATCTCCCTTTGAAAAAGCGCAAATAAAATCATATACTTTTCTAAAGATTCTTATCTTAATTCCATCCAGAAATTGATACTTGAATCCTGTTCATAAAAAATGTACAATAGTTAAAAGCATAGAGATGGAAGCAAAAAAGCTAGACAATGTATCATTAGAAGCGTACATCGCCATGGAGGATCAATCAGACTCCAAATATGAATATCATGATGGCGTCATTGTCGCCATGGCAGGTGGTACGGTAGAGCATGGACTTATATCAGCGAATGTGCTTGGAGAACTTGCTATATCTCTTAGATCTAAAAATAACAGTTGCAGACCCATTACAAGTGACGTAAAAGTCTATATAGACATATCAAATAAATACCTTTATCCAGATGGGATGGTGGTATGTGGAGGGCTGGAACGTACGCAAAAAGAGGTAGGAGCCATCACAAATCCTTCTGTCATCATAGAAGTACTTTCAAAATCTACAGAAGGCTACGACAGGGGGAATAAATTCTTTTTCTACAAACAAATTCCTACGCTTACCGAATATCTTTTAATCGATCAATATCATCCTCAGATTGATCTCTATTGGAAAGCAGATGGGCAATGGCATATTACGCGGGCAGAAGGCCTAGAAAATAGCCTCACCATCCCCTCCTTAGATCTTGCCCTTCCGTTGAAAGACATCTATCGCGACGTCTTTTCCTGATTTATTCTCTCCTCAAATATGAGATCCTCATCATAATCTGTAATTTCAGGTTATGAGTCCTGCGAACAATAAAATGTATCAGCGCATCCATTCTCTGATACAGCATCTCAACGAACATCTGTATGAAAAAGAAGAGATCGTCCGACTGGTGATCCTATCTGCCCTCGCTGGTGAAAGCATCTTCCTCCTCGGTCCTCCAGGCACGGCCAAATCCATGATCGCACGAAGGCTCAAATTTGCCTTTTCTGAAGCCAAGACTTTTGAATATCTGATGGGGAAATTTTCTACCCCTGATGAAGTCTTTGGTCCTGTGTCTATCTCCAAACTCAAGGACGAAGACAAATACGAGCGGATGATTGAGCATTACCTTCCAGGAGCACAAATCGTCTTCCTAGATGAGATCTGGAAGGCAAGTCCTCCGATTCAGAATGCCCTCCTCACCGTTCTCAATGAAAAAGTCTATCGAAATGGAGAGCAGGAAATTCCTGTGGACATTCGGGCATTAATCTCTGCCTCCAATGAGCTTCCTCTCCGAGGTGAAGGACTAGAAGCCCTTTGGGACAGATTTCTGATTCGCTTGGTTGTAGGCAATATCAAAGCGGAAATAGCTTTTGAGAAAATGCTGCTCCTTCCTGGAAAAATGGGGCACCAGGACCCTGTCCCCACAGAACTTAAAATCACGCATGAAGAGTATGCCCAATGGCAAAAAGTCATCTCTGAAATCACGGTTCCTCCCCATGTAATCGGGCTAGTCAACCAACTCAGAAGTACCATCAACAAGCGCAATGCGACAGCCGAAGATATGGACATCATGTATGTTTCGGATCGTCGCTGGCGCAAGATCGTCCAGCTCATGCGGGCAGCTGCCTTCCTCAATGGCAGGAAAGAGGTACAGGTCATTGACGCCTTTCTCATTCATCACTGTATCTGGGATCGCACCGAACAAATCGATGAATCAGAAGCACTCGTACTGGGCGCCATCTCCCAATATGGCTACCAAAAACTCCTCAATCTCACACCCATCATCAATGAAATGAATGGACTCAGGGATGAGATAGAACGAGAGACACAGGAGATCCAAATGCAGACCGTTACGCAGTTGACGGAATACAAGGATGAGGTAGAAACAATTTTTTACCAAATCTCAGGTTTTTGGGGAGACAATCATGCCTACATCCGTGCACAGGACCTAGATAAACTAGAAGAGAGCGAGGCATTTTACGTACCCATTTTTGAGCGAAATGGTCAGGTCTTCCGTGTATTTCAGAACTATGGCTTTCTTCGTACAGATCATTATGAGATTGCCAAACCCAATAAATCACAGATCTATCCACTCGAAACCCAGGATATCGAAAAAGAAGTCGTCGTCAAGAAGCGTCCCAGTGACATGCTCACGCGGATCTGGGATGGGCAGATACAGCTCTTGCTCAATAAATGCGATGAGGGTCTGCGAAAACTAGAAGCGCAAAAAGAAGCAGATGAAGATTGGCTGAAGCAGCATTTGTTTGTACATAGCACTTTGGGGCAGCATGTGACCGAAAGCCTTGGACGTACGATGGATGAAATCCTGAACCTTAAACTAGAGATTCAAAAAACACAACACCTCTATGAGTCCATTGAAGCGGGTGAACCAAGAGTTGGCTAATTTTATCCTCTTCGGAGGAGTCATGACGCCTGAACTCCGAAGGTTCACGGCTGAGCTGGTTTTCCTACACTTATACGATGAATCTTATCCTGCGGTCTTCAAACTGAGTCGGAGTCCGATTCCTCAGTTGTTTCCCAGGTGGTTCAAATTACTCGAACGCTTGCTAGGCGAGCAGTCCCTGAAGATGATGACCCTTAACAATGAGGATTTTTCCCTCAGTGTCGCCCGGGAAATGCTCAATTGGTGCGAGGAGACACATGCTCATTTCCTCCAAACATTTTCTCTGGCAGATGAAGAGAAGGAGTTACAGGACCTGGAAAAACGCTTGCACTCCCCAGGTCAAAAGCGCTGGAATATGTTGCTCGATTATTTGCAACAACATCACCCCTCCAATAATCGGGACTGGCGATTCTATCAGCAAGCACTTCAGCGGCTAGGAGAACAAGATGAAGAAGGAACTGTCTCACGTGACCGAGAAGTCATCAGAAAGAACATTCTCAGAGATTGGCGCGGCTTCATACGTACAGAAAAATCTGAACAGGAAGCGTACTATTTGGAGTCTGCCTATCAGAAATATCGCGCCCAGCTCAGCCAAAAGATTAACCAGCTTCAAGATCTGGGCGATCTACTCTCTCCCTTCTTCAACTTTCTGGGCAATGTCTGGAACGATGCCGTGGGCAACTGGGACCGCATAGACTGGAAGGGAATGGAATCCTACGCACATCAACTTAGCAGAGATCGCCACCTGCGAGAACTGGCTGAAATGCTAGGAAAATGGACCTCAACGAACCAAGCACTTAAAGAAATGCAGGCGCAAGCCCTCATACTCAAACGCAAGTGGCGTCCCAATCCCCATGGTAAATCTGAGATCATCGGCATACATCACAGCGACCATCTCGGTGCCATGCTTCCGTCAGAGGTCGCCCTGCTCAGCTCCGCTGAAACCGAAATCCTCCTAGCCAAGAAGTATGTAGAGAAAAAGCTCCTCACGTTTCAATATCGCTCTCATGATGCGGCAACAGATCCTACCACTGAAGAAGTCCAGGAAAAGAGTGATGAAGATGCCCCAGGCCCCTTTGTCTTGATCATCGATACCAGTGGGTCCATGTTTGGAGATCCAGAGCGGATTGCTAAGGCACTGGCATTGGCCATCCTCGAGATTGCTATCAAAACTAAACGTCAAGCTTTTCTGATCTCCTTTTCGACGGGTATCCAGACGACTGAAATGACAGGTATGGAAACGGATTTAACAGAGATGGTCGATTTTCTCCGCATGAGCTTTCATGGTGGGACAGATATCCAGCCTGCCATCGGCGAAGCCATGAAGATGCTCAAACGAGAAGCGTATCAGTCTGCGGATGTCCTCATCATTTCTGATTTTGTCATCCCGCGGCTAGATCGAAAGATTTATGAGGAAGTAATGGAATTGCGGAGGCAACAGGGGACCCATTTTCACAGTCTCTATATCACGCGTCGTGCAGATACTCGGACACTTCCTCTTCCCATTTTTGATCACCATTGGGTATACGATATGGACAATCCAGAACTGATTAGACAGGCGATTGACCATTTTCAGACATTCGAAGAATCATCCGAAGTGTAGCGTTTTTTATATTTGTAGGATTGAAAAAAATAAGAGAAGTTGCTGAAAGGGAAGAAAGTTTGTCGAAAATGGAGATACATTCTTCACTATGCAACGTTAAACTTTCGTTAACCCCTGAACAATGATCATTGCATGGGGTATTCTGTAGGCGATATAGTTTTTAACCTAAAAACTCGTTCTTATGTATATAGACTTCTTCACATATACCGTAAAAGAAGGATACATAGAACAAAAACTTTGACCTACAGTTAATATCGGACACAAAATCAAAACCCCCGTTACTCACGTTAAACAGTTCCTGAAATGACCAAAGCAGAACCCGGTAAGTTACTCGCGCAGATAGATTCCCCAGAGGATTTGCGTAAGCTGGAGCCCGAGCAGCTCTACCAATTTTGTGAAGAACTAAGAGACTTTATCATTTCCAGTGTTTCTACCAATGGGGGACACTTTGGAGCCAGCTTGGGAGTTGTAGAGCTTACAGCTGCCATTCACTATGTATTCAACACACCCTACGATCAACTCGTGTGGGATGTAGGACATCAAGCTTACGGGCATAAGATCATCACAGGACGCCGTGAAGTATTTCACACCAACCGGGTCAAAGGAGGTATTTCGGGTTTCCCAAAGCGTTCGGAATCTGAGTATGATACATTCGGTGTGGGGCACTCTTCTACTTCTATCTCTGCTGCTGTAGGTATGGCTGTAGCCGCAGGATACAAGAAAGAAAATCGTCAGGTAGTCGCTGTCATCGGAGATGGTGCTATGACGGGTGGCCTTGCTTTTGAAGCACTCAACCACGGAGGCTGGGAGAAGGCCAATATGCTGGTCGTCCTGAACGACAACAACATGTCGATTGATCCCAATGTCGGGGCTCTGAAAGATTATTTGACCGACATCACCACTTCTCACACATACAATAAAATGCGTGACGAACTGTGGAAGTTGCTCGGTAAAATCGATAAGACGGGAATCAAGACGCGTGCGCTTGCGGGCAAGATTGAGCAGGCATTGACATCTGCGACCAAGCCGGGGATGCTATTTGAAGCCTTGGGCTTCCGCTACTTCGGTCCTGTAGATGGACACGACGTCAATCATCTCGTACGCTTGATGGACGACCTCAAGGATATTCCTGGTCCCAAGCTGTTGCATTGCATCACGGTCAAAGGTAAGGGCTTCGAGTTGGCGGAAAAGGATCAAACGAAGTGGCATGCGCCTGGCTTATTCGATAAGATGACAGGAGAGATCCTGAAGAGCAAGCCTACGACTCCACAAGCTCCCAAGTACCAAGATGTATTTGGACACTCGATCATTGAGCTGGCGGAGAAAGACGAGAAAATCATGGGAATCACACCTGCGATGCCTAGTGGGTGCTCCTTGAAGTACATGATCAAAGAAATGCCTGATCGCGCATTTGATGTCGGCATTGCAGAGCAGCATGCCGTGACGTTTTCTGCAGGTCTGGCCACGCAAGGGATGAAGGCTTTCTGTAACGTATATTCGACCTTCATGCAGCGTGCCTATGATCAGGTCATTCATGATGTTGCGATTCAGAAGCTACCCGTAGTATTTTGCCTAGACAGAGGAGGATTGGCAGGTGCTGATGGGGCGACGCATCAAGGTGCCTATGACATTGCCTACTTCCGCTGCATCCCCAACATGGTTGTATCCGCGCCCATGAATGAAAGCGAGCTCCGTAACCTCATGTATACTTCCTCCAAGTGGATGGAAGGGCCTTTCTCCATTCGCTACCCACGTGGCAAAGGCGTCATGCCCGAGTGGCGTACCCCCTTCGAGATGATCGAGGTCGGGACAGGGCGCAAGTTGAATGAAGGAGATGAAGTAGCGATCTTGACGATCGGTCATCCAGGAAATTTCGCTCAGGAAGCTATCGGAGAACTGAAAGCAGAAGGAATCACACCTGCACATTATGACATGCGCTTTGTGAAGCCACTAGATGAAGAAATGCTAGAAGAAGTATTCACCAAGTATAAAAAAGTCATTACTGTAGAAGATGGATGTTTGCAGGGTGGATTTGGTTCGGCTGTGCTAGAGTGGATGGTCGATCATGGTCACGCGGCGAAGGTCGTGCGCCTAGGTGTGCCTGATGTGTTCGTCGACCACGGGACGCAGCAGCAGCTTTGGGCTGAGTGTGGCTATGACAAGGACGCCATCGTCAGGACTGTAAAAGACATGGTCGAAGCCAAAGTCGTGGTTTAAGATATGAAAGAGATTACAGGTTGAGTTTTCAGGAACCTGTTCGTGAGATAAATTAAGGGAATGGATCGGAAGATCTGTTCCCTTTTTTGTTAAGCCCTTCTATTAGCATAAAAATATTTACATATTTTCATTTTTTCATGCAGCAGTTTTATTGATAGTCTCGTTTCTCATATACATATCAGAAAAATTCCCACTTCCTAGATACTATACCAGATCATACTATTAGAAAAGGGTAATTTTCATTTTCTCTCTTGGTTAATCAGTATGTATCATATGCTATTTCCTCAAACTACCTAAACTGCTTTCCCATGAAAATCCTTTTATCCACTTTCCTCACTATTTTTTCCCTGTCAATCTGGGCACAAAGCTTTACTCCTCATTTTTCTGATTTTCCATTGAGGCAAATATGGAAAGGGAAAATCCAATTCGCAGACCTAAATGGAGACGGATATCCCGATATTTTCATGACGGGTCGCCAGGACAAATTATCAGGGGGATATGAAAATGTAATTGACCTCTATCTCAACGATGGGACAGGCCGATTTCCCCATCGACAGTCCTTATTTGGCACCCCTAATCTCCACGAGCACTTTGAATTGGCCGATCTGGATGGTGACAATGATCTCGATCTCGTGTTAGGCAATGCCTATCCTGAATCTCCCATTAAATGGAATGACGGAACGGGTACTTTTACCGACGATAATCTAAATGTTGCCCAGGCTTTTGGTTCTACCTCTTTGGGCGCTATTGCCATCTCCGACGTAGACCATGACGCTGACTTAGATATTCTTATCACAGGAAATACCCATTTCCCCAGCGGAGATGGCGTCAAACTGATGCTCAATGATGGGAATGGCACCTTTACGGAATCCGCATCAAATAATTTCACAAATGTTAAAAATGGGGCCGCTACCTTTGCTGATGTGGATGGGGATAATGACCCAGATTTATTCATCTCAGGCGAACGAAATGACAGTACACATACACAACTCTACCTCAACGATGGTTCGGGCAATTTCACGGAACTGACAGGCACTCCTTTTGATGGAGTTTCAAATGGATCACTCGAATGTGCGGACGTAGATGGGGATAATGATTTGGATCTCATGATTGCTGGTTTAGGCATTATTCACAACAGCCGAGCCAAGCTCTACCTTAATGATGGCGCAGGCAGTTTTACGCTCTCTACTGGGCAGCCTTTCGCAAGACCGACTGAAGGCGATATGTCCTTTTTTGATATGGAAGGGGATGGTGATCCAGACATTTTGATGACAGGCTATCATGAGATCGCTCCTATAACCAAAATCTATGAAAATGACGGAACGGGCGCCTATACTGAGGTCCTCAACAGCACGATTCAAGGGTTGGAATTTAGCTCTATTGCTGTCGGGGATATAGACCTAGACAATGATCTAGATTTTCTCCTTACAGGGAGAAACCAAGCCAGAACCAAGATTACCTCGCTTTTTACCAATGATGGAGCAGGTCACTTTGAAAAAGTCAGATCCCCAGACTTATTGACGATGCGAGATAGTGACATAGCAGTGGCAGATGTAGATAACGACAACGACCTAGATGTCTTCATTACAGGCGAACATCCCAGCAGAGATTACTACATCTCAAACCTCTGGACGAATGACGGAACTGGGCTATTCTTGAGGGATGATTTCCTGCCTTTGAATAGGTTAGCACATGGTGCAACGGCCTTAGGAGACTTGGACAATGACGGTGATCCTGACCTTCTGGTCACAGGAAAAGACTTCGCCAATAATCTACATACAGACCTTTATTTGAATGATGGAAATGGAGGTTTTACCCCATCTGGAATTGCTCCATTTGAAAAAAGCTGGAAAGGCACACTTGACCTTGTGGATATTGACCAGGACAATGACTTGGATGTTTTGATCACAGGACTTGATGGTCAGAGTCATCGCATCAGCAAGTTATACCTGAATAACGGTAACCTTCATTTCACATTACAGAATAATTTAGGCTTACCAGGAATTGCGGAATCTGAGGTGGAGTTTGCCGACTTCAATGGTGACCAGTATCTGGATATCATAATGACAGGTGTAACAGATGGTGCTTCCACTTTCACACACCTTTACCTCAATAACGGCCAAGCACAGTTTTCCATTACCCCCTCCCAGTTTGATCAGGTAGCCACAGGCTCATTAGCTGTAGGGGATTTCGATCATGACAATGATCCTGATGTGTTGCTCGCAGGATTCGGCCCAACCCACCCACTCACCAAATTGTATGCAAACCAGGGAGGGGGAAACTTTACGGTGGTTGACGAGACCGTCTTTAAGCGCGTAGCGCGTGGCAAGATTGCATTTACAGACTTTAACAATGACACCAACCTAGACATCTTGCTTTATGGAATTACGTATTCCGAAGGATTTACGATAGATATTCATATGGGCAATGGAGAAGGGAAGTTTGGCGAGATGAAAGGAACTTATTTTGAAGGTAAAAGCTATGGAGTAGTGAGCACGAATGATGTGGCGATAGCGGATTTTAATCAGGATATGACCCAAGACATTTTGGTTGTTGGGGAACTCTCTACGGGAGTTTTCTTCAATGATGGAATTCCGACAAGTATCGAAGAGGTTCCAACTGTCGCTCAACCTCAATGGGAATTTTTCCCAAATCCTGTCTTTGGGGATGAGATTCTCATCACACACGATTTTCCTCATGGGCAAACAGTTCAAGCGCAGGTCTTGGATCTACAAGGTAGAATCCTTCAGACACACTTGCTGCCCAAGGAGCGGACCCGTCTTCCCATAGGGAACCTGAGCAATGGGGTCTATTTCATCCGCTTGCAAAGTGGAAAACTCGCCAGCACATCGAAGCTGGTTGTTCAGAGATAGGGATGTATCATTCTAGCGAATAAAAGTAAGGGGATAGATTCGTAGGACTCTATTCCCTATGTTGATAGTGAAAGAAGGAGGGAGATGCCTGGATATGTAGGGCCTATTATTTAATACCTTGAGTAAAGGATTTGGACTTTATGGATATATTTTTGTAATCCAGCTTACATATACTTAAGTGTACACGCAATCCGACTTTTATATCTCTACCGATGCAGTCCATTCCCAAAATCAATTTCCTCAAAAAATCCAGCCAACCCGTAGCAGGCTTTGAGTGGGTAGACTTTGGAGATCTATTCTCGCATACATCTTCTCACCTGGATCATTCTCCCTTTACATTTCACCGCCCACAATTCAACATCATTCTTCTACTTGAAGAAGGTGAGGTATATCACAAAGTGGATCTCGAAACCCATCACGTCAAAGCAGGTGACTGCCTCCTCATTTTTAGCAATCAGATCCATGCTTTTGATCCTGAGCGATCCTATCAAGGCGGCCTCATCCTGACGACAGATGCCTTTATACAGCAACATCTCAGTCCCGCTTTGATGCGCTACCTCCAACACCATCACCGGTTTTCTCCTGATCAATCCCCTATCCATGCCCCACATCTTGGACAAGCCTTATTAGATAAGCTGAGAAATGAACATTGGCAAGTACCCTTTTTACGTAAAGAATATATAGGTGCTTCATTGACCCTTTTTTATGCACAGCTCCTCGAATTGAAATCTCAAGCAAGCTTGATATCTGAAGACGCCTCAGAGTACGTACTTTTCACAAAATATGACCACTTAGTACATAAATATTTCTCCAAGTCCAGAGACGCCAAATGGTACGCATCTCAACTCGGCATCACCTACAAACACCTCAATGTCATCTGTAAAAAGATGACACAGCTAACGGCTAAGGGCTTTATCGATCAGTTCATCATATTGGAAGCCAAAAGAAATCTGCTTTCTACATCTGCCTCTATCAAGGAAATCAGCTACCATCTGGGATTTGATGAACCTACCAATTTTCAAAAGTACTTCAAACGGCAAGTAGGACGCTCTCCCCGAGCATTTCGCACCCAACAGCCATAGGTTCGACTTTTACCTTTTTTGATCTTAGATACACCTTTCGGTTCAAATAGGACTTTCTGACATTTGTATATCATCATCACCTTAATCCATTCTTATCATGAGTCAGAAACTCCAACATGCCATCAACCTCTACATGGAAGGAATTCGCGATGGCCACTACGAAGAGGCAGTCAATAAATATACAGGCGCCCGCTACACCCAACACAGCACAGGTGTCAAAGATGGAAAAGAAGGATTCATAGAGTTTTTCTCAGATTTTGTCAAGCGCAATCCCAAGCGAGACATTCGGATCGTCCGAAGTATGGTAGACGGGCAGTATATCTTCCTCCAAGCCTATCAAAGCCTCAATGATGGGGAATATCAGTATGTGACAACCGACTTCTTTGATACAGATGAAGATGACAAAATCATCGAACACTGGGATGTCATTGCTGAATATGCAGATACAACGCCTTCAGGACACACCAGTATAGACGGACCCACCGAAATCACCGATCTCGACAAGACAGAAGAAAATAAAGCCTTGGTGCGTAGCCTTATAGAAGATGCGCTCATGCCTGGAGGAAATCCCGCCAATCTGCCTCAATACATCTCGGCAGAAACCTACATCCAACACAATAAAGACGTACCTGATGGACTGGAAAACTTTCAGAAACTCGCCATGATGCCCAATCGTCCCTTGAACTATGAAGAAATTGTCTTACTCGTCGGTCAGGGAAACTTCGTGGCTACACTATGCAAAGCCAACTGGAACGATGGCCAGCTCAATCAAGATTGTGCACAAGTGGACATCTTTCGTATTGAAAATGGCAAAATCGTCGAGCACTGGGACAATGTAGAGCCTGTGCCCGAAGTACATGTCAATGGAGGGAAGTTTTAGGTGAGTTGATAAAATGCTGGAGGAACCTATAAATAGCTAGATGAATACTTAACCGTTCTCAGGATATTTCTAGCTCGCGCTTGATCCTGAAAAATCTGTAAAATCCTGTATTGGAAGTAGGCAATACACCCACCCAAAGATAAGAGGAGAGACGATCAGGTCTTTCCTTTTTTATTGTATATACACTACGATTCATCTTCCTCTATCATTTTCACACATCTTTTTTACCGCTTTTCGTATAGTCATACTACGACGAAGGATCTGTCCCTTATGTCTATCTCATCATTTCTCTCCATCGCCCATGACTCCCAACAAAAAAATCCAGCTTGCCCTGAACTACATTGAAGCCTACAACCACATGAATGTAGCTGGTATGATGGCCCCCTTGTCTGAAGATGTTACCTTTCTCAACATCTCAGACGGCCAAGTAAATATGGAAATACAAGGGAAGGAAGCCTTTCAGAAGCAAGCGAAGGATACCTTGGCATTGTTTACAGAGCGTCAGCAGAACGTACGAGGCATTCAATTTGAAGAGACTGATCTTCTCGTCGTCCAGATCGACTATGAGGCAACCGTCGCGCAAGATCTCCCCAACGGATTAAAAGCAGGTGACAAACTCAAGCTGGAAGGCCTCTCTCGATTCAGCTTCCAGGAAGGAAGAATCTCTAAGATCGAGGATGTCAGCTAAGTATTGATCCTATCCTCCCTTCACGTTTCCTATATTTTGCCATATGATTTACACACATGAAACGGCAGTTGACTTTCTCGCAGATTGTCAGGCTTTCTTAGCATTGCATGAAGCAGAAAATAACCTGATTCTCGGTCTAGCGGGTACGCTCAGTCGAGATCCCCATTATTACGGACCTCAAGATCCGCTGTTTCTTACGGTTCATCATCCCTCAGGCTGTGTCGCTGCGATTCTCCAGACACCGCCCCGAAACCTGATTCTATACGTAGATTCTGCCCACATCTCCTACGCCATTCCCCTCCTCATTCAACATCTATGGACGAATCACATTCCTGTTCCTGGCGTGCATGGACCCAAGGCAGCCATCGAGTTATTTGTCGAGGAATGGACCCAGCTTACGTCCCAGACGGCGAAGATCCAGTTTCATGAGATGGTCTACAAGCTAGAAAACGTGCAAGCTGTGCCGACAGTTCCTGGGAAGATGCGGCAGGCCGAAGCGCGCGACCTTGATTTTTTGACTCACTGGATAAGGGCATTTGCTGCGCAAGCATTGGACGAGATGTCGGAAGAGGAAGCGCGCAAAAATGCGGAAAGAAAAATCCGAGAAGGCGTACTCTATCTTTGGGAGGATGAGGTTCCTGTGACGATGGCAGGCTGGACGCGACCTACTCAGCATGGGGTGACCATCGCTTATGTCTATACACCCACTGAATTTCGACGTAGAGGATATGCAACCGCTTGCGTTGCAGCGCTCAGTGAGAAACTATTGGCGGATTATGACTTTTGCGCCTTGTTCACCGATCTAAGCAATCCTACCTCTAATAGCATTTATCAAAAGATAGGTTATAAACCCTTGGAGTACTTCCTTCAGTATGGGTTTGCGTAGTATCTGGGACGGCAAGTAGATTAGACAGATAAAATAGGGCTATGTAGCACATGACTTGAGCATGGGACTAAACTCCACATGTTATATGACACTGTCCCTTCAGGACAATGAACCTATTTTGAACCCTGAAAGGGTGGCATAATATAGGCTAGTGGTTTCAACCCTAGACTACAGGATCAATTTCTATCACCTCATTTCTTGCGTGTAGCGAAATCCCTCAAGGGATCAGGTCTCAACACTTGACTACTTATTTATCAAAATCCGAGGACAATCTCAGCTTTCAAGCCCTGCCCAGGCGACGAGTGATACTCCCAGTGAGAATCGATCATTTTGAGTCGACTTTCGATATTGTTCATGCCCAAGCCCTTGCTTGCCTTACTTTTATCGAATCCCTTTCCATCGTCCTTGTACCGTAGCGTACTTCCTTGCGCCGCTTCCTTCCACTGGATGTGGATCTTTTGGGCTTGGCCATGAAGAATGGAGTTTTTGATGAGCTCTTGGAGAATTCGAAATAGGTTCAGGGTATGGTCTTTATCCTCAACCGCTTGTGAAAGTCCCGATACGTCTACGTCAAATTCTACCACTTGTGCCTTTTCGTACCCTTCCATGAGTTCGTCTAGCGCGACTTCTACACCGAAGTGCTCTAGTGTCGGAGGGAGTAGCTCATGCGAAATCCTGCGTGTCGTATGAATGCTGGTATCAATGATCTCGTTGATGGTCTCGATAGAGGCCGAAGGTGTATCTTTTTTCAACCGTTGGATATGAAGAGAAACGACGTTGAGTTTGGAGCCTATGTCATCGTGCAACTCTTTGGCGATACGGTTTCGCTCCTCCTCCTGTGCCATGATAGTCTCTTGTAGGATGAGATCCTGCGCTTCTAGCTTCTGCGCCAATAATTTTCGTTGAGAGCGACCATAAAAAGCAATGAGTGCAAGGGCCATGCTCACCATCAAGAGAGAACCTGCTCCAATCAAAAAGAGAATTTCCGAACCTTGGACGCCTTCCATATACTAACAAAAATAAGAATCTGAGAATGGATGTTGAGAATGAGATGGATCTCCCGTGGGAGGTCGCCTAGCTGGGCTTTCCATCCCACATGCTATTTATCGAGGCAAATATAATCAGCCTTCTAGATGAGGCGTATCTACATTCACAATATGTCAATTTAGTCCTTTGCTAGCTCCTGCCTTTCCCTCTTGACATGGAGCAAAATAAGCATCACCATTAGAAAATTATGAAATTTAGAAATAAACTTCAATAGGCATACTTCTTTTCCCTACGTAGTCAACACCTTATCTCAGGCTACAACTTCTCGCATTTATTCTCCCGTATGATACCCCTCCCCTTCATAATCAGGGAAAATACGCTACAACATCTCCTCCTTTTATGATATTATACACGGGCCTATGTAGGAATTCCTCATCACTTTACGCTGACTTTCAGTTTATTAACTAATCATATATTCATTTTAGCATCTCACATTCCCGCGATATACAATCACCTCAATCCATCTCAAAATTATGAAATCCATCTCTCTTGTATGCTCACTTATACTACTTGGATTACTGCTCGTATGCCTTTCTCCCATCGCCTATGCACAGTCTGACTCTACAGAAACGCCAGCTTGCCTGATCGACAAACAAGCATATGCGCACACGCTCAGACGGGAAGTTGTGCTCCGTGGACATACCTATGAATTCACGCTATGGGAGCCCACGAAAAAGTCGAATCCATCAGACGCAGAGAATACCATAAGCGCTCGATCGACAGCCTCAAATTCCTCAAGCATCATAAGTGTAGACGCCCCTTCCATTTTCCAAATCAAAAGAAACAAATCTTATCGAGCGGGAACTCCTGAAAAAACTACCTGTTTCAATCTGATATCGATATTGCGCAGTCAAGGATTTGATCATATGGTATTCCAATCCAAGCTAGAAGATGCTTTTTTCTATGACTTATATCCCCTTGCAGAAAGGAAAGAAGCCTACCTACAAGGAGTAGGTGAAATCCCTACTATTGAGAAAGAATATGGCACTTTGAAGAGGCAGCAAGTACGCAAGGTATTTCAAAGCCTGGAAACAGATTGGCTTTATGATCCCCATATCCTCAAACGAAAAATAGATACGATCGCAAGGGGGTTGGATTCGGATATCGAGAGTGCGTATCTAAGAGCTGACCTTGCCAATCACTTTGAGACAAATAAGAAAAGGCAGGATAGCCTGAGAAATATACTCATGATATTTGGGAAAGAGTTTTTGGATCAAGCACGGTCCAAAAGACAGATCAAAGGAGGGAAATCACTCAACGATCTTCGCTTTGAATCCCTTTATCCTGTATGTGACAATCCCATCGGAACAGAACTGATCACTGCATTCAAAAAAGAAAATCGATACTTATTTAGACAATCCATCAAGATCGGGGTACAGATCTATAGCCTTGCTGTGAAGGAAGTCGTTCACCAAGAAAATTCATACAATGTTTTTCTGTTTCAGTTTAAAAATGACAGCGCGTTTTTTGAAATGGAAACGGTAGAAGCCAATGCCATTTCTGTAGAAGTCTTGTCACAACATCTTCGAGAAGGGCTGGATTGCTTCCTGAGTCGGCGTGTACAACAATCCCAAAACGAGGGAACTGAGCAGAAAATTACCCTCCCTTACCGTACGCATCAATTGACGCTCTCCCAGACCCAGCGCATCGCTTTACTCGCAGATAAGCTCGTCAAGAATCCTTCCTCTCTTACAGGCATGGACCGCAATTTTCTTTACCAATCCATCCGAGGAGCTGCAGATATGTATGGGTTCGATGCCCAAGAACTCCGCACAGCCTTGCAAGAGACGGGGATCATAGATGCTTTTGGCAACAGTAGTTATAACCTTTCCCAAAATACATCGGTAGGATATCAGAATCTCATAGATCAGTGGCTGTATGAAGCCTCCGTAACTTATACCAATTACTTTGAATCTCTTGAGGATGAACTTCGAAACATTGCGTCTACTTTCCTTTTCAATGCCTATAAAAATACGATCAAAGTCACAGAAGATAGTTTGGAAATTGGATACTTGATTGCCAAAGACGTAGTCAACATCTATCATAAAAATGCAACCTATCGCAGTCAAAAGAAAACCCCTCCCAAAGGTCAAAATCCAGACAGTTACATTCCGATTGAGCAGTTTGAAGTCAAAAAAATCAAGGTCGAATTTGAGGATGAGATGATCAATAACATCCAGGTCCTGGGACAGCGGAAGTCATTTGGAAATCTATCTACTTCAACCAAAAAGATGCCTCCTAATATTTACCTCAAGATTCTTGATCAATGGATCACAATTCCTAC
>JBCBPW010000018.1:0-92957 GCA_039820545.1 Bacteroidota bacterium | reverse complement strand
ATTCCCCTAAGTTTTTAGAACTATTCATTATTTTAGCTCTCCTAAAGCCTTATTATAGAAATATCGAGATAGCAATCGCCTAAGAATCTTTCACTCAAATGGGATCTAAAAAGAAAATTTGGAATAATTCTGTTTAATTTGTTCGAAAAGCGTTATTTCCTATTGAGATAGGTAACGTCCATTTTTCTCCACATCAAAAATAGGAGAAGAAAGTGACGCTCATTTTTTAGAATGTCTCAAAATAGCCTACGAATATGTTTGGAGGCTTCATTTTTCTACTTCTACTTCATCCAACTTCCACTCCTTAGCCTTGTATCATGTATTTCGATTTCTCTAATCCGTGGTTTTTGCTCATCATTCTGATCTCTGGAATCAGCATGTTTATCAGTTGGCGGCTCAAGTCTATCATGCGCAGCATAGGTAGAATTCCAACTAGCTCAGGAATGAGTGGTAAGGAGATCGCGGAGCAGATGTTGCGTCATTATGGGATTTCTGATGTACAGGTTGTACCTGCTAAGGGTTTCCTGACGGATCACTACAACCCAAGTAATAAAACAGTCAATCTTAGCGAAGCTGTTTATCAAGAACGCAACGTGACAGCAGCAGCCGTCGCGGCTCATGAGTGTGGACATGCAGTACAGCATGCGACAGCCTATTCGATGCTCCAGGTCAGATCGGCTTTAGTTCCTGTCGTCAATATTGGGGCAAGATTTAGTCAGTGGCTCTTGTATATAGGGCTTGCCTTGTCTGGAGCAAGCATATACGCTACGGGTCAGGCATCAGGTATCGGCTATTATCTACTCCTAGCGGGTGTGACGATGCTGGCAGGTTCTGCTTTATTCTCCTTGGTTACATTGCCAGTAGAGTTTGATGCGAGTAAACGCGCACTTGCATGGCTGGACGAAAGCGGGGTCGCGAGAGGGGAAGAGTATCGGGCAGCCAAAAAGGGATTGACATGGGCAGCCATGACTTATGTAGCGGCGGCTGTGGCTGCACTTGCCAATCTGCTGTACTGGGCGCAGTATCTAGTCGCAAGGAGAAGATAAGACCACAGGTTGATGATCGGTCGGCGATGTAAGGGATTAGCTACGTCTGAAGACACTAAAAAAGCAAAAGAGACTGCCTTTGGGGACAGTCTCTTTCTTATATCAGATATAGCGTAGTAGATACGCGCGTACTTATTCTGTTGGCTTCTCAGCGTCGTCACCTTCTTCAGGTGCTGCGGTCTCTTCTGCCGCTGCTTCCTCGACAGCCTCGACAGTCTCTTCCACTACTTCAGCGTCTTCGATTGGGCTGGCCACCTCTTCTACAACTTCGGGTGCAGTTTCTATTACCTCATCTACTACTGCTTCTTCTACAGGTGCAGCAGCTTGTGCGGTTGGTTTGTTACCCCCACGACGACGGCGGCGACGACGACGGTTGCTACCGCTTCCTTCGCTCCCTTGGGTGTACCCGTATTCGTTGTAATCCACCAATTCGATCAACGCCATCTCTGCGTTATCTCCACGACGATTTCCCAGCTTTAGGATACGTGTATATCCTCCTGGTCGATCCCCTACTCTTTCCGAGATTTCTCCGAAGAGTTCTTTTACAGCTTCTTTATTTTGAAGGTAAGAAAACACTGTACGACGTGAATGCATGGTATCGGTCTTTGACTTGGTAATCAAAGGTTCGATGAATTTACGGAGTTCACGTGCTTTGGGAAGGGTGGTCTTGATCGACTTATGCTCAATCAAAGAAATCGCCATGTTGCGAAGCAAAGCTTTTCTATGGGCGGCTTTGCGGCCCAGATGGTTGAATTTTTTACCGTGTCTCATTGTTAAACGGTTTGTTGGCCAGGGGCATTCCACGTCGAAGTGACAGGGTTATATTCCCCAGGGCAATGAGTATGAAAAATTGAGTTGCAAATAAAGAAAAAGGAAAGGCCATAATCAATAGCCTTTCCTTATTATTGATTAATCTTCGTCGAGACGGTATTTGGAAACTTCCATACCGAAGCTCAGGTTCTTCTCTGCTACAAGCTCTTCTAGTTCTGTCAAAGACTTCTTACCGAAGTTACGGAACTTCAATAGCTCAGCGATATTGTAGCTTACGAGGTCACCCAGCGTTTTGATATCAGCTGCCTTGAGACAGTTGTAGGCACGTACGGAGAGGTCGAGCTCTGAAAGCGGTGTCTTAAGAAGCTTACGCATTTGGAGGAAGTTTTCATCGACTTCATCCTTCTTCTCTGGCACATCTGAGATGTGTGTGATAGACTCGTCAGAGAAGAGCATAAGGTGTCTCAGCAGGATATTTGCGGCTTCTTTCAGGGCAGACTCTGGATCGATCGTACCATCTGTAGAAACTTCGATCTCAAGTTGCTCGTAGTCTGTTTTTTGCTCGATACGGTAGGGTTCTACAGCGTATCGTACGTTTCGTACAGGTGTGAAAATCGAGTCAATAGAGATCTCTCCGATTGGCTGATTGACCACCTTATTTTCTT
The DNA here is from genome assembly GCA_039820545.1 of Bacteroidota bacterium. Taxonomy (GTDB): domain Bacteria; phylum Bacteroidota; class Bacteroidia; order J057; family J057; genus JALEFZ01. The sequence continues at coordinate 90,475 of JBCBPW010000018.1, read as the reverse complement.
CTGCAGGAACATAGCCACGACCTTTTCCTATCGTCAATTCAATATCGAATTGAGTTTTGACATCTAGGTTGGCGATCACCATTTCTGGGTTAGTCACTTCGAATGCAGTTGTGTGATCAGTGATATCACCTGCAACGAACTTATCTTTTCCACGGATGGAAACGAAGATTTTGTGATCTCCGTCGTTGATTTTCTTTAACCTTACCTGCTTGAGATTGAGGATAATTTCGGTTACATCCTCTATCACACCTGGCACGATCGTAAACTCGTGGTCGATACCTGGTACTTTGATGGAGGTAATTGCGTAACCCTCTAGGGAGGACAGCAATACTCTGCGAAGCGCATTGCCAACGGTAATCCCGTACCCACGCTCCAATGGACGCACCAAAAATCGGCCTAAAAAGTCATTATCCTTTTCGAGAACGATCTTTTCGGGCATTTGGAAGTTAAGCAGTGCCATACGGTTTTTTGCTTTCTATTATGTGATACAAATAAGGAATAAACAAAATACAGTTATATCCATCTGAAAACAAGTTTCAGATGGATATGACTGATATACAATTACTTAGAATATAGTTCTACGATCAACTGTTCGTTTATCTTTTCAGGGATGTCTTCTCTATCTGGGAAGTTTACGAAAGTGCCCTTATGCGCACCTCCATCTACTGTCAACCAGTTGTGTCTACCTGCTCTATTCAAGCTGTTGTTGACGATTTCAAGATTACGGCTTTTTCCACGTACTTCTATCACGTCACCAGGACGAAGGAGTACTGAAGGAATATTAGTTACTACGCCGTTCAGCTTAAAATGTTTGTGGTTCACCAACTGACGTGCTGCGCGACGTGTGGGAGCGAATCCCATACGGTAGACGGTGTTGTCCAAGCGAGACTCCAATAGTTGGAGAAATACTGTACCTGTTACACCTTTTTGTCTAGCTGCTTTGTCGAAGGTATTGCGGAACTGCTTCTCCAGCAGGCCGTATGTATATTTTGCTTTTTGCTTTTCTGCAAGCTGCGTGCCATAGTCAGACACCTTCTTACGTCCCTTGCCATGCTGACCAGGGCCGTACTTACGACGCTCTAGGGCTTTGGCTTGCCCAAAAATAGCCTCTTTGAAACGTCGCTCTACTTTTCCTCTTGGACCTCTATATCGTGCCATGTAATTTCCTGAATAATTGAAGGAGGATTGATCTGTAAGCGAGAAAGAGCTTTGGCAGACGTTTCCTCAGGATGAAATGTGTAATGAAAATTATACTCTACGACGCTTGGGTGGACGGCAGCCATTGTGTGGCAGTGGCGTAATATCCTTAATCAAGGTCACATCAATACCAGAATTAACGATGGCGCGAATAGCAGACTCGCGACCCGAACCTGTACCTTTCACGAAGACTTCTACTTTGCGCAAGCCCATATCATAAGCTTTTTTGGCACAATCAGAAGCAGCTACTTGAGCGGCATAAGGGGTATTTTTCTTAGAACCACGGAAGCCCATTTTACCAGCAGCGGACCATGAGATGGTATTTCCCGAAAGGTCTGTAATGGTAATGATGATGTTATTGAAAGAAGAGCTAATGTGTACCTGACCGACAGGTTCCACGCGCTTTTTCTTCTTTGATTTACCAGATGATTTGGCCATGATGATTACTTAGTTGCTTTTTTCTTACCTGCTACAGTCTTCTTCTTACCCTTGCGAGTACGAGCGTTTGTTTTGGTGCGCTGGCCACGCAAAGGAAGTCCTTTACGGTGGCGAAGGCCACGATAACAACCGATGTCTTTGAGGCGCTTGATGTTCAGCGCGATCTCACTTCGCAACTGTCCTTCTACTCTGTACTCATCACCGATGATACGACGGATCATCACGATCTCATCGTCACTCCAATCCCTTACACGCTTATCTTCGTCAATACCTGCTTTACTCAAAATTTCTTTTGAACGGGTGTTGCCTATTCCGAAGATATACGTCAGGCCAATGATTCCTCGCTTATTTTTTGGTAGATCTACCCCTGCGATACGTGCCATAGTTTTACTCTCCGTTGATTATCCCTGACGCTGCTTGTGCTTGGGATTTTTTTTGTTGATTACATAGACCTTCCCCTTGCGGCGGATGATCTTATCGTCAGAACTGCGCTTTTTTACTGAAGCTCTAACCTTCATGATGAAAAAGTTTATGGTGAATGACTTTTTGCGAACCGAGAAATAAGCGGATTATGATGCTTTATCCTCTTTCTAAAAGTCTTGTTATTTATATCGATATACGATTCTGCCTTTGTTCAAGTCGTAGGGCGATATCTCAAGGGCTACACGATCTCCTGGGAGAATCTTGATGTAGTGCATACGCATTTTCCCTGCAATATGCGCCAACAATTCGTGTCCGTTTTCAAGCTTTACACGGAATGTGGCGTTGGGCAATGCTTCTAATACTTCGCCATCAGTTTTAATTGGTGCTTGCTTTGCCAAATCTGATCTATATTAATTTTCAATAAATTCAAAAGTAGAAAGTATCTCGGCACCGTCTTTCCTGATCACGATGCAATGCTCATAATGAGCAGAGGGCAGGCGATCAGTTGCAAAAACTGTCCAACCATCATTAGCCACTTTGATATGACGCTTACCCATATTGATCATTGGCTCTATAGCCAGTACCAATCCTTCGGGAAGCTTCATTCCTGAGCGCTTTCTCCCGTAGTTGGGCACTTCTGGTGGTTCATGTAAATTCTCACCTAGACCGTGTCCCACCATTTCTCTCACTACACTGAATCCATACAGCTCTGCATGTTTTTGCACAGCGTATGAGATTTCTCCCATTCGGTTTCCTGCTACTGCCTTCTCGATGCCTTTGTACAGAGACTCTTTCGTCACCTGCATAAGTTTGCGGACTTTCGAAGAAACTTCTCCTACAGCAAATGTGTAAGCTGAGTCTCCAAAATAACCATTGAGCAGTACACCGCAATCAATAGAAATGATGTCACCATCGTTAAGAACTTGATGCTGTGAGGGCATCCCATGCACCACTTCCTCATTCAAAGAGGTACATAAAGTATTGGGGAAGGGAGATTCACCAAAACTTGGGGCGTAGTCCTTGAATGCAGGAATAGCTCCATGGTCTCTGATAAACGTCTCCGCTATTGTATCTAACTCCAGCGTATTTACACCAGGTTTGATATGCTTTTTCAGCTCACCTAAGGTCTTACCAACTAGTCGAGAACTCTCGCGGATCATCTCAATCTGCTCTTCCGACTTTAATATGATTTGATCTTTTACGGGTGGCATTTATCCTCCTTACACGGCGATGCCGCTTCTATTTGTTCTAGATTTGATTCGTCCTGTATTCATCAGACCGTCATAGTGTCTGTTGAGCAAGAAGCTGTTGACCTGTTGAAGTGTGTCCAATACTACACCGATCATGATCAAAAGGCTTGTCCCTCCATAGAATTGCGAGAAAGAAGATGATACTCCTAACACAGCGGCAATTGCAGGGAAAATAGCTACGATCGCAAGGAAAATAGATCCAGGGAGTGTAATCCTCGATAGGATCATGTCGATGTAATCTGCCGTCTTCTTACCTGGCTTAATCCCAGGAATATATCCACCATTTCGCTTCAAGTTATCTGCCATCTGCTGGGGCTGAATCATGATCGCGGTATAGAAATATGTGAAGATGACGATCATGATAAAGAAGATGAAGTTGTACCAAAAGCCGTTGTAATCGCTTAATGCAGCTACGACATTTGAAGGTGCTTCATTTCCAGCTGTAAGCTGAAGAAGTGTAACAGGCAAGAACATGATCGCTTGGGCGAAGATGATCGGCATCACACCTGCAGAGTTTACTTTCAAAGGGATGTACTGGCGTGCAGCATTTCCGCGTCCCAGTTGTCCGATGCGATTCCCCATTTGCTGACGTGCATAATTAATGGGAATCTTGCGTGTAGCTTGCGTAAGTGCGACTACAGCAATCGTGACAACACCGAGTGCTAGGATTTCAATGAAGAAGGTCATCGGAAGCTTGGTAGACGCTTCTTGCACAAGTGCAGCAGGCAAGCCTGCGATAATTCCAATGGTAATCAAAAGAGATACACCATTTCCAATTCCATTGTCCGTGATTCTTTCACCAAGCCATACCAAAAACATTGTTCCTGCTGTGAGAAGTGTCACTGTCGTCACCCAAAAGAAGGCAGAGTTGTCAAGCATGGCGTCGGGATATGAGCCTCTTAGGAAGAACACATAACTTACTGCTTGGCCAAACGTTACTGCCACTGTCAAGTAGCGTGTGATTTGGTTGATCTTCTTCTGACCACTTTCTCCTTCCATCCGAAGCTTCTGTATAGAGGGTACAATAGCACCTAGAAGCTGTACAACGATAGAGGCGGAGATGTAAGGCATAATCCCTAGTGCGAGTATGGCCCCACGTGCGAATGCACCTCCAAGAAACGTATTGAAGAAGTCAAGTAATCCACCTGCACTGCTAAATTCTCTTTGAAGAATTTCGGAATCAACACCTGGCAGTACGACGAATGTCCCTAGACGAAAGACAGCGAGTAACAGCAATGTGTACAAGATTCTGTCCCTCAATTCAGGGATACGAAAAATATTTCTGAGGGTCTCGATGAGATTATTCATGGATCTTAAGCTTCGGGCGCGTTTTCTTCACCAGCTTGAGGCTGGGAATCAGCTGTTAATTCTTTTCCTCTTTTATCTACTTCAGTTGTAGTTCCTCCAAGTCCTTCAATAGCTGACTTTGCAGATTGGCTGAATTTATTGGCGACAATGTTGACTTTTGTCTTCAGCTCACCTCTTCCTAGCACCTTGACGAGTTTCTTTTCGGAAGAAATGATACCATGTGCTTTTAGGTAAGCGTGGTTAATTTCTTCTGTGGGATACTTTTCAAGGAGTTCTTGGATAGAATCGAGATTGATCACATTGTACTCAATTCTATTGATATTCTTAAATCCGTACTTGGGTACACGGCGGTAGAGGGGCATCTGCCCACCTTCAAACCATGGGCGGTACTTATATCCACTACGGCTTTGTGCACCTTTGTGGCCTTTGGTAGAAGTCCCCCCTCTGGTAGAACCTTGCCCACGTCCGATACGCTTGCGGCTTTTCGTAGCGCCTTTGGCCGGTTTCAGTGTATGAAGTTTCATGTTATTCTATCTCTTCGAGTTTCACCAAATGGGTTACTTTCTTGATCATACCGAGAATTTGTGGTGTACACTCCTTCTCTATGGTTTGGTTCATCTTCTTAAGTCCCAGAGCGACCATCGTGGCCTTTTGATCCTTGGGTCTACCGATGACACTGCGTATTTGCGTTATCTTAACTTTTGGGTACATGATGCTCTGACTTATTCTTTTCCAGTAAACACTTTGCCCAAAGTTACCTGACGGCGCTTGGCCACAGCATGGGGCATATCCAACAATGCCAGTGCTTTGATGGTAGCTTTCACTACGTTGTGAGGATTAGAAGAACCGAGGTTCTTACCGATCACGTCTCTTACACCAGCGGATTCAAGTACTGCACGCATCGCACCACCAGCCAGTACACCTGTACCAGGTGCTGCAGGCTTCAAAAGGACTTTCGCAGCACCAAATTTTGTGAGTGTCTCGTGTGGGATAGTTCCTTTGAGAACATTCACTCTAATAAGGTTTTTCTTTGCATCGTCGATTCCTTTGGAGATGGCATCTGTCACTTCATTTGCTTTCCCCAAACCATAACCTACGATTCCATTTCCGTCACCAACGACTACAATTGCACTAAAGCTAAAACGGCGTCCACCCTTCACAACTTTGGCATTGCGGTTGATTTTCACCACCTTTTCTTGCAGTTCTACATCACTGCTTTTAACTCTTAATTCGTTTGGAATGACCATAGTTGCTTAGAATTGTAGCCCACCTTCACGTGCGCCTTCTGCTAGTGCTTTAACTCTTCCGTGATACTTATATCCTCCGCGGTCAAAAATAACCGTTTCCACTCCTTTTTCCTTCGCCAATTCAGCGAGCTTAGTGCCCACTTTTTTGCTTGTGTCCGTTTTGGATTCGGATTGCAAATTTAATTCATTTAGGCGAGAAGAACAACTGACGAGTGTTACCCCGTTCACGTCGTCGATGATCTGAGCATAGATTTGCTTGTTACTTCTGAAGATAGACAAGCGAGGGCGCTCAGCGGTTCCTTTTATGCGTGTACGCAGTCTTCTGCGAATGCGATTTCTGCGTAGTACTTTTTTAGCTGTACCTGCCATTTTCGTAATTTCTTTGATCGTTTGTAGATGATCTGAAGAGAGAAGATCACCCACTTTAGTAAGTGACCTTTCTTTTCATGATTACTTTTTACCAGCAGCTTTACCTTCCTTACGACGAATCTCTTCACCCAAGAATCGGATTCCTTTTCCTTTGTAGGGCTCTGGCGGACGGAAAGAGCGGATCTTCGCTGCGATCTGTCCTAGAAGCTGCTTGTCGTGGCATTCGAGTGTCAACAATGGTGGTTTTCCACGCTCACTCTTTGCTTCGGCTTTAATTTCGGGAGGAAGAACCATCACGATAGGGTGAGAGAAGCCCAGTGTCAACTCTAGCTGACTTCCTTTGACATCTGCTTTATACCCTACGCCGACGATTTCCATCTGCTTTTTATATCCTTCAGACACACCGACCACCATGTTGTTGATCAAGCTTCTGTAAAGACCGTGCATGGCACGATGCTTTTTCTGGTCAGAAGGACGCTTTACGTTGATTGTTCCATTGTCCATCTCAACGATCATCTCGGGATCTACTTTTTCGAAAAGTTCTCCTTTGGGTCCTTTCACTTTGACGACATTGTCATCGCCAATGTTTATAGTAACTCCGTTGGGGATTGTGATGGGTAATTTTCCTATACGAGACATGCTAGAGTTCTTTAGAAGACGTAACACAAAACTTCTCCACCTACCTTTTCAGCTCTGGCGTTCTTTCCTGTCATTACTCCTTTGGGAGTAGAGATGATGGATACGCCGAGTCCATTTTTCACTCTTGGCATGGCTTTCACCTTCGCATATTTACGCAAACCAGGCTTAGATGCGCGGGTGATACTCGTGATGGCAGGTTTCTTTGTAACCTTGTCATACTTCAAGGCGATTTTGATGACACCTTGAGGTCCTTCGTCGAGGAACTTATACTTGCGTATAAATCCTTGCTCAAAGAGCACTTTCGTGATGGCTTTCTTCAGGTTTGAGGCCGGAATGTCCACCACCTTGTGGCCTGCGGCCTGAGCATTTCTGATTCGGGTCAGATAATCTGCTATGGGATCTGTGTACATATTACCAGCTCGTTTTCTTTACGCCAGGAATTTTACCTTGAAGGGCCAATTCTCTGAACTTAATCCTTGAAATACCAAATCTTCTAATATAACCTCTTGGACGCCCTGTCAACTTACAACGGTTGTGTAGACGTACGGGGGAGGAGTTGCGAGGTAGCAGGGCGAGTCCCTGGTAGTCTCCTTCTTCTTTGAGTTGGCGGCGCTTCTCTGCGTACTTGGCAACGAGGCGCTCACGCTTTTGCTGTCTTGCTACTGCTGATTTCCTTGCCATAATTATGCAGTTTGTTTGTTACGGCCCTGGAAGGGCATTCCAAATAGCGCCAATAGCTCGAGTGCTTCTTCGTCAGTAGGCGCAGATGTAACGAAGCAGACATCCATTCCAGAAATACGGTTGATTTTGTCAACGTCGATCTCGGGGAAGATAATTTGCTCCTTGATTCCCATGTTGAAGTTTCCCTTTCCATCAAACCCTTTGGTCGGGATACCGCGGAAGTCACGTACACGTGGAAGTGCGATGTTGATGAAGCGGTCTAGGAATTCATACATGCGGCTCGTGCGAAGTGTCACCTTACAACCGATGGGCATTTCTTCGCGCAGACGGAAGTTAGAGATAGACTTGCGAGCCATAGTGACAACAGGCTTTTGTCCTGTGATCAATCCAAATTCTTCCACGGCAGCGTCGATGAGTTTCTTATCGCCTGTGGCTTCTCCAATGCCGCGGTTGAGAACAATCTTTTCAAGCTTCGGAATCTGCATCACGGATTTGTACTTAAACTTATCCATGAGGGCTTGAACGATTTCCTCGTTATATTTTTTATGTAATCTTGTTTGTTCAGCCATGATCGGATTCATTAATCGAGTATTTCTCCACTTTTCTTGGCATAGCGAACCCATCCTTTCCCGTTTTCGCGACGTTGGCGGCCTATACGAGTAGGCGTCTTCGTGCTAGGATCGATCACCATGAGATTAGAAACGTGGATAGGTGCTTCTTGCTCAATGATGCCTCCATCTGGGTTTTGTTGGCTTGGGCGCTGGTGCTTTCTTACGACACGGATTCCTTCGACGATGGCGCGGTTTTCTTTGGGGAAAACTACCATCACACGGCCTTCTTTTCCACGGTCCTTACCGCTCAGTACTCTGACGAGATCGTCTTTCTTTATGTGAAGTTTATTAGCCATTGTTTTTCAAGTAGTGTGAGGATGCCTCACCATTTCTTCATGAATCTGATTATAAAACTTCGGGGGCAAGTGAAACGATTTTCATGTAACCTTTTTCGCGTAACTCTCTGGCTACTGGCCCGAAGATACGGCTGGCACGTGGATCACCGTCCTTGCTGACCAATACGGCGGCATTGTCGTCGAAGCGGATGTAGGAACCATCTTTCCTTCGACCTTCTTTTCGGGTGCGGACAACTACTGCACGGACTACGTCACCTTTCTTCACATTGGAATTGGGATCGGCAGATTTGACGGAGGCAATGATATTGTCTCCGATGCGTGCATAGCGTTTTTTTGTCCCCCCGAGTACGCGGATACAGAGGATCTCTTTGGCTCCACTGTTGTCTGCGACTCTTAGTCTACTCTCCTGTTGAATCATTGTTAAATAGATTAAGGGTTATTGACTCCTGTAGGAATATGCTGAATGGAAATTGGGATGTATCAGTATCCTTCCCACAGCAAATCAACACTTACTTGCATTCAGCTTTTTCTTGTACGAATTCAAAAATGCAGCTGTATATATAAGAGAACTACTTACTTAGCTCTTTCGATGACTTCCAACAATCTCCAGCGCTTATTTTTGCTGAGTGGTCGGGTCTCCATGATGCGGACGGTATCACCGATTCCGCATGTATTTTCGTCGTCGTGTGCCATAAGCTTCTTGGACTTCTTCACGAACTTCCCATAGATAGGGTGCTTCACGCGGCGCTCGACGAGTACAGTGATGGACTTATCCATCTTATTGCTTACTACTCTCCCCACACGAACTTTGCGTCGGTTACGAGTCTCTTTTACTACTTCAGTCATGCCTGATCATCATTTTGGGGTTCGACTTGCTCAGTACTTCTTTCATGCAGGATGGTCTTTAGTCTGGCAATATTTCTTCTGGCATCTTTGATATCAGAAGGTCTTTCGACAGACGATACGGCATGATTCAGTCGGAGACGAAGGAGTGTTTCCTGTTCGTCAGTGATACGTGCTTCAATCTCCTCAGTGGTAAGTTCCCGTATATCTTTCGCTTTCATCTTTCCTATGCAGTTTGAAGGTCTCTACGAATCACAAACTTAGTCTTCATGGGCAGCTTGTTTGCAGCAAGTCTGAGTGCTTCACGTGCTACCTCTTCAGGTACTCCGTCTAGTTCGAACAGAATACGTCCAGGTCTGATAGGCGCAGCCCAGTATTCAGGGTTACCTTTACCCTTACCCATACGTACCTCTGCAGGCTTCTTTGTGATGGGCTTATCGGGGAAAACACGAATCCAGATATTACCTTCCCTTTTCATTGCTCGGGAGATGGTAATACGGCAGGCTTCTATCTGGCGAGAAGTCATGAATCCGTTTTCGAGTGCCTTCAGTCCATAAGAGCCAAAGGATATATTCGCACCACGCTGAGCGAGCCCTTTGATCCGGCCTTTCTGAACCTTTCTACGTTTAACTTTTCTCGGCTGTAACATGCGTCGTCTCTCTTATTTATTTAAATCATAAGGTGTAAGGCGTCCAAGAGTATCTGGAGATTGGCCAAACGATGTTATCGTCTGCGCTTTTTACCGCCTCCGCCACCTCCGCGCTTACGATCTGAAGCAACAGAAGGAGACAAATCTACCTTACCGAAAATTTCTTTCTTGAAAATCCAGACTTTGACTCCAATCACACCGTAGATAGTGTGAGCTTCTACGAGTGCATAGTCGATATCTGCTCTGAGTGTCTGCAATGGAATACGTCCTTGCTTGTACTGCTCTGTACGTGCCATTTCAGCACCCCCCAGACGTCCAGCACACATAATCTTGCAGCCCTGGGCTCCTGCACGCATGGTCGCTGCCAAGGCAGACTTCATCGCGCGACGGAAAGAGACACGACCTTCGAGCTGTTGCGCGATCTGCTGACCTACGAGTGTAGCGTCTAGTTCAGGGCGCTTGATCTCGAAGATATTGATCTGGACGTCTTTGCCCGTAATCTTCTTGATCTCTTCTCTTAGTTTGTCTACTTCTTTTCCCCCTTTACCGATGACGATACCAGGTCTAGATGTATGAATGGTGATGGTGATTTTGCGCAATGTACGCTCGATCACAATCTTTGAAATTCCTCCGCGAGGAATACGGGCTTTGAGGTATGCTCTGATCTGCTCGTCTTCTACTAGCTTATCAGAGAAATCGTTACCACCGTACCAGTTGGACTCCCAACCCTTGATGATACCCAGTCGCAATCCGATCGGATGTGTCTTCTGTCCCAATTTCCTAGTTATTTAAGATTAATCATCTGATTCTTCGTCCATGTCATCAACCTCAGGTACTTCTTCGAGTACAAGTGTCACATGACAATAGCGTTTACGGATCAAGTGTGCACGTCCTTGAGGCGCAGGGCGTAGACGTTTGAGCATGCGCGCGCTGTCTACATACGCTTCTTTGATATAGTGTGTCCCAATGTCCACACGGTCTTCAAACTTCTCTTCTAGGCTGCTGATACCAGACTGTAGCAAACGTGTTACAGCAGGAGCTGCGGCTTTTGAAGTAAACTTGAGGACATTCAGTGCATCGAAAACTTCCCTCCCGCGGATCTGATCCACAACCATGCGCATCTTGCGAGCAGAAGAGCGATAATTCTTCAGCGTCACGCGACATTCGTCGGCGCGATTCTCTTTGATCTGTTCAGCCTTCGCTCTCTTTTTCTTTGGAGGCTTAGGAATCCCAGCTGCTATCTTTTCTTTGCGGGTCAGTTTAGTTGATTGTTCCGCCATAGTATTCCGATTTTATCGCTGCATGCAGGAAGGACCTGCCCAAGCAGTGTTATTATCTTCTTTTGTCTTTTTTGTTTCCACCGTGTCCGCGGTAAGTACGCGTCCCTGCAAATTCTCCCAGCTTATGGCCCACCATATTTTCTGAGATATATACAGGAATGAAGTTCTTTCCATTATGTACAGCGATGGTATGTCCTACGAAGTCAGGAGAAATCATTGAGCGGCGTGCCCATGTCTTAATCATTCTCTTCTTTCCGGAGTCGTTCATTGCCAGGACCTTACGCTCCAACTTTGGATCAATAAAGGGACCTTTTTTCAGTGATCGAGCCATAATTGATATTGATAATCGAAGACAAAATCTTCGGTAATTGTTTGCTTAAAAATTACTTACGCTTCTTCTTACGGCTGATAATCAAGCGGCTAGAAGCCTTTTTCTTCGCGCGAGTCTTGAAGCCCTTAGCGGGTTTACCGTTTCTGTTACGGGGTAGACCACCTGAGGCGCGACCTTCACCACCACCCATGGGGTGATCGACGGGGTTCATCACGACACCTCTTGTACGAGGGCGGCGACCCAACCAGCGCTTACGGCCAGCTTTACCCAACACGATGTTTTGGTGATCTGAATTCCCTACCGTACCGATGGTAGCCATACAGGTACCAAGTACCATGCGTGTTTCTCCAGAAGGAAGCTTCAAAATGGCGTATTTCCCATCCTTTGCGGTCAACTGTGCGAATGTACCTGCACTTCTTGCCATCATACCTCCCTTTTCAGGATAGAGTTCTACATTGTGAATGATAGAACCCAAAGGCATGTTCATCAGCTTCATTGCGTTTCCGATCTTGGGCTCCACTTTCTCCCCAGAGATGAGTGTCTGACCTACTTCGATCTTATCTGGTGCAATGATGTAGCGCTTCTCTCCATCTTCGTACTTAACCAGTGCAATGCGGCAGCTACGGTTAGGATCATACTCGATAGACTCGACAGTACAAGGAATGCCGAATTTGTCGCGCTTGAAATCTATGACACGGTACTTGCGCTTGTGACCGCCTCCTCTGTGACGGATAGTGCGACGACCCTGGCTGTTACGTCCACCCGACTTTTTGAGGGCTTCTGTCAGAGACTTTTCGGGAGTACTTTTGGTAATCTCCTTGAAGTCTGATACCGAAGCGTCACGCTGTGCGGGAGTTACCGGTTTTAGCTTGCGAATACCCATTGTTTCTTTTATTAATGAGGTGCGACACGAATCCTTCTCTCAGTTCCTTCTCCGCGGTCGCTACCTGGGATTTCAATTAAATGTGCTTGTAGAAATCGATCTCTTGTCCTTCTGCAAGGGTCACGATGGCCTTCTTGTAGTTAGGAGATTTTCCTTTGATGACGCCTCTTTTGGTAAAGCGCTGGCGACGCTTTCCGCGAACCACCATCGTATTGACTGTCTCTACCGTTACTTCGTAGACTCTTTCAATCTCTTCTTTGATCTCTGGCTTGGTCGCTTTGAGATCCACCTCAAAACCGTACTTGGTTAGTCCACGCTCTGTGTAGAGGTTCGTCTTTTCGGTAATTATGGGACGCTTGAGTATGCTCATCACCTTATGCTTTTTTGGCTAGATGTTTATTGATCACTGATACTGCCCCTTCAGTCATGATGAGGGTTTCAGCATTTAGGATGTCATACGTACTGACGGTGTCAGCTGTCATGACGCTGGCCTTGGGTAGGTTTCTTCCTGAGAGATAGATATTCTCACTGGAGTTTTCCAATACCACTAGTACTTTTTTGTGGCCGAGTTGAAGATTGTCCATGACTTCGACAAATCTTTTGGTTTTTGGTGCCTCAAACTCAAAGTTTTCGACGACGCGGATTTCTTCTTCTCTAGCTTTGTAAGTAAGGGCACTCTTTCTTGCAAGGCGCTTTACTTTCTTATTCAAGCGGGACTTGTAGTCACGTGGTCTAGGGCCGAAGATCGTGCCACCATGTCGAAACAAGGGAGACTTACGATCACCCTGACGGGCGTTACCTGTTCCTTTTTGGCGGAAGGGCTTCTTATTGGTTCCGTGGATTTCTCCGCGCTCTTTAGACTTAGAAGTTCCTTGACGGCGATTTTGTTGGATATATTTGACATCCAGATAGATCGCGTGGTCATTGGGCTCCTCGATCGCGTAGATGGATTCAGGAAGATCTACTGTACGCCCAGTCTCGTTGCCTTCGATGCTATATACTGCTACTTCCATCTGCTTATTTCTCTATAATGACGTAAGATCCTTTGTGCCCCGGAATGGACCCTGAGATAACAAGCAGGTTTTTTTCGGGGATTACTTTCAAAACTTTGAGGTTTTGCACGGTTGTGCGTGCACCTCCTGTGCGTCCTGCCATCCTCATGCCTTTAAAAACACGAGAAGGAGTAGAACCTGCACCCAAGGAACCAGGTGCGCGACCTCTGTTGTGCTGACCGTGTGTTTGGCCACCTACACCTGCGAAGCCGTGGCGTTTTACAACACCCTGGAAACCTTTACCTTTCGAGATGCCGATCACATCTACGAAATCACCTTCTTCGAAGAGGTCTACACCTACAGCATCACCCAGTGAGGGTACGCTATCCTGGTCAGAGAAGTCAAGCTCAACCAGTTTACGCTTAGGTGTTGTTCCTGCTTTATCGAAATGCCCTTTGAGTGGTTTGGGCGTATTCTTTTCTTTGCGCTCGTCAAATGCCAGCTGTACAGCATTGTATCCATCTGATTTCTGATTCTCGCGTGTCTCAGTCGTTTTGACTTGTGTGACGACGTTTGGCTCAGCATAAATCAGCGTGCAGGCTATATTCTTCCGATTTTCATCGAAGATGCTGGTCATCCCTACTTTCTTGCCTATGATTCCTGCCATCCTAATTGGGATTAAAATTTTTGATTAACCAAAGCACATCTTGAGGGGGAATGAAACCCCAGCCTTTACGGCTGGGTTTTCTTATTTCGTTACCCAGATGTATGGTGTACCTATGAATCGCTTATACCTTGATTTCAACATCAACCCCACTGGGAAGTTCCAGCTTCATCAGGACATCTACGGTCTTTGAACTAGAGCTGAAGATGTCAATCAGACGCTTGTAAGAACTAATCTCAAACTGCTCTCTCGACTTTTTATTGACGTGAGGGGAGCGGTTGACTGTGATAATGGAACGCTCAGTAGGTAACGGTATAGGTCCACTCACGATGGCACCGGTAGACTTTACCGTCCGTACGATCTTTTCAGCAGACTTATCCACGAGGTTGTGGTCGTACGATTTGAGTTTAATGCGAATCTTCTGGGTCATTACCTTTTATTTAAAGAGCTAGACTGCTCGTCTTATACACTTACACCTTTCACTTTTGCTACTACAGCTTCCTGAATGTTTCCAGGTGCTGCTTCATAGTGAGAGAATTGCATAGTAGATGATGCACGACCGGATGAAATCGTACGGAGGTCAGTTACGTATCCGAAGAGCTCAGACAAAGGTACTTTCGCCTTCACTACTTTTGAGTTTCCGCGGTCACCCATTTCGTCGATCTTACCACGACGCTTGTTCAAGTCACCGACTACGTTACCCATATAATCTTCGGGCGTCACTACCTCTACGGCCATGATAGGCTCCTTCAAGATAGGCTTAGCCTTTTTACCTGCCTCTCTAAAAGCAAGCTTGGCTGCCAACTCAAAAGAAAGCTGATCGGAGTCAACTTGGTGGAAACTTCCGAAGAAGAGTCTCACTTTCAAGTCTTCTACTGGGAAGCCAGCGAGTACCCCTTCAGCCATCGCTGCCTGGAATCCTTTCTGTACAGAAGGAATGAATTCTCTTGGAATCACACCACCTTTGATGGCGTCTTCGAATACGAATCCTTTTCCGTCTTCAGCAGGACCAAACTCAACCTGGATATCGGCAAACTTACCGCGACCACCTGTCTGCTTCTTATACACCTCACGGTGCTCTACTGTATTGGAGAATGCCTCACGGTAAGATACCTGTGGCTGCCCCTGATTTACTTCTACCTTGAACTCACGCTTCAAACGGTCAACGATGATTTCCAAGTGAAGCTCTCCCATTCCTGCGATGATTGTCTGTCCAGACTCCTCGTCTGTACTCGCGCTGAATGTTGGATCTTCTTCAGAAAGTTTTGCCAACCCGTTTCCAAGCTTATCGGAGTCCTTCTGAGACTTAGGCTCAATCGCAATGCGAATGACAGGCTCAGGGAAGTCCATAGACTCTAAGTTCAGTGGGTGGTTGATGTCCGTCAGAGTATCTCCTGTACGAATATCTTTGAATCCTACGGCTGCTGCGATATCACCCGCTTCCACCTTAGGAATCTGCTGCTGCTTATTAGAGTGCATCTGAAGGATACGAGAGATACGCTCCTTCTTACGCGTACGGTTATTCAAGACATATGAACCTCCTTCTAGTACACCAGAGTATACACGGAAGAATGCCAGACGACCTACAAATGGGTCCGTAGCGATTTTGAATGCAAGAGATGTAAACGGCTCGTCGTTGCTTGCTTGACGCGTTTCTTTCTCGTTTGTCTCAGGGTTTGTCCCTTCGATAGCAGGCATCTCCAAGGGAGATGGAAGCAAGTAACATACTGCATCAAGTACAGCTTGTACACCTTTATTTTTGAAGGCAGATCCACACATCATAGGGATGATGGACATGTCTTGTGTAGCTGCGCGAAGGGCGGCAATTACTTCGTCTCTTGTGATCGTATCTGGATCTTCGAAGTATTTTTCCATGATAGACTCGTCGTATTCAGCAACAGCTTCCATCATGTTTTCACGCCACTCAGCAACGGTTTCTTCTAGATCTTCGGGAATTTCAATTTCTTCCCAAGTCATACCAAAGTCATTTTCATTCCAAACTTTGGCTTTACCGTCGATCAAGTCAACGACACCACGAAAGTCAGCCTCTGCTCCGATGGGTACCTGAATAGGTACTGCGTTTCCGCCGAGCATCTCCTTCACCTGCTTGACTACCTGGAAAAAGTCTGCACCTGAGCGGTCCATCTTATTGACGAATCCTACACGGGGTACATTATATTTTTGTGCTTGGCGCCATACTGTCTCAGACTGAGGCTCAACCCCACTCACTGCACAGTACAACATCACAGCTCCATCTAGAACGCGCAAGGAACGCTCTACTTCTACTGTAAAGTCAACGTGACCAGGTGTATCAATGATATTGATACGGTGGTTCTTCCCTTCATAAGGCCAGAATGTTGTAGTCGCAGCGGAGGTAATGGTAATACCACGCTCCTGCTCCTGCTCCATCCAGTCCATCGTAGCTGCCCCATCGTGTACTTCACCGATCTTGTGAGAGATACCGGTGTAGAAGAGGACACGCTCGGTAGTAGTTGTCTTACCAGCGTCGATGTGGGCACTGATGCCAATGTTACGGGTGTCTTTTAGAGGTACCTTTGCCATCTGATAGTTTCCTCGTTAAAGTGTTGAAGCGAATGAAGTATAATTAAAACCTGAAGTGTGAAAAGGCCTTGTTGGCTTCTGCCATACGGTGCATGTCTTCTTTTTTCTTTACTGCAGCGCCTTCTCCTTTGGAAGCGGCGATAATTTCTGCAGCAAGCTTTTCATGCATGGACTTTCCATTACGAGACTTAGAGTAGTTGATAAGCCAGCGGAAGCTCAAACCTTCTTTTCTCTTGGGAGAAACTTCGATGGGTACTTGGAAGGTAGCTCCACCTACACGACGGCTTTTCACCTCTACCTGAGGCGTGATGTTGTTGAGTGCTGCTTTAAAAATTTCCACCCCATCTTCTCCTGTACGCTCAGCAACTGTTTCCATGGCCTTATAGAAAATGCGGTAAGCCACATTTTTTTTACCATCTACCATGAGGTTGTTCACAAATTTACTTACCAGTTCACTCCCAAACTTGGGGTCTGGCATGACTCTTCTTTGTTTTGCTCTGGTCTTTCTCATGGATTACTATTTCTTTTTCTCTCTACGAGTACCATACTTAGAGCGACCTTGGTTACGGCCTTCTACACCGGCAGTATCCAACGCTCCGCGGACGATGTGATATCTTACACCAGGAAGGTCTTTCACCCTTCCACCACGTACGAGTACGATTGAGTGCTCCTGGAGATTGTGGCCCTCACCTCCGATGTAGGCGTTGACTTCCTTTTGGTTTGTCAGACGTACCCTTGCGACCTTTCTCAATGCAGAGTTAGGCTTCTTGGGTGTCGTCGTATATACCCTTAGGCATACCCCACGACGCTGTGGGTTTGCATCTAGAGCCGGAGACTTACTTTTCCAGACTTTGTCACTCCGGCCTTTACGAATCAATTGCTGAATTGTAGGCATACGACTATATGCTGAAGTATTAATTTCTAATGAAAATCCACCTGTTGCCCTTGTGAGGACTCAGGAAATGTACTTAAAAATGAAATGCAAAAAAGTTGGAGAGGGTAGGCGATAGTGGGGAAGGCCGTCTTCTGTGGGAGAAGGGCTCAATTCCTGGAGGAGTCTCTGTTCAAAAGGTGAAACTCTAGTGGGAATCCGCACTATCCTCCCGGGGTACCTCAACAAGGTTGAATGCATTGCCATGAAGGACAGTTTCCTGATTTATGGAACCCAAATCTAAAAATTCAACACAGGAACTTTCATCTTTGGGCTTGCAAAGGTCGCAATTATTTAACCAAAAGCAAATAGTGTGCTAGAATATTTTCTGATTTTTCTCGTCAAAGGATTAGACTACTGGATAGATGGGTATCTGCTTCCTTTGTTTGGTGGATAAATACCTTCACTTTGCGAGACTTCGCTATCATTTCCCTCATATTTTCCTACTTTTATTCACTCATGTGTTACGGGCTTATTCCCTAACCAAAATTGGACGCTTTTCCTATGGATAAGAAGCTGCTTGTCTTCGATTTTGATGGAACTATTGCTGATACGTTATCAGTAGCCTTACTCATCGTCAATGAAATTGGCGAAAAACTCGAATGGCCCGCCGTAGATAAGGAAGAGTTTATTGAACTCAAGAGAAAAACAATACCAGAACTACTCAAAATTGCCAATCTCAATGTATCTCAGTTGCCAGGGGTCCTTAGAAAAGCGCGACGCAGTTTCAAACAGCACCTTCAGGATGTGAAGCCTATCGAAGGCATGCCCGAAGTCATCGTCGAGCTCAAACAACGAGGCTACAGAATGGGGATTCTGACTTCTAACTCTAAGCCCAATGTCCAACGCTTCCTCAAGCAGCATCAACTAGGACATTTTGAATTTATCTATGCTCCGAGCTCTCTCTTTGGAAAAGCTCCTGTACTGCAAAAGATCATGCGACGTAGGAAATTTGATGCTTCAGAGCTCGTCATGATCGGTGATGAGCAAAGGGATATGGCGGCAGCACAAGAAGCGGGAATCGATGGTATCGGCGTCACATGGGGATTTCATACACCTGTCCAGCTAGAAACCTCTTCTCCTGCACATATTCTCAACCAACCTGAAGAGTTGCTGACGCTTTTTCAGCAACCAGTCGTGTAAATCTTATTTTGTAAGTATCTACACAAACAAAAAGTGGAGTACCGCCTCCTCCACAGGTTTTGATTCCCTCATAGATGGCTGAAGTAAGTATGAAACCATCTGTGACGCATAGGTCAATTATCCTATTGAAATTTTTGTCTCAGCGATTCCTGGCGATTAGGACCGTCAATCTTTTCAATAATTCCCTCCCCCAGACTGAGATAAGCAGCTATCTCTTTTTCATTTCCCAACTTCTTGTACGCCTCTCGTGCCAGCTTAAAAATATGGAGATAATGGGTGTTGATCTCATCCACACGCCCTTGAGCAGGACTGTAGGTTAAATTAGCCTTCAAGTGATCCAGTAAAAAACGATCTAGTAGGATTTCCATATTCTCCTTGGTTGGATATTTGAGGTCCTCCCCATACTTCCATGTAAGCCCACATAAGTTCATATTGTCCTCAAACCCCTCATAATACTTCTTATTGACCGTCATGGATAGATGGAGGGGGCGATTGCCCTTGTAATGTGTGAGGAGGTGCTTGGCAATATTTTTCCAATTGAACTCGTATTCATTGATGTCGATATTTTCGAGAGCAAAAGGTGGAATGCCCAATTCATTGAAAATGGGATCACGATAGGATTCCACCAATAGAAAATCGATGTTGATGATGGTGACATCGGGGCGTATATTTTTAGCGTCCTTGAGCATCCATGCAGGATAGGTATCATTGTCGCCCTGTGTCAATACAATCCCATTGGGTAGGACAGACTGAAGCATGTTGTAGCCGTAAGTCATGAATCCAGGGGCCATATTGTTTTGCATAAACCATTGCTGGTTGACCGCTCGCCTTAGTTTCATATCATGTGTACTTTGGGCAAGCGACACCATACTCGAATGAATACCTCGAAAATTGGGATTCATCTGATAGGCTTTCTTTAGATATTCTCCAAAACTGGGGTTGGCGCCCCAGTCTGATCCTTTGACATAGTATAGCGTGAATGTCTCAGGAATATGCTGCTCCATTAACTGGATGATATCTGCTCCCAAGCGTAGGCTTGGCGACTCCTCGACGAAGTCCTTGCTCCAGTTGGCGGTGCCATGGGCATTGCGGCAAGCACGATAGTAGTTATACCAGTTAGTCTCAGAGGATCGATCCTTTTGGGTCTCCTCCCACCATCGCTCTGCTTGTCTTACATAGTATGAATGAGGCTTTTTTTCATCTACAAAAGAAACCTGGGGTTCTGCTTGTGTCACTTCCTGTCCAAAGATGTATGGGCTACTGATGAGCCAAAATGACAAACTCAAAATCCAAATACGTAGTCTCATATATTTTCAGTTAGTTTCTGTCATCTGTTACACTCAGGGATTCGGCGCGTTCAATCAAAACAAAAGGACACCTCTTGATAGAAGCATCCTTTCACAGATCTTTAAATTTATTTTCCCGAAATCATCTACTGACTGTCTCTAACATATATTTTTCTCGAAGCCGTGCCAGCATTTCTATTGTCATTTGCTCTAGGCCATAGGCCATTTCCCATCCCCAATCTTTTGTCGCTTGGCTATCGTCGATGGAAGAGGGCCAACTATCTGCAATCTGTTGGCGGAAATCAGGCTCAAAATCTACTTGGAAAGAGGGTACATGATGGCGAATCGAAGCGTAGACTTCAGCAGGGGAGAAACTCATTCCTGCCAGATTGTAGGAGGAGCGAATTTGAATATTTTCTGCTGGTGCGCGCATCAACTCGATCGTGGCGCGTATCGCATCTGGCATATACATCATCGGAAGCGCAGTCTCCTCACTCAAGAAACCTGTATAGGCCTCTCCTTTGACTGCGTGATGATAAATGTCTACTGCGTAATCTGTCGTACCTCCTCCTGGCGCACCTTTGTAGCTGATCAGTCCTGGGTAACGGATACTTCGGACATCTACCCCATATTTTTCGAAGTAATACTCACACCACCTTTCTCCTGCTAGCTTGCTGATGCCATACACAGTCGTCGGATCTGTCACACAATACTGTGGGGTATGTACTTTGGGACTATTGGGGCCAAATACAGCGATGGAGCTAGGCCAGAACACTTTCTCAACAGGGTACTCCCTTGCGATATCCAAAATATTGAGAAGCCCTTTCATATTGATTTCCCATGCTAGTTGGGGATGTTGTTCTCCCTTGGCGGAGAGGATAGCTGCGAGATGGTAGATTTCTTTGATGGCATGCTGCTGTACAACATCGATAATGGCTTCTTTGTCTGTCACATCAAGTAGGACAAAGGGACCTTCTTTTTGTACAGGTTCTCGAATATCTGCAGCGACAATGTGATTTTTACCAAATCGAGCACGAAGCGCTGCTGTCAAGTCTGATCCGATTTGGCCAAGCGCACCAATAACAAGGATGTTGTGTGGGATATGCGTTTGATCTTTATTCATATGCTGATGTTAAGCAGGAGACGATCCTGATAAAGCCAAGATGTAAAGTGCCACATAATTAATGGTATATCCCCTCTTATATGTGCTTAGGCTACACTCCTTACAATCACACAACTTTTCATCAAAGGCTCGATTGATTCAAATGGAGCTTGGCCAGCTGAGATTTATCTACCTGACTACTGTTATAGAAAACGTCTAAGAGGTATTTACGTTTGATTTATTCTGTAAATTCTTTACAAAAATCTTACCATAAAATACTAGGGATCAGCCACATAATCAGTTGCCTAATAGAATGGGAGTATCTTTAACAAACTGATAAAAAGAGATTTCGTTTGGTATAAAAATGATATTCAATTATTTGAAAAACTTCAATCAATTAGTGCTCGCGAAAGGACAGGCTGCTCACCCTACAGGAAGTTTGACCTATCAGAGCCAGCAAAAGTAAAAGGCATCCACAGTATCTACTATGAATGCCTATCGTTTGGGAAGGTCATGTGATATGACGATCTCCTATTCTCACTGTATTTATTCCACTGTTACAGACTTCGCCAAGTTGCGGGGCTGGTCTACATTGCAGCCACGCATGAGTGCGACGTGGTAGGAGAGCAACTGCAAGGGGATCACCGTCAGGATCGGAAGCAGTGAAGGATTAGTTGCTGGGATTTCAACGACAAATTCTGATAGATCATTAATCACCGTATCGCCTTCTGTCACTACTGAAATGACCCTTCCTTTACGAGATACCACCTGATCTACATTACTTACGATCTTGTCATAGGATTCATCTTTGGTAGCGATAAATACGACGGGCATGTGTTCATCTATCAAGGCAATCGGTCCATGCTTCATTTCTGCTGCGGGGTAACCCTCGGCGTGGATGTAAGAAATCTCCTTGAGCTTCAGTGCTCCTTCTAATGCTACGGGGAAATTATACCCTCTTCCTAAATAAAGGAAATTGGAGGCATCCTTGAAGATATCTGAAATCGCGACGATTTTATCGTTTTGATCCAGAATCTTGCGTACTTTCTCAGGAATCTGAAGAATGTCTCTTACAAGTTCTTGAGACTTGCGTGGGGGTACACCACGAAGCTGTCCCATGAAGGCTGCCATCAATGAAAGTACGGTCACCTGTGAGGTGAAGGCCTTGGTAGAAGCCACCCCGATCTCTGGTCCACAGTGGATATAAACTCCTGCATGTGTCTCACGGGCGATAGAAGAGCCTACGGCATTGACCACACCCAGTACGAGAGCACCTTTTTCTTTGGCAATCTGCACGGCAGCCAATGTATCAGCAGTCTCTCCACTCTGGCTGATCGCGATGACGACATCATCTTCGTGGATGATCGGATTGCGATATCGGAACTCTGAAGCATACTCTACCTCTACTGGGATACGCGCATACTCTTCGAATAGATACTCTCCTACCAATCCTGCATGCCAGCTCGTACCACAGGCAACCATGATGACACGACGTGCTTTTTTGAGGGGCTCATGCACATCGACCAAGCCTCCCAGCCACACGCTGTTATCCTTTGGATTGATGCGTCCTCGCATAGAGTCCATGATGGATTTGGGCTGCTCGAAGATCTCTTTCATCATAAAATAATCGAAGCCTCCTTTTTCCAATTCCTCTAACTCCATCTCAATGCGCTGTAAACTGGGCACCAAGACGGTATTATTGATATCCTTGATGGTGTGGTTATCCTTGGTGATGACCGCCATCTCATTGTCGTTAAGGTAGATGACATCTTTGGTGTAAGCTACGATCGGTGTGGCATCTGATGCGACAATATATTCGCCTTCACCAATCCCGATCACAATAGGACTACTCTTTCGGGCGACGATCAGTTTTTCGGGCTCTGACTGACACATGACCACAATCCCATAGGCACCTACCACCTCATGTAGGGCCAGTCTGACGGCTTCCTCTGCGCTGACACCTCCTCTTTCATAGATAAACTCAATCAACTGAACAAGGATCTCTGTATCTGTCCCACTCTTGAAGGTATATCCTTCATCTAGAAGTCGTTTCCTCAGCGAACTATAGTTCTCAATGATGCCATTGTGGACAATCACAAAGTTTCCTGAAGCGGATAAATGCGGGTGTGCATTGGTATCATTGGGTTCTCCATGTGTAGCCCATCTTGTATGTCCAATTCCTACAGTGCAAGCGATTTCTTGACCATTGATATGTGCCTCGAGATCTGCGACTTTCCCTTGCTTCTTAAATATTTGGAGTTTGCCATTCATGAGCGCGATCCCCGCAGAATCATATCCTCTATACTCCAGTCGCTTGAGCCCATTAATGATGATAGGGTAAGAGTCCCTATACCCGAGATAACCAACAATTCCACACATATGAGAATGATTTGGGTTGATATTTCAAAAGAATACGAATGAAAGGTAATATTTTAGCCAGACGAAACGCAAGCTTCGTGTAATGGTTACAAAGGAAAAGCTCCTAAAGGATCATATTTTACACCATAATATTCAAGTATACTTACTATCTGACTTGTAAGAAAGAGCATTAACTTTTCATCCTAATGAAGAGTTTTTTTATGATAAAGGCTGATAGAACGGCTTTTTACCATAAAAAACTGAGACTTTCTTCCTCCAAATGCAGACGCAAGATCAGGATAGAAAGTCTCAGGGTAAAAATTATTCTCTTTCCTACTACGGGAAGTTGAAATAGAAAATTTCTAATTCTGGCTTCAAAGTCGGATGATTCAATCCTCCCAGTACTGCCCGATTCATACGGTAAGTTTCAGGTCGGGGAAGTATATAGAATCCCGTGTTAGAAACTTCTCCTGAGACTACCTCTTGTACGTATTTGGAAATGACAATATTGTATGCTTGCTCATCAGAATCATAGGAAGGGAATACTCCGCCTTCTAAATCGCGCAGTCCGACCAGTGTCCCATCGTCATTTACGATAATCTCCCCATTCTCATCTGCTAGTGCAAGAGAAAGCTCCGTGGGTGGTGCGTATCGGTCCTCACTCCCTAGGAATTGTGGATCTACCTTGAGCTTGAGTACTGCTTTGCTGATCCCGACTTGGCCGAGTTTGTTGAGCTGAGGGATCTTGATATAATTTCGAATCAATGCCCCTCCTTCCAGGAACTCATAGACATCTTCGTCGCCGCCATTCAGTAATGTCTCTTCAAATAATTTTCCTGCTACTTCTGTACGTTTGACTGTATGGAAACGAGGCGTACTCAGCGTAACACCGAAGGTCTCCGAAGCACTTACAAAAGCCTGTGTATTGGGTTCACGGCGTTTGAAAAAGACTTCTACCACAGTTCCTGCACTCGCACCGATAAAGGAGTAGATCGCACCTGGTTCACGCGAGGTAAATGCCACGGGATCTGTTGTGATGTAGAATCCTTTGAGGAGTTGCTGGAAAGCTACGGGATTGTTGAGTACGGCTGTATCTGCGAACAAGAGGCGCTCGCCGATCTCGTCATCCAGTCGGATATTGAATTCTCCTTGCCCTGTTTCATTGAGGCTGATCTCTGTATTTTGGGCGAGATTTCTTGAGTTGTCAAAAGAAATCTGCGTCCGGGAGTTTGTCAGCGTAGAATCGGGAATGGTGTCTGTGAGCTCGTAGATTTGGATCTGTTGTGGCTCTTGAGGTCTTCCGTATGTGGTAGCTATTTGCATGCGAAAAACGACCGAGTCCAAAAATAAATCTCCTGGATCTCCCAGGAAGAGGTTGTCAAGATTTCGGATAGAGACATAAGTCGCCGCTTGCAGACGTCCCATTTGTGGATCCACCATACTCCCAAAGAGTTGATTGGGGGATCTGTAAGTATTCACCGTATCGACGAGTACGGTTTCATATTCGATCTGGAATGTATCGACGAAGAAAGTATTGATAAGATCCGAGGGGGGAAGTACGTCCCTTCCTACCCCATCAATTTCTTCGGTACAACCTGTCCACAAAAAAATGCTTGCCACTGAAGTTACAGCAGCAAGCAGAAGCGCAATATTTTTCTTCAAAATAAAATTAGTTTGAAATGTTCGCGTAAAGCTGATGGTAGCCTTCAACGTACTGGTCCGCATCAGAAGTATCGAAATAGATCTTCTCAGATTGAGTTTGCTCGATGTATTCTTCCAGCTTTTCATCAATTACGGGGTGTCCTTTGGTTACCACATCAGAGAGTGCCATTCCTCCCTTCACTACACCGACGTAATTTGGCCCGTCATAGTTGTCTAGGTTTTCATCTTCTATGCCATCCACCCGAACTTTGTCCAGATAGTTTTGAGCCAATTCACTGTCAAACCCGTTGTTGTAAACGGTGAAGACCGTTTTAGTTTTACTAAACATAGGGTCTTCCTTATAATGCGTGCGCAAATATAGAGGAATAAATGAAGTCATCCAGTCATGACAGTGAATAATGTCGGGCGGCCATCCCAATTTCTTGACGGTTTCGATTACTCCCTTGCAGAAGAAAATGGAACGTTCGTCATTGTCCACGTGAAAAGTATCAGAAGCAGGGTCGGTGAGGACAGATTTGCGCTTGAAATAGTCTTCGTTGTCCAGGAAATAAACCTGAAGCTTGGCGTTTGGAATAGAGGCAACCTTAATGGTCAATGGTTTCTCTTCTCCAGCCACTCTAATATTGATTCCTGACAGGCGCACGACTTCGTGCAGGCGATTGCGGCGCTCATTGATCACACCAAACTTTGGCATGAAAATGCGGATCTCATGTCCTTTCTCCTGCAACTTTTGTGGGAGAAGGCGAATCAGATCTGCCGCAGAACTCATTTTCAAGAAAGGATCAATCTCAGACGTGACGTAGAGAATGCGCAGTTTTTTGCTCATGTTGTACGACAATTATGGGAGTGAGTGTCAACAACCCTCAGAGGGTCAGTACAATCTGTTCGTAAATATGGGTGCAAAAATACTTAAAATAATTTGCATTAACAATTACACTCCCTATATTGGCCAGAATTTCCTCCAATATCCTCAGAAGGAGGCTATGCATATATTTACCAAAATATCCGACTACAAGGCTTGGCGCCAATCGATTTCTACTTCCCATTCGATTGGATTTGTTCCCACTATGGGAGCCTTACACGAAGGTCACGGAAGCTTGATACAACGATCTGTCGAAGAAAATGATTGCACTGTTCTCAGCATTTTCGTCAATCCTACCCAGTTTGCTCCCACAGATGATCTCGATGCTTACCCTCGCACCTTTGAAACCGACCGCGCACTGGCAGAAAAGCTGGGGGTAACTGCTATCTTTTTCCCTCAGGTTCAGGAGATTTACCCACAAAAGCAGACGTTTATCCGCTTCGAAATTGATGTACTCGATCAAGTGATGGAAACCGTCAGCAGGCCAGGGCATATGAACGGTGTCCTTCAGGTCGTCTCTATACTATTTCACATTATCCAGCCCGATCGCGCTTATTTTGGCTTGAAAGATTTCCAGCAACAATTGATTGTCAAAAAAATGGTGGAAGAACTATGTTTTCCACTGGAAATTGTTGCTTGTCCGATTGTACGGGAACCCGACGGACTCGCCATGAGTTCAAGAAATACTTACTTAAATTCATTAGAAAGAAAACAGGCCGTTTCTCTGTTCGAAGCTATCCAAATCGTACAAAAAAACTGGGACTTGTATACCCACTCACATGAGGCTGTGGAAGCTGCTCTAGCCCATATCTCTCAGCAATCAGAAGCAAAAATCGACTATGTGGAGATTCGGGAAGCGGAATCATTGGCTTCTATTGAGAGACTAGCGGAAGCGGAGCGTCCCCATATATTTTTAGCAGTCTATGTCGGTACAACTCGACTAATTGATAATATGAGCCTGCCTAACTGAAAGCCATCGGTCGCCTAATTCTCCTTTGTCCAGACCATTCGTGATTATCACGCATGAATTCAGATAGGATTCATTCTCTGTGTAGAGACGCGGTACCAACGCATTCATGGTATTCATTATTCAAAGCAAATTCTGCCACCACTTCTTTGGTTTCTTCTTTACAGAGGTAGCCGTATTCCTTAAATCGGCTTTCCAACTCCCCAAATTGTCCCGATCAAAGGCATATATAAGCGAAGATGCTGACACTTCACGGGGTATTTTATCCCCTATTTCCTCTTCTTTTGCTGTGGAAACAGCCTGGGATGGGTACAAGAAAAATTTTCCTCTCTCCAATGATTGCAAGGTGCGCTCTCCATGACTCGCCAGAAAATAACCGTAAGGCATCATCGTCAAGGTGATCATTCCTCTTAAAAATTGAATGGCTGAACGATCAGTTGCGTCAACCAAAGGAATAAAAGCGGGAAGATGTGGCAACTGTGCAGGTAGGGGGGGAGCAGGCATAAACTCCTGCTCCCACGTGTTGGATATTGGCAAAGGCGAAGTGGAAGGAAGTTGTATAAGTGAATGAAGGGCATGGTGAATCGTAGGTGCAGATAGCACCCCATTTTTCGTGACGAGGCTGACAGCTTGATAGCCATCTCTACGATATGCATCCAACGTATAGCGATACAAGGAAAAGCATCTGTACTGATCGTTTTGATGATGGATCAACGAAAATCCCCAAATGACTGCTTCCTCAAAAATCCGAAGATGCTCTAATCGGAGTTGTAGTGCTTGAACCAGCGATTGTTGTGCCTCTTCTCCCTGAAAGTTCAGGAGATTTCCTTGAAGTTGTTTGATTTCAAAGCCATCAAACTTACCGAATCGAGCGAGTCCTATATTATCGGAGAACATGAAAGGTGGATTTGTTGAGTAAAAGATAGTCCAAAAGGTGACAGTGGGAACCCTCCCTAACAGGTTCACCACTGTCGTTAGGCATCAACCTTAAAAATTAAGAAGACCGCGCATTTTGCCTATAAAACCTTTTTTGGGCTGCGAATGATCGGCTACGGTTGCTTGCTGGAGCCCTGGCAAAGAAAGGGTCGTATGCAACCAGTTGACGATAGGATCACAGTCCAGCAATTGGATTTCACTAATCTCATCTTTCTTGTGATCTTCGGAAAGAATCTCTCCGATGCTGAAAGGAAACACACGTGGCTGAGAAATATCTCCTGAGGTCAGCCATTTGTCCACCTGCGGAAGATAGTTTTGAATGACTTCTTCTACATTCATATCTGTACGCCCACGATCAAACTTGCTAAGAACCACTCCGACACGAGACATATCGATCCCTTCATTGTAGAGGTAACTCAAAAACTGTAGAATCAACTTGTCTTCCTTTCTCGCAACCACACGGTCAAAATCTGCTACAATCAAGAAGGAAATCGTAATGCCTGGACAGGTCAGGTAAGCTTTGATCGCATCAGAAAAACCCTCTTCTCCCGTATCTACATCTACACGCTTGAGGTCCTCTCCTGCCATCTCCAAAAAGGTCAGGTTCACGTCTGTACCATTCATCAAGAAGGCAGTATCATACTCCGTGATCTGGCCCATAGAAGTAGGCTGTGGAAAATACCCCTCTTCAATGTCACGCATCATCTGGTGCATCAATCGAATCCCGTCCTGGTTTTCCGCCTGATTCAGGATCACGCGATAGTGCTGACGCATGTACATGTTGATGGCAGTCAAGGCCGTGGATTTACCTGATCCTGTATATCCAAAGACAAAGATGTAATTGGTGTTTTTGGCAAGGATCTCCTCGTGGGTTGGAACCTTCCCTTGGAGAGAAATAACAGAAGGAGCGGGAGCGACTTGTGGCTGAACTACGGGCATAGGACTAGGTGTATCGGGTGTTTGTGTTTGAGAGGATGGAGTTTGGACCTGCTCAGGGGTAGGCGTCGATGAATCAGAAGGGAGAGGCACCTCAGCTATGTTTTCTTGTTCTGAATGGGTAAATGCAAAAGCTTTTTCCTGGAGTTTTTCTTCTGTTGCACGAGATTGAGCCGTCACATGCTGTTGAAGTTCGATCGTTTCTTCAATAATCTGAGAGAGTTCAGGATCATGCTGAGGAAGGTGTACGGGAGGATTTGCAGTGGTATATTTCATGTTTTTTGGGCTAAAGGATGTATGGAAGAGAGATGGGATCTTACAAGGGATTGCAATACGAATCAAAAATCGGGATACGCTTTACTTTTCGTTTTTCTGGATCAGTTCGGGTTCATGAGTGTCCTCATCTGATAAATCAATCGTGAAGAGATCAAACGCCAAAGGGTCTTTTTCTACTAAGTCATCTACAGCATCTTCTAAGACTTTAGGTTCTTCTGCTGGTACGATCCACTCGACGGGTGATTCTTCATCTTCTAGGTACTGCCACTCAGGCATGAGGTGTGCTTGGGCATCTTGCGCTGATTCCATCACCTCTTCTTTCTCCAATTCAGCCTCCACAGGCTCAACTTCGACAAGGGTGACCTCTGTCTGCGCGACAGGAGAAATATCTGCTGAAGTGACTTGAGACACCACAGCCTCTTCACTTTGAGGAAGCTCATCTATCACGGGAGTCTGAATGGGCGTCGTAGGAGGAACAGGTTGGCGGCTTTCCTGACGAATGGCATAGGGTCTGTGGGTCTGCGATTCCTCTGTAGTTCTTTCTCTGCGGTAGGCGTAAATCGAATTTCCCTGGGCAGAATGACCGTTTGTCGTGGTGGAAGACGACTTGCGAAAGCCCGTAGGATTCGTCTCTTCTACTATTGCTTCTTCTTCTTTTTCCTCTTTTTCAGGCTTGTTGACAAGTACCAGCACAAACAGTACAATAAAGTCGATCAGGAGTGCCAATACCAGAGAGACAATGACAGCCGATGCTTGCTTCCCATCGAGTTTAGAAACTTCTCCTAATGTCCATAATGAATGGTTTAAGTTTCCCACGTCGCGATGTTTGAAGACTAGGCCTTCGAAGTAGAAGTTTTCCTTTCCCAACTGATTCTGGGTCATTTCTCCTACTTGGGTGTAGGCATCGACACTTTGATCTACAGCTTCGCGATACTGGCTGATGTTGTGGCTGGCAAGGGCTTCGTCGATTGTCACCTGTGCACCTACAACCAATTTTTCAATCTCTTGTACGGTCGGGTCATATTTTGCTTGGATAAGTTGGAGCTCTGCTTCTAGTGGGATAATACTCTCTTGGTTGATGCGACGGGCATTTTTTCCATAACCAGGATCTACACGGTTAGATGTTTCTTCTTCGAGTAGACTTTTGGCCTGTTGGAGCTTACCTCTCGTTTCATTAGCACCATAAAAATCATCCAATGCCTCTCCTGCACGTACTTGAATCGCAGTCAAAAGAGACTTATTTTCTTTCAGTTCTTCATACAGCAATTTCTCTGAGGAAAACATCCCATAAATTGCATTGAAGTTGAGCAAAACACTGAATAAGGCAACGAAGATGTATCCCATGATCAGTTTGACCTGATTGCCTTCACGATAAGCTTGGGGTATACGGAGGGCGATGGCGACCATAAAAACACTCAGGGCGATAGCGGTCGCATAAGAGAGAATCCAGTTGTTGAGCATCGGGTAGATCCCCGTTGCAGTCGTGTAGCAGCTGACAATTCCCATGATGAAAACGGCTACAGGGAATAGGTCTATTTTCTTGAGCGCTTCTCCTCTTTCCATCAAACTAGGCTGAGGCGTAGGCTGTTGAGGTCTTGTGTGTGTGGATTTGCGAAATGCTGACATAAAACTTTGGGTTAAAGGATTCAGACGTACCAGAAAGATCAAAGCATATACCGATTGCGTAAAAAATCATTAACTCACTCAAAAAGAATGGCTTAAAAATCAATTCAAATTGAGAAATAGTGTCATTATGAGATTATTTTCTCAAAATGAAAGAGTTTACTCCTAAATCAACTTGTTAACCTTGGCCTACTTTTCCCATTGCCTACAGAAACATTCACCTTCATACGCTCACGAATATGAAACTGTCTCGCCTCTCATTATGCTTATTTATCCTCTTTTCTTGTCTGACATTAGCTTCTCAGGGCTTACTTCCAAGAGCTGAAGTCAACCTAGACCAAGCTTTGCAACAGTATCCCCTCACAGGAGAGGGAACGCTCATTGTCATTTTGGATAGGGGCATTGATTATCGACATCCCGATTTTTTGGATGCGCAAGGGAAGACCCGTATCACCTATATCTATGACATGATCGATCCAAGTGGAGCCCAGGCAGCCAACAATCCTTATGGAATCGGTACAATCTTCGACAGCACACAAATCAATCAAGCGCTCAGCCAGCAGGCGCCTCCGCTGACCACTGATAGAGGAGGACACGGTACGGCGACAGCCAGTATCGCAGGTGGTAATGGAGGAGCTGTACCTGGAAATGACTTCCAGGGTGTAGCACCAGAAGCCAAATTTCTCATTGTCAAGATCACCCATGATCCTTTTCCTGCATTTGGAAACCAAGCGGGTCAAGTAGGTTTCTTTGATCCTGGCTATCTCCCCGTGGCACTGAACTTTGCGCATGACAAAATCATGGAGTTAGGACTTCCTTCGGTGACCTTGATGAATATTGGATCGATCGGAGGTCCAACAGACGGGACAAGCAAGATCAGTCGTGCCATCAACGATTATGTAGGACAGGGACATCCTTTTGTCTGTGGATCAGGAGATGATGGCGGGGCAGATAACCATGCCTCAGGAGATGTGTCAGCCAATCAAGCTATCGAACTTGTCATAGAAAAAGCTGAAGCAGGATTTTTAAGGATGGACCTCTGGTATCCTGAAAGTGGACGATTGGACCTTCAAATCGAGCGACCCAACGGAGTGATGCTTGGCCCTTACGCAGCCCCCAATGGTCCCTCAGCTGTAGCAGATCAAAATTTAGGCGATATTTTTATCGGTCATAGAGGGGCCAATGTCGAATTTTTTGAAGCGACCTCCGATCGAAGAGAGCTGCTGATTGATTTTTCGGGTGTGGCAGGTACCTACCGATTGACATTGACCAACACGACCAATGAGAATATTTCCTTCCACGCTACCCTTAATCCCTCCACCTTCGGCAATAACAATCGCTTTGGAAGCTTCGTCGTTGAAGGGCATTCCATCAATGATTATACAAGTGCAGAAGAGGCCATCACGCCTACTGACTATGTCGTGAAAAATGAATGGACAGATCTTAATGGCAACTTTCGGGACATTACAGGACAAGGCGAGGATGGAGCGTTATGGTTGGGGTCGAGTGCAGGTCCTACCCATGATGGGAGGAGAGGGGTAGACTTTGCGACGCCTGGAGAGGTATGCTTTGCGGCTTATCAACCTGACACTTGGTACCACAATGCCAGTGGAAATCTGGTCCAGGGAGGAAATGGTTTGTATGGTATTCAGAATGCTGTCAGCGCAGCCGCTCCGCTTTCGACGGGGATCATCGCGCTGATGTTAGAAGCCAATCCTGCACTTACACCTGTCCAGATTAAGGATATCCTACAACAGTCTTCTGAAACAGACGGATTTACAGGTACTGTTCCTAACCCTGTTTGGGGCTATGGAAAATTAAATGCGCTGAAGGCATTGGAACAGGCATCTCAGCCGTTGGGTGTAACGAAAACTTCCCCCCTCCCCTTGTCTGCCTACCCCAATCCTTTTCAGGATGTCCTACACTTATCTCTTGACCCATCTAAACTCCAGATTCAACAAATCGTGATCTGGGATCTGCAAGGTCGTCCATGCTACACACAGACATCCTTCCAAACTACAGATATGAGTCTTTCTCACCTGAGTCATGGATTTTACTGGTTGGAGGTACACACGAATCAAGGAAAATGGATGGAAAAAATAGTGAAAGTACCCTAGATAAAGGTTCATTGTGACTCCATGACTTCAGAAGCGATGAAAGTTTTCTGAGGATTCATGGGAAGGGAGAAGGAGAATATACTTCCTACCCCCACAGTACTTTGCGCCCACATGGAGCCACCATTTTGTTCGATAAATTCTTTAGAAATGGGGAGGCCTAGGCCCGTCCCTCTTTCATCGGCAGTTCCTGGCGTAGACACATTCTGTTTGAGATCAAAGATAGTCGCGAGTTTTTCGGCTTCTATTCCCAATCCATGATCGATCACATGGAGGATGACCTTGGTACCTTTGATCTCGTGCGAAAGGGATACTTCTCCTTTGGGACGAGAGAATTTGATGGCATTGGAAAGTAGATTGCGTATGACAGTATGAATCATTTCTCTGTCAGCAAACACATATAATTGAGGTGGAAACTCACACTTCAATTCAATTTCTTTCTGAGATGCTTGTTGGGAGAATGCCTCTGCACTTTCCTTGAAGAGAGACACAATATCAAAAGAGCTAGCTTCTGTTTGATTTTTTAATAATTGGTTACGAGACCATCTCAAAAGATTGTCGAAAATATCCGAAGTCTCTCTGACTTGTTTTTTTACTTTCCCTGCGATCATTTGCCGTTGCTCCTCTTCCAATGCCTGGACCAAGAGGATATCCATCAAGCCTTTGATGTTGTTGAGGGGGGCGCGGATGTCGTGAGAAATGATCGAAAAAACACGATCCTTGATGTGGTTGAGCTCTATCAATTGCTGATGCTGGGTCTGGATCTTGGTGTTGTGTTCTTCCAGTTGAATATTGGCCTTACGCAGTCTATACCATGTGTAGCCCAACCCAATCAGGAGACTCGTCACGACTAGAAAGGCAATAGAAAGTTTTTGGATGCGGTCTTGTTCTTTCTCTGCCTTCGCTTTTTGCTGGGCCAGTTGAAAATCCTTTTGGGCAATGGTATTAGAAATAGTGAGTTGTTGAATTCGCTGATTCTCTTGCAGGGCCAAAATAGAATCATTGATGGCGTTGTACTCCTGTAGATACTTATAGGCGGAGTCATACATATCTATCGCATAATAGGCCTGATGCAAAGATCTAAGAGATTTCTTGGCTTGCTCGAACTTGGAGGCAGACTTAGCGACTTGATAACCCTTCGTCGCATAAGCGATCGATTGGGAAAAGTCTTTTATTTTGAGGCTTACTTCAGCCAAGCTTCCCAAAGCGGCTGTTTCAATCAGTGGGAGATTATGTTCTCTGGATAATGTCAAGGCTTCATTGAGATAAATAAAGCTAGTATCGATAATATCCCATTTGAAATACACCCAGCCAATGTTATGAGATAGGGTTCCCCAGTTATTGAGATTTTGGAGATCGACCGCATACTCCCGTGCCTCTTTATAGCGTGTCATGGCCATATTCAAATCTCCTTTCTGCTGGTGGTAGGAGCCTAGATTATTGAGGGCTACAACAATAATGTGGGTGTCTTTCAATTGTATACCAATCTCCCACGCCTCTTGAAAAAGTCTGGCTGCGTTTTCGAGTTCTCTGAGACTGAAAAGTGTGGCTCCTGTATTCATGACCCCACGCGCCAGTCCCTCCGTGATGCCTAGGGTGCGTTCATACTCCAGTACCACTTCAAAGGATTCAATGGCTTCATCGAGGTTGCCCAAGTCACGTTGTATCAAGCCTAGATTATTGTAGGCCAATGTAATCAACAAGGAATCTGGAATCCCCTCTGCGATTTCCAGACAATGCATGGCATGGTCAAAAGCTACGGGTAGCTCTCCCGCTCGGTAGGCGATGATGGTATAATTCTCAAATACGAATCCAAGTCCACGCTGATAAGAGATAAGATTCGCGATTTTTTCTGCCTCGTATGTGTAATCGAAGGCTACCTCCTTATCAAACTCTCTATAAAATCGGGCGAGGTCGTTATAAGCATTGACACGAGCAGTATCAGACTGGGCTATTTCCAATCTTTTCTTTAGGGCAAGGGCTTTGTCGCTCTGCGCAGACATCGTCATGCACAAAACAATCAAGAATAAACTTGTAATAAGCTGCTTTCCCTTTCGCATACCAAGAAAAATATTACACTCTTATTCAGTTACTTAGGGGTAATTTCTACTCTTCCGACTAGCAGATTTCGTAGATTAAAAGCTACCGTTAGACAAAAAAACATACAATAGATCAGGGACCATCAAACATGAAGAGACGTTTTAGACCATGTTTGAAACCTCAAATCTGCGAAAAGTTTGCGCTTTCAGAACCTGAACTTCATCTATTTTGACCGATTGAGATTTCACTAAAATCTTTACTTTTTAGCTGAATTTTCATTGTGCAAACATGGTCTTAGACTTTCGCACAGATAGGATTGAGCAGGTATTTGAAAGTCTAATTAAGGGTCTCATGATACTATCTCATTTACAAAGAGCAGTTTATGTCTCATCTCCATTCTTTTGGTCCTTTTCGTACTAATAGACTACTCAAATAAGGCTTTTTAAAAAAGTCTAATCCCGCCTCTAGGTTATCAATACTATGCGAAAAAAGCCCATACTACATGAATCAGACTTTTCCTCATTTGTATGTGTCTGTTTGTTTGTTATCCTAAATATATAAATATCAATGGGTTTGACAAAGTAGAAGACTGGATTTTAAGACCTTCATAAAATACTCATAATCAATGAGTTGAATCGCAAGCATTTTTTAGAAACAAGGAACCACATTTCTTCCCCTACTCGCTCCCCGTTTTCCTACTTTCCACTTAAACAAAGGCTATTCTGCCTTATCTTCAATAACAGTCGTCACCAAAATTTATATTATCTAGATAATAATGGTTTAAAACTTGTATACAATCTGTAAAAAATTACTACTACTTTGACACTTTAAGACGACTAGAAATGCGCAACTCTTACCTCCTATAAATTTTATATATGAGGATAAAAACGGCTCCTCCAATCCTACATCTCTTGCCTTAGTAGTGTGTCAATTACATATTTTCCTATCGCCTTCAGCGTCCTGAGCATTGAATCTGGGAACTCCAGAGGGCCTGTCACTACACTCGAAAATTATACCATAAAATTTGTGTTACACTCTATTGGCCACTAGACTTGATCCTGGACGCTTGAGATTTACATAAATTATTCCGTTTTATATAAACTCATTAGAGACAATCCTTATTTTATAGTGGCAGCATAAATGAGAATGTACTCCCTTTTCCTAACTCACTACTCACAGCAATTTCTCCACCGTGCTGCTCGATGAACGCTTGCACTAAGGGTAAGCCTAAACCCGTACCCTTCTCATCCCCTGTGCCTCGTGTAGATTGATTTTTGTCCAATTGAAAAAGTGTTTGCTGCTTCTCTTGGCTGATCCCTCGTCCCGTATCTATCACATGTACTACTACCTCATTCTCAGAAGTATAACTCCGTACACGAATTGTGCCTCCTGGAGAGGTA
This sequence comes from Bacteroidota bacterium, assembly GCA_039820545.1. GTDB lineage: Bacteria > Bacteroidota > Bacteroidia > J057 > J057 > JALEFZ01. The sequence goes on along the minus strand of JBCBPW010000018.1, from coordinate 54,176 downwards.
AACTTGATGGCATTGGTCAAGAGATTGCGCACAACAGCTTCTATCATCCCAGGTTCGATCTTTACCTTGGCAGATCCTTGTAGCTCAGGTATTAGATTGATTCCTTTCTCTTGCGCAATACTTTGATACTGAAGTGTGACATTTTTGACCAATGCCTGTAGCTCCATTTCTTTTCTATCTGTCTGGACTCGATGTATATTTGTAGGCGACCACTTAAGGAGGTTGTCAAAAATATGGATCGCACCATTGATCTGTTTTTGAATTTTGGCTCCTAGTTCTTTGCTTTCGCGATGATCGATATGCCCTTCTAAAATAATCTCAATGAGGCCCAATACATTATTCAGGGGAGTACGTATATCGTGGGCAATGATAGAGAAAGTGCGATCTTTATTTTCGTTGAGTTCGATCAACTCTGTGCGCTGGGTTTTCAGCCTCCCCCCCACGCGCTTCATCTCTGTTCGTATCTGTCTAAGCCGCAAGCCAATCAAGATCAGTCCTACTAAAAGACCTAGTGCAAGAATTAAGGACACCATAACCCGTGTCCGTATGACGCGATTCTTCTCGATCAGTTTTTGTTGCTCTGCAAACTGCATGTCCTTGAAGGTAACTTCATGGTTCATGCTAAGCCGTTTTATCTTGAGTTCATTGATTTTGAGCTGAATATTGTATTGATTTTGGAGATCTTTTTGGAGGTAAATATAAGCTGAGTCCATCTTCCCTGCCTTCTCAAAGCTCTTGACGAGTAGATGGATCCCCTCACGCTCAAGATTGAGTATGTGGTGACGCTGGCTAATCTCAAGCGACTTTCTAATCTGATGGCGCGCATTGAGCGGTTGATTTCGCATGAGTATCAACTCCCCGAGATAGAGATAGGCTCGTGCGGTAGTACGTGGCATCCTGTATTGCTTTCCCAAACGGAGGGCTTCCCTTAGCAAGTGTTCAGATTCCCAATAGCTCCCCGTTTTATACAAGATTTTCCCAAGGTGACAAGTAACCTCTCCTCTCAGAATACTTTGCTTACCCTCCAGGAGATCCATTGATTGGTATGCGTAAAAGGCTGCGCTGTCCACTTCTCCTGTTTTAGAAAAGGCTGTTGCGAGGCGATGACTAGCATTTGCATGTATGAGGGTATCCGTTTCTTTTTTACTGAGAACATATCCCTGACGAAAGTAATCTAGGGCCTCCTGATACTCCTGAAACAACCAAAATACCTGTCCGATATTCAAAAGGGAAATCGCAATACGCTGTGGGTCTCGACGAGAGGTTTCGATGTCCAATACGCGCAGATAGCGTTCCAAGGCTTCTTCATACAATTCCTGTCTTGTCGCAATGTTGGCCAAGTGGGTTTCTGCCACACTAATGAGCAAGCTCGAATCTAACCTACGCGCATGGAGCAATAACTCTTCTGCATGACGCCGACTCATATCTAGCTCATCTCTGTGAAAAGTAACGTACGTTTGCGTCTGCTTGGCATGTACCATACCTAGTAGATCTTGATGCTGCTTCGCAAGTCTTAGAGCTTTCTGGGCAAACCATAAAGCAGAATCATTGAGTGTGGCTTGATGGTAGCGGGCACTCTCATTTAGGTAGTTGATCTTTTCGTGCCAATGATTGATCTTGGTAGAATCATTTGTATTTCGGACGACCTTTTGCAACTGGGCATATATAGGCGATATGTGCGAAAAGCTCAACCCTATGAGCAAATACCAATATATCACACACATTCTCCTATCAAGATTCATATCAGATCCTTTGCTGAAATGGCGTGTGTATACATTAATCCAAAACACACATTATCCTGATACAAAAATATACATTAAAGAGAAATTATTAGTTTATTTTCAACCAAATACTAACAAAAAGACCAGGCAAAAACCTGGCCTCTGCTTTACTTTGTATATCTATACGTGCTATATATCAAACTTAATCCCTTGTGCAAGGGGAAGATCATCTGACCAGTTGATGGTATTGGTTTGGCGACGCATGTAAGCTTTCCAGGCATCAGAGCCTGATTCGCGTCCACCACCAGTTTCTTTTTCCCCTCCAAAGGCTCCACCAATCTCAGCACCAGAAGTACCAATATTTACATTGGCAATCCCACAGTCAGAGCCTAGATGGCTGAGGAAATACTCAGCTTCCTTCATATTCTCGGTAAAGATCGCAGATGAAAGGCCCTGAGGAACTGCATTGTGTAGCTTGACGGCTTCTTCCATGTTACTGTATTTCATGAGATACAGAATGGGAGCAAAGGTCTCTCTTTGCACAGTGGTCATGTCATTCTCTGCTTCTACCAGTGCGGGCATCACATATGTCCCTGTGGTGTAGGCTTCTCCTTCTAGTACATCACCTCCCATCAAGATTTTTCCTCCTTCAGACTGTATCATCTTGAGGGATTCTTGCATGTTAGCTACTGCATCTTTGTCGATCAGAGGTCCGATTAGGGTTCCCTCATCTAGCGGGTGTCCGATTTTATTCTGTAGAGAATTGTAAGCTCCTTTGAGTTTTTCTACAAAACTGTCATAGATTTCTTCATCGATTAGCAATCGACGCGTGGACGTACAGCGCTGCCCGCAGGTACCTACCGCTCCAAACACGATAGCTGGAATCGCCAACTGCATATTGGCATGACGAGAAACCAGGATGGCGTTATTCCCACCTAATTCCAGAATTGTCTTACCTAGACGCTTGGATACCGTCTCAGATACGGCTTTTCCCATCCGCGTGGAGCCCGTAGCAGAGATCAAAGGCAATCGGGCATCCTCCGACATCATTTGCCCTACTTCTTTGTCTCCTATGATCAGATTAAAGATTCCCTCAGGCAAGTTATTTGCTTTCATCACTTCAGAGGTGATGTTCATGCAAGCTAGTGCCGTAAGGGGTGTCTTTTCACTAGGCTTCCAGATCGTCACGTTGCCACAGATAGCCGCGATCATTGCGTTCCAAGACCAGACAGCGACGGGAAAATTGAAAGCGGAGATGATTCCGACGATCCCCAGCGGATGCCACTGCTCATACATGCGGTGGTGCTTACGCTCTGACTGCATCGTGAGTCCATAAAGCTGGCGCGACAAGCCGACAGCGAAATCGCATATGTCGATCATCTCTTGTACCTCTCCCAGGCCTTCCTGGTAGATTTTGCCCATCTCGAGAGAGACGAGCTTGCCGAGGGGCTCTTTGTACTTGCGGAGGGCTTCACCGATCTGGCGTACGATCTCGCCTCGCTGCGGTGCAGGCATGTCACGCCACACCTGGAAGGCATCCTGTGCAGTCTCGACGACCATCTCGTACTTATCTGCCGATGCATATTGTACCGCTCCCAACAGCTGTCCATCAGCTGCAGAGTGAATCTGGTGGAAGGGTTCATTGGCTCCGTACCATGTCTCGGTACCTGTGTGGATCACAGGCGATTTTTCCTTGATCCCTAACACTTGAAGAATATCCTGAATCGTATCTTGTGTTGCAGTAGACATATAATATATAGACTTAATAGAGTCGAGAGCCGAGAGGTAAGACATCCTTGTGGGTACATCTCATTTCTCGGCTCTAGCGTCTCTGTGCTGACAGATTTATTTTCCTTCCTGGTCCTTGATGATGACACCTGTAGCTTCAAAAGCAAGCTGCGCTTGAGGCTCTGTGTACTTTTTGGCAGCCTCTTCGGGGTCCATGCCTCCATCTTCTGCCTTGTGGCGGATGTCCTCTACAGAAACAGTGTCTGCATACAGGCGCCCTTCAACAATGGCAATTTTCCCGCTCGCATCGGTGGGTACAAAGAAGCCGTAGTCCTTGAATCTCACGTGAACTTGCTTTCCTTCTACTAGACTCATGTCCATCCAGCAACCACGCATTTGGCAAACTTGGTCTACATTTCCAGCAACCTTGATTCCTGCAAGCTCTCCTTTCTCCTCGAGCATAGCCAAGGCTTCTTCAGAGGAAATCACCCCTTCGCCATCAATGCGAAATCCATGGAAACTCATGCTACTGTCTGCTGCGACACTGTCGGCAGGATAGGCAGATTTTTCTTCTGTTACTTCTTCTGTTTTTTCTTCAGTCACATCTTCCGTTTTCTGCTCTGAAGGTTGGCAAGCCCATGCAGCCAAGGCAAGACTCAAGACCAATAGATAAGCGTATACTTTCATAGGTAGACGGTGTGTTTTTAAAAGATTTCGTTTTTGTGAGTACGCGTATAATCCATACCATATGGCTAGACAGTCGCACCCTTTTGTTTGAGACGAAATTACAATTATTCCCCGAACTTCTCCTTATTAAAGGCTTCGGACTTCCCTTTAGGAATAGAAAGGCTCTGCCAATCTGCTCCAACAAAGTATTTGGATAGAAATACAATCTGACCGACATGGTAGGCATAATGCCCCAACTGACGGTTCAATGCTTGTATGATGGTATGGGGTTCGTTGCGGATAAATACCTTGCGATCCAACTCCTCTGGTCGTAGATCATCTACTGCTCGAAATACTATGTTCCAGCCTTCTTCCCAAATCTCCAGTGCTTTGGTACGACTCAAAATCACACGATCAAACTCCCGCTCACGATTGCGCCAGGGTTTCTCTCCATCTGTGGTCAGAAAATCTGTAAATCTGGACTTCATATTTCCCACCATATGCCTGACGATCATCGCTACAGAGTTGTCATCTTCTCCCAGACGCGTATTCAACTGTTCATCCGAGAGTTGCATCATCGCCCTTTCTCCGAGGGATTTGTACGTACGGTACTGTTGCTTGATATTGGCCAGATAGACACGGGCAGTGGGATGGAGCATGGCAGTATAGATTTAGAGGGTGATAGACTCGTACAAATGAATATTTCAGATTCCTTATTTCCCTTGAAACTGTGCTTTTCGTTTCTCTACAAAGGCATTGACGCCCTCTTTGTAATCCTCTGTACTCCCTGCAATCTCCTGGCTTTGGCGCTCGACTTCTAGCATCTGATCTAGGGAGGATTCGAACGAACGATTGAGCATACGCTTCATCAGAGCCAGAGCACGGGGCGCAGAGGACGCATATTTCTCTGCAATGGCCTCCACACGAGCGTCCAGATCTTCGGGGGCTACCACTTCATTGACAAGGCCCATCTCCAATGCTTGGGTAGCAGTAATTTTTTCTCCCAAAGTAGCCAGCTCAAACGCTTTTCGATGGCCCACCAATCTGGGTAGAAACCACGAAGAACCGCTGTCGAGTACAAGCCCAATGTTGACGAAGGCCCAGACCATTTTCACTTTTTCGGAGGCTACAACATAATCGCATGCCAGTGCCAAGGAAGCCCCTGCACCTGCTGCTACGCCATTCAAGCGACACACAAAAGGCTTCTCAATTCCACGCACCAAGCGAATCATGGGATTGTATCTTTTGTCTACAGACTCACCAAGGGACCGCTTTTTGCCTTGGGCATCTTTGAGATCCTGACCCGAGCAGAAGGCCTTTCCCTCCCCTGTCAAGACGATCACGCGTACGCCTTTGTCTTTACGACAAGCCTTGAGCGCATGAAGAAACTCCTTGCTCATCTCTTCATTGAACGCATTGTAAGTATCTGGACGGTTGAGGGTGATGGTAGCGATGTGCTTATTGACTTCAAATTTGAGCGTTTGGTACATAGTAGTCGAGGAAATAATGGTGCAGAGTTTCGAGAGGATCAGGAGCCACGACCTAAACAGTACCTCCTTGATTTCAGGCGAAATCTCTAGCCTAATAGTTCTGATTAATTGATGGGAACAAGATGCAATTTTAAACCTTATGATACGAAGCAATCAACCTCCTATTTTGGTATCCTATATCACGAATGCATGGAAAACATGATTAAAAAGTACAAAAATCTGTGGTAAGCCTGTACGTCTTACCACAGATTATAGGAAGGATATAGATTATGGGAGTCTACATAAAATCATGTATGCGCCTCCTCATACTCACTACTCTTTTTAGGGGCAATTGGCTCTCCTTTTTTCTCCGATAACGACCTCCCCTCTCGCACAATATGCAGAGGGAGGATTATTGGGGTCTCGAAAAGTCAGTGTGAACTGGTTACCCCCTGGCCCTGGACATTCTTTCGGGCCAGTTCCAGAGTCTACCATATTGGCAAAGCCTCGCTTGTAGGTGCAGCGTTGGATAAACCGAGGGGACACAAGCCCAGTTACAATTACACCGTCTCCAGCGTCGAGGGTTATTAAAGGTATGCTGTTGCCTTGACGATAGCTCAGGTAGACATAACCCCATGCGCCAGAGTTCTCCATAGAAGTCATGCCGATGTAATTTTCATCGCATTCGTAACATCGCTCAGTGACTGGTTGTCCCAGTTTATCCGCCTCAATAGCAGTCAAAAATGCTTCATCACTCAGCATAGATTCTACCTTTTCAGCGGTAAAACCTTCTGCCAAGAAATAAGTACGTACATCTTCTAAACTATTGACTTCGTAAAAATCCAAATCTACCGTATCCGTAGGGATTTGCTGCTCAACAAAGGAATCTGCCTGAAGGACCTCTTTTTCTTCATCCTGGATAGCACAACTACTTGTAGCTATGAGGATCAAAAAAGATAATAAATAGAAAGGATGAAAGTGGAGTTTCATAAGTGAAAAGTTAGGTTAATTGATTTTATTCAATTAACGAAACAAATTACGAAAAGATTGGATTTATCTCCTAAAAAATAATAATTGTCTACCTTATCGTAATCTTACTCCCTATAAGGTATTTTACTCGCATGCGGATCTTCATCTGCAAAGGCGAGTTTGAGTTGCAGTTCTTTCTCGATCTCAGGTGTGATGATATGCTCGATGGCCTCCGCATCTTCATGTACATGGTCAGCAGGAAGGTTGAGATAAGTGGTCAGATATAGCTCCCAGAGACGGTGAATTCGTACAATCCGAGCTCCTTCCGTCTGGCCACGAGAAGTGAGTGTGTATTGCTGATCCTGTTTTTCGATCCAACCTTTGCGGATAAGCTGTTTGAGACCTGCATGGAGCGATTTTTCTGGGATAAACCTTCGCGCCTGTAATTCTGCTACGCTTCGTTTGGCATACATATCTCCATCTGCTTCCCCCAGTTGCCACATACACTTCAGGATATTTTCTCTACGCATTTTTTGCAAATGGTAGCGTTGTCTACGGTTATTGGCCAGTATTCCTTTCTTTCTTCCCAAAATCACAGAGCCTATCGCAAAAAAGGAGAGAAAACTGACGATCCAAGGACCAAGCGGCATATTGGGATAAGTCGCGGAAACATAGACACCTAATATCCCTGATACGATGGCAAATAAAACAGACAGGAGGAGCATCCCACGCAAGTCATGCGTCCAGTATCTCGCCGCCGCCGCAGGGGCAATCAGCAGGGCTGCCATGAGTACCACTCCTACGGCTTGAATACCTAGCGCGATGGCACTTACCGTAAGAATCGAAAGTAAGAGTTCCAGCTTACGAACGGGTAAACCCTGACTTTGGGCAAAATCTCGGTCGAAAGTGATCAACTTAAAAGGCCGGAATAGCCACACGACAATCCCTATCAGGACCAAACCAAAAACGGCAAATGTAATCGCATCGCTCTGCATGAGTGCGGCCGCTTTGCCGAAGAGAAACTTGTCTAGCCCTGCTTGTGCGGCATTGCCAGAACTCTGGATGGAGGTAAGCAGCAAGATCCCTAGCCCATAGAAGACCGACAATACAATCGCTAAGGAGGCATCACTCTTTAACTTGGTTTTATCGGTGAGATAATTGATGGCAAGTAGCCCCAGAAAACCGCTAGCCGTGGCCCCTAGCATCAGGACCAACGGATGCTTGGTCTGTGTGATCATGAACGCCAGACAGATCCCAGGCAAAATCGCATGAGAAACCGCATCACCAATCAGGGCTTGCTTCCGCAGAAGCGTAAAAGTCCCCATGATAGCAGATGCCGCCGTCATGCATACAATCGCCGCCAAGGCCCATAATATGGTTGGATTCAATAGATCCATTTTTCATTTTTCATTTTTCATTTTTCATTTTTCATTTTTCATTTTTCATTTTTCATTTTTCATTTTTCATTTTTCATTTTTCATTTTTCATTTTTCATTTTTCATGGCGTACCTGACTCATCCACATAAGTTTCATGAACTATGAAAAATGTTCCATGGAATATGTCTCTGGTTTCATGAACTATGAAAAATATGATCTGAAATATGATCCTATTCTCTCATAGGATGCTCCTCTTTTGCGATGAGATCTGCTACACGCGAAAGGATGTTGAGCTGACCTCCGTAGGTCTTTTGTAAAAGCTCTTGGGTAAAGATCTCTTCTGTAGGTCCTGTGGCAATCAGGCGTGTATTCATCAAGATGAGCCAATCGAAATACTCCTGCACGGACTGCAAATCGTGATGGACCACGACAATCGTCTTTCCTTCCTCTTTCATCTGTTTCAGGAGGGCCATGATGGCATTTTCTGTTGCGGCATCTACCCCCGCAAAGGGTTCGTCTAGCAAGTAAAGATCTGCCTGCTGCGCCAGTGCGCGCGCAATGAACACGCGCTGTTGCTGTCCTCCCGAGAGCTGGGAAATCTGACGATGCATGAAAGGTTCTAACTGCACCTTTCGGATCGCCTCCAACGCAATCTCCTTATCATTCTTCGTCGTACGACGCAAAATATTCTTGGGATTATATCGCCCCATCAGCACGGTGTCAAACACGCTCACAGGAAAGTCCCAATCGACAGAGCTTCGCTGGGGCACATAGGCAATCCGCTGCCGCACCTTCTCTAGCTCCTGCCCAAAGATCCTTGCGTAGCCACTACTAGCCTTGACCAGCCCCATGATGGCTTTGAGCATCGTTGATTTTCCTGAACCATTCGGGCCCACGATGCCAATCAGCTGCTCACCTGGGATCTCATAATCCACATTCCAAATGGCAGGCTTACTCTCGTAGACTACCGTCAGATTGTGCAACTCTAATAAAGGGTCTTGGACTTCCATCTAAATTTTTATGCGTCTAAATAATTCTTACTACAAAGCTAAACAATTTCTTTGATTCTACTCATTTGTAGGGTTTGAGGTTGCCTGAATTTTTATCCCTGTAGGAAATCTCTTTAATTCGTCTCTATGAGAAGAAGGCTCCTATGGATACTAGGGGGAATCACCCTACTCGGTATTGTTACACTGGGATTGATCCTACTGACACAATTCTACTTCCTTTTTCCTTCTGGCAGTCACCTATTGTTCAAGTGGCAACACCGATGGGTAGATCATTTGGACATGCATACAGATGCCTGGGCTTATCAGGCAGGTGATTCTATCCACGTTTTTGTCTCTAATGGGAAAGGACAGGAAGTAAATGTATCTCTGTTCGATCTCATGGGGAGAGATACACTTTATAAAGGAAGACATCCTGCATTTTTCCAGGCCGTAACAGATTCTGTTGCGATCCATGGCACCGATTGGGAAGCTAGTTTTTCTATTCCTCTTCCTTCCCACATTTCTACTGGTTGGTACATCCTCCAGCTTTCACGCGAGGCATTTTCTGCTTCCACTACCCTGATGGTCATTCCCCCTAAAAAACCTACCAAACCCATCGCATGGTGCTTATCTACCAACACATGGAATGCCTACAATCACTGGGGAGGATTTTCTATTTACACGCCCAATCACACACCTACGGTCTCTTTTCGTCGTCCCCAACTACTAGCCGATCCTTTGATACAAAATACGTATGCCAACCATCAGCTCTTCTATCAAGCCGCCAATAAGGATGTATACCTCGCCACCCTGTTGGATCGCCTGAATCTGGATTACGATGTATATCCGATGGAGGCTCTCCATGAAGGCTGGCCCCAATTACAAGATTATCAGACGATCCTCATCAGTACCCACAGCGAATACTGGTCAAGAGAAATGCTGAATCATCTGAATTCCTATCTAGACTCAGGTGCCAGTTTGGTTAACCTTGCAGGAAATGTCGCTGCCTATCGGACATTCTTGGATACCCAAACCCAACAAATGCACGTCTATCGGAAGGTATCCGAGCTCTGGGAAGAACAAGATACAACAGGCATCAGACCTTTTGGGACGCAGGTACGTTTCTTGGGGTTTCATACCTATGCACCTTATCAAGTCATGGTCGATACCTCTTGGGTATGGGAAGGGACGAATCTATCAGCAGGAGATGTATTTGGAGCAATGAGTGAGACATACGACTACACGTATATGTATGCTTCTGTATGGGAGAATATCTTGGGCCTACGCAATAAGGGCAAGATGGGGGCAGCTTCAGGTCTGGAGATCGATAAGATATACGAAAGCACAGCCTCGAATTGGATCACCCTAGCTTCGGGGCTCAATCCCTATGTCGAAGGTCATGGAGAGGTTTATCCAGAGAAACTACCCAAGTCTTGGACGGCAGGCCATGGAGCAGATTTGGGTTATTACATCCATCCTGGTGGGGGGCTTGTTTTCTCTGTAGGTTCGATGGCTTTTACAGGGGCTATTCCTCACGATCCTCCTATTCAGAAAATTATAGAAAACGTCCTAAGGAAGACGATCAAAGTAGGGGAAAATTAAGACCATGTGGGGAGTCTAGTTTTTTTCATGCTGTTGTAAGTAAGAGGTCAGATGGTGAGATATGATCCCGAAAGGGATTTCACTACGTTCAAGACAAGAGACTTAATATGTTGCTGTCGAAGACCTTTTGCCTCCTTACCCAAATCAAAACTTAATCGACTGATAATTGTCTCTTAGAAGCATGAGAGTGCTATCCAAAATTTGCGTAGCTTACATTGTCTCCTCTCGAACATCAGAACACACGTTATGATCGTACCTGCCTGGCTCAATTTAGCAGAATACCCTTTCAAGTCACACTACCTTGAGGTGGACGGTCATCAGATGCATTATATAGATGAAGGGGAAGGGCAGCCCATCCTTTTCCTACATGATCTACCTTTGTGGTCCTTCCAGTATCGCCAAATCATCAAGGGACTGATGGACCAGTATCGATGTATCGCTTTTGATTTCTTTGGGTTTGGCCTATCAGAAAAGCCAGCGGGTGCTGTATACAGTCTGACGCTGGCACGCGAGCAAATCAAAGCACTGATGATCCACCTTAAAATCGAAAAGACTACTGTAGTCGCACATGGATGGGCCGTGCAAGTTGCACAGTGCCTGGACAACTGGAACCATACCCCAACCTATCTATTTCTGCCTCCTCCAGACGATGAACATCCATTTGCCAGAGGCAAGAAGTTTCAAGCATATCTAGGCATCATGAAAATGGGGCTTCTCCGAGGGTTGGTCAAAGATCTGTTCGAAGACAAGCAAAAGGCTAAACCCTGGCTACTCGATCAGTATACGCTTCCCTTCCAGCGCAAGCAGGATCGCATGGCACTCGCCACTTTTATCAAGAGAGGACGAGACATGCCGATCATGATGTTTGGAGATGCCGAGGGGGCAGTCCCTGATCCCTATTTGCTAAGTGAGGAAAACCCTGAAGCCCTGATTGAGCAAATTCAAAAACTTATGCAGCAGCAGAATATAGAGGTATAGTTTCAACTTTACTTCTTGGGGACCAAACCTGCTTCGAGCATCTGATTCAATTGATCCACTAGTGTTTCCTTGATCGGACGATAGCTTACCCCCAAAGACTGGCTCTTGCTATTGTCAATTTTCAGCGAGATCCCAATATTCCTTCTTGCATTCTCCCTGGACATCCCAAAAACAGGTGCCATGAGCGTGAATAACCACTTGGGCAACTGACGTGTAGGGAGCGGATATCTAGCAAAATCTTCTTTGAGCATGCGGCCCATTTCGGGTAGTGTCATTACTTCACCTGCTGTCAAATGCCTTCCTTCTGCCTCTGGTTTGAAAGCCGCTAACAGATGCGCATAAGAAACATCGCGCACATCCACTGTAGCGAAGAAAAACTCGGGCGCTCCCATGCTCAGCGTTCCATCCGCTAGCTGTTTCATGAATTGCATCGTAGCACCATCCATGCGCGTAGACAGCGAAGGCCCTAAGACAAATCCAGGATTGATCACCACCAAGTCCCATCTATCTTGTGCTTCCACCATCTTCCAGGCTTCTTTTTCTGCCACAGTTTTGGAGTAAGAATAGGGTTGATAATCCAAAGAACCGTTGCTATTCCATGCCGTTTCATCAAAAATCTCCTGAGGGTAATGAGACTTTTCGGTATTATCTATCCACATCGCCACTACCGATGAGGTCAATACTACACGCTGGACACTCGGTGTTTCATTTACAGCGTTCAACACATTACGGGTACCTTCAAGGGCGGGTTTGATCAGCTGGTTTTCACCATCCTTGATCCCTTGCAGTAAAAAGGGTGAAGCTGTATGGATTACATGCGTACAACCTGCGATCGCATCTTTAAATGAACCCTCTTTGAGAAGATCCGCTTCAAAAAATTTAAGGCGATCGGGATAAGAAGTGGCCATTTCTGTCAAATGCTTGACTTTGTCTGCACGCCCCTTATCTCGAACAGTCCCGTGTACGGTATGCCCTGCCTCTAACAGATGCTTGACGACCCAACTAGCCAGATAGCCAGCGGCTCCTGTCACACAAACGGTGGTAGAATTCTGATTCATAAGTATAAGAATGGATATTTTTTGCGCATTCGTTATGCATCTCCAAGGTAGCATGCGCTTGATAAGACGCAAGAGAAGGACGTTTATTGGGAGAAAAACACATCTAGGGAAAAATATTCTCCTCTTGAGAGGGATCAGTGAAAGTTAGGATACGCTCATCCTGTAGAATGGCGATCTAGAAATAAGGGTTGGAGATTTTGTAGCCTTATTCCTGACTCGGGATCATGAGAAGGAAGAAAAATCAGCGGTCTTTCCTGAGCATATGCTTTGATTTGTTTGTGAGAATGGCGGGAAGCTTTCTTGTCTACATTGATTCCTGCGACCTTCCCTGCTAGTAATTGTTGCTGAGAAAAAGCGACGTCTCCTGCGAACAAAATATCTGTCTTCTCCCCCCTCAAAAGCAACGACTGATGCCCATACGTATGACCAGGTGTAGGGACGATCCAGAGATCTTCTTGCTTGGTCAGAGGAAAAGCGCCTGAAAAATGAGGTAACTTTCCTGCCGAATGTGTGATGAGTTCAGGCTTGAACCATGAAGGCAATAGACAGGGAACATTTCCAAAAGGGCGTTCATGCTCCGAGCGGGACAGGAAAATCTCCGAAGCAGGAAAATGTTGCAATCCATCCACATGGTCGATGTGGAGATGTGTCAAGACCAAAAACCGAATGTCTTTAGGCTGAATTTCTAGGAGGTTCAACTGGTATTGAATCTCAGCTTCTTTTTCTACTTGGAATCCCAATATCGATTTATTCACCCACCCATTGATAGGATCACAAGCAAAATAATCTTTGTCATTCACACGGGCATTTTCTCCAGTGTCTACCAGTACGATCCCTTCGGGATGGCGGATCACCCACGTCCATATGGGAAGCCAAGGCGTCCAAAAAGGATCAATCATAATCTGAGGTATCCCCATACTGGCATTGCGATGGGAGCGCTTCACCTTGACAGATCCTGTCTGTATGCCATAAATATCTAGCTTCTCCCCGAAGTGCGAGAGGGAAATGTGGGTAATAGATGAGGGTAAAGCCGATTGCATATGATACGTATATGTAGAGATAGCTGCACCTGAAAGTGTGAGTCCTGCGGTAGCCCACAAAGTATTTCGAATAAATTTACGTCGTTTCATGTAGACAAAGATCCTTTTCACAGGATAAAAACCACTTACCAAATGATAAGAAGCAGCATACCGTTATCCATATCTCCTGCTTCATACCTCTTTCCTGATCCTACTCAAAGACTCAGGTGTGATTCCCAAGAAGGAAGCCAGATATTTCAATGGCACACGTCGCACCATCTCAGGCTGCTGCTCTAGGATGGTGAGATATCGCTCCTTGGCCGTACGGCTTTGAAAATCGCGGAGCAGGGTCTCTGTCACAACTTGAACTTCTGCACGGATTTCAAACGCGAACTGTGACCATGCAGGACTTTGCTGGCGGACTCTCGTGAGATCCCTTTCATGGATACGGAGAAGAACAGAAGGTTCGATGGCTTGTATATTGACATTTGAGGGTCGACGAAGAAAAAAGCTCTCCTGCTGTGTGAAAAAATAATCTTCAAAGGTCAAATACTGAGTCTTTTCTTCTCCATCTTCCCACCGAAAAAAACGCACCAAGCCTTCATGGAGGTAGTAGAGGTATTCGCAATGCTGCCCTTCTTCCAATAAGAAGGTATTTTTCGCTACCTCTACCTTTTCAAAACTTACACGAATCAGCTCCCATTCTGCATTCGTCAGCTTATATCTTTCCTCCAAGAATGCTTTTAGACCATTATAGGCATTTCTCATGATACATTATTCTGTCGTTTGTATAACTAAGAAGCAGTCGTATGAGGTTGGTTCTATATGAGAAAATGTATGTAACCGCATCTTATCAATACATTGCACGCACCAAATCACATCTTAGTAACTAAACAGATGGATCGTTCGCTCAACAAAAAACCACCCCATTCCTGAGGTGGTTCTTCACATAAGTAAGAGGTCAGATGTTGAGTCGTAATCCCGATAGGGATTTCACTTCTTACATTTTCACAAACTTCTCTACGACAGCCGCTTCTCCTGCTACCTGTACCTTCACTATGTACACGCCACTGGCCAGCTTGCTGATGTCGAGCTGCTGTAATCCTGGCTCATAGCTGCGAGTAGATAGGGCCCTACCATTTACATCTGTAATGATGACCTGCACTTGATCGGCCACAGAGGGTAATTCAAGGTTCAACTGATCATATGCAGGATTAGGATAGAGGTTAAAGGTCCATTCTCCTTCATTTGCCACGATCGGTGTCACCTGCTGCTGCCCCACAAAACCACTAAGTGATCCGCAGCTTCCTTCGTATACCTTGACATTGCGAAAGTATCCGTTGGAAGTCTGAGGTGAGGCATCCTTGTCACAGACAAAAAATAATCTATTGAAACTACCTGTGTAGAAAGAACCTACAGGAATAGTATAGGTCGTCCAACTTGATCCGCTATAGTTGTCATAGTTGGTGATGCCCCAGTTTTGCGTACCGTGCACCTTGAACGTGAGGTTGGATGACAGGCTGGCATCTGAGTCGAAGCCGATGCCATGAATCTCGCCCTGCGTCGTACTGCGGAACTCAAATTCCAGCACAGTATTAGCCGTAACTGTATAGTTATACGCAATGGACTTCCAGGCATTATTTTGAAGCAAAATAGTCGTACCCCCGTTTTGGACTGTGACTGTACCTGCATCCTGATTCGGATCATATACGCCTGGAGAGTTGCTGCTAAAGTCGATCGCAGGACAAGTCGGTGTGGGCACTCCTTCATCCAAGTTCAGATTGTCTACACACATATCACCCGTATAGCTACTGCCTGTCGTGCCATAGAAACGCAGCGTCACATCCGAATTGCCTGCATAGGCTGTCAGGTCTACGCTTGTTCCCTGCCAAGAATTTCCTTGATTTCCTGCCAGTGACCAGACGGTGGTCCATGAGCCACCTCCATTGGTGCTGGCTTGCAGACGCAGTGTACCGATGGTCGCGCCATACATGTGATAATCAAAGGATAAGCTCGGATTGGCGAGCGAACTCAGATCAAAGCAAGGAGAAATAAAATAAGCATCTCTAGAAGGATAATTGGGAGAGGAAGCTTCGGTGTACATGTAGTAAGAGCCAGAGGCTGCGCCTGAAGGTCCTGTATTGCTAGAGGGCGTCCCGCCTGCGCGACGTGACCAGTCAAAATCATCTCCACCCGCTTGGGACCAGCCTTCCCCTGATTCGAAACCTTCGGTATAAGGGAAGCTGCTGACGCAACTTGTCGGTCCCCCGCTTCCACCTGATACGCTGATCGCATCTACACACATGTCGCCAGACCATGAGCTACCCGATGTCCCATAGAATCGGAGCCTAAGCTCGGTCGCACTTGTATAAGCAGAGAGGTCTACTGTGGCGTCCAGCCATGCCGTCCCTTGGTTGCCCGACTCTGACCAGATTGTGGTCCAGTTGGCGCCATCCTCGCTGGCTTGCAGTCTTAGCGTCCCGACAGCTGTACCTGTCATGTGATACTTGAAGGCAATCTCAGGAGATGACAGACTCGTCAGATTGAAACAAGGCGAATTGAACTTGGCATCCTTAGACGGATAGTTGGGAGAAGAAGTCTCCATGTACATATAGTATGTTCCAACACCTGCGCCTGAAGGGCCTGTGCCATTGGAAGGGGTTCCTCCAGATCTTCTCGTCCAGTCAAAGTCGTCGTTGGAATCTTGAGACCAGCTTCCCAGTCCCGACTCGAAACCTTCTCCATATGGAAAAGAACTGACTGTGGTATTACAAGCTACAGGCTGTGGAGGCCCATAAGGTGCGCCTACGCCTACTGCATACCAAGCATCTGTTACCGCAATTTCTTCGGGTGAACCTGCACCATAAAGGTCGATCGCAGACTGGATAGCGCCTGCACGTGCGTCAGAATACTGGGAGTTGACACTTAGATAAACAGAGAGGTTACGATAGGCAATAGCAGCGGCGGCATCCATCCCGATACTGGATACGCTGTAAGTATTCCCCAAATCATTGGTCCCCGCCTCTCCCACTACTAGGATGTAAAACCACTTATTTTGCACCCCAGAGTTGATGTGTACACCTCCATTGTCACCAGAACCCGTGTACCAGTTGGTGCCTCCATAGGTATCGGGATCACCATAGAGATTGGGGCTGTCCATCGCACGAATCGCCCCACTCCCTCCGATGCCCATATCAGTTCCCATCCGCCAGTCGTTGGATCCTGTAGCAAAGTTCTCGATGGCTTCACCAAATATATCTGAGAAGGACTCATTCAATGCGCCCGACTCGTAAGAGTACACCAAGTCAGCAGAGAAGTCTGTCACACCATGCGCGATCTCGTGTCCCACGATGTCCAAAGATACCAACGGCCCATAGTTGACCCCGTCGCCATCGCCGTAGGTCATGACTGAGCCATTCCAGAAGGCGTTGACGTAGTTGTTGGAGTAGCTGACATAGGAGCGAATGATCCCTCCTGTGCCGTTAAAGGAGTTACGATTGTGCTTCTGCAAGAAGTACTTGTGTGTCTGCTCTGCTCCGTAATGGGCCTGTACACCTGTACGCAAACTAGAAGCGGTGAAAGAAGCGGAGCCATTTGTAAAGTCAGAAGCATTGTTGTAGTTGGTTCCATTGTTCATATCAAATGTCTGGATTCCCCCACCATCAGCCGTCTGGCGCAAGCGATACAAAGAACCTGTATAATCCGCTGTGAAGTTGACCGTTCCGTTGTAGAGAGAGGTACCCGAAGCAGCTACATCTGCATGATGGATACGGCTATCCTCAAAGATGACTTTTCCTGTATGCGCATCTACATATACCCATGCACGGTACAAGGGCTCTGTCGCATACACATCGAACTTATAAGCCAAATTGATGTCATCTTCTGTATAGGGACTACTCAAGATGACGAGCTCACCTTGGGGAAGTTCAGGACGGCCCATACCAAACATGCCTGGACCATCCCAGACGTACTTCGCAGCATCTACATGACTCAGAGCAAAGTTGAGGGCTTGTCCTTCATCGATAGAGGGCGCAGTGGAAAGATCTTGAATATCCACCATGTGGCCACTCATGTGTTGAATCAAACCATTTTGGGTGTGTAAGGTGTAAGTTCCTCCCTCTACTTTGAGGCCTTGGTACACTTGCTGGTGCTTCTCATGGACAAATCCCGCTTCATCTTGGAAGGTCTTGACGAGTTCCAGACGGTTGTCTGTAGTGATAGGAAGCGTTTTCTCAAGTAGAGTGGCTCGTTGACTTACAGGAAGAGGAACTTCCAATTTCTGGATACCAGGGAGTTTTTGAGCCCTTTCTTGGGCCCACAGGGATCCGAGCATAAGGCATGCCAGACCCGTGAAAAGTAGCGTTCTTTTCATAAGGGTTTTGTTTTAGTCGTGTTAATAAGATCCTCCATTATATATGAAGAATCTTTCATATAATTTAGAAAATAAATGGAAGAAGTATAATATTTATTTCATTTTATGTATATAATATTTATCCGAAAAAATATACACCTCCCATAACCCCCTGATAAACAATATGCTGTTTAGCAATTTGAATAATTAGCCAAACAGGTAAGCATGAAAAATTACAGCTTTCTGTTGAATGATAGAAAATATCTATCCAGAATGAATACATAGCCCACCTGTCAGGATTTTTTTTCCTCCCTCCTTAAACCTTTCTACCTCCCCGAAGTCCAAAAACAGCAATCGGGCGCCACCTTATCATAAGGGCTCCCGACATGCTGTAAAAAGATTCCTTTTCTTATGCTGTTAGCGCAGGTGGGCATTTCAGGGGTTAGCTCACCTGCTATTTTTATCTCTGTACTATATTCCATCTCAGTCCCACGTACAATTCACGGCCTTGTAAGGGAGCAAAAGCATAGGCTGTATCAAAAAATGGACTAAACCCAGGAGCCGCATTGGGATCGTTGAATCCTGCGAGGGGAGAAATCGGTTGGGTAAAATTTGCCAAGTTGGATACGCCTCCATATACTTGCAAAGAAGCCTTGGGAAGCGTCTTCGTCAACTGAATCTGATGCTGCGCAAAAGCAGTCGATCGCGTAGGACGCGCCTCATCCAAAGGAAGCCCAATGGCATCCAGATCAAATACCTCTGGCAACGTCATCGGCCCAGTCCCCGTCATCGTATAAGCAAACTGTAGTCCTGCCTTTTCCCATTCATAATTGACCGTCAAGGTGCTGGTCCAATCTGGCGCAAACTCAATCGGATCGCGCACAGAACGGTCTCCGTCCATCGTCAGCTCAAACGCTTGTTGCATGTTGAAAGAAGCCACAAAGTTTAGTGGAAAGGCAAATTGGTGGTTGAGGCTCACACTCATTCCTCTTGTAATGGCATTTCCTTCCACATTCGCATAAATAATCTGTCCAGGTGTATCGTAGTCAGGAAGGATTTTGTTGGTGAAATACGTGTAGTAGACATCTACATCCAACATTCCTTGGCTTTCTCCCCATAAAAAGAGATGGTTGAAATTGAATGCAACGTTATATGAGGTTTCAGGCAACAATTCCTCTTGGATGATGACCTCACGTTGTCCCGAAAGAAAGGCGTGATCTTCGGTGAAAAGGTTCACAATCTTAAAACCTGTACCTGCATTCAATCTGAAGGTTGTCCAGTCCCCAGGCTTGTACTTGATGTTCAATCGAGGGGAAGGAATCCAGCGGTCTCCGACGTAGTGATCAAGGCGAAGCCCTCCGAGCAACGTCAGCTTCGGACTGGGCAACCATTCCTCTTGCACGAAGACACCTGGAACCCACTGTATGTCAGGTGCATTTTGCTGGAGTTGTTCTGTCGCGACCGTATTGTCATCGTAGAAGTTGTAGCGCGCTGTCGCTCCCATGAGCAAGCGGTGATGGGTCCATTGCTTGTCCCAAATCAGATTGGCAAAGGCAATATCCTGGACGGCCTGATACCCATCGGACCCGTAAAAGCTGTCTTGGTCATGATGACTGAGGGAGTAATCCAGACGGATGTTTTCCTTCGTATGAAAAGTATAGCTACCAAATACCTCTGCTCTTTGGGTAAATATACTTTCTCCATAAATCTGATCATTTCCCCTCAACTCTCTATAAGCACGATCAGCTAAATAGTCCTGCAAGCCATTGCGGCGATCCTCATAATACAGCTTGGCTGCAATAGAAAAAGGCTTCTTGCTTTTGCGATCCAGCGTCCACTTCGTGAAAAAGGATACACGATCCGTGTTGAGGATGTCCCCAAACTGATCCCCATTGTCATCGACAAAGGAATTCATGTAAGCGACATTGGCTCCTACATAGCCTCTCCACTTTCCCGCCTTGATGCTGCTGGCTACATTAGCGAATACTTCCCCATGCGTAGTCGCTTGCAAATCAACGGAGAGCGCAGGCTGGGTCGCAGGATCTTTCGTAATGATGTTCAAGACACCTGCCATCGCTTCCGAACCATAAAGTGTAGAGTTGGGGCCCTTGATCACCTCGATGCGGTCAATGATATTTGTAGGAATACTGTTGAGGCCATAGACGGAGGCAAGGTTGCCGTAGATGGGGGCGCCATCCAGCAAAACGGCTGTGTAAGCACCTGGAAGCCCATTGATACTGATATTGTTGGTGAAACAAACCCCGCAGGCGACTACTTCTTGCACACCATTGATCAAGTTGAGTCCTTCCATCAGGTTGGTCGGACTGGTGGTCTGAAGCATATACTCGGACTGGACCACCTGAATTTTGACAGGGGACATCCCAACAGAGGTCGGACGCATAGATCCTGTCAATACTACTTCTTCCAGCCCCATGACATCTTCTCGCATGATGAGATCACCTAAGACCATTTCTTTTGCATCACCTACTGTGATTGTCTGCGAAAAGGTGACATATCCTAAGTAGGAGACTGCTATTTCGTATGTCCCTTTGGGTACATTTTCTAACTCAAAATAACCCTCTGCATTGGAAAGCGCGCCTATGCTTACATCAGCTATTTTGACTGTCGCCCGGTCCAAGGGTTGTCCATCTTCTACTGTTATTATCCTTCCTGTAACCAAGCTTTGTGCCTGTAAACCTACCCAGGTGGCCAAGAAGGCTATTACTAAAACAAGTATATATTTCATTTTCATTGGTATCTTCTATTTGCTTGAGGCAAATATAATTACTTTTTAGTCTTGTCTAAATATTTTTTTACCCTAGATGAAACATTTATTATTTTTTGTGCGTGTCGTTAGAGACGACAGATTAAGGCATGCGTAGATCGGAGTCTACGCATAGCGGCAAAAACGGGTGTTTTGAACTGAAGGAGGCCGTGGGCGTAGATCGGAGTCTACCCATAGCCGCAAAAACGGGTGTTTTACCTATTTGGGGCAAAATCAGTAGCACATTTTACCCCTTTTGGCAGTGAGAATTCTTTTATCTTCGAATGAAATTCATTCTGCATTGAAGTATCGTGAAAAGATGAGACGCCTCCTCCCTATTATCCTATGGTCATTCTGTATCCTGTATATTTCCTCCATGCGAGGTCAGACACCTCAAGAAATAGAAGAAAGTGCCTGCAAAATCATCGAAGCAGAACAAATGGCTTATATGCGGGTACTGCAAGCACAAACCTTGACAAGTGACTCGACACAGGATTATGACCTTCGGTACCATCGACTCGAGTGGACCATCAATCCCGCTGTGAAAGCGATCTCGGGAAAAGTGACTACGTACTTCGTGTCTTTAGATACTATGGATCGCATTTTTTTTGACCTCTCAGATGCCTTGATGGTGGACTCTGTCTTCCATCGTAGACAAAAGGTCTCCTTTATGCGTCCAGGCAACGATCAACTACGTATTCCCTTGCTTTCTCAGCTAGATCCAGGCGATCTCGATTCCGTCAGCATCTACTATCATGGCTTTCCTGAAAGCTCTGGTTTTGGCTCCTTCGAGCAATCTTACCACGAGGGCATCCCCATCATCTGGACGCTTTCCGAACCCTACGGTGCGCGGGATTGGTGGCCCTGCAAGCAAGTTCTGGGGGATAAAATAGACTCTGTGGATATCATGGTGACGACACTACCTGGATACAAAGTAGCGTCCAATGGGGTCTTAGTACAGGAAAGGGACCTCGGAGGGATTGTGAAGTTTCACTGGAAGCATCGCTACCCCATCACCACCTACCTGATTGCAATCGCAGTCACAGACTATCGCATTCACCAGACGGAGGTCGTCCTGGATGGAGACAGTCTAAACTTGGTGAACTATCTCTTCCCTCAAGACTTCGCCTTCAAGGTGGATCGCCTGCGGAAAACCGAGCAGTTGATGATGCTATTTGACTCGACGCTGGGTGACTACCCCTTCATGGCGGAGCAATATGGCCATGCGGAGTTTGACTGGCCAGGGGGGATGGAGCATCAGACGATGAGTTTCATGGGATTTTGGGATCAGGGGCTGATCGCACACGAGCTGGTTCACCAGTGGTTTGGCAACAAGGTGACTTGTGGAAGTTGGCAGGACATATGGCTCAATGAAGGCTTTGCCACCTATATGACAGGTCTCGCCTATCTGTATCTTTCTCCACCAGAGGCTTGGGATTTTTGGATACAGCGCACTCAGCTGAATGCCACGCGACAGCTCGACGGCTCAGTCTATGTGACGGATACCACCGAGCTTGCTCGAATTTTCAACAGCACCCTAACTTACAACAAAGGTGCCTTTGTGCTACATATGCTTCGCTGGGAGCTAGGGCACGAGACCTTCTTTGGAGGTGTGCGCAACTACCTCAATGATCCTGCCTTGCAATTTGGCTATGCACGCACGCCAGACCTTCAGTTTCACTTGGAACAAGCAAGCGGCAAAGATCTAAACGAGTTTTTTGCAGATTGGATATACGGTCAAGGTTATCCCACCTATGATCTCAACTGGAAAAAGGAAAATGATACTGTATTCATCACGTTGTATCAGACGCAATCTCATCCTTCAGTAGACTTCTTTGAGATGGATGTACCCCTACAGATCGTAGGATGGAACGGCGAGTCTCAGATCGAACGCGTCTATCACGCGAATTCGGGGCAAACCTTTGCCATTCCTGTAGACTTTGCGGTCCAGGAAGTGATTTTTGATCCAGATAAATGGATTCTCTCGCGTGACAATACTGTGACGAGCCTAGAATCGATTGTGGAGGCTTCGGATTTTGAGTTTAGCGTAAGGGGAAATGTATGGGAGGTTAGTTGGGGAGTTGCTATGCCTGGAGGGAGTGAAATCCTATTTTATGATTTGCAAGGGAGGCTATGGAATAAGATTGATATTCAGCCATATGCAAAACAAATAAGTGGTATGCTCCCCATGAATATCCCAGGTGTATATGTGATTGTATGGTTTGATGGACAAAGAAGAATTTCCAAAAAATTTCTCATCGTACAATAAAGTACAGTGTAACAAAAGTTTTATGCTATAATTTTCGAGTATCGTAACAGGCTATATGGGGTCCCGAGGTTAACACTCGGGATGGGTGCGGAATTTGGTGTTAGGGGCTAATAGAAGGGTTGGGCTTAAATTCCGTCCCGAGATTCATCAGCAGGATTGGTTCTTTTTGCCTAATAATCCCGAGTCTAATGCTCGGGACGCTGAAGGCGGGAGTTAAATATTAAAAAACTTACGTTACAGAGTAAAAAGAGTGGTACAGATCAGATAAATAGAGGTTAGAACAGAGACGTAAAGTGTAAGTAGTCAAAGCTTACATTTGTTTGTCTACTCTGATTCTTCTTGTTGAGATATTTGGTAGTGTCTTCCTTTTGTATACTGATGCTGAAGAAATGTCCATCTACCCCTTGAAACATCATCTGACTATTGACGAAATTTTATGGAAAAAATTGTCTGATTTTTAAACGAATCTCCACTCCTTTTTCATTCCAATTATGAAATTCGATTCGCATATAGCAAACGTATTTTCTTTCATTATTTTGTCTATCAAATACTTATACATTATTTTTTTATATTCATAAAAATCCTTTTGATCATTTACCCCTACATCTTTACCATATATTAAGGATCTTAAAATATCCATCCATGTAAGAAAAGCTTCGGTTTGGCCTTCTTTTTGCATTGTTGGCATGGGGTAAATAACTGAAGCAATATGAATCTTAACCTGGCCGAGCCCTTATTGGACTCTATGGCAGCAGCGATGGGCGTATTAGGGGCGCTAATCGCATTCTTAGTCGCGATCCGGCAGCTTCGTCAGCAAGCAAAGAAGCCGAGCTTTGCACTCGCCACAGATTATGGCAACATCACCTTTCGTGAGACGAATACACAATGGGAGTCTCCCAAAGCCTCTTTTTCTCCTCAAGAGATAGAGTTACAGGTCCCTGTAGTAGAACCTGAAGAAGTCGTAGGATTGACACTTACACCTCCTGCGTTAAAGTTTCAGCGTGTCGCATGGACACAGGACCAAGGGCTCAAGCTGACCCTTCAAAATACAGGTTCAACGCTCACTTTTGAGCGCATAGCCACAGAAAAATACAATGAGCTACAGATTCAATATCAGCAGCCATTGTTTACGCATCGAGCGGTCTATGCTCCATACACTTCTATGAATTTTGTCCTAAAGGGATCAGACTTGGAAATGGCGACTTATCATTTCACCATTTTCTTCAAAGATAAGGAAGGCAATCCTTACAAGCAGGAAATAGCAGGGATGGGAAGCGAACATCCCATCATCGAACCTGTGATGGAACTGATCAAAAGCTAGAAGGCGCTAGAAGACCTTCCACTAAAATCGGAATCTTGGTTTTTTTTATAATGGGTATTAGAATGTAGGGCGGAGCGGGGGCTTCGTCCTTTTTTATTCGGCTAGCCCGAAGTACTTCCGCAGGGGTTCTACGAGCGATTGGTCTACTGGAAAGGTAAAATCCTCAGGCTTGAGATCTTCGATCGCCACCCAACGAAATACCTGCTGGTCATCCCCTTCATGAGGAAAATCCATGGGTTTCTCTTTAAAAACTACATTCAGAGGTTCCAGGGGTTTCACCCAAAAATACAATCCCATGACTTCATCCATGGAGTTGAAGGCAGAGATTTGAAGGAAAGGATTTACATAGAAAACATCTCCTACTTCCACTGTGACATTGAGTTCTTCCTGCCACTCACGGATGAGTGCTCCCGCCAATCCTTCGCCAAATTGCAGCCCTCCTCCTGGCAACTTAGTCATTTGAATCCCGAATCGGATCTCATCTGTCACCAATAATTTACCATCCGCTACGTACAAACCATACACCCTTATGTTGAATCTATGCATGGGTAAGGATTTTTTCCATTAATTTCGCCTACAAATTACGCATATGCTCAGGAATATCATCCTATTTATCCTATTCTTCTGTTGCTGCCTTCTGATTTTGCCCGCCCAGGTAGATACGACAGAAACAAAAGAAGCAGCTCCCAAGGCAAAAGATCTGCCTTCAGATCCCCCCAGAAAGTACGCCTTAGTATTTGGGCGGTCGCTCCTCTTGGCTAATAGTAGCCCTGACTCCATACCATTAGGATCTTCCTCTTCAGGAACCTACAGTCTGGGTGCGAGCATCAAGATCTTCCTTTTGGGAGACAAACTAGGACTACGCCTTACCCCTGGTATCAGTTGGAAGCATCTGACCTACGAAAATACCCAGGCAAAGACCTATCCTACAGTATTCGACTCCTCTCTCCAGTTGGAGCGGGAAAAGCATATCTTGACAGCGGGTGATTTAGGGCTCAGCGTTTTCTATCACATCACCACGGATGAAGATGGTGATCCCCTCTATTTTATTGAGGCAGGAGCCTATGGGAGCTATCTGCTCGGCGGCAACTACAGGAGAAGATACACAGATGACGAAGGGTTGAGAAGAAGAGACAAAACTTTGGACATTGTGGGAGTAGCCAATGAGTGGCAGCCTCTCCAATATGGTCTTATGGCACGTGTAGGATACAAATGGCTGGGCGTAGAGTTTAATTATCGTCTGTCAGATCTTCTGGATGAGTTTACCAATACCATTTTTCTCCCCAAGGAAGGAGAAGGGTTTCGTAACCCTGTGATTCCTCCGATAGAAGTAGGACTAAAGATTTTCTTCTGAGCCTTCGACCTTCATTTTTATTGAATCTATCGCAAGGCTATCTTCTTGAGGCAGAACATAGGGAGGGCGAATAAATTCAGGAGGGGTATCCATCTTTTGTAAGAGTTGAAGAGCTGCCATCGAGTCCGATATGTGGATTTTATTCGTGATAAAATCCACTCTTTGCTCTGTTTCCGAAAGTGCTGTACATGAAGAGAAAAAGCTCAATGCAAGGAGGAGTGTACCAAATATAAGGTCCATTCTTTTCATAAGTACCCACATAACTTACATGCAGTGATAAAAAGAGAGAGAGGGAAAAATCTACCTCTTATTACGGATAATTACGAGATTTCGCTTATTTTAAGGGAGTTTTTTTATCTCGACTGATAAAAAAATGCTGCGAATAACTATGAACCTTACATTCTTTTACTCAACGGATATGCGATTATTTCTGAAAGAAACGCTGCCTTTTGCTTTGGGTGTGTGCTTGGCCTGCTTGCTGTTGGTCTCTTGTGAGAACCAAACAAACCCTATTGACAACCCTGTCCCGACTGACGGAGCGCCTGCCATCACCATCATTAGCCCTGACAACCCTCGCTTTTCCTTGCAAGAAGGAGGTCAGGCAACTGTCACACTCCAAATGGCAGACAATGAATTGCTGAGCAACCTGCGGATTACGGAAACGGAGTTTGCACCCGACGGG
This sequence comes from Bacteroidota bacterium, assembly GCA_039820545.1. GTDB lineage: Bacteria > Bacteroidota > Bacteroidia > J057 > J057 > JALEFZ01. The sequence continues at coordinate 27,859 of JBCBPW010000018.1, read as the reverse complement.
TCGCAAGTGAGCCAAGGACTAGCCACTAGTGAAACGCTGACGGGCAACAGCTTTGTATTTGATTTTACAGCTACCGTTGATCCTATTCCTGCTTACTCTAAGCTTACCTATACCTGTATCGTGACCGATTCTAAAGGTCAGAGTGATTCTACTTCGTTTACGATCAGCGTGCTCCCAGGAGCAGATTCACCTCAGCCATACGATATTCTCGTCTATACAGATGATACACTTTATAACTCTCTGCAGGATCAAGAATATGGTTTTAACTTCTCTTCGCGTCGCGCACTCCCCGCCACAACAGGGCAGAATTTTGATGCCTTCAAGCTTCAACTAGACATTGCCGAAAATTCAGGCAGCGGTCAAGGCCTATGGGTTCCTCAACTCAACTCGCCCAACAATGAGTCTGTGGATCAAGATTCTTCCATCGTCCTGACAGATGCTTCACGTTTCAACTACGAAGAGGCTACTTACAACTCTCTCTTCCAAGCGTTTTTCTCTGCCGAGAGCTATTATGAGCAGACACCTAGACTGCGAGAGGGAGATTATGTGATCGTACGCCTGATCAAGACGCCTCGTCCGCAGTTCGCAGTTATGAACATCAAGGAATTGGTAGACGATGGACCTGGTGTAGCAATTAGCGACTACATCGTATTTGATTATAAGGTTACCACTCCCTAATCTATCTGATTTTATCAGGGAGCTTCAAAATAAAGTTTCATATTTGTAGCGGGTGAACGATCACCCGCTATTTTTTTATCCCTTTTCCATTTGCTTTGACATCAGCTCATCTCCGTACACGCTTGCCATACTTCTTCGCCTATCTACGAAAGGTTCAAACCCGCTATAGTGTCCACTCTCCCTTTGTCTATGACTTTATCCTTCATGTCTTGCATGGCACAAGATCTCCAAAAGTCGAGGAGATTGAATCCCTTCGAAAGGTATTGGGCCAACAAACAACCTCTATCAACTATCAAGATCTGGGTGCGGGAATGGAAGGAGGCAGAAAGCGTATCGAGCGAGCAAGTGTCGGAATGCTGGCCCAAAAAGCCAGTCGCAGGTCGGTTGAGGGAAATTTTTTGCTGAATATATGTCGCTATTACCAGCCCAAGAGATGCCTAGAGTTAGGAACACACTTGGGGATCTCGACGCTTTATCAACTAGCAGGCTTGCAAGACAGCTATTTTGTCAGTTTGGAGGGGGTAGAAGACCTACAGGTACTGGCCAAACAACACCTGGAAAGATTCGGATTCCAGGCAGATCTGAGGTTGGGGAACTTTGACGAGTTGCTCCCTGCGCTACTAGAGGAACAGAAATCCCCTTGGGACTACGTATTTATAGATGGCAATCATCGAGAGGAACCTACCCTTCGCTATACCCAGCTTCTCCTCCCTTATATATCAGACGGCGGGATTATGATTTTTGACGACATTCACTGGTCTTCAGGTATGCATCGGGCGTGGCAGCAGATCGTCGCTATGCCTGAGGTGAGTGTGAGCATTGATTTGTATCGTATGGGTGTGTGTTTTGTCAAGAGATCACAAGCGAAGGAGCATTTTACGCTGTGGATGTAGAGAGATGACCAACCCTGGATTCGAGAATTGACCGCGCTTGGATTGGAGAGATGACCACGCTGTAGCGATGGTCCTACGAAAGGCGCTTTTTGGCTTCTGCGACGAAGGCCTGAATTTGCTTGGCAGCTTGCTCAAAATCGTATAGCTGGCTGTTGGACCAGTGGGTGAGCGCTACCCATTCGCCGGCCACATTGGCTGCCAGTCTGTATTGAAGCTTCTGGCTGGGACGCTTGGGATTTTGCTTCTGCTCGATTCGTATTTGTTCCACTTCCTGCATAAAGATATAGCGCTTGACCAGTACGCGGACGCCCTTCTTATGCTCCACAATCATCGTACTCTCTTCTCTATTGAGCTTGACTGAGCTTCCTTTAGGACCAATCAAGAGATACAAAACGCCCCAGAATGCCAAAGCTCCCCCCAGCATATAAGTCGTTCTATACCAAGCCTGAATCCCATACTGCTTCATAGATCCCAAGATCAACATCAGACCCGCCCCTGCGATGGAAAGGGGAATGAGCCATGATAGAAAGGGTTTTTCTAGAACGATCAATTCGTCGCGAGAAGGTTGTTTTATCTCCATTGTTCCTTTTTACGTATGCAAAAGAATAAAAACTCTACGTATTGAGAATGGTTATATTGAAATTTCTTTGGTGAGCGATACAAAAAATGACTTCCTTGTAAGTATGGATGACTTTTGGATCATAATGACGGGTATACTCGTAGCCAGTTGTGGGGCACTCTTAGGGTCCTTTCTACTCCTACGAAAAATGACCATGATCGGTGATGCGATTTCACACGCTGTCTTACCTGGTATTGTGATTGCTTACCTGGTGACCGAAACAAGAGCATCCCTGGTGATGCTGGTGGGTGCAGCACTATTCGGTATCCTCACAACTGTCCTGATCGAATGGCTGAGCAAAAGAGCCAAACTACAAGAAGACGCTGCCATTGGAATCTCTTTCACGTGGATGTTTGCCATAGGTGTCATCCTGATTTCGGCCTTTTCGGGTTCGATCGACTTGGACCAGGATTGTGTGCTTTATGGAGAAATCGCCTTTGTCCCACTAGATACATGGACAATAAGTTCCTTACCCCCTACCCCACGCACCGTTTGGATTTTGGGTGGCTTATTGATACTCATCGTGGCATTCATCGTCTGGGCTTACAAGCCGCTGGTCATGACGAGCTTTGATCCAGTCTATGCGGCATCAGCGGGTATTTCGACAGCCGTCTGGCATTATGCCTTGATGAGCTTCGTCTCTCTCAACACCGTCTTATCATTCGAATCTGTAGGGGCCATCCTTGTCATCGCATTTTTGGTGGGTCCCGCAGCGGCCGCCTACCTACTGACGAACAATCTACCTCAGATGATTCTGACAGCCATTGGTCTGGGGATTGTAGCAGCTATTGGCGGTTATTATCTGGCCGTCGCCATAGACGGTTCCATTGCAGGTGCCATGGCTGTAGCCATAGGCATTGAGTTTTTGCTTGTATTGATCTATCAGAAAGTTTTTAATCCATTGAGACGTCGCGCCAAGCTCAATGCGATCCATTGACATTGATCGACGCGTACCCTCCACTCGTCGACTCCCCACTCCCTCTGATACAATTGCCCATATAGTACCATTTTTCCTTCCACATTGATGCAGTTATTGGTATAGACTTTTAACTGCAGATATGAATTACACACATTACATCCTCTTATGTTGGGGACTTTCGACCTCTTTCCTTTGTCAAGGACAGTCCTTCCGTCTGGCCGATCGCGCACTCCCTGCTCAAGCAACTGCCGAATCTAGCATGGATGTCGAAGCCGCTGACCTAGATACAGATGGATATATCGACCTCGTACTAGCGATGGAAGGCAAGCGTAACGTCATCTTATTTGGAAAGGGAAATGGAAAATTCGAACCCGATCCTCTCCGACTGCCTCCTGTGATCAAAGATTATGGTGAACACCCTTTTTTGACGGGCGAAGACAGTGAGGACGTCGTCATACAAGATATGGATGGAGATGGGGACTTGGACCTTATATTCGTAAGCGAAGACACACCTTTTCATGAGCTTCTGTATAATGATGGAAAAGGTTCATTCACCCTCTCCTCCTACAGTTTCCTTCCCTCAGTCGCCAATGCTGTGGCTGTACTCGACGTCAATGGGGATCAAAAACCCGACATCTTAATTGGAAATAGAGGGCAGAATCAGTTATACCTCAACTTGGGTAAGGACAAATTTAAAAAAACGGATGTAGGGACCTACTGGCCTGCCAATACTGCCTCCACACAGGACCTAAAGTTGGCAGATCTAGATGGAGATGGAGATCTGGATGTATTTGAGGGAAATGAAACGGGAGGCTGCCAGATCTATCTTAATCATAAGGGGAAATTTACCCAGACAAAAAATCATCTTCCCTTATTGCCGCTTCACGAAACCCGAAAAGTCGTCCTGGCTGATGTGGATCAGGACGGAGATATAGATGCTTATCTATGCAATGTCGGCTGGGAAGGAGGCGTAGATTTACAGGACAGACTCCTACTCAATGACGGCAAGGGGTATTTTACAGATATAACTGATACACATTTGCCTAAGCGAGAAGCTTTTACGCTAGACGCGATCTTCTTCGATCTGAATGCAGATGGTCGTATGGACTTTTTAACTACTGGATTGGGCGTGCCTCAGCAAAATGCCAAGGCATTTGTTCAGCAGGCAAGTGGTCATTTTGTAGATCAGACACAAGAAATACTGCCTCCACTCTCCTATCAAGGGGGAATCGGTTGTTTGTTGAAGGATCTTAATGGGGATCAGCGTCCCGATCTTTATTTATCCAACCACAAATACGAAGACTTATTGCTGTGGGGGAAATAGTTGAGCACGTGTGGGGGGCAGATATTTTGCCTTCCACTTTCCCTCCTCGATGTTTGTAAATTTGTACATAACTTGTATTTACCTTTACATATGCATATTATGACTCAAATTCTCGCATCGTAAACTCTTGCAAATACATGAAGTATCAACTTCGATTTGACCCTACGAAACAAGTCATTCAAATAAATATAATCACCTCTATTTCAGAAGGCTCCACCCGATTCCAACTTCCCAAATGGCGACCTGGCCGCTATGAATTACAAAATTTCGCTCGGCTCATTTTTGATGTCAAATCAATGAGTCCAGAAGGGACGTCTCTTACCCTTAAACAAGTCGATTCGCATAGTTGGGAGGTCATAAGTACTGATGAGCAAACGGTCCATTTTTCGTATAGCTTCTATGCCAACTTGCATGATGCAGGAGGGACCTATCTGGATCGGGAGCATCTTCTTTTCAATGGCATTACCTGTCTGATGTACCGTCCCGACCAGATGGAATCATCCTGTGAGATGTCGTTTGAAGTACCCGATGGGTGGCGATTGGGTTCAGCACTCGGATTGCGTAAGGGACCTTACACCTTCAAAAGCTTTCATGAGTTGGTCGATACCCCTTTTCTCGCTGGTCCCTCTTTGCAGCATCATCGCATGGAAGCAGGAGGTATAGATACTCACTTGTGGTTTTTGGGGACCTGTAGGCCTAATATTGACCGTATCAGTCATGATATTCAAGCCTATACAGAAGCACAGATGTCCCTATTTGGGGACTGCCCTTTAGATACGTACCACTATTTATTTGTCATGTGGCCCTTTCCCTACCGACATGGAGTGGAGCACTACAACTCGACAGTCATCGTCATGGGACCTGGGGTGGATCTCATGCAAGAGAAATTCTACGGATCTTTTCTCGAAATCTCCTCACATGAACTCTTCCATACTTGGAATGTCAAATATATTCGGCCCCAAGACATGCTTCCTTATGTCTACGATAGGGAAAACTACTCTGAGATGCACTATATCACCGAAGGTATTACTACCTACTATGGAGATCTGATGCTGTGGAAGGGGCATGTATGGAATATAGATCGCTGGGTGCATAGCATCAATCAGGAATTGCAAAGCCATTATATGACGGGAGGTCAGGATTACATCTCCTTGAGTCAAGCCAGCTTCCAGTCATGGACGCATGGCTACCGTCAGTCGACAGCCCCCAACCGTAAGATTTCATTTTATACCAAGGGCTACCTTGCAGCGATGATTCTGGATCAGCGCATCCGCCAGCAGACAGATGATGCGCACAGTTTGGACGATGTCATGCACTACATGTACCAAGAGGTTGCCAAAAAGGGCCAAGGGTACACAGAATCTATTTTTCGAGATATTTTGAAGAAGTTTACGGGGAATGATCAAGCGGACTTTTTCGAGCACTTTATCCACGGGACGACTTCGCTCAAAACGGCCTTAAAAGAAATGGGAGCCTACTATGGGCTGATGATGTTAGAGGTCCCTCCTGCAGATCCTGCCATCGCGTGGTGGGGCATAAAAACCAAAGTTGCCAATGGAAAACTGATCGTGGATCACCTCTATGAGGACAGCCCTGCCATGCGCGCAGGTATTGTAGCGGGCGATGAACTCATCGCACTCAATGGGCATCAACTCGGTCTACAGCTCGATCACTGGATGAGTTTTCTCAGTGATACCTTTCGTGCAGAGCTTCACTACTTCCATCAAGGCAAACTCCAAGTGGCACAGTTACCTCTAAAGGGAAATAGTACGTTCACGATTCCCCAATTCGTGATTCAAGCGCAGTGCAGCGAGGACAAGCAGAAGCATAGAATAAACTGGCAGGCGGTAGGTGGCGCAAAAAAGCCTACCTTTGTGACAAAGACTGAAAACTGATGATGTTTCATTCACAAATACTGCCTCCCAATGCCTGATCATGCTACTCAAAAAGGCACAGTCATCCGGTCTGTCGGGTCGAGCAGTCGCGTGCAGACTGAGGAAGGGGTACAGCATGACTGTATCGTAAGAGGAAAATTCAGGATTAAAGGACTCAAGACCACCAATCCCGTAGCGGTAGGGGATGAAGTCATGTTTACGCCTCCCAAAGAAGAGGGAGAAGTCGGTGTCATCACAGAGTTGCTCCCCAGGAAGAACTACATCCTGCGCAAAGCCATCGGCCACAATCACAAGGTACATATCATGGCTGCCAATGTGGACCAGGCCATTCTGTTGTTTACCATCGACTTCCCACGGACTTCTACGGGCTTCGCCAATCGCTTTATCCTCATCAATGAAGCCTACCACATCCCGACGCGTATCGTCATCAATAAAATCGATCTGCTCCAGACTGAAGAAGAAAAAGCCAAGCTAGAAGAAATCACGGATATCTACGAGCGCATTGGATATGAAGTCATCCAACTCAATGCACTGGACCCTAGATACCAGCTTCAGGCATCGGAGATCTTGACTGATAAAATATCCTTCATTGGTGGGCACTCAGGAGCAGGGAAATCTACTTTTGTCAATCTGGTAGACCCTTCGCTCAACCTCAAGACAGGAGATATCAGCGGCTACCACAACAAAGGCCGCCATACCACTACCTATGCGGAGATGCATCCTTTGGCCAATGGAGGCTTCATCATCGATTCTCCTGGCATCAAAGAGTTTGGACTGGCCAATTTTGAGGTGCGTGAGCTTAGTCACTACTTTCCTGAGATGCGCAGCCGTATGGCAGACTGCAAGTTCTCCGATTGCCAGCACATCAATGAGCCAGGCTGCGCCGTAAAAGCAGCACTGGAATCGGGTGAGATCCATCCTTCTAGATACGATTCCTATCTGCGCATGCGAGAAGAACTGGAAAGCGAGAAGATGTACTAGAAAGCCACCATACGGTAGAATATTTCCCTACATCCACGATGGGGAATAAAAAATAGGTACCCTCTGTAGAGAGATAAATTGTGGTTGCTTTGCTGAAAATGTAAAAATACCCTCTCATACGTAGCCTATCTGTGGGCGTATCATTCATGCTTTTATTCTACTTATGAGAACTACACTTCTTGTTTGCGCATTCCTCCTAGCTGTCACTTGCATATTTGCCCAAGAGGATTACACCCCCAAATCCTATCAGCTAGATTTTGAAAATAAAGCCTTGGTCAACTCCCTGAAGATTGTCAAGAAAGAGACCCAGTATGACTCTACTTTCAGGCTGTATCAAATCTTCACCGATCTACTCGCACAGTTTCCTGAACTTGAAGGTTACACCTACGTCAAAGGACCTTTACTCAACGAAACACTGCCCTCTTTCCTCCTGACAAATGGGGTAGACACGTTGGGGAGAGTTTTTGAGGTGGGATGGAACAAATCCGTAAACTATGAACTGGATCTCCCAGAAGGAACGGAATATCTAGAAATTGCCGATTATGATCTGAGTCAATACACCGACATCGCAGGAAATAAAGAGGATGGAACCCCTGTTTTCAGGGTTTTCCTCCATCAGCACATGAAACTATCCGATTTCTATGGCATGGTTCCCGTCTTTATGCGCGCAATTCCTCAGAAATAATTATCTCTATTCCTAAAAGGTCAAAGCACAGCCCTTTCTTAACGCAGGCGTTCATATTTCGATGGATGGCTGCGTTTTTTATGCGAAAAATGATATCTTTCATTAGGCATAAAGGCCTAAACTACTACCTATGAAAGATGCTAAGTACTTATTTGCCTACCTCATTCCTGTTTTGACAGGGATCTCTATATACCTACAAGACATATGGTCATTTACAACTGTGATATTCGTCTTTGGATTGGTGCCCATGATCGAACCTTTAGCTCCACGCTCAGAGGAGAATCTGGACGAAGAGAGTAGATTCGAGAAACTGAAGAGTAGATTCTTTGACGTTTTGCTCTATCTCAACATCCCCATCGTTTACGGTCTTGTAGGATTTTTCATTTGGACCCTTTTGAATCATTCCTTACAGACTTATGAAATCATTGGTATGACCCTTTCGTTGGGTATTATGATTGGGGCCAATGGAATTAATGTGGCACATGAGTTGGGACATCGCAGGGAAAAGTATGAGAGGAGAATGGCGAAAATACTGCTTTTACCTGCGCTTTACATGCATTTCTATATCGAACATAATCGAGGGCATCATAAGTTTGTAGCTACTGCTCTAGACCCTGCCAGTGCCGCTTATGGCGAGAATGTATATGGCTTCTGGATCAAATCACTCATAGGGAGCTATCGCAATGCCTGGCAACACGAAGCCAAGCGGATGCAGAAAAAAGGCTGGAAGAATCTAAGCCTCCACAATGAAATGATCTGGTACCAGCTGATTCAAGTTGCTTATCTGAGCGTGGTCGCGCTTGTCGCAAGTATTCCTATCATGCTGCTAGTCGCAGTCGCAGGGATCATCGGTGCCCTCTTACTCGAAACGATCAACTATGTAGAGCACTACGGACTACGTAGGAAAGAGCTGGACAATGGCCGTTTTGAACGTGTACTCCCTCATCATTCATGGAATGCCAATTATGAGATTGGACGGATCCTTCTGTACGAATTGACTCGACACTCTGACCACCATTACATCGCCTCTAAAAAATACCAAATATTGGATCATCATGAAGGAGTGCCTGAGTTACCTTTTGGTTATCCTACCTCCATGCTGGTTGCTTTATTGCCGCCCCTTTGGTTCCGCATCATGCACAAAGAACTCAAAGTCCAAGGATTTGATTATCAAGCAGATCTTATGATTAAGAACTCCTAAAGACAGGTGAAGTAAGTTCCCATGATCATAGAACTGAACCGTCCTTCATACAGGGGATTTTTCACAAATACAGTAGGAATTTTTCTTCAACCCAAAAGTATATCCTAGATTGAGTTATTCTATTCTCATCAATAACTCATCATCATGAAGTCTAAAACGACTGCCTACCTGCTCTGGTTTTTTCTAGGTGGACTCGGCATACACAAATTTTATCTGGGAAAAGCAGGTGCGGGTATTCTTTACCTACTCACTTTTGGAATCTTTGGCATTGGGTTGCTTGTTGATCTATTCACCCTTGGGAGTCAAGTAGATGCTGTGAATGCGCTGAAGATGGCGACTCGAAACGGAGGTGCCAATCAAAATCAGCAAGTCTTTGTAAACGTGGCAGCTCCGCAAGGCGGACCTGTGCCGAATCAAAGTGCCGAATCACAAATCCTCGCGCTACCTGATACCGTTCCTCTATCCATCAGAGAGATTGTCCGCATGACAGGTCTAGGCGTAGATACTGTAGAACAAACCGTCAAAAGGCTTCAAGAAAAGGGGATGGCCCACGAAGTACAAACAGAAGAAGGCCGACTCCTTTATGACTTTACAGAATAATTAGGTTGTGAAATTGGAAAGAGTCCCTCTGGTATTCTCCAGAGGGGCTTTTTTCGTTACTGCTATAGAAGAACGATCATCCGCCCGTGGGGCCAAAGCGTTCTGTCCGAATCTGGACGGGAGGCACACGTAAGTCAACCAGGGCATCAGCCGCAAACTCCACCATGGGTGTCGGCCCTACGATGTAGCAGATGGGCATTTTTTCAAACTGTCCCAACAACTCGCCCAGCATATCCATATCCATCCTTCCTTGGTAACCATCCCATCTAGGTGGAACAGATCGCGTAAAGGTCAACTGCACGTTGAGTAGGGGATCACCTTCTTGAAGCTGCTTCAACTCGTCTTTGTAAATCACCTCCTCAGGATGCTTGACGCTGTACAGCAAAGTAGCATGTACACGCATTTCACTTCGTGCACGATGACGCAGCATAGCCATAAGGGGCACTACACCTGATCCTCCCCCAATCAGAAAGATCGGTTTTCGAAAGGTGGACTTCCAATAAAAATATCCTCCAATCGGCCCCCTCAACTCGATTCTGTCCCCTATCTGCACCTCTTCGTGAAAAAATCCTGATACCTCTCCATCTTCTAGATATTCAATGGTCAGTTCGATCTCTCCTATCCTCTCAGGTTCTGAGGCAATCGAATAGCTCCGCTGGGCCTGATAGCCATCGGGAGCCGTAAGTCGCAAGTCATAATGCTGCCCTGCCTTATGCGGCTGCCAATCTGGGAGTCGAAAAGTATAAGACTTCACGGTGGATGTTTCTTCCCGAATACCCACCACTGTTCCTAGTTGCCACTTCATATCAGTAGTCTTGAAGCATGAAATATGGACCCTGTCATTTGCCTACTCCCTGTACCGTTCTTCCTTCCATGGATCTCCATACATGTGATAGCCTGCGCGCTCCCAAAATCCCGCTTCATCCTCGGAGAGGAACCGAATACCTTGAACCCACTTGGCACTTTTCCAAAAATAGAGATGAGGAACAACCAATCGTACAGGTCCCCCATGCTCTGGTGCCAGCGGAAACCCTCCATATCTGTAGGCCATGAATGCCTTGTTGTCGCATAAATCTTCTAATGGGAGGTTCGTTGTGTACCCGCCATAGCAAAAAATCAATGCATACTTCGCTTCTGGCTTCAATCGGACCTGAGATAGCAGATCATCCACACTTACTCCCTCCCATAGCGTGTCCAGCTTCGACCACTTCGTCACACAGTGAATATCCACCTTATAAGTCTGGGCAGGACACTCCATGAAGTCTTCCCACGAGAGGGTCACGGGTTCTTCTACCAAACCCTCTAATTTCAGCTCCCATCTATCAAGACGGACCTTGGGGGTAGGCCCCGCGGATAGTACAGGAAAATCGTGGGTTTCATACTGTCCAGGAGGGATACGATCCGCTTTATCAGGATTCCGACGCTTCCCCGAAAAGCCTCTGGTTACAAATGGTTCTTCCATAATCTTGTAAAGACTTATGCGAGGTAAATGTACAACATATGAGTTTTCAAAAATGCTCGCATACTATTTGGGTAAACCCCGATCATTTGCAATGGTTCGCTTCGGTTTGATTTGCCTATATATATGGCCTTTTTCCCTATCAATTCCCAAATAGAAAGAAAATTGACACACGCGGTACGTTGTAGTAATCCGTCCCTCCGATGAAGGTATCCCAACCTGATGACTGTGCGTAGTGTACTCCTACTCCTGCACTGATTCCCTCTCTGAGTTGCTTGCGCAGGCGAACGCCTCCCTCAAAAGCAATTCCAAAGCTGGCATCCCTATTTCCCATCAGCTCATTTTCCCACTCACTGACTCTTCGACCGTCTGGTGTGAGCCGGTCTTCATCTGTCAAGAAAAATCCCGCACCCAAAGTCCCCAAAATAATCGGAATATCTAAGGTCAAAGAAGGGCTCAGCTGAAACTGTGGGGAAATTACCAAACCCGTCAAGGCGTGGTCTGCACGTACTTGTAGCACACTCTGTCCTTTGTAATCTGTGCCCTCAGGTAATGTCAGCGTTTCTGTATGCGGATTGATCGGTCCGCTCCTGCCCACATAGACAAACCCTACTTGCAGCCGCTCTTTGAATAAACTCACACCAGTTTGTAAGCCAACAGTTCGTCCCAAGTGGTCGTCATGAATCATTCCACTCACCTCTGGAGCGAAATACCACTTTACTTTGGGGGTTTCTTGCGCAAAAATGAAGTGAGTGATGAGAAAGAGGAAGAGAAATAATGCACTATATTTTTTCATAATAATCGATAATGAAAGGTGAATAGAAGGGAGAGAATTAAGACCATATTTGAAACCTCAAATCTGCCAAAAGTTTGCGCTTTCAGAACCTAAACTTCATCCATTTTGATCGATTTAGCCCCACTAAATCTCACAAAATAGCTTTCGTCAGAACCTAAAATCTCTGCTTTTTAGCTTGATTTTCATTGTTCCAAATAGGGGCTAAAAGTTGGAGAGGAGAACGGCATCTTTTGTGTTGCCAAAAGCAAAGCGAATCCCTGCACGAAGCTGCCAGAAGAACTTTTCAGAGTCTCCTGCTGCACCAGAGGCGGGGCCGAACATATTGCTGGTAAAAAGAGATACATTCTCCGCAAGTGCGTAGTTAGCACCCGCCAGAATAAAACTAGAAGGGAACTGTTCGAAGATGGATTCGGGATTGAGTTGGACCGCCGTATGGAAGTTCGCGCCTGTGTGAAAGGTGAGCTTACCAGAAGCTTTCAGGGTGACAAGGAGACCCGGATCAAAAACAAATGCAGTCGAATTCTGATCAAAAGGATAGTTAGGCAGGGCAGATTCTGGCGGAGCTTGCTGAAATCTTAGGCCAGGTTTCACCATTAGATCCAGTCTTAGGAAGTCATTTTCGGCGATTTTGATCCCAGCCTGTAAGCTGATGACCTGCACGGCTGCGCCTTCCACCTGTCGCGCATCGATAAAGCGATATTGATATGCGCCTACATGGTAGTCCAAGCCCAGTCGCAGACCCTGTGTGACAAAATAAGTCGCGCTGATGCGCCCATAGTAGGTGTCGGCCTTACTGGTTCCACCTTGAAGATCGATGGCCCACTGGCCATAGCTGAGGGTGACGCATAGGAGCATCCCCAACGATAATAAGAATCGAGTCATGATACTATGTGGTTATTTGAAATGAAAAGAAGGAAGCGGTTAGTCTCAATATTGCTTTCCTTCAAATGAACATGTCAAAATTCCACATCATCTCCAGCAAGTTCATTGATCTCGGTTAAGATCGATCCGAATCTGCCATTCTCTTCTTAATTCTACTCAACCCTTCAGGCGTCACCCCCATGTAAGAGGCAATCATATATTGCGGAATCCGTTGCATGACCTTGGGTCGCTGGGTCACAAGCTGACGATACTTCTCCTCAGGAGAATCGAGGAAGATAGAAGACATGCGCTCTACTACTTTTACGTAAGCGTTGGATAACACATGCTCTTTGGTCACCTTCAAGCGATCCAACTCTGAATAAGGAATCCGAAGCACTTCCGTAGGCTCTACAGCATCAATGAAAAGCCGTGTAGGTTGACGGGAAATACAACTCGCCAAATCCAGTGCAAACCCATTTTCGAAGAAGAACTGTCGCGTAAATTCATTCCCCTCCTTGACGTAGTACACGCGGAGGAGTCCTTTTACAATGAAATAGACATCCTGCGCGACCTTGCCTTCGCGTTGCAATACATCGCCTTTAGAGAAATGTTGGGTACGGATCGTCGCTTGAATACGGTGCCATTCTGCATCAGAAAGGGGTTGAAGACTTTCAATCATTCGCTTGATCTGTTGCATAGGGGTGGCATTTTCTTGTACATACGCAACAAGTCGCTAGGGGATGCAAAAGGAACTAGATATCTCCATGATGTCAGTTTTTCTGCATGGGGGGAATTTTCTGACCTGTTTCGCAAGATTCAATGAGGATATGCATACGTCTTTCTCGCGTAGCGATTTGCTTGGCGCGCATCACCCAGCGTATCGCGGCTTTTCGGTAGGAAGGAGCTGCCTGTTCCCAGTAGTTCCATGCGACGCTGTTTGCCTGCAAGCGAGATTCAAAGGCTGGTGTGAGAGAAGTGATCTGATTTTCCTTTTTCTGTTGTTCCTCGTAAGCTACATCCCGCGTTTCAAAAGCTTTGATCCCCATAGGAGTGACCAAATCTACATCTACCAACTCCTGAAATCTTTTCACATTGCTCAAGCTCCACTTGCTCTTGGATTTCCGCGGATTGATTCGAACGGCGTAGCTGTCTGCATCCAAAGGCTGTATTTTTCCTTCTGCCCAGCCAAAACACAGGATCTCTAATTTGACCTCATCCCATGTGACAGATGCTTTACCTGCTTGTTTTTTATAAATCCCCACCCACAATTCAGCCGCATCCTGGTGATTTTCTTGTAACCACTGATGAAGATCGGAGGAGGACTCAAAGAAAAGCGGGTTCATAAGACAGGATTCAGGAGGAAGCAGTCATCTTACCAGTTCTTGAGTGCAAGTTGTCCACAAGCACCATCTACGTCCTTGCCACGGCTACGACGTACATTGACGATGACGCCATTGGCTTCGAGATGTGAGATAAAGGCATCCATTCGGGCACGTGTCGTATTGACAAAACCAGCCTCTGCGACATGATTGTACTCGATGACATTGACCTTGGAGGGGACGATGTGGGTGAAAGCCACTAGCTCCTTGGCATGCGCAATCGTGTCATTGACATCTTTGAAAATGCAGTACTCGTAGGTTATGCGCGTTCGCGTCTTGTCATAGAAATATTGGAGGGCTTCCGTCAGCTTCTCTAGGTTATTGGAATCATTGATAGGCATGATCTGCGAGCGAGTCTCGTCATTGGCTGCATGTAAGGACAGCGCAAACTCAAATTTCACCTCATCGTCTGCTAGCTTTTTGATCATCTTGGCTACACCCGCCGTCGAGACTGTGATGCGTTTGGGAGACATGCCCATTCCTTCCTCAGAAGTAATCTTATCAATAGAGCCGAGCACATTGCGGTAATTGAGGAGCGGTTCTCCCATGCCCATGTACACGATATTGCTCAAAGGGCGTCCATAGTGCTTTTCGGCTTCCTTATTCAAATACTGAACTTGATCGTAGATCTCGTAATGGTGCAGGTTGCGCTTAAGATCGAGAAATCCTGTCCCGCAAAACTTACAATCCAAAGAGCAACCTGCTTGTGAGGATACGCAAGCCGTCACCCGCTTGGGCGTAGGAATCAAGACCCCTTCGACCATCTGCCCTGTAGACAATTCAAAAGCATACTTGATGGTCCCATCCGAACTCTCCTGTTTATCCGTGATCGTGACCATCCCTATCTCGTACTGCTCCTTCAGCTTTGCCCGCAGCGCCTTGCTGAGATTACTCATCTCGTCAAAGTCTCCTGCATGCTTCTTCCATAGCCACTCATAGACTTGTTGGGCGCGAAATTTCTTTTCGCCCATTGCCTCCATCTCCGCTTTGAGCTGATCTAGGGTCAGCGTTCGTATGTTCTTCTTGGCTATTGTCATGGGACAAAGATAAGGGTTTTACAGGAATCCTGTGGGTAGAATGTTTGTTTGAGGCCACGCCATGACGGTGGCGCTACTGGATATTACCACAGGTTTGATGTATCGCATGCTTGTTTGAGGCCACGCCATGGCGGTGGCGCTACTTCAATCGTGCCGCATACTTCTGGCGGAACTTTGAGACCTTGGGATTGATCACGAAGTTGCAGTAAGGCTGATTGGGATTGTTGGCGAAGTAGTCCTGATGGTAATCCTCTGCGGGATAGTAAGATGTCAGGGGCACAATCTCTGTGACGATGGCACTAGGATAAAGGTCCTGTGCAGCTACTTTGGCCACTTCCGCTACTGCTTTCTGCTCCTCCGACTCGAAGTAAATACCCGAACGGTACTGGGTTCCTATATCATTTCCCTGACGGTTCAGCGTCGTGGGATCATGCGTCACGAAGAAGATTTCCAGAATGTCCTTGAGGCTAACAATCGCAGGATCAAATTGAACCTGAATAACCTCATTATGACCTGTATTTCCAGAACACACTTCTTTGTAGGTAGGGTTTACCTTGTGACCGTTGGCATAACCCGAAACTACGGCATGCACTCCTTTTACGTCTTTGAAGATCGCCTCTGTACACCAGAAACATCCTCCACCAAGTGTGATAGTCTCCATCTATTTAGTTGTTGAATGATTGAATTGTTGATTTTTTGAATGGGTAAAGCTAGGATGAGAAATTATCAGAACAATAATCCAATATTATATTGAATATCAATTATTTAACCCATAGTTCTCATGCACTATTTGCCTTATAAACCTCAGAGAATACGCAGTTTTTTATCCAAGGTTATTCTCTCCTGCTTATTTTTTCCTTTCTGTCAGATAGGCTACTTTTTGCCCTTTCCAAACTGTGCATAGCAAGTATAACTTCCCACCCTCACGTAAGTTTAATTGCTGGCGAATTTGTGCTACAGTCAATGGAAATGCACGCTGGATCACATGGAGTCGGGTCAGGTCCTGCGCTTTAAAATACTTTTTCAATTGTTTGGGCTTAAAGGGAAATACTTCCTTCACTTCAAAGATTCTCCCAGGAATTTGATCTTCCCACTCAGCGACCTCTGCTGCAATGAAGCCCATAGCGTCATTCAGCCCACGCGCCCATGTATCCTGATGATTGTAAGCCAAAGTGGATAATCTTCGGGCCTTATAAAAAGCCACATCAGGCTCGACCCAATAAGGAGGGTGCGTATCTGGCAAAGTCAAAGGTGGCACAGCACCTTCCCAATCAAACCTAAATTCTGTTTCTTTTTCTCCATCAAATAACCTCAACTTAAGCAAGTTACTTCCCTCATATCCCTCCTCCCACTCAAGCCAAACTTCTTTGACTTCGTTTTTTATTGAAATCACCGAAATTCCCGTCAACGTAGGAATTTCGCGCAGTGCTGCATAAATATCGTATAATGGCGACACCTTTACGACAATTCTTTTTCCGATATTTCGTAAGTTGTTCCATAGTTCTATGACATTAGGGGCGCAATCCTGGAGTTTATATACCCTTTTTCCTTGGGCATCTCGTCTGGCAGGATCGACAAAAATCAGATCAAAAGGCGAGTCCTGATAGACATGTAGAAAGTCTTCTGCAGACGTATGTAGCATGTGGACATTGGATATGCCCATGGATGCAAAGTTGTGTTTTCCTACTTGATGGAGATGAGGCTGTATCTCCAAAGAGGTGACATGATCGAAATGATGGGAAAAATGTAACGTATCTACACCCAATCCCATCGTAAGATCTAAACAACGTGCCCCCGAAAATCGTTTCATTTGCGCAGCGCGTTCGCTGCTGGCTTGCTCATAAGCCAAAGGAGGGATTAACGCTCGGTAATTGTAATATGTAGGGAGCTTATCTTTGGCCCGCTGAAGATATTTGAGCTGAGTGGAAACCAAAGAGATAGGGATCTCGTTGGATTGAAATGTCAGGGCAAATCGGATGGGATCTTCATCGATATGGTCGTTGATTAGTTGTCGTACCCTGTCATCTGTTAGGATTTGAATGTCTTCTTTTGTCATTTACAGCCTATGAGCCTTACTTTTACTTTCCAATAAGGGAATTTAAATACATGGAGAAATCTGACTTTCTTTGAATCTTCATTAGAAGGAAACATATGGAGTCTGCGTTCTTGATCGTCTTTCCCTGCGGAAATAGAATCATCTTGTGTGGCATGGGTTGTTATTCCTAAAAGACCTAGATTACACGTGATTTTTCTTCCATCGTGTAGTATTCATTCTCAATCAAATAAATCCTAAGATCTCATGAAGCGTACTAAATTGTTTGTACTGGCCCTGATCATTCTTGGTGCTCTCGCTATGTCAACAACCGGATGCTATTCTTCCCGTAATATGTGTCAAGCCAAAAAAGTTGGTAACCATAGATAAGGAGAATTAATGAAGAACTGGCAAAACTTAACCACAGCGGAAAATCTGCAAGCCATCATAGAGGCTTCTCACGAGCGGCCTCAACTTATTTTTAAGCACAGTACCACTTGTGGTATCTCTGCTCAGGCACTCTACAAGCTGGAAAGTGCCTCCGATGAACTGACAGATGTGGCGGACGTCCATTACCTGGACTTGTTGTCCTATCGCCCGATTTCTAATCAGGTGGCACAGACGACAGGCGTACCACACCAGTCACCTCAAGTCATCTTGGTATCCGAGGGGAAAGTCGTGCACAATGCAAGCCATTTCTCTATAGAGCCACGACGTGTGATTGCTGCTGTCAGTGACCATCAACCCTCATAAGCTCAAGATTCGATCAGATGATCGAAATGGTATGAATTCCTGCATATGCACAGAAGTTTCTCTCAACTTCTGTGCATATCCTTTTTATCCAAAATAATTAAACTTGACATTGACGACGATGTCAGGATGAAGGCTGCGCGTGACAGGACAGCTCAATGCAGTACTCTCCAACAGCGTTTTCTCGGTATCATTCAAATTATGATTGGCGAAATTGAGCAGGATGTTGAGGTGACTGATACGCCTCGGTAAAGAAGACATAATTTTTTCGACTTCTCCGTCTACATCTCCCATCTGTATATCATTTTTTCTTGCTGTGATTCCCATCATGGTGATCATACAAGTCAACGCACCCGTTGCCACTAGATCTGTAGGAGAAAAAGCCTCTCCTTTTCCATTATTGTCTGTAGGAGCATCGGTGATGAGCGTGTCACCCGACTTAATATGCTCGGCGGTCGTCCGTAACTCGCCTTTATATGAAGCTGTAATTTTAGGCATAAGCGATAATTACACGGTACGCAAACACTGCGCCCGATAGCTCCCAAATTAAGTAGATTTTATAAAAATAGAAGGCGAAAGTAAACAAGTGCCCAGATTTGTAGAAGAAATACGATGCTAATCTTCCTTTTGGTAAGCAGCGTTTCTCTTGCGCCGAAGGTATCCTCTGACCAAAGCAAAACCGACGATCAGCAATACAGGAATTCCTACATTTAGGACCCGTAGAAGTACTGCATGATCCGCTGCTTTCTCTCGATTGATGCGCCGCACACCTACTTGCTTAGAGCGTATCTGTGTCAGTGCTTCATCTCCTGCCAGATAATCAATTGCATTGAGGATCAGCGTCTTGTTATCATAAGGAATGTATCCTCTTCTTCCGCGAAATCTTTTCCCTAATGCTATACTTCCATCCGAAATGATGGCCATCTGACCTTGATAGTCAGGATTATTTTGTGGTCCAAACTTTGCCTTGGGAGGATTAGGTGCCAATGAATCCGTAGGCGGTGTTCTTCCCTGAAAATTCGAAGAAAAAATTCCTTTTGCCACCACTCCTGTGATCACGCCTTCCCGTCGGTTGAAAAGCTGATCAGGCAACTGGCGACTGAGGTATTCACTCAGATCCAAAAACTGTACCCCTTGGATTGTACGACTGCGGGGAGAGGTTTTGAGGAATACTTCTTTGGTGAGTCCTGGCGTCGCAAAAGTATCAATAGAAGCCGCATAGCGAAGCAAAACCGCATCTACATTTCTTGAGATAGGATGCTGGGGAAAATCCAGTACCATGGGATAAAAAATCCAGCGCTTACTTGCAAAAGTTGCCCGTCCCCCTTCTCCTGGGACTAAGACTTCCGTTAGCTCCGAATTTTGATCCTGAATCAGGTCATAATTTACCTTCAATCCATAGCGGAAGAACATATCGTCCACATTCAGCTCCCTCAACTCCGTCAGCGTACTCTGATTGCGATACAAGCTCAGGTCTACGATCTCCTGATCCATGATCCAAAGTACATTCCCTCCCCTGATCAAGTACTGGTCTATCTCGTATTTGTCGCGCTCAGAAAAAGTCTGCGTCGGATTCATGATGATCAACACATCAATAGAGGGGCTGATGTCGTAAGAAGCCGTTTTCTGGAGGTCAAATGTGTACAGGGTATAATTCGTGGAAAGCTCTCGTACCAGCTCGGGCACAGAATCGA
The DNA here is from genome assembly GCA_039820545.1 of Bacteroidota bacterium. Lineage (GTDB taxonomy): Bacteria > Bacteroidota > Bacteroidia > J057 > J057 > JALEFZ01. The sequence goes on along the minus strand of JBCBPW010000018.1, from coordinate 8,056 downwards.
TGGGTAGTTCTCCATGACCTTGGAGAAAAGCCACGATTCCCAGATCCTTTCTCAACCCCAGACTATCTCCTGTCTGATAAATATCCACGAATTCCTGTCTGCGAATGACTTTTCGGAAAGAAGAAGTAAAGGTATACTCCAGATCGGCTTCGGCTTGTGCAAAATTCACATTGGGACCTCGGACAGTCATGACAGTAGAGCCTTTGATCAAGTCGATATAGGTCTCTGTGTCTTTATATACGACCCTCGCCAATGGCCACATGATTTGATCCTTCGTCTCGGTAGCGGAGATTCTGACTTTGATGGGGACGGGGCTGTAGCCTTTCTGCTGAAATTCTTTGGTGAGTTCAGGATTGGGATTGGGATCTACAAACTGAAAATCAAAGTCTGCCGTCGCATACTGGGCCATTTCCCCCAAAGTCGTCTGAATCGCATCCTGAAACTCCCGTACATTGGGTGGAAAATCCCCCTCCAGATACACCGTGACCGTCATCGGATGAATCAATGTCTCCATCGTCTCCAAGCTCAGGTCCGTCAGCGAGTACCTTTTTTCCTTCGTCAAATCAAATCGCACAAAAAAACCTGCCAGGATCAGGTTCACCACAATGATGATCCCAATGATGATGAGGTATTGGATTTGGGTTTGTAGTTTATTCATGATATAATTTAGGGACGAGAGCAGAGACATGAGATACGAGACCCATCATGCGACGTAGAACGTGATATCTTGGTTCTCAACTCTCGGTTCTTTCCATTCTTCACTCTTCTATTTCTTTTCCTCCGACTCCTTCTCCCCTAACGATAGCAAAAAGTTTTGCAATTGATCCAAAAGATGGTCTAAAGAAAAGTGTGTTTCGGCTCTTTTTCTACCTGCTTTTCCCAAGCGATCAGCAAGATGGGGATCTTTGAGAAGTTTTTCCAATGCATCTGCATAAGCTTCAATATTCTCATCCTCCACTACGTATCCTGTCTCTTGGTCTCGTACGACCTCTGATAGCGCAGGTGTATCGAACACCACACAGGGCAGTCCTGTCGCCATTGCTTCTATCAGCGCAATGGCTGTCCCCTCTCCGTATCTGCTGGGAAAAGCAAATATGTCACATCTCATGAGTGACGTCTGCACATTTCCCGTAAAACCTTCCAAATATACCCGATCCGCGAGATCTTTTTCCTTAATCCATCCTGCTAGTTGCTTCTCCTCAGGGCCAGTACCCCAAATATGTAGTGTAGCCGCTACCCCACGCACTTTGAGAAGTGCCATGGCATCAATCGCACGATCCAGTCCTTTTTCGTGTGCCAAACGAGCGACAATCCCAATGCTATTTTGAGGGGTCCACTCTCTACGCTGGGGCCATTGAGATAAATCTATCGCATTATTGAAGTAAATGTGAGGCTTATTTAGGAGAATGGGAAAGCGACCCGTAACAGCATCAAAAGTCGCCTTCGAATTGCCGATAAAGGCTGTCACAACCTCATGCATCATTTTATGATTCCAAGTTGAATCACTCAAGGGATAAGAAACGCCTCTTCGAAAAATGATGTGCGGAATCTTTGCCCATCTCCCTACCCAACCTGCCGTCTTAAGTTCGTGAGAGGCATTGAGTAGAAGATAATCAGGGGCGAATGATTGGAGGAACGTAAATAAGCGAATCGTTAGGATGGGATTGAGCAGACTGAGAAAGCGTAGCTTCATCGCCTGAGAGGGCAGATTCTCAGTAGCTAATTTTTCGGCCAGCTTACTCCCAGGATAAACCAGCCATTTCACCTCCCATCCTTGCTCCCTCAGTCCTTTTCCCACCATCCAAAACCACTGTTCGCCCCCACCCCAACTTTTGGAGAGGTTGACCATTAGGATTTTCTTACGGGAGCTTGGCTGATTCATTTTTTCGCGAGTCTTTCCAGAGCGCCCGCAATTTAGCATATCTTAAGAAACCCGCGTAACCCGCCATGACCGCAATTTGAAAACCCATGTATCCGTCTCGAAATCCTCCCTTGATGACGTACTCCTTGAGGAATCTCCAAGTGGGATTGAGGAGGAGTTGTGCCCATGAAAATTTGGCCCCCGACTCAAATTTGGACTGAGCGGCCAGCGTCGAGAAATAATTGATCTGCTTGAGATGGGCTTCCAGATCTGCCAAAGTATAATGCAAAATGTGTCCTCTGAACTCAGTTACATTCACATCTGGATGCGGTCGTAATTCATCGTGGGGATTGCGTCCGCCCCAGGCTGCTTTTCGACGATCCACGAGTCGGATCCGCTTGTCGGGATACCAAGTGCCATGTCGAATCCACTGCCCGCAGTAGTTATTCAATCTGCGAAAACGATAGGCACCCACAAACCCTTTTGCCTTCTCTGCGAGGATCTCCTCCTTCAAACTTACTTCCAAAGCCTCATCTGCATCCAGCGAGAGTACCCAATCGAAGCGGGCTTGCTGCATCGCAAAATTTTTCTGCTCAATATGCCCTCCAAAGGGATGCTCGATCCATTGTACGCCTACTTCCTCGGCTATTCTGTGCGTCTGATCTGTGGACCCTGAGTCGACTACCACGATTTCGTCTGCCACTTCCTGGACCGACTCCAGACAGCGCAGGATATTTTTTTCTTCATTGAGTGTGATGATGACGACGGATAGCATGATAGTAAGCTGGGAAATGGCTGGAGTTAACAAAGAATCCATGCAAAGGCCGATAAACGGTTTTTACCATTTATCGGCCTCAATTTCAGGTATCTTTTGCAAAAAATCTACTTTGCTTTGGCACGCGAGCGCTTGGCAGATGACTTGATCGCCTTCTGGCCTGGACGCAGGAAGCCTTTTTCCTTCATGCGGCTGATCTTGATCATATTGGTGTAGCCGTGCTCATGTAGGGGCATACTTCCTGTATTGATCAAGATATCCCCAGGACTGACGAGGTCTTTCTCCTTGAGGATCTCGTGTACGTCCTGAATCGTATCGTCTGTACTCACAAACTGATCATAGAAGAAGGCACGCACCCCCCACACCAGATTCAAAGTCGTCAGAATGCGCTTGTTATTGGTGAAGGCAAAAATCAAGGACTTGGGTCTACAGCGGGAAAGCTGGATGGCGGTATAACCTGAGCGTGTCATCCCCAAGATGGCCGAAGCATGGGTTTCCTTGGAGAGTTTACAGGCAGTCGTAATGATCGAGTTGCTGGTCAGATCCTGGGAGTCGTCAGGTACGGTATCCATATTTCGGTAGTAGATACCTTCCTCCTCCTTCTCCACGCTTTCGACGATTCTGGCCATGGATTCTACTACTCGGACGGGGTACTTCCCTACGGAAGTTTCTCCACTCAGCATTACAGCATCTGCTCCATCCACTACGGCATTGCCCACATCGCTGGCTTCGGCACGTGTCGGACGTGGATTGTCGATCATGGACTCCATCATTTGCGTTGCCACGATGACAGGTTTTCCTTGCTGGTTGCACTTCTTAATGATGCGCTTCTGCCATGCGGGTACTTCCTCCATCGGAATCTCAACCCCCAGGTCCCCACGCGCCACCATGACAGCGTCTGTTACCTTGATGATTTCATCAATATTTTCAAGGGCCTCAGGCTTTTCGATTTTAGCAATGATCTTACTGACACCGTTTTTCAGGCGGATCAGTTCCTTGAGCAGTTTGATGTCATCGGCTGTACGCACGAAGGACAGGGCAAGCCAGTCGACCTGATGCTTGATGGCAAATTCAATGTCGCGAAAGTCTTTTTCGGTAATCGTAGGCTCGGAGATATTGGTCTCTGGGAGGTTGACCCCTTTGCGACTGTTGATGACATCTCCCACTACAACTTCGAGCTTAACCATATTCACGCGGTTGGTCTCCGCTACTTTGCACTCGACTTTTCCATCATCGATCAAGATAGGATCTCCGACATTCACGTCTTGCGCAAAAGTCTTATAGATGATGGGCAGGATGTCTCCTGGTTCTTCCTGTTCGGTCAGGTCTGTACGTAGAGTGATGATCTTTCCTGGCCCAATGGCCACAGGTTCTTTAAGAATCCCGATCCTGATTTTGGGCCCTTGGAGGTCCTGGAGGATCGCAATATTCTTATGGTGCTTTTCATTGATCTCCTTGATCATGTTGAAAGACTTCTCATGGGTCTCATGATCTGCATGGGAGAAGTTCAATCTGGCTACATCCATTCCTGCTTCAGCCATCTGTAAGAGCGTCTTAGGGTCGGCGCAGGCAGGTCCGATCGTGGCTACTATTTTGGTTCGTCTAAGGTGGAGCAAACTCAAGGTATTATGTGTTTTAGTTCAGACAAATGCGTAAGATCGACTACCGCTTGAACGTGTTTTTCTGCTTTGAGAAGTAGTAATTGTTCGTTCAGATTTGGTAGGGGAGTAGTAGGAGAAATATAGCGAAGAATGAGGAAATATCGGAAAGGCCTGACTTCAACAGGCAAAAATTGTTTTTGAGCTGAAATCAAAAATATGTGTTGATCTTGGTAAGTGGTGCTGTCCTTGTACAAGAACTCTGGAATGGGTCGAGCCTTTGATTTTTTGGAGGCTTTTGCCATGTCAGAATCTACATGCAAGGTTGAATCTTCTCGGATTAATTGCAAGCCTAAATGTTGATTAATGGCATGCGAAAGCGTCCAAATACGAGATTCTGTAGCCAATCCCCATATTTGATGATTGTATGTAAGTTCCTCATTTAGACGGATTTTACGCATTTATCTAGGCTTGAATTTGATCAAAATTAAATTTTCGCTATGTCAAATGTAGGAAGAAAGGGAAAAGTATTATATTTGCCCAAATTTAGTAAATAGGGTAACAATTTTTTTCACATTCTAATTGCTTACGGACATGTCAAACATCGAAAATCGCGTCAAGGAGATCATTATTGACAAGCTGGGTGTAGAAGCTTCTGAGGTTACTGCTGAAGCTAGTTTTGCCAATGATCTAGGCGCAGACTCTTTGGATACCGTAGAACTTATCATGGAGTTTGAGAAAGAATTCAACATTAGCATTCCTGATGAAGCTGCAGAGAAGATCGTCACTGTAGGCGACTCTGTCAAGTATCTGCAAGATAACGTTGAATCTGAATAACACATACTTTATGCAACCTAGAAGGGTAGTTATCACCGGTCTGGGAGCACTTACACCTATAGGAAATACTGTCCCTTCCTTTTGGGAGGGACTTTCCAATGGTGTCAGTGGGAGTAATCTTATTACTCACTTTGACACTGAAAAGTACAAGGTAAAATTTGCCTGTGAACTCAAAGACTACGATCCCAAAAATTATTTTGATAGGAAAACCGCTCGCAAGCTAGATCCCTTTGCTCAATATGCGATCATAGCTGCGGATGAAGCCATGGCCGATGCCAACATTGACATGGAAAAGGTGGACCCTTATCGCTTTGGGGCAATCGTAGGTTCAGGTATTGGTGGTTTGGATATCTTCTCGCAGCAGCTCATGGAGTTTGCCACAGGAGATGGAACGCCTAAGTTCAATCCATTCTTCATCCCGAAGATGATCATCGATATTGCTGCAGGCCATATTTCTATGAAGTATGGACTTCAGGGGCCAAATTATGCCGCTGTCTCCGCTTGTGCGACCTCGACAAACTGTCTCATTGACGCATTCATGATGATCAAAAACGGCTATGCCGACATCATGCTTGCAGGTGGATCTGAAGCTGCGATTACCCAGGCGGGTATCGGGGGTTTCCAGTCCATGAAAGCGCTCTCCGAAAACAACGAAGAGTATGAGTCAGCCAGTCGACCTTTTGATGCAAGAAGAGACGGATTTGTCATGGGTGAAGGTGCAGGAATCCTTATCCTGGAAGACTATGAGCACGCCATCAAGCGTGGAGCCAAGATCTACGCAGAACTAGGCGGAATCGGTATGTCTGCAGATGCGCACCACATTACGGCTCCCCACCCAGAGGGAGAAGGTGCGAAGCGCGTCATGACCAATGTACTTCAGGATTCAGGACTCACCGCTGCAGATGTAGATTACATCAATGTTCACGGAACCTCTACTCCCCTGGGAGATAAGAGCGAATCTATGGCGATCAAAAAAGTGTGGGGAGAACATGCCCACAATGTCAACATCAGCTCCACGAAGTCTATGACAGGACACCTGCTGGGTGCCGCTGGAGCGATCGAGACGATTGCCTGTGTATTTGCCATTACTCATGGCATGGTTCCACCGACGATTAACTTTAAGGAAGCAGATCCTGAATTGGATCTCAACTATACCTTCAATGAAGCGGTCAAGCGTACGGTCAACGTAGCCATTAGCAACACTTTTGGCTTCGGTGGGCACAATGCTTCTGTTTTGCTGAAGAAAGTCGATCTCTAGATCGACTGACAAGAATCAACCGATAGGCCAGACTTCAATTCATGTATGCCTCGACAGGGAGGGTAGACGTGGAAAAAGGCAGAAAACAGATCTAAACCGTTCTTAATTAGGAAAGTATCAGACCATTTTCAAGTATTTCTATTGTGTATTTTTACCCTATACATCATATAGAAAACTCTATACATTCCTCGTATTCAACATTTTAAGATCTTTTTCTTAGCTTTGTTACCTCGTTTACTGTCTCAGATGATGGTAGGTACATTTGAATTTTGAAGTTTGGCCCTTTATTTTTGTGTAGGTATAATCGTTTTATCTTGTTGACACCTAGACAGCTTTATAACATTTATGTTTCTAGAGACAAAGCGCTCGCACGGGATGTATTCACCGTTGCTGGCTTTGTTCCCAAAGAAATATTCCTCTATCGGCTGGCCTTGACTCACAGTTCTTCAATCTCTTCATCCAACAATAAGTTTGGGAGACGCAAAGATGCCGCACGCGGCTGCAATGAGCGCCTGGAATTCCTGGGAGACTCCATTCTAGACTCCATCATTGCAGAGTTTCTCTTCAAAATCTACCCAACCAAGGATGAAGGTTTCCTCACAGAGATGCGATCTAAAATCGTAAATCGAAAGTCGCTCAACGCGATTTGTAGGAAGCTACAGATTGACAGCCTCATTAAGCACCGCCAAAATGGTTCGCTCAACGAATCCATGTATGGGGATGCCCTTGAAGCTTTTATCGGTGCACTCTTCTTGGACCTCGGCTACGAAACCACCAAGGAGTTTGTACACAGCCGGATTCTCGAACCGCATGTGCATCTACAAACCGTAGAGAATCAAATCATCAGTTACAAGAACAAGCTGATTGAGCATGTGCAGAAGACCAAAATGGGGCAACTCATGTTTGAAGTCATCGAGGAAATAGGGGAAGGACGAGGCAAGATTTTCCGAATCCAGGCCATAGTGGGAGAAGAAACCCTCGGCATTGGAGAAGGGAAAAATAAGAAAACGGCAGAGCAATTGGCCTCCCAGGACGCTCTGGTCAAACTCAAGCTTATCACAAGCTAACGTCAACACTGGCATTAACCATCCTAACACAAACAAAAACAGATGAGGAGAACCGGCTCTTCATCTGTTTTTTTATGTTTCTGTAAGTGGGAGGTCAGATAAAAGGGGATGGTAGAGACTCATCCTTTAGTCTAGGGTTAAAACTACCAGCCTACATTTTACCACCCTTTCAGAGTTTGAAGCTCACGCATTGTTCTGAAGGGACAGTGTCAAACAGTATATGGAGTTTAGTCCCATACTCAAAGCGTATGACACATAAAACCCACCACACATAGACTTCCATCTGGCTATCAAAGACAACCACATATATAGATAAACCAATAAATATCACCCTGTAGGAGAACACCAAAAGACAAGGCCCCTTCTAAAACACAAAAAAATCATCAAATAAAGCCATTAAATACAACAATAATGAATAACTCATCTTGTTGAATTTTACATGAAAATATGTGGATATATTAATGTATTAATTAATCAAACAATCTAGTTTGTTTAATATGAAAAAATAAATATAGAAATCTGAATTTTTTACAACAGAAAACTCCCAGCTTTTTTGGTGTTCCAATTTCAATTTTTTTTGATCAAATTTTAATCCTAAAAATTTGTCTATCAATTATTTAAATTAAATAATGCGACTATATGTTTGAGCAAATCGCGAAT